>CAJYQL010000058.1 GCA_913776965.1 uncultured Xylophilus sp.
CATGGGAACAGGCGGAATCGGCGGGGCAGGAATGGCGGCGCGCGGCAGCGGAGAAGTTCGCGGCGCGCCGAAGGCCGCATCGTCGCCGATCGGCCCGCCTACAGGGCAGGGCGCGGATCAGGGTTTACCAGCCTTCGGCGGTTTCGAAGACCGGCTTCCGGATTCGGTGATTGTGCGGGCGGTGCGGCCGGCCCCACCATCCGCCGCTCGGAAGGGCCGGCCACCGGCACCGTCCATCCCCACCGGCGCTGCCGTGACGGCACGCCCCGGAGACAAGGATTTGCTATGGAAACTGTAGCTGCCGACGCAGTTGCCACCTGCGCAGAAGACTCAAAAGCATCGGAAATCGGGTCGCCCACTGCCCGGCTGGCCGCCTTCGCCGCCGGCCTGCAGTTCGAGGACATTCCCGAGCCGGTGCTGCGTCGCACCGAGGACCTGCTGGTCGACTGGTTCGGCTCGGCCGTCGCCGGCCATGCGGCACGGCCGGTGGTGAGCATCGCCCGGTTCGCGCTGGCGATGGGGCCGCTCGCCGGGCCGTGCGAGGTGATCGGCAGCACGGCGACCACCAGCCCGCTGGCCGCCGCGATGGCGAACGCCGCCGCCTCGCACGTCGCCGAGCAGGACGACGTGCACAACGGCTCGGTGTTCCATCCGGCCACCGTCGTCTTCCCGCCGGCGCTGGCGGTGGCGCAGGCGATCGGCGCCAGCGGCCGCGACCTGCTGGCGGCCTGCGTGGCGGGCTACGAAGTCGGCATCCGCGTCGGCGAATTCCTGGGCCGCTCGCACTACCGGGTGTTCCACACCACCGGCACGGCCGGCACACTGGCGGCCGCTGCCGCGGTCGGCCGGCTGCTGGGGCTGGATGCGGCGCGCATGCTGCACGCCTTCGGCTCGGCCGGCACCCAGTCGGCCGGGCTGTGGGAATTCCTGCGCAGCGGCGCCGACAGCAAGCAGCTGCACACCGCCCACGCGGCCGGCGCCGGCCTGACGGCGGCCTACCTGGCGCACGACGGCTTCACCGGCGCGGCCGACATCCTGGCCGGCCCGCAGGGCATGGCCGCCGGCATGTCGCGCGGCGACGCCGACCCGGCCCGGCTCGACGATGGCCTGGGCACGCGCTGGGCGATCGCCGAGACCTCGTTCAAGTACCACGCCAGCTGCCGCCACACCCATCCCGCAGCCGATGCGCTGCTGCAGGCGATGCAGGACCACGGCCTGCAGCCGCAGCAGATCGCGCAGGTGGTGACGCATGTGCACCAGGGGGCGATCGACGTACTCGGGCCGGTCACCGATCCGGCCAGCGTGCACCAGAGCAAGTTCTCGATGGGCACCGTGCTGGCGCTGGCGGCGCAGTTCGGCCACGCCGGGTTGGCCGAGTTCGACGCGCACTACCGCAGCGCCGCCACCCGCGCGCTGCGCGACCAGGTGACGATGGTGCTCGACCCGGAAGTCGACGGCGCCTATCCGCGCCGCTGGATCGGCAAGGTCACCGTCACCACGACCGACGGCCGCACGCTGCACGGTCGCATCGACGAGCCCAAGGGCGACCCCGGCAACACGCTCAGCCGCGAGGAACTGGCCGCCAAGGCGCAGCGCCTGGCCGCGTATGCCGGCGGCGTGGCACCCGAGGCGATGCAGGCCGCGGTCGACCGGCTCTGGCAGGTGGCCGACTGGCCGGTGACCGGACGGCTGCTGGACCCCGCGCCGACGCCTGCGGCCGCCGCCGCAGTCGCATCAGTCAGTGCACCGGCCGCCTGACCCGCCGCGCCGATGACCGCCCGCCCGCACCGTGGCGCGACGCCCCATCCTCCGGGAAACCCCGGCCGGGAAAGTCCTGCACCGCCGGCGCCCCTGTCCCGGCAGCATCGGGACCGGCGGCAGGGCCCACAGGCGCGCCGGCCACCGGTCCGCGCACCCGATCCGTGTTCCCTTCCCGCGTTCGATCCATACCCACAGGAGACCTGCATGCCCACGCCCCACGACACCGTCCCCGTCGCCGCCATTGCCCCCCTCCGGCCGCTGCGCCGGCGCCTCGCCGCCGCCGCCTGCGCCGCGGCCGCGGCCCTGCTGCTGCCCGCCGCCGACGCGGTCGCGCAGGCCTGGCCCGACAAGCCGGTGACGGTGGTCGTGCCCTTCGCCGCCGGCGGGCCGACCGACGTGGTCGCGCGGCTGCTCGCGGTGCCGATGGGCCGCTCGCTCGGCCAGCCGGTCATCGTGGAGAACGCCGCCGGCGCCGGCGGCACCATCGCCGCCAACAAGGTCGCCCGGGCGCCCGCCACCGGCAACACCGTGTTCCTGCACCACATGGGCATGGCCACCGCGCCGGCGCTGTACAAGAAGCTGACCTTCGACCCGCTGAAGGACTTCGAGTACATCGGCCAGGTGGTCGACGTGCCGATGACCCTGCTCGGCCGCAAGGACCTCCCGGCCGGCAACCTGCAGGAACTGCTGGCCTACATCAAGCAGAACAAGGGCAAGGTGATGCTCGCCAATGCCGGCCTGGGCGCCGTGTCGCACCTGTGCGGCCTGCTGTTCCAGAGCAGCATCGGCGAGGAACTGACCACCGTGCCCTACAAGGGCACCGGCCCGGCGATGAGCGACCTGCTCGGCGGCCAGGTGGACCTGCTGTGCGACCAGACCACCCAGACGGTGCCCTTCATCAAGGACGGCCGGCTCAAGGTGTTCGGCGTCACCGTGCCGCAACGCCTGGCTGCGCTGCCCGCGGTGCCCACCCTCGACGAGCAGGGCCTGAAGGGCTTCGAGGTCAAGGTCTGGCACGGCCTGTACGCCCCCAAGGGCACGCCGGCCGAGGCGCAGAAGAAGTTGAACGAGGCGCTGCGCGCGGCGCTGCAGGACCCGGTGGTCAAGCAGCGGCTGGCCGAGCTGAGCTCCGACATCCCGCCGATGAGCAAGGTCACGCCCGAAGGCCTGAAGACCCATCTGGAATCCGAGATCGCCAAGTGGGGCCCGGTCATCCGCAAGGCGGGCGTGTACGCCGACTGACCCGGGCCCTGCCGCAAACCCCCATGCGCCCGGGCCACCAGCGGCCCTAGCATCGGCGCATGGTCCTTCCTTCCCCGCACGACGGCGCTGCCCCGGCGGCATCGCCCGCTGCCGCGTCCGTGCCGGCGCCCTCCGCCCTGCACTCCCTCGCCGACGACATCAGCCTGCGCAGGCTCGAGGTGCTGCTCGCCTTCATGGAGACGGGCAGCCTGGCCCGCGCCGCCGAGCGGCTGGGCACCAGCGCGGTCAGCGTGCACCGCGCGCTGCATGCGCTGGAGGAGGGCGCGCGCTGCGCGCTGTTCCGCCACCAGGGCCGCAACCTGATCCCGACCGCGGCCGCGCAGGTGCTGGCCGATGTCGCGCGCGACGTGCAGCGCACCCTGGCCGACGGCATCCGCGCCACCCGCGCCGCGGCCGGCTACGCGGACGGCCGGGTGACGCTCGGCGCGCTGTATTCGCTCACCATCCAGACGGTGCCCGAGGTCATCGTCGCGCTGCGCCAGCGCCGGCCGGGCCTGCAGGCCGAGCTGGTGCTGGGCAGCAATGCCGAGCTGCTGGAGAAGCTGCACCAGGGCACGCTCGACGCGACGCTGATGGCGGTGCCCGAGTCCGAGCCCGGCATCGTCTCGATCGACCTGATGGAGGACGACATGTTCTTCGCCGCGCCGCCCGGCTCGCCCTATGCGGCACTGGCGCAGATCGACCTGCGCAGCTGCGCGCACGAGCGCTTCGTCTCGCTGGGCGAGGGCTACGCCACGCAGCGCGGTTTCGCCGACGCCTTCGCCGTCGCCGGCGTGGTACCCGAGATCGCGATGCGGGTCGGCGACATCTTCTCGCTCGCCAACCTGGTGAGCGGCGGCGTCGGCTACAGCTTGCTGCCCGGCCGGGTGCGCAGCATCTTCCAGCACAAGGTGCAGTTCATCCCGCTGCAGGCCGACTACCGGGCGCGCCAGCGCATCGGCCTGTCGTTCCTGCGGGCACGCGAGCGCGACCCGGACCTGCTGGCGCTGGCCTCGGTGTGCCGGCTGGTGGTAAAGGCGGCGGCGCGCTAGGAAGCGCGCCGGTGGTCAGGCCGTCGCCTTGCGGCGCCTGCGGGCAGCCGGTGCACGCACGTTCTGGTTGGCCCGCAGCGAGAAGTCGCACAACTCCGCCGCCAGGTCGGCGACGCGCGCCAGCGCCGGGTTGAAGCCGTCGCTACGGTAGACCGCGCCATACACCATCGGTGGCGGCATCGGGTCGCTGCGCACGATGCGCAGCCGGCCCGCGTCGATGTCGTCGCGCACGTAGTCGAGGGCCAGCTGGCTGATGCCGAGGCCGCCGATCGTCAGTTCGCGCAGCACCGTGGTGCTGTTGGTGGCGAACACCTGGTTGAAGCGGAAGCCGTGTTCGGCGCGCCAGGCGGCATAGAAGCGGTTCTTGGCCGCGCCGGTCGATTGCTCCAGCATCGGGTATGCCGCGAACTCGTGCGGCTTCAACGCCCGCCGCGGCAGCTTCAGTTTGGGGCTGGCCACCCACAGGTCTTCCACCTGCCCGACCCTCACCGTCGTGTAGCCCTTGCCCCAGAAGGTGCCGGGCATGATCGCCAGGTCGAGCCGGTTCGCCTCCAGTCCGTCGAACAGCTTGAGGCCCGCGTCCACCACCGGTTCCAGCATCAGCCCGGGATGGTCGCGCTGCATCCGCTGCACGAAGTGGGTGAGCCAGGTCAGCGCGATCAGTTCGGTCACGCCGATGCGCAGGCTGCCGCGCAGCGTGCGGTCGGTGCCGATCTCCTGCTGGATGCGGGCCAGCAGCCGCTGCGATTCTTCCGCCATCGGCATCAGCTGGCGTCCGGCGTGGGTCAGCTCCAGCCCGCGCGGCGTGCGGTGCAGGAGCGGCGTGCCGCAGGCGCTCTCGACCTCGGCGACCCGCTTCGACATGGCCGACTGCGTGGTGTGGAGCAGCACCGCGGCCGCACTGAAGCTGCCCGACTTCGCACTGAAGAAAAACGCCTCGAGCTGCTTGAAGGTGATGTTCATACGGACTCCGGAGGCACGAAGCATGCCGGGCAGGAAGAAATGGAATACCGCGCTCTGCCAATGATTCGTTTGTGCGGCGCAGCAGCGCTCTCGATACTGGCCGTTCCCTGTACCGACCGCTTGCCATGATCGCTCTCGCGCCCCGTCTGAACCGCATCAAACCCTCTCCCAGTTCCATGGCCGGCCAGCGTGCCCGGGCCCTGCGCGCCGAGGGTCGCGACATCCTCGCCCTGACCACCGGCGAGCCGGATTTCGACACCCCCGCCCACATCCAGGAGGCTGCGACCCGGGCCATGGCCGCGGGCCAGACCCGCTACACCGACGTGGGCGGCACCGCCGCGCTGCGCGAGGCCGTGGCCCACAAGTTCCGCACCGAGAACGGGCTGGACTACCGCACCGACGAGATCATCGTCGGCACCGGTGCCAAGCAGGTGATCTTTAACGCGATCATGTGCACCGTGGATGCGGGCGACGAGGTGGTCGTGCCCGCGCCCTACTGGGTGTCGTATCCCGACGTGGTGCTGCTCGCCGGCGGCACGCCGGTGTTCGTCGACTGCCCCGAAGCCGCGGGATTCAAGCTGCAGCCGGAAGACCTGGAACGTGTCCTCACGCCGCGCACCCGCTGGCTGGTGCTGAACTCGCCGAACAACCCGAGCGGCGCCACCTACACCGCCGACGAATTGCGGGCGCTGGCCGCGGTGCTCGAGCGTCACCCGCAGGTCTGGGTGCTGACCGACGACATCTACGAGCACCTGATCTACACCGACGGCGGCTACGCCACCATGGCGCAGGCAGCGCCGCAGATGAAGGACCGCACCCTCACGATCAACGGCGTGTCCAAGGCCTATGCGATGACCGGCTGGCGGATCGGCTACGGTGCAGCGCCGGCGGGACTGGCGAAGGCGATGGTCAAGCTGCAGTCGCAGAGCACCTCCGGCCCGAACGCGATCGCGCAGGCTGCGGCAGTGGCGGCGCTGACCGGACCGCAGGACTTCGTGGCGCACAGCCGCGAGGTGTTCCGCCAGCGGCGCGACACGGTGGCTGCGGCGCTGCAGACGATCGACGGCATCGACTGCACCCGCCCCGACGGCGCCTTCTACCTGTTCCCCTCGTGCAGCGCGCTGTTCGGCCTGCGGACGCCGTCCGGCAAGGTCATCGCCTCGAGCGACGACTGGATCATGCACCTGCTCGACAGCGAGAACGTCGCGGCACTGCAGGGCAGCGCGTACGGCGTGCCCACGCATTTCCGCATCTCGTTCGCTGCCGGCCTGGACGTGCTGGAAGAGGGCTGCGCGCGCATCGCCCGCGCCCGCGCCGTGCTCTCCGCCTGATCGCCGGCCCCAATCGCCCCCGTTTCCTTTTTCTTGCAACCACCCTGGAACCACGGCCATGTCCTTCCGCCTGCATCCCCGCCTGCTCACCGTGATCGCCGCCGCCACCGCCGCACTATGGGGCGCCGCCGCCCCTGCGGCCGATGCGTTTCCCACCAAGCCGGTGCGGATCATCGTCGGCTTTTCGCCCGGAGGCTCCAACGACATCGTGGCGCGCCTGATTGCGCCCAAGCTGGCCGAAGGGCTGGGCCAGTCCGTCGTGGTGGACAACCGGCCCGGTGCGGGCGGCAACATCGCCGCGTCGGCGGTGCTGGCGGCGCCGCCGGACGGCCACACCCTGCTGATGTGCACCACCGGCACGCTGTCGATCCAGCCGTTCCTGGTGAAGTCGATGCCGTTCGACCCCGAGAAGGATCTGCTGCCGGTCACGCAGATCGCCAATGCGCCGTACCTGCTGCTGGTCAACGCCGGACTGCCGGTGAAGAACGTGCAGGAGCTCGTCGCCTATGCGAAGAAGCGGCCGGGCGAGCTCAACTTCGCCTCGTCCGGCAACGGCACCGGCGGCCACCTGGCCGGCGAGATGCTGAAGTCGAAGGCCGGTCTCGACATGGTGCATGTCGCCTACAAGGGCACCGGCACCGCGATGGCCGACGTGTTGTCGGGCCAGGTTTCGTTGATCTTCGACCAGCCGGTGAGTTCCCTGCCGAACGTGCGCGGCGGCAAGCTGCGCGCCCTGGCCGTCGCCAGCCCGCGCCGCCTGCCGGGCCTGCCCGACGTGCCGACCGTGTCCGAATCGGGCGTGCCCGGATTCGATCCGGTCACCTGGACCGGCCTGTGCGCCGCCAAGGGCACGCCGCCCGCGACCATCGAGCGGGTCCAGCGCGAAGTGGTCAAGGTCATCGCGATGCCCGAGATCGCCCAGCGGCTGGTGCAGGACGGCCTGGAGCCGGTGGGCAGCACACCTGCGCAGTTCCGCGATTTCCTGGCCGCGGACAAGAAGAAGTGGGGCACCGTGATCCGGGACGCGAAGGTCACCCTGGAATAGTGCGGGGGAGGCGGCCGGGTCGGCACCCTATGCTCCGGGCATGCTCCGCCAGCACCACACCACCCTGACCGTCCGCACCCCGGGCCGCGGCCTGGTCGAGATCACCCGGGCCCTGCAGGGATGGTTGGCGGGCACTGCCGTCGCCGACGGCCTGCTCACCGTCTTCGTGCGCCACACGTCGGCCAGCCTGCTGATCCAGGAGAACGCCGATCCCGACGTGCGCGGCGACCTCGACCGCTTCTTCGCGCGGCTGGTGCCGGACGGCGACCGGCTGTTCCGACACCAGGACGAGGGTCCGGACGACATGCCCGCCCATGTGCGGGCGGCGCTCACCGCGGTGCAGCTGTCGATTCCGGTCCGGGACGGGCGGGTGGTGCTCGGCACCTGGCAGGGCGTCTACCTGTGGGAGCACCGCACGCAGGCCCACCGCCGCGAGGTGGCGCTGCAGCTGATCGGCGCCTGACCGGCGGCGCCGCCGGCGGGCGTCAGTCGGGCACCACCAGCGTCTGTCCGCGCTCGGTCGGGCGGTAGGCGAACCGGCCGGTCGCCACGGTCTTGTCGCCGATGCGGGCCGTCCAGGTGTAGTCGCCGGTGCGCGTGCCGGCGTTGCCGAAGTCGCCCGGGTAGTGGACGGTGCCGGCCCGCTCGCCGCCCATCAGCGGCTGCGCGACAGCGGTGGTGGTCTGCCCGCCCGGCATCGCCACCGTGAACGCGACCGGCGGCTGCCGTACGGCGGTCTTGTCGCTAACGCTGAGCGCGACCGACGGGCGTGCGGACACCAGCGGTGTCTGGGCCACGACCGGCAGGGCGGTGCCGAGCACGAGGGTTCCGGCAAGGACGGCGATAGAGGACAGGCGCATCGGACAACTCCTGGTGGTGGTGATCGGGCCGGCGGTAGCAACGGTGCAGCGTGTCAGTCCGGGCATGCGACGGTCCGCAGACGCGGGACCGTCGCCGGTTCCCACGGCGCCCGCCCGATGGTGGTGGCGGCGCCCCAGCCGTATTCGAAGCGCTCGCCGCCCGGCCCGACCGTGCCGAACGCGCTTATGCGGCCCTTGCCGCTGTCGAAGCCCCAGGTCTGCTGCAGCCGGTCGATGCCGAGGCGGGTGCCCGGCGGCAGGGTGCGCAGGGGCTGGACACGGTGGAAGGCGTCGTTGGTGGTGTCGCGCGGATGGGCGGAGAGGACCGGCGTCTCGGCATCGCCGATCCAGTACAGCCCCGCCTCCTGCAGCAGGACTACCTGGGCTGGCACCCGCAGCGGCAGGCAGCCAACGGCGGACAGGTCGTTCGTGCCTTGGCAGCCGGCCAGTGCCGCCAGCGCAGGTACGAGCAGCAGGACCGCGCGGCATCGACGTCGCCTTGGAAGCTCGCGGCCGGCCTGCGGCATCGGACAGATGACGGTGGAGTGCGGCATCCCGTCACTCTGCCCCGCGCGGTCTGCCCGCGGCCGTAGGACAACGGCGCCGCGACGGGCCGCGGTGCGTAACGGCTGCTGCGATTCGTTCGCTGCGGTCCTGCGCCGTGCGCGCGGGACCGCCTCGTCGCTCAGACTTCCGAGACGAACTGGTCGCGCGGGCGCCGCACCTTCTGCAGGTTCGCCAGCCAGTCGCCGCTGTTGGCGCGGTAGCCGAGCGGCAGGATCGCCACGCTGCGCAGGCCCCGGGCGCGCAGGTTCAGGATGCTGTCGAGCGCGTCGGGGTCGAAGCCCTCCATCGGCACGCTGTCGACCTCCTCGTAGGCGGCGGCGATCAGCGCGGCGCCCAGGCCGATGTAGGCCTGACGTGCGGCATGCGCGAAATTTACCTCGGCGCCGCGCTGCGGATAGCTGCCGAGCAGCTGCGCACGGTAGTTCTCCCAGCCTTCGTTGCGAAAGCCGCGCACTTCGTTGGTGTAGTCGAACATCGCGTTGATGCGATCGGCGGTGTAGTCGTCCCAGGCGGCAAAGACCAGCAGGTGCGAGCCGTCGGTGATCTGGCCCTGGTTCCAGCCGATCGCCTTGATCTTCTCGCGCACCGCGGCGTCGGTGACGACGACGATCTCGAACGGCTGCAGGCCGCTGGAGGTGGGTGCGAGGCGAGCCGCCTCGACGATGCGGTCGACCTTCTCTTGCGGCACCCGGCGGGCCGGGTCCATCTTCTTGGTGGCGTAGCGCCACTGCAGGCGCTCGAGCAGGCTGTCGGCGGTGCCGGCGGATGCGGTGTCGTGGGGGGCGGATGCGGGGGCGGCAGTGGACATGGCGGGGGTTCCGAAGGACAACAAATGACGATGCACCGATTGTCCTGACGGGACCCCCGGCCGTCAGCCCGTCGCCGGGCAACCCATCGTTTCCGATGCTGCAACAATGGCCGCCTTTTTCGCAGACCTCATCGACACAAGGACACACCCATGGGCGCCCAATGGAAAGCCAAAGGCAAGGCCGCCGCCGCCGACGCGCGGGGCAAGCTCTTCGGCAAGCTCGCCAAGGAAATCATGGTCGCCGCCCGCAGCGGCGCCGATCCGTCGGCCAACGCCAAGCTCCGGCTGGTGGTGGAGCAGGCCCGCAAGGTCTCCATGCCCAAGGACACGCTGGAGCGGGCGATCAAGAAGGGCGCCGGCCTGACCGGCGAGACGGTGAATTTCGAGCGGGTGGTGTACGAGGGCTACGGCCCGCACCAGGTGCCGGTGATGGTCGAATGCCTGACCGACAACCTCAACCGCACCGCGCCCGAGATGCGGGTACTGTTCCGCAAGGGCCAGCTCGGCACCTCCGGCTCGGTGGCCTGGGACTTCGACCACCTCGGCTTCATCGAGGCCGAGCCGGCCGCGCCGGACGCCGATGCCGAGACGGCCGCGATCGAGGCCGGCGCCCAGGACGTGGAGCCGGGCGCGGAGGAGGGCACCACCCTGTTCCTGACCGATCCGACCGACCTGGACCTGGTCAGCCGCGCGCTGCCGGCGCACGGCTTCACCGTGCTGTCGGCCAAGCTCGGCTACAAGCCGAAGAACCCGGTGGATGCGACGGCGCTGAGCCCGGAGGCACTGGAGGAGGTCGAGTCCTTCCTCGCCGCGATCGACGCGCACGACGACGTGCAGAACATGTTCGTCGGCCTGCGCAGCTGAGTCGCCGCGCGGCCGGCGGTCCGATGCAGCCGCCGCCGCGTCAGCCGGCCTGCGGGCCGCGCGCCATGCGGTCGGCCAGCGTCTTCGGCCCGGCGGTGATCGCGAAATAATCGTAGGCGTGGCCGGGGGCGCTGGCGCACAGGTATTGCGCGTGCAGGTCGTGCCGGCCGATGCGCGGCCGCCGCCAGCGGCCGGCGGAGAACAGCTGGCCGAAGCCCGGCGAACGCATCTGCGGATGGCCAGGCCGCGGTGCCGCCACGCCGGCCGCGGCGAACGGATCGACCCCCGCGAAGCCGTAGGCATCGAGCGGGTCGGAGAAATCGACCCAGCACAGGTCGGAGGCCTGCGCCAGCGTCGCCAGCTCGTCGCGGAACCGCCGCGCCGACGGCAGGTTCGACAGCGAGGGCGTGCAGTGGCCGAGCGTGAGCAGGCCGAGCGCGGTGCCGCGCCGGGCCAGGTCCGGGTCCTGCCGCAGCGCCCGCGCCAGCACCGATACCGCCAGGACCGAGCCGAGGCTGTGGCCGACCACCAGCACCTCGTCGTCGCCGCCGTCGCGGACCTGGCGGCACAGGTCGGCGGCGATGCGGTCGAGCACCGGGTCGAGCGCCGGTACCCCCTCGCGCTCCATGCGGCCGATGAAGCCGTAGCTGCGCAGGATCCACTGCGCATGCCAGCTGCGCCGCGCCGAGCGCAGCCACAGCAGCGCCAGGGCGCCGGTCGCGGTGACGCCGGCCACCGGCGCGGCCAGCGGCGTGTCGGACTGCCAGGCCTCAATCAGCGCGACCGTCGCCCACAGGCCGAGCGCCAGTCCGGGAAAGAACAGGGCGAGCAGCACCACCGGCATGAAGACGATGGTGGCCATCACCGGGCGCTGGCGGTAGGTCTTCCACAAGGCGCCGGTGCGCAGGTACTGCCAGGTGGTGGCCAGCAGATCGGCCAGCTGCGGGCCTAGGCCGCGCCACCAGTGGGCCCGCACGATGTCGTCCCAGCGCGGGAAACGGTAGGTGGTGGCGACCGGGGCGTGGTCGTCCGCGGCGCCGGGTGGTCGGTAGCGCACGTCCCAGGTCACGGCGTCCGCGCCGTCGCGGGTCCGCGGGCCGACCGCGATCGCGGCGCCGGTGCAGGCCGCCTGCCGCTCCGCGCCGTCGCGGTAGAGGCGGTGGTAGCGCGGCGGTCCGTTGGGGTCGAAACCGCTGAGATAGAAGACGTGCCGGCGGCGGACGGGGCTCGGAGAAGTCATGGGCGCGGTGGACGGGAAGGCGGGCCCGGCGGCGGCGCGGCGCCCCCGGCGCGACCGACTCTACACCGCACGCCGCCCGGCCGGGCCGACGATCCTGCGCGGCGTTCGTTCCGCTGGACGTAACTATCTGCCATCCGGCTTGATTGATCGCGCCGGCACCGCGGCCTATCGTCCGCCGCATGAACGCCACACCGCGCTGGAACCTCCGCTCCCTGGCCCGGGCCCACCGGCTGGGCCGTGCCGCCACCGCGCTCGGGCCGCTGCTGCGCGGCAAGGTCTGCGCCGCCGAGGCGGCAGGCACTCTGCTGGAGTCGGTGATCGAGCCGCACGACCGGGTCTGCCTGGAGGGCAACAACCAGAAGCAGGCCGACTTCCTGGCCGAGGCGCTGGTCAGGCTCGATCCGCAACGGGTCCACCACCTGCACATGGTGCAGTCGGTGCTGGCACTGCCGCAGCACCTGGACGTGTTCGAGAACGGCATCGCCAGCCGGCTCGACTTCAGTTTCTCCGGCCCGCAGGGCGCGCGGCTCGCGAAGCTGGCCTCCGCCGGGCGGATCGAGATCGGCGCGATCCACACCTACCTGGAACTGTTCGCCCGCTACTTCGTCGACCTGATGCCGAACGTGGCACTGGTCGCGGCCCAGGCGGCCGATGCCGAGGGCAACCTCTACACCGGCCCCAACACCGAGGACACGCCGGCGATCGTGGAGGCCACCGCCTTCTCGGGCGGCATCGTGATCGCGCAGGTCAACGAGCTGGTCGACGGCACCACCACGCTGCCGCGCATCGACATTCCGGCCGACTGGGTGAGCTTCGTGGTTCCTGCGCCGCGGCCGCACTTCATCGAGCCGCTGTTCACCCGCGACCCGGCGCAGATCAGCGAGATCCAGGTGCTGATGGCGATGATGGCGATCAAGGGTATCTACGCCGAGTACGGCGTGCAGCGGCTCAACCACGGCATCGGCTTCGATACCGCGGCGATCGAGCTGCTGCTGCCGACCTACGCGGAATCGCTCGGCCTGAAGGGCAAGATCTGCCGGCACTGGGCGCTCAACCCGCACCCGGCGATGATCCCGGCGATCGAGGCGGGCTGGGTGGAGTCGATCCATTCCTTCGGCTCGGAGCTGGGCATGGAGGACTACATCCGCGCCCGCGGCGACGTGTTCTTCACCGGCCCCGACGGCAGCCTGCGCAGCAACCGCGCGTTCTGCCAGGCGGCCGGCCACTACGCCTGCGACCTGTTCATCGGCTCCACGCTGCAGATGGACCTGCACGGCAACAGCTCCACCGCCACGCTCGGCCGCATCGCCGGATTCGGCGGCGCGCCCAACATGGGCGCCGATGCACGCGGGCGGCGGCATGCCAGCCCGGCGTGGCTCAAGGCCGGCCAGCAGGCGCGAGCCGGCCGCGCCGGCGCCGCCGGCACGCCGCGCGGCCAGAAGCTGGTGGTGCAGATGGTCGAGACCTTCCGCGAGCACATGCAGCCGGCCTTCGTCGAGACGCTCGACGCCTGGACCCTGCAGCAGCAGACCGGCATGGCGCTGCCGCCGATCATGGTCTACGGCGACGACGTGACCCATGTGCTGACCGAGGAGGGCATCGCCAACCTGCTGCTCTGCCGCACCGACGAGGAGCGCGCGCAGGCGATCCGCGGCGTCGCCGGCTACACGCCGGTCGGGCTGGCGCGCGACAAACGCATGGTCGAGAACCTGCGCGACCGTGGCATCGTGCAGCGGCCGCAGGACCTGGGCATCGACCCGCGCGACGCCACCCGCAACCTGCTGGCCGCCCGCGGCATGCGCGACCTGGTGCGGGCTTCCGGCGGGCTGTACCGGCCGCCGCAGCGCTTCCGCAACTGGTGAGCCTTCGACGCCCGCCCGCCCGCCCGCCCATCCCATCGCACCGCGCCGACGAGGACCCCTTGCATGAGCGACACCGCCCCCGGTCTGGAAACCCTGGACTACCGTTTCGCCGGCTACCGCCCGGCCGGCGCCTTTGCGCCGGTGCTGGTCGGCGTGGTCGGCTCCGGCAACCTGGAAGTGCTGCTGGAGCCGGTCGACAGCACCGAATGCCATGTCCGTATCGAGACCTCGGCCCGCGGCTTCGGCGGCATCTGGGCCGCGGTGGTCGAGGACTTCCATTCGCGCCACGGCCTGGCGGGGGTGCGCGTGTCGGTGCACGACATGGGCGCCACACCCGCGGTGGTGAGCCTGCGGCTCGACCAGGCGGTGTCCGCCCTGCCGGGAGCCGCCGCATGAGCGCCGCCGTGACGAGCTATGCCGAATGCACCGCCCGCGAGCGGCTGGACCTGCTGGTCGATGCCGGCAGCTTCCACGAATGGCTGCCGCCGGCCGAGCGGCTGGTCAGCCCGCATCTGGCGCAGCTGGGCGTGCCCTGCGCGTTCGACGACGGCGTGGCCGTCGGCCGCGCGACGCTCGGCGGCCAGGCGGTCTTCGTCGCGGCGCAGGAGGGCGCCTTCATGGGCGGCGGTGTCGGAGAGGTGCACGGCGCCAAGCTCGTCGGCCTGCTGCGCCGCGCGCTGCGCGACCGGCCGGCCGCGGTGCTGCTGCTCGCCGAATCGGGCGGCGTGCGGCTGCACGAGGCCAACGCCGGCCTGATCGCGGTGTCGGAGGTGATGCGGGCGCTGCTCGACGTGCGGGCCGCGGGCATTCCGGTGGTCGTGCTGATCGGCGGGGCCAACGGCTGCTTCGGCGGCATGGGCATCGTCGCGCGCTGCGCCGACTGGGTGGTGATGAGCGACACCGGCCGCCACGCGATGTCGGGGCCGGAGGTGATCGAGGCCTCGCACGGCGTGGACGAATTCGACGCGCGCGACCGGGCGCTGGTCTGGCGCACCACCGGCGGCAAGCATCGCTGGCTCACCGGCGACTGCGACCGTCTGGTCGAGGACGACGTGCAGGCCTTCCGCGACGCCGCACGGGCGCTGCTGGCCCGGCCCGACGCGTCCCGTCTGGTGACGCTGGCCGCGCTCGAGGCCGAGCATGCACTGCTCGCCGGCCGGCTGCAGTCGGCGCCCGAGGCCGGCTGGAACGACGGCGCCGAGGACGATGCGATGCGCCTGTGGCGCGGGCTGGGCGTGGCCGAGCCGGAGCGGGTGCCCGAGCTCGATGTGGGCGCGCTGCAGCGGTTGCTGCCAGCGCGGATATAGGGCGGCCGACGACTTTTTCCATCCCCGGCGACGGCCCGCCCGGCACGCTGCGATAGTTGGGGGCGCTCCCCGGATTTTTTCCAACGACAAACGAGACAAAGGACACGCCATGCAGACCTCTCCCCTCTTCGCCCGCCGCAGCCTGCTGGGTGCGGCCGCCGCAAGCCTCGCCGGCACCGCGCTTGGCGTGCGGGCCCAGTCGCCGGCGGGCGGCGGCTGGCCGGCCAAGCCGATCACCGTCGTGGTGCCGTTCCCGGCCGGTGGCGGCACCGACGCCTTCGCGCGGCCGTTCTCGGCGCAGTTCGCCAAGCAGACGGGCAAGCAGCTGATCGTCGACAACCGCGGCGGCGCCGGTGGCACGCTCGGTGCCACCATCGCGGCGCGCGCCCCGGCCGACGGGTATACCGTGTTCATGGGCGGCATCCACCATGCGATCGCGCCGTCGGTGTACCCCAAGCTCGACTACGACCTGCAGCGCGACTTCGTGCCGCTGGCGCTGCTGGCCGAGGTGCCGCAGGTGCTGGTGGTGAACCCGCAACGCGTCACTGCGCCCGACTTCAAGGTCTTCCTCGAGCACCTGAAGAAGAACCCGGCCAAGCTCAACTACGGCTCGGCCGGCGGCGGCACCTCGCACCACCTGGCGGGCGAGCTGTTCAAGCAGCAGACCGGCACCTTCATCACCCACATCCCGTACCGCGGCGCGGGCCCCGCACTGCAGGACCTGATCGCCGGCAACGTCGACATGATGTTCGACGGCCTGGGGTCCTCCGCCGGCCACATCAAGGGCGGCCGGATCAAGGCGCTGATGGTCGCCGGCCCGAAGCGCAACCCGTCCTTCCCCGACGTGCCCTGCGCCGCCGAGGTGGGCCTGCCGAACTACAACGTGACCACCTGGTACGGCCTGTGGGCCCCGAAGGGCACGCCGGCCGACATGCAGGCCCGCATGGTCGAAGAGGTGAAGCGCGCCGGCGCGGCCGACGAGATCAAGACCGCCTGGGCCGCCAACGGCGCGACCTACGGCACGCTCACGCCGGCGCAGTTCGGCGACTACGTGAACGCCGAGATCGCCCGCTGGGCGGGCGTGGTGAAGTCGGCGAACATCAAGCTGGACTGACGCCGACCCGGCACGCGGTCGTGGCCGCGGCGGTCAGACCGCCTTATCCGTCAGGCTGCCGTATCCACCAGCACCAGCTCCGCATCCGACCGCGCGGTGACGCGGATCGTCGCCACGTCGCGGATCGCCGCACCGTCGCGCGGGGCGAGCACCACGCCGTCGATCTCAACCTCGCCGTGGGCGGTGACCAGATAGCCGCGGCGCTCGGCGCCCAGCGGGTACTCGGCCGATTCGCCGGCCTTCAGCGTCGCGCCCAGTACCCGGGCGTCGGTGCGGATCGGCAGCGCGCCGGTGTCGCCCGGCATGCCGCTGGCGAGCGCCACGAACTGGCCCGAGCGGTCGCCCTTCGGGAACGGCTTGGCGCCCCAGGCGGGGGCCTCGCCGCGGCGGTCCGGCAGGATCCAGATCTGGAAGATCTTCGTGGTGACCGGCTCCTGGTTGTATTCCGAGTGGCGGATGCCGGTGCCGGCGCTCATCACCTGCACGTCGCCCGCCTCGGTGCGGCCCTGGTTGCCCAGGCTGTCTTGGTGGGTGATCGCGCCTTCGCGGACGTAGGTGATGATTTCCATGTCGGCATGGCCGTGCGGCGGGAAGCCGGTGCCGGGGGCGATGGTGTCGTCGTTCCAGACGCGCAGCGCGCCCCAGCCCATGCGGGCCGGATCGTGGTAGCCGGCGAACGAGAAATGGTGCTTGGCGTCGAGCCAGCCGTGGTCGGCGCCGCCGAGGGTGGCGAAGGGACGGTGTTCGATCATGGTGTCTGCTCCTGTCGGGTGGGCCGTGTGGCGATGGAGACGACTGTAGGATCGGCCGACCGTGAAGAGAATAGAAAAGATGGAAAACCATCCATTCCCAAAGCGCCATGAAGACCTCTGACGCCGCATGAGCCGCCTGCCCGACCTGGAGGCCTGGGCGATCTTCGCCAAGGTGGCCGAAACCGGCTCCTTCGCCCGGGCGGCAGCCGATCTGGCGCTGTCGCAGCCGACGGTGTCGAAGGCGATCGGCCGGCTGGAAACCCGGCTGCGCACCACGCTGTTCCACCGCACCTCGCGCCGCATGTCGCTCACCGCCGCCGGCGAGGCCTCGCTGGAGCGGGCCGCGCGCATCCTCGGCGAAGGCGAGGCGGTGGAAGCCGAGCTGACCGAGCAGTCGCAGAGCCTGCGCGGCACGATCCGGATCGCCGCGCCGATGTCCTTCGGCGTGTCGCACCTGGGGCCGGCGCTGCCGCGCTTCATGGCGCTGCATCCGGACGTGGTGCTGGACCTGCACTTCAGCGACGGCCTGACCGACGTGGTGGCCCAGGGCTTCGACCTGGCGCTGCGCATCGCGGCACTGCCCGATTCCAGCCTGCTCGCGCGGCGCCTGTGCAGCGTGCGCCTGCTGCTGGTGGGGGCGCCGGCGTACTTCGCGCGGCACGGCCATCCGGCCCATCCGCGCGACCTGGCGCAGCACCGGGCGCTGCGCTACACCCGCAGCCGCGGCGGCGAAGCCTGGCGCTTCCGCCATCCGCGGCACGGCGACTTCGCGCAGGTGGTGCCCGCCATGCTGCAGGTCGACAACGCCGAGGCGCTGGTGCCCGCACTGCACGCCGGCCTCGGCCTGGCGCTGCAGCCGGAGTTCCTCGCCTGGGACGACCTGCGCAGCGGCCGGATCGAGACGACGCTGCCGGACTGGACGCCGCCGGCCATCGCGCTGCACATCGTCACGCCGCCGGGCCGCGCCAAGCCGGCCCGGGTACAGGCGCTGATCGCCTTCCTGGCCGCGCATTTCGCGCAGGCGCCGTGGGCGGTCGATCCGCAGGCGGCCTGACCCGGCCCGGTTCGTTCCGCCGGGCGGAAGGATCGTGCGGCCGGCTTGATTGATCGGACCGGCCGGGCTGCGTACGCTGGCCGGCATGAATCCCGACTGGACCACCCTCGCTGCCACGCTGTTCGGCCCCGACCACGGCATCGTCGCCGACGGCGATTTCCTGCACGGCACCGCCCGGCTCGACAGGCGGGAGATCGCGGTGGTCGGCACCACCGGCCATGCGGCGATCGGCGTGCAGCTGGCGCTGGCGCAGGCCCGCGTGGTGCTCGACACCGTCGCGCAGCACCCGGGCCGGCCGCTCCTGCTGCTGATCGACACCCAGGGCCAGCAGCTGCGCCGGCGCGACGAGCTGCTCGGCATCCACCGCGCGATGGCGCATCTCGGCATGGCGATCGACCATGCACGGCGGCAGGGCCACACCGTGCTCGGGCTGGTCTACGACCAGGCGCTGTCCGGCGGCTTCATCACCTCGGGCCTGATCGCCGATGCCTGCGACGCGCTGCCCGGTGCCGAGATCCGGGTGATGCGCATCCCCGCGATGGCGCGGGTCACCAAACTGCCCGAGGCACTGCTCGAGGAGCTGTCGCAGGCCAACCCGGTGTTCGCGCCGGGCGTGGGCAACTACGTCGCGATGGGCGGCGTGCGCCGGCTCTGGGAGGGCGACCTGCGGCAGTGCCTGCGCGGCGCCCTGGCCGATGCCGACCCGGCCGACCGCCGTGCCGAGGCCGGCCGGGAGCGCGGCGGCCGCCGGCTCGCCGCCGAGGTGGCGCAGCGGGTGCTGGAGGCCGCCTGAGGCCGCACCGACCGTGAAAGAACCGCCCATGCCGCCGCTGCAGCGCCACGGTCTCGTGTATCTGTCGGATGACGGCTGGAGTGCCTTGTGCGCTGGCCCGTCGCTGCTGGCCGACGCCGCGGCCCGCGACTGCCTCGCGCACTGGGCCGCCCACCAGCTGCCGCTGGTGGTGACCCGGCAGTCGGACTGCAGCGGGCCGGTGCCGTCGGCCGAGGTGGCGCTGGGCCTGCCCGCGCCGGCCCGCTGGGGTCGGCTGCGCATCGCGCTGCGGGTGCCCGAGGCGGCGGTGCTGTACACCGACGGGTTCCCGCGCATGGCGGCAGTCGCATCGCTGCTGCCGCGCGATGCGCGCCCGGCCTGGCAGGCGCTGCAGGCGGCGCTGGCGGCCGACGGCCTGGCCGCGGCGGTCTACGGCAGTTACGGCTGGGAGCGGCTGACCGGCCTGGCCTACCGGCATGCGGCCTCCGATATCGACCTGCTGGTGCCGGTGGACGGCGCCGAGGCCGCCGACCGCGCCGCCGCACGGCTGGCCGCTGCGGCGCTGCCCGGTCCCCGCATCGACGGCGAACTGCAGTTCCCGGACGGGGCGGCCGTTGCCTGGCGCGAATGGCGGCTCTGGCGCACCGGCGCCGCGGCGGAGGTACTGGTCAAGCGCCGCGACGGCGCCACGCTGGAGATGGACGACGGCTGGCTGTGCCGGCGCGGTGCGCCATCCCTGGTGACGGAGCCGGCATGCGCCTGAACCGCGCGGTGCCCTTGTACGTCGACGCGGCCCCACGGCCGCCGACGGCCGCACTGCAGGCGCTGGGCCGGGCTGCGACGGTCGCGCTGTACGACGAGCTGGCACTGGCGCCCAAGCCGGGGCTGGTGTCCTTCGTCGACAGCGGCAGCCACACCGACATGGACGCGCGCACCTTCCTGCGCAGCCTGTTCGCGCTGCGGCACTACTTTCCGCGGATCGCCGCACTGGGCTGGGCGCAGGCACCCTTCGCGGCGCTGGAAAACTGCGGCCGCGACGCCGAGGCCCGCATGCTGGCCGCCACCGGCGGCATCAACACCCACCGCGGCGCGGTCTTCACGCTGGGGCTGCTGTGCGCCGCCGGCGGTGCCGTGCTGCGCGACGGCGGACCAGCGCCCGCGGGCCTGCCGCCCCACGCGGTACGCGCGGCGCTGCTGCGGCACTGGGGCCCGGCGCTGGCGGCGCGGGCCGGGCGCGCGAGCGGCCTGCCGGGCGGCATCGCCGCCGCGCGCCACGGCCTGCGCAGCGCCGGGCAGGAGGCGGCGGCAGGCTTTCCGACGCTGTTCGAGCGGGTGGCGCCGGCCCTCGACCGGGGCCTGCGGTCCGGTGTGCCGCCGGACCGGGCCCGCTGCGACGCCCTGTTCCACGCGATGGCGGCACTGGATGACACCAACCTCGCGCACCGCGGCGGCCTGTCGGCGCTGCGCGACGTGCAGGGCACCGCGCAAGCCTTCCTGCAGGCCGGCGGCGTCGCCCGGCCCGGTGGCCTGGCCGCTGCCTGGGCGCTGCACCGCCGCTTCGTCGCCGGCCGGCTGTCGCCGGGCGGTGCCGCCGACATGCTCGCCGCCGCCTGCTGGCTGCAGCGCGTCGGCGGCGTGCGGCCCTGACCCGGGGCCCCATGGCGTTCGCCCTGCTGTTCTCCGGCCAGGGCCTGCAGCAGCCGGCGATGCTGCCGTGGCTGGACGACGACGGCGCCGGCATGGCCGCGGTGCACCGGATCGCCGGCCGCGACTGGCGCGCCGCCCTGGCCGACCCCGCCGCCGCCGGCCGCAACGCCTTCGCGCAACCGCTGCTGACCGCGCTGGCGCTGGCCGCCTGGGCGCAGCTCGCGCCCGGCCTGCCGCCGCCCGCCGCCGTGGCGGGCTACAGCGTCGGCGAACTGGCCGCCTGCAGTGCCGCGGGCGCCTGCACCGCCGATGCCGCCGTCGCCCTGGCCCGGCAGCGCGCCGCGGCGATGGACCGGGCTGCCACCCGCCAGCCGCCCACCGGCCTGCTCGGCGTGTCGGGGCTGCCGCTGGCGGCGATCGACGCGCTCTGCGTGCGCCACGGCGTCGCCCTGGCGATCCGCAGCGGTACGGCCACGGCGGTGCTCGGCGGACCGCGCCCCGCGCTGGCCGCCGCCCAGGCCGACGCGGCGGCGATGGGCGCGCACTGCACGCCGATCAACGTCGCGCTGGCCTCCCACACCCGCTGGATGGCGGATGCCGCGCAGGCGTTCGCCGATCTTCTCGCTGCCATGCCGGCGGAGGTGTTGCATACCCCGCGCGCCGCGCTGTTCGCGTGCGCCACCGGCGCCCGTGTGCCGCATGCGGCGTCCCTGCGCAGCGCCCTCGCCACGCAGATCGACCGCACCGTCCGCTGGGACGACTGCATGGACGGCATCGCCGAGCGGGGCGTCGCCTGCGTGCTGGAGATCGGCGCGGGCAGCGCACTCGCGCGGCAGTGGAATGCGCGCCATCCGGACGTTCCGGCCCGGGCGGCCGACGAGTTCCGCAGTGCGGTGGCGGTTGGGGCCTGGGTGGCGCGATATGCCGCTGGATGATTAGGAAGGAAATCGGCCGATTGCGTAGATCGGTACTGCACCTGTAGCTATGCAAAAAATAGCAAGCGCGTGAGGCGGCCCGTGCTGGAGATGCCGGAGAGCGTGACCAATGATTCACGGGAATGGCGATGCATGGATCCGGACTGGCAGCCTTTTTCCCGATCACGGCCAGGCGGCACTGGTCTGCTGCGTGATGATGTGGGCCCGGCTTGGGGCGACGGCGCATCCAGCCCCTGGGGCCCGCAACCTTCTGCTCACCACGTCGCGGTAAGCGGCAGCTCAGCCTTTGCCTAACGTGCCGGTGAAAAGCGCCGCCGTACGTTCGTAGTGCCCTGCCAGCAACCGCTGCGCGGTCGGCAGGTCCATGGCCATCACCGCGTCGAAGATCGCCTGGTGCTCGTCCTGCTCGTTGCGGCGCTTGTAGGCCTTGCGGGCTGCGAGCTGGCGGTAGCGGTAGGCGCGGTCGTAGAGCTGGTCGCAGAAGCCCAGCAGAACCGGCGAGCCGCAGGCCGACAGCAGCGCCCGGTGGAACGCCCGGTGGTAGACCTCCCACTGCGGGTTCTCCTCGTAGCTGTCTACCTGCACCGAGCGCGGCGTGCGCGACAGGCGGTGGAAGGCCAGCACCAGCGCCTCCTCCCACTGCGGCGTGCGCCGCGCGAAGGCCTGCGCCAGCGCCATCGATTCCAGCGCCACCCGGGTGTCCACCACGTCCCGCAGTTCCGCCGCCGACACCGCCGCGGCGCAGAAGCCGCGCTGGTCGTGGTGCACCACCAGCCCTTCGGTCGCGAGCCGGCCGAGCGATTCCCGCAGCGGACTCGCGCCAACGTCGTAACGGGCGCGCAGCAGGTGCATCGGGAGTTTGCCGCCGGGCTGCCAGTGGCCGCCGAGCAGATCGGCGCGCAGCCGTTCGTGGACCTGGCGGGTCAGGCTCGGCGCGACCGAAGACGCTTCGCTGGGGTGGGCAGGGGCGAGGGTGTCCATCCGCGGGTTTTCCTTATGTGTCGGCAATATTCTAGTGGTCTATTATTTTGTCGACAAAACTGCAATCCAACGTTTTTATCGACAAATGACCTTCGGCTTCGTCACCTTCTCCACTGGCACCGCGGGCGATGCCCGGCTCGGCGCCGTCATTGGCGACACCGTCGTCGACCTTCAGGCCGCCGACGCGGCGCTGCCGCGCGACATGGTGGCGCTCGCCGCCGCCGGCCCCGACGCCTTCGCCGCCGGCGGGCGCGCCGCCCGCGCCGCGCCCGCCGGCGCCGTCCACCCGCTCGACAGCGTCACGCTGCTGCCTGTGGTCCCGCGTCCCGGCAAGGTGATGTGCCTCGGCCTCAACTACGCCGACCATGCGGCCGAAGGCGGCAACGCCCGGCCGGAGTACCCGAGCTTCTTCATGCGCGGCCCGACCTCGCTGGTCGGCCACCGCGCGCCGGTCGTGCGGCCGCGTGTCTCGCAGAAGCTCGACTTCGAGGCCGAGCTGGCGGTCGTCATCGGGCGGCGCTGCCACGGCCTGACCGACGCCGACGCGCTGTCGGCCGTGGCCGGCTACGCCTGCTTCAACGACGCCACCCTGCGCGACTACCAGCGCAAGACCGCGCAATGGACCATCGGCAAGAACTTCGACCGCACCGGCGGTTTCGGCCCGTGCTTCGTGCCGGCGTCGGCGCTGCCGCCGGGCGCTGTCGGTCTGAAGATCGAGTCGCGGCTCAACGGCCGG
The DNA here is from genome assembly GCA_913776965.1 of uncultured Xylophilus sp. Lineage (GTDB taxonomy): Bacteria > Pseudomonadota > Gammaproteobacteria > Burkholderiales > Burkholderiaceae_C > Xylophilus. The sequence continues at coordinate 22,894 of CAJYQL010000058.1, forward strand.
GTCATGCAGAGCGACAACACCCGCAACATGCTGTTCCCGGTGGCCGAGACGCTGCGCCTGATCACCGAGGCGATCACGCTGGAGCCGGGCGACGTGGTGATCATGGGCACGCCGGCCGGCGTGGGCTATGCCCGCACCCCGCCGGTGTGGATGCAGCCCGGCGACACGATCGAGATCGAGATCGAGGGCATCGGCACGCTGTCGAACCCGGTGGAGGACGCGGCATGAGCGCCGCGTCCAACGAACCCCGCATCACCCGCCTGCCCGACGACTTCCGCTGGCCCGGCGGCAAGCGGGTCGCGGTGGTGTTCAACATCGCCTACGAAGCCTGGTCCGACGGCCAGGCGCCCGGCATCGGGCCGATGGGCAACGTGCTCAAGCCCGGGTTCTTCGACACCAACGCACATTCGTGGGCGAGCTTCGGCCTGGTGCGCGGCATCCACCGGCTGATCGCCATCGCCGAGAAGCACGGCGTGAAGACCAGCGTGATGACCAACGGCGTGATCTGCGAGCGCGACCCGGATACCGTCAAACGCATCGCCGACCTCGGCCACGAAATCGTCAACCACTCCTGGGGCATGGACGTGATCCCGGTGTACTTCGACGAGGCCGGCGAGCGGGCCAACCTGCAGCGCAACCACGATCTACTGCAGGCCACGGCCGGCGTCGCGCCCACCGGCTGGATCAGCCCGCGCGGCACCGGCAGCCCGATCAGCTCGCGCCTGCTGGCCGAAGCCGGCTACCGACACCACGGCGACGTGAACGACGACGACCGGCCCTACGTCATGGACTTCGGCGGCGGCCAGCGCATCGTCGGCATCCCGCTCACCATGGACGTGAACGACCTGCCCACCTGCATCCGCTACGGCCAGGGCGCGCGCCACATGCTCGACACCTTCCAGGACTGCTTCGACGCCTACCGTCAGCGCGAGACGGTGCCGCTGATGCTCGACGTGACCGGCCATACCCACGTGATGGGCCGCCCCTCGGTCGCCTGGGTGTTCGACGAGATCATGGGCCGGGTGCTGGCCGCGCCCGACGTGTGGGTCTGCACCCGCGACGAGATGGCGCGCCACGTGCTCGCCCAGCTGCCGGGCTGAGGCCCGCCCTCCACCGACGCCCGTTCGCACCAGGAGCCCTCCATGCCCAACCGCAGACTCTGCCTCGCGGCGCTCGCCGCCGTGGCCGCCGCCTCCGGCCTTCCGGCCCGCGCGCAGGCCGCCTACCCGACCAAGCCGATCCGCCTGCTGGTGCCGTTCTCGGCCGGCGGCAGCCCCGACCTGCTCGCGCGGCTGGTGGCCACCCAGCTCAGCCGCCAGATGGGCCAGAGCGTGCTGGTGGACAACCGGCTCGGCGCCAACGGGATCATCGCGTCCGAGGCCGCGGCCAACGCAGCGCCCGACGGCTACACGCTGCTGCTCACCACCGGTTCGCACAGCATCAACCCGAGCATCTACAAAAAGTTGCCTTACGACACCGCGACCGCCTTCGCGCCGGTGACGCAGCTGATCGTGGCGCCGGCCCTGGTGCTGGTGGTGAGCCCGCAGTTCCCGGCGAAGACCATCGCCGAATTCCTTGCCATCGCCCACCGGCCCGACGGCAACGTCAGCTTCGGCTCGCCCGGCATCGGCAACACGCTGCACATGGCGGGCGAGCTGCTCAACGTGAGCGCCGGCACGAAGATGCTGCACGTGCCGTACAAAGGCGCCGCGCCAGCGCTGGCGGCCGTGATGGGCGGCGAGGTCTCGGCCTGCTTCCTGAGCACCACGGCCGCCACCATCGCGATCAACAGCGGCCAGGTGCGGCCGCTCGCGGTGACCAGCGCGCAGCGCATCGCCTCGCTGCCGAACGTGCCCACGCTGGCCGAGAGCGGCGTGCCGGGATTCGACTACGACGGCGGCTGGACCGGCATCCTGGCGCCCGCGAAGACACCGCGGCCGATCGTCGACAAGCTTTCGGCCGAGATCCGCCAGGCGCTGCAGGTGCCCGCGGTGCGCGACCAGCTACTCGCCTGGGACAGCGTGGCCATCGGCAGCACGCCCGACGCCTTCGCCACCTTCCTGCAGGACGACGCGAAGAAATACGCCGCCATCGTGCGGCAAGCCAACGTGCCGATGCAATGAACACCACCACCTCCGTTCCCACCGACGCGACTGCCGCCGAAGACGCCGCCGGCGGCCTGCCGCTGCGCTTCGAGCGCGACGTGCCGATCCCGATGTCCGACGGCACGGTGCTGCGCTGCAACGTCTTCCGGCCGCGCGAGGAGGGCACCTACCCGGTCGTGATGGCGCTCGGCGCCTACGGCAAGGACGTGCATTTCGCCGACGCCTTCGCGCCGCAGTGGAAAGTGCTGACCGGCCTCTATCCCGGCCTGGCCACCGAAGGCTCGACCGGCCGCTTCCTGCGCTGGGAGGTGGTCGATCCCGAGCGCTGGGTGCCCGACGGCTTCGTGGTGATCCAAGTCGATGCACGCGGCACCGGCCGCTCGCCGGGTTTCCTCGACCCGTTTGGGCCGGTGGAGACTCGCGACTACTACGAATGCATCGAATGGGCCGGCACCCAGCCCTGGTCCAATGGCCGGGTCGGGCTGATTGGTGTGTCCTACCTCGCGATCAAGCAGTGGCAGGTCGCGGCGCTGCGGCCGCCGCACCTCGCGGCCATCGTGCCCTGGGAAGGCTCGGCCGACTTCTACCGCGACGGCGGCGCGCACGGCGGCATCTTCAGCAGCAGCTTCACCTTCGCCTGGTGGCCGCGCCAGGTGCTGAGCAACCAGTACGGCAGCGGCGACAGCACCCACCGCGACCGCGATACCGGCGAGCGCACCACCGGCCCGGCGTTCTCGCCCGCGCTGCTGGAAGGCAACCGCGCCGAGCACCCGCAGGACCGGCTGCGCCACCGCCTCGACGATGCCTGGAACCGGGCGCGCACCGGCCGGCTGTCGGAGATCGAAGTGCCGGTGCTGTCGGCCGCCAACTGGGGCGGCGCCGGCATGCACCTGCGCGGCAATGTGGAGGGCTACCTCGCCGCGGGCTCGGCCGAGAAATGGCTGTTCGCCCACATCGGCACCCACTACGAGAGCTTCTACCTGCCGCGCTACGTCGCACTGCAGAAGCGCTTCCTGGGCCACTACCTGCGCGGCGACGACAACGGCTGGGAGCGGGAGCCGCGGGTGCAGCTGGCGATCCGCCGGCCGGACGGCACGGCCACTCTGCGGGCCGAGCATGAGTGGCCGCTGGCCCGCACGCAATGGACGCCGTTTTACCTGGACGCCGGCGACGGCACGCTCGACCTGCAGACGCCGCGGGCGACCGCGCAGGCAAGCTTCACCGCCATGTCGGGATCGCTGGACTTTTCGACCGCGCCGTTCACCGAGGAGGCCGAACTCACCGGTCCCGTCGCGTTGCGGCTGTGGATCTCGTCGTCTACCGCCGACGCCGACCTGTTCGTGGTGCTGCGCGTCTTCGGCCCCGACGGCCGGGAGCGCACCTTCATCGGTGCGCACGAGCCGGTGCCGATGGCCCAGGGCTGGCTGCGCGCCTCGCACCGCAAGCTCGATCCGGACCTTAGTCAGCCGTACCGACCCTATCACGCCCACGACGAGGTTCAGAAGCTGGAGCCCGGCACCGTCTACCCGGTCGATGTCGAGATCTGGCCGACCAGCATGGTGTTCCCGCTGGGCTATCGGCTGGTGCTCACCGTGCAAGGGCACGATTTCGTGGTCGCGCCGCCAGGGCGTCTGCTGCACGACCATCCGGAGGACCGTGCGGCACCGGAATTTGCCGGTACCACGACGCTCCACACCGGACCCGCCCATCCGGCCCTGCTGCTGGTACCGCGCATTCCTGCTGCCGCGGTCTGACCGCCATCCATTCCGCATCTCAGGAGACATGCCATGCAACGCCGTCACGCACTGCGCCTGATCGCCGCCGCCGCGCTCGCCCTTCCTGTGCTTGCCGCGGCCCAGCCTTCCGGTTGGCCGGGCAGGCCGGTCAAACTGGTCGTCGCGTTCGCTCCCGCAGGACCGGCCGACATCATTGCCCGGCTGCTTGCCGCTCGCCTCGCCGAACCTCTCGGCCAGAGTGTGGTCGTGGACAACAAGCCGGGCGCCGGCGGGAGCCTGGCTTCCAGCCAGGTGGCGCGCGCCGAACCGGACGGCACCACGCTGCTGGTCAACACCAGTTCCTACGCCGTCAATCCGGCGATGCAGCGCAACCTCGGCTTTGATGCCGAAAAGGACCTGACGCTGGTGGCGCTCGTGGCCTCGAGTCCCAACCTGATCGTCACCGCGCCGCAATTGCCGGGCCGCAGCCTCAAGGAAGTCATCGATGGCGCCAAAGGCGGCAGCTACAACTATGGCACCGCCGGTGCGGGCACCACGCCGCACCTGACCGCAGAGTACCTGTTCAAGGTGCTGGGTAAAGTGCCGGTCACGCATGCGCCGTACCGGGGTGCAGGCCCGGCACTCAATGCCGCAATGGCCGGCGAGGTGCAGATGGCGAGCGTCGCGTTGCCGGCGGCCGTCGAACTGGTGAAGGCCGGCCGGGTGCGCGGCCTCGTCGTGACCGGTAGCCAGCGATCGCCGGTGTTGCCCGAAGTGCCGACCGTGGCGGAATCCGGTTTCCCAGGCTTCGAGGACGTCACTTGGGTGGGGGTTTTCGCACCGGCCAAAACCCCCGAAGCCGTCATGCAGCGCCTGAATCGGGAGGTGACACGCATCCAGCAGGATGCGGAGTTCCGCACGCGGCTGGCAGCGGCCGGTTTCGAACCGCTGGGCGGGACCCTGCCCGAGGCGAAGGCGTACCTGGGCCGCGAGCTGGCGAAATGGGCGAAGGTGGTCAAGGAGACAGGCGCCCAGGCAGATTGAGCGGGCGTCGGCGCGCAAACGCGTTGCACGGCCTGTCGCTGTTCACGCCAACTGTCGATCAAGCCCCAACAACGCTCCCGCGAGCACCCGCGCCCCGTTTGCCGCGGTGGTCTTGTCGATCCATTCCTCCGGGCAGTGGCTGCGCCCGTCCCGGCACGGCACGAACACCATGCCGATGGGCGCGACCGCCGCGAGGTGCAGCGCGTCGTGGCCGGCGCCAATGGGCAGCTGGCGGCAGGGCAGATCCAGATCGGCAGCGGCCTGCGCGACGGCCGCCATGACGATGTCACTGCAGGGGGTCGGCGTAGTGCGGCTCAGTTGTCGCACGCTGGCACGTAGTTGCATCCGCGACAGCTCGGGCTGGCATTCGGCTATCACCGTTTCCGGAAAGACCTCCAGGATTTCGGCCGAATCGCTGCGGACCTCAAGCACCATCTCGACACGGCCCGGCACCGCGTTGCTGGCGTTCGGCAGCACGTTCAGCCGCCCGACGGTGGCGACGACGTACCACGGCCACGTCAGGAAGCGGTCTGCGACCGCGCGGACGGTAGACACCGCGTGCGCGTTGCCGACCAGGGCGTCCTGCCGCAGGTCGAGCGGCATGGTGCCCGCATGGTCGGCACGGCCCTCGATCGTGATCGCCACCCGTCGGATGCCGACGATATAGGTCACCACGCCGATCGGCAGCTTCGCCTGCTCCAGCACCGGGCCCTGTTCGATGTGCAGCTCGACGAACGCGGCGATGTCGCCGGGCGCGCGGACGGCCTGGGCCAGCGCATCCGGCCGCGCACCGACGCGCTGCAGCGCGGCGTGAAGCGTCTCGCCGCATGGGGCTGACAACGCGAGCATGTCGGGTACCAAGGTGCCCGCCATCGTCCGGCTGCCCACGCAGGACACGCCGTAGGCGCTCGGTTCCTCCGACAGGAAGTCGATGACCTCCAGCGGGTGCCGCAGCAGGCGGCCAGATTCGCGCAGGCTCTGCGCCACTTCCAGCCCGGCAAGGACCCCGAGCACGCCGTCGAACCGACCGCCGCCGAGCACGGTGTCGGTATGAGAGCCGGACGCGAGCGGTAGCAGGTGCGCACACCGGCCCGACAGGGTGCCGACCAGGTTGCCTGCAGTGTCCAGCCGCACGTTCAGCCCCGCCGCGCGGAACTCCTCCTGCAGCCAACGGCGTCCGGCCTCGAACTCCGGCGAAAACGCCCGGCGCGTCCAGGGCACATCGGGCCGTGTGAACGTCGCGATGCGCTCCAGGCGATCCCCTAATCGGTCGGCATTGAGGGTGAGGGTCACGGCGGGCAAGGAGGCGGTGGTACAGGCGGCGGATGGTGCCGGCGAACCGCGCAGGGAAGAAGGTAGCGTCGCTTATGCAGAGCATCAGTTCAGCTTGGGGATCGGTCCAGCACCTGGACCAGCTGCGCAAGTACGAACTCGTCGTGAAGCACGGCAGCTTCACGGCCGCCGCAGCGCAGCTCGGCCTCACCCAGCCGACCATCAGCCAGCAGATCAAGACGCTGGAGACGCGGCTGGGCGTGCGGCTCCTGGAGCGCGCCGGCCGCAGCGTGCGGCCGACCGCCGCGGGACGGGACCTGCTGTCGCACCTGCCGGCGGTCGCACTGGCGCTAGAAGCGGCCTTCAACGCCGTCGCGGCGCACACCCGCGATGTGGTCGGCCAGGTGCGCATCGGCACCGGCCTGACGACCTGCCTCTATCTGCTGCCGCCGATGCTGCGGCGCCTGCGCGAGACCCATCCCCGCCTGGAACTCGTCGTGAGTACCGGCAACGCCGAGGGCCTGGTGCGCCGCATCGAGGACAACGACCTCGACCTCGCCCTGGTCACTTTGCCGGTGCCCTCGTCGTCGGTCGGCGTGCAGGTGCTGCTGGACGACGAACTCGTCGCCGTCCGGAAGCGCAGGCCGGATGCGTGGCCGGATCGGCTCGACGCACCGGCGCTGGGCGCACTGCCGCAGGTGATGTTCAGCCCGGGCACTTCTACGCGCGGCCTGATCGACGCATGGTTCGGGGCGGCCGGACGGAGGCCGCCGGCCGCAATGGAACTCGACAGCGTCGAGGCGATGAAGGCGGTGGTCGCGGCGGGCCTGGGCTGCAGCGTGCTGCCCCGCAGGGCGCTCACCGGTGCGGGCCACCACCCCGATCTGGAGTTCCGGTCGCTGACCCCGCCGCTGCGCCGTTCGCAGGCGCTGGTGATGCACCAGGACAAACGCCTGACCGCGCCGCTGCAGGCGGTCGTGGCGGAGGTGACCCGGACTGCGAGTGCCGAGGCCGTACGCCGCGGCTCCTGACGCCGCAGCCGACGACGTCGGTCAGCGTCGTTCGTGCGGTGCTGCCGCCGCACCGCGTCCCAGCAGCGCCCACAGCAGAATCGCCCCGAAGGTCGCGGTCCCGATGCCGCCGAGCGCAAAACCGCCGAACTTCAGCGTGAAGTCGCCGGTGCCCAGCACCAGCGTGATGGCCGCCACGATCAGGTTGCGGTTCTGCGAGAAATCGACCTTGTTGTCCACCCAGATCTTGGCGCCCGCCACCGCGATCAGCCCGAATACCACGATGCTCACGCCGCCCATCACCGGCAGCGGGATCGCCTGGATCACCGCGCCGAACTTGGGGCTGAAACCCAGCAGCAGCGCGATCAGCGCCGCCACCACGAACACCGCGGTGCTGTAGATGCGGGTGGCGGCCATCACGCCAATGTTCTCGGCATAGGTGGTCACACCGGTGCCGCCGACACCGCCCGACAGCATCGTCGCCACGCCGTCGCCGATGAAGGCGCGGCCGATGTACGGGTCGAGGTTGCGGCCGGTCATCGCGGTCACGGCCTTCAGGTGGCCCAGGTTCTCGGCGACCAGGATCACCGCCACCGGCGCGATCAGCAGCATCGCGTTGCCGGTAAAGACCGGGGCGGTGAACGACGGCCAGCCGAGCCAGGCCGCGGTGGCCACGCCTGACAGGTCCACCGGCTTGCCCCAGCCCAGCCCGTTGGTAAACACCGCGTATAGCACCGTCGCCAGCGCCAGTCCGACCAGGATCAGGAGCCGCTGCACCATGCCGCGCGAGAACACCGCGACCACGCCCACGCTCAGGAAGGTGAGGGCCTGCATCCACGACTCGAAGTTGTTGGCCGCCATGTTCTTCACCGGGATCGACGCCAGGTTGAGCCCGATCACCGCGACCACCGCGCCGGTCACCACCGGCGGCATGAAGCGTTCGATCCAGCCGGTGCCGACCGCCTGCACCAGGAGGCCGATCAGCACGTACACCGCACCGCACGCGACGATGCCGCCGAGTGCGACGGCCAGGTTGGCGTTCGGGCCCTTGCCGGCGTAGCCGGTCGCGGCGATCACCACGCCGATGAAGGCGAAGGACGAGCCGAGGTAGCTCGGCACCCGGCCGCGGGTCAGCAGGAAGAAGATCAGCGTGCCGACGCCGCTCATCAGGATCGCGATGTTCGGGTCGAACCCCATCAGGATCGGCGCCAGCACCGTCGCGCCGAACATCGCGATCACGTGCTGCACGCCCATGGCGGCGGTCTGCGGCCAGGGCAGCCGTTCGTCGGGCGCGACGACGGCGCCTTCCTCGGTGGCGCGCACTTCGCGCCAGCGGGGCCAGTAGGGGTCAGTCATGGTGTTTTCTCCTCAGGGGTTTGGCGTCCATTCCGACGCGCAGTGTAGGCAGCCGGGGAGATAAGCAAGGGCCGCGCCGCGCAGCGGGCTCCGCCTGCGCTGCTGTCGTTCCTCCCATCCGCACCCTTCCCACCCGCATGCCCCTGCGCCGCAAGACCCTCTGGACCGTCCTCGGCGGTGTCGCCGCCGTCGTGGCGCTGTCGGCCGTGGGCGTCGCGCTCTGGCTGCCGAGCGAGGAGCAGCTCGCCCGCCGCGCCGAGGCCGCCGTGGAAGAGGCGCTGGGCGTGCCGGTCACCATCGGCGCACTGCACTGGCAACTGCTGCCGCAGCCGATGGTGGAGGTGCGCGACGTGGCGACGCGGCAGGATTCGCCGGTGCGGCTGCAGCGGCTCGCTGGCTGGCCGCAATTGCGGCCGCTGCTGCATGGCGAGATCGCCTTCGACCGCGTGCTGCTCGACGGCGCGACCATTCCCCAGCCGTCGCTGCGGGCCTTCCGCGGCGCCGACGGGGCGGTGGCGGACGGCGGCGGCACCGGCCGCTGGCAACCGGCCGCGGTGCCGGTCCGGCGGGTGGAATTCCGCAACGTCGCCTGGGTCGGCCGGCGCGGCATTCCGCTGGAGTTCGAGGGCCAGGCGGATTTCGAGGCAGGCTGGAAGCCGCGCACCGCCACCCTCGCACGGCAGGGCGTGCAGCCGCCCGCACAGGTCACGCTGGAGCGCGACGGCAACGACGACCGCTGGCGGGTGACCACCGCGATCGCCGGCGGCAGCTGGGACGGCCTGGTGGCGCTGGCGCCGCGCAGTGCGGACAGCGCTCCGGGCGCCAGCGGCCCGGCGGGCGGCGTGCGCATCACCGGCGAACTGGAGCCGAAGGGCGTGGAGGTCCGCCAGCTGACCGAGACCTTCAAGCGCAACCCGGTGGTCGCCGGCCGGGCGTCGGGCCGTACCACGCTGTCGGCCGAGGGCGACGATGCGCAGAGCCTGCTGCGCTCGCTGCGCACCCGCACCACCTTCACCGTGGCGCCGGCGACGGTGCTGCGCTTCGACCTCGACCGCGCGATCCGCAGCCTGGGCAAGGAGCATGCGGGCACCACGCCGCTCGACCGGCTGACCGGCCAGCTCGACACCCGCAACACCGAGGACGGCCTGGTGATGCGCTACACGCAGCTGCGCGCCACATCGGGCGTGCTGACCGCCACCGGCAACGCCATGCTCGCCAATCGCCGCATCGATGCGGAGCTGGCGGTGGACCTGGTGGAAGGCGTGGTCGGCGTGCCGCTGAAGATCACCGGCCCGGTCGGCAAGCCCGACATTTCCGTGCCCGCGGGCGCGGTGGCCGGCGCGGCGGTCGGCACCGCGGTGGCCCCGGGCATCGGCACCGCGATCGGTGCGCGGATCGGCGGGTTGATCGAGAAGGTGTTCGGCGGCGGCGACAAGGCGCAGGCGCCGCCGAAGCGCTGATTTCCGAAGGAAAAAGACCTTCTGCGCAGGTGGGACGGGCGCGAGCAGCTACGGTTTCGATAGCGCGTCGCCCTGCGCTGGCGATGTGGCCGACCACGCGCGGGCCCGCGGTGTCGGCCGCCGCCCCGTCAGACGAAGTCGCGGATCCGGTGCTTGAGCCGGGTGTTGAGGTAGACCACGTTCACCAGCCCCAGGCAGGCGAGCACCAGCACCACGTTCGCCAGCACCCGCAGCGTCGCCGGTCCCTCGACGAGGTCGGCCAGCAGGCCGCCCAGCGGGGTCAGCCGCGCCACCACCATGTAGAGGGCCGCGAACGCAACCGACCACACGAACATGCCCAGGTAGTCGCTGCGGCGGGCGCGGAGGATGATCGCGTTGCGCTGCGCTTTGGGCAGCGCGCGCAGTTCGGGCAGCTGATGGGCAGACCAGTACAGGGAGGACATGGGAAGGGGGTTCGGATCGTCGGGAAGGGCGGCGGGCGGACCGTCACCGGCCCGTGCGCCGGGAGAGCCGCCGATGCTAGGGCATGGAGCCGTCAGACCCTCATGCGGTTTCCTCCAGCGCATCGCCGAGGGCGCTCACCAGCCGGTCGATCTCCTCGCGCTCGGCGATGAAGGGCGGCGCGAGTTGGATGGTGTCGCCGCCGTAGCGCACGTAGAAGCCCTTTTTCCAGCAGGCCATCGCCACCTCCCACGGCCGGCGCGCCGGCTCGCCGGGCACCGCGTCGATCGTGAAGCCGGCGGCCAGGCCGTAGTTGCGGATGTCGGTGACGTGTTTCGCGCCCCGCAGCCCGTGCACCGCGGACTCGAAGTACGGCGCGAGCGACCGGACGCGGCCCGGCATGTCCTCCCGCACCAGCACGTCGAGCGCGGCGAGGCCGGCGGCGCAGGCGACCGGGTGGGCCGAGTAGGTGTAGCCGTGCGCGAACTCGAGCATGTACTCCGGCCCGCCCGCGGCCATGAAGGTGTCGTAGATCTCGCGCCGGGCGATCACCGCGCCGAGCGGCTGCGCGCCGTTGGTGATCTGCTTGGCGCAGTTGAGGATGTCAGGCGTCACGCCGAACGCATCCGCGCCGGTCATCGCGCCGCAGCGGCCGAATCCGGTGATCACCTCGTCGAAGATTAGCAGGATGCCGTGCGCGGTGCAGATCTCGCGCAGCCGCTGCAGGTAGCCCTGCGGCGGCACCACTACGCCGGCCGAACCGGAGAACGGCTCGACGATCACCGCCGCGATGGTGCTGGCGTCGTGCAGCGCGATGAGGTCGAGCAGCCGGTCGGCGAGGTCCGCGCCGTGCGCCGGCTGGCCGCGGCTGAAGGCGTTGGCCGCCAGCTGGGTGTGGGGCAGGTGGGCGGCCTCGATGCCCTGGCCGAAGGCCTTGCGGTTGCCGACCATGCCGCCGACCGAGATGCCGCCGAAGTTCACGCCGTGGTAGCCCTTCTCGCGGCCGACCAGCCGGGTCTTGCCGGCCTGGCCCTTCGCCCGCCAGTAGGCACGCGCCATCTTGAGCGAGGTATCGGCCGCCTCGGAGCCGGAGCCGGTGAAGAAGACATGGTCGAGCCCGTCGGGCGTCAGCTCGCGCAGCCGGTTGGCGAGCGCGAAGGCACCGGGATGGCCGTGCTGGAAGGCCGGGGCGTAGTCGAGCGTGCGGATCTGCCGGGCGACCGCCTCGCCGATCTCCGGCCGGCCGTGGCCGAGGCCGCTGCACCAGAGGCCCGACAGGCCGTCGAAGATGCGGCGGCCCGTGTGGTCGGTGAAGTAGGCGCCTTCGGCCGCGACGATCATCCGCGGGTCGGCCTTGAAGTGCCGGTTGCCGGTGAACGGCATCCAGTAGGCGTCGAGCCAGGCGGCATCGGTGCGCACCGGCAAGGACGGCGTATCGGCGGCAGCAGCGGTCGGAGAGGGCGTGGTCGTCATGGCGCGGCGGAGGAGGGCGGTCGGACGCCCATTGTGTCGGCCGGCGCCGCCGCGCGTGCGGCTGCGGGTTTGGGGGCTCAGCCCGCCGGGCGAGCGGCCTCGGGTCCGTCGCCGGTCAGCTTGCGCCACCAGCGCACCAGCCGGCTCGGCTCGTGCACCGTCCAGGACTTCTGCACATAGCGCGGCACGTGCCAGTGGGCGCGGGTGCCGGCCTGGAAGTGCACCGTCTCGCCCGGCTTCGCGACGAAGCGGCGGCCCATGTAGTCGAGGTGCACTTCGCCTTCCTGGATGTACACCGTCTCGTCCACGCCGTAGTGCCAGTCGAAGGTCGACGGGCCTTCGGCCGAGAAGATGCCAGACTGCACCCGGCCGTCGCCCGAGGCGGAATAGGAGGCCGCCCGGAAGTTCGGCGTGCCGGCGTGCACCGTGGCGGTCGCGCCTTCCATCGGCACCATCACCAGCGGCTGGCCGCCGGCCGACGGCGCCGGCATCGCGTCCAGGTGCTGCCAGGCGCTGACCGCGTGCATCGCGGCCCAGCTCGCCACCGCACCGAACACGAACCACAGTGCGTTTTTCCTGACCATGCGGTCCTCCCGGATACGGTTTGCAACAGGTCGGGATGATACGGCGGCCACTACCATTGACCATGCCTTTCGATTCCGATTCCCCCGACGACGACACCCCCGACGCGATCCATTCGCCCACCCTCTGGCACGACAACGGATGGCGGGCCCGGGTCATCAAGAACGAAGAGGACGACGGCTGGGCCGTCGAGATGCACCGCGACGGCGACCCGGAGCCGGCGCTGACCGGCCCCTGGACCATGGGCCGCGACAAGAAGAACCCGAAGCCGCTCGACACCGCCGCCTTCAACACGCTGGTGAAGACCGCCGCCGAAGTGATCCGCCGCCACGAGCAGGCGCTGCACGCCCGGCTGCACAAGCAGTTCGACGTGCACACCAACGCCACCGGCCGCTGCACCGTGGCGCTGGACATCGTGCCCGACGAGGACGATCCGCACGCCTGGCTGTCGGCCACCGACGCGGCCGGCGACACCCTGGCGCGCGAACGGGTGCGACCGGACTACCGCCTCACCGCCGCGGGCGCCGCGGCCTGGGCCGAGGGCGGCTTCGGCCGGCCGTAGCGCTGCTCCTGCCCGGCGCACGGCCGCCTGGTGCGCCGTGTCGCGCCGCTTCGCGGCGCAGCGTCAGGCGGCCGCGGTGCCGGTGGACTGCCGCTCGACGATGCGGAAGCCCACGTCCACCACCGGCGACGCCACCGTCTCGCCGCGGCAGCGCGCGAGCACCATGTCGGCTGCACGGCGGCCGATGCCCGGGCCGTCCACCACCACGGTGCTCAGGCTGGGCAGCAGGTGTTCGGAGAAATCGGCGTTGCCGAAGCCGCAGATGGCGATGTCCTCCGGCACCCGCAGGCCGCGTGCCTGGGCTTCCACCAGCACGCCCTGCGCGAGCTGGTCCGAACTGCAGGCCACCGCCCGCAGTCCCGGGTCCTGCGCCAGCAGATCGGTCATCGCCCGGCGGCCGAGCGCCAGATTGCTCGGCGCCGGCACCTTCGCCGTCGGCACGCGGCGGCCGATCGCCGCCTCGAAGCCGGCATGGCGCTGCATCGCCCGCTGGTCGTCGGCGGTCGCCACGCCGACACGCTGCCAGCCGCGCGACAGGAAATAGCCCGCCACCGCACTGCCGACCTGCTGCTGCGAGAAGCCGACCAGCATGTCCACCGGGCGCGTGGTGAAGTCCCAGGTCTCGACCACCGGCAGCCCGGCGCGGCGCAGCCGTTCGCGCGAGCGTTCTGCGCCCACCAGGCCGGTGAAGACGATGCCTTCGGGCTGGCGGCTGAGCATCGTGTCGATCACCGCCTCCTCGCGCGCCGGGTCGTAGCCGGTCTCGCCGAGCAGCAGCTGGTAGTCGCCGGCCGCCAGCCCGGCGGTGAGCGTCTGCAGCGACGGCAGGAACTGCGCAACGGCGAGCGCCGGCACGATCGCCGCCACCATCCGGCTGCGCCGGGATTTCAGGCTGCCGGCCAGCAGGTTGGGGATGTAGCCGGTCGCCTCCACCGCCGCCTGGACCCGCGCGATGGTGGCCGGCGATACCACTGACGGATTGCCCAGCGCCCGCGACGCGGTGATCAGGGAGACGCCCGCGGCGCGGGCCACGTCGTGCAGGGTGATGGTCTTGGTGGGGGCGGAAGGCATGGCGCAGGAAGTCGCCCGGGAACGAGCTGCGCCAAGCCTACCAGTCCCGGCCGACACTCGGGTCCACCCGCTTGACAGTCGAAATGACAACGATAACATTTGCGCCGGCCTTGCCGAGATGTGCAGATTTGCGGACCGAAAAGCAGGAGCCCGGGCCTCTCGACCACAAATGACATCGTTGTCAGTTTGCCGAACCCTTCCAAGGAGACATCGTGAAAAAGATCCTCGCGGCCACGCTCGCCGCCCTGTCGTTCGCCGCCGCCGCCAACACCTGGCCCGACGGCAAGCCGGTCACGCTGGTCGTGCCCTTCCCGCCGGGCGGCTCGACCGACCAGGTGGCGCGGGCGGTCGGCCCGCTGCTGTCGGAGAAGTACAAGACGACCTTTACCGTCGACAACCGCGCCGGCGCCACCGGCACCATCGGCGCGACCTTCGTGAAGCGTGCACCGGCCGACGGCAGCACCTTCCTGGTCACCTCGCTCGGGCCTCTGGTCATCGTGCCGCACCTGGTCAAGGGTCTGCAGTACGACGCGCTGAAGGACTTCGACACGATCACCGTCGCGGTGCAGTCGCCCAACGTACTGGTCGTGCCCACCAACTCGCCGCACAAGAGCGTGGCGGACGTGATCGCCTTCCAGAAGGCCAACCCGGGCAAGATGAGCTTCGCCTCGGCCGGCAACGGGTCGAGCGACCACCTGACCGCAGAGTTGTTCTGGCAGCAGACCGGCACCCAGGGCGTGCACATCCCCTACAAGGGCGGCGCGCCGGCGCACACCGACATCATGGGCGGGCAGGTCGATGCGTCCTTCCAGAACGTCAACTCGGTCATCGGCTATATCAAGGCCGGCAAGATGCGCCCGCTGGCCGTCACCAGCGCCAAGCGCTCGCCGGTGCTGCCGGACGTGCCCACGCTCGCCGAGGCCGGCGTGAAGAACGTCGAGGTCGCCTCCTGGCAGGCCATCGTCGCGCCGAAGGGCCTGCCGCCGGCGGTGCGCACCCAGGCGCACGCCGCCTTCGCCGAAGCGCTCAACGACCCGCGGGTGAAGGACAAGTTCACCTCCATCGGCTTCGAGATGGTCGTCAACACCCCGGCCGAGTTCGCCGCCTTCCAGCAGCGCGAATACGCCCGCTGGAAGCAGGTGATCGAGGCCGGCAAGATAACGATCGATTGACCCCCGTTTAGCCGGCGCACTGCGTTCCCCGGCCGTTACCCCCCAAGGGGGGCGCACCCGGCGGCCTGGCAAAGCCAGTTCCGCGGGTGCTCCAGGATGGCCGCGTTCATGGCTGTCCGAACCGCGAACCGCAAAGGGCCGCTGCCTGCACAACACCGCCATGACTCACGACCGCATCGTCCACATCCGCCTTTCGTCCTGCTACCTGCCGCTCGCGAACCCGATCAGCGACGCCAAGGTGCTCACCGGCCGGCAGAAGCCGATGACCGAGATCGCGATGCTGTTCGCCGAGATCGAGACCCGCGACGGCCACCGCGGTCTGGGCTTCTCGTATTCCAAGCGCGCAGGCGGCCCGGGACAGTTCGCCCATGCGAAGGAGGTCGCGCCGGCGCTGCTCGGCGAGGATCCGAACGACATCGCCCGCCTCTGGACCAAGCTCTGCTGGGCCGGCGCCTCGGTCGGCCGCAGCGGCATGGGCGTGCAGGCCTATGGCGCCTTCGACGTCGCGCTCTACGACCTCAAGGCCCGCCGCGCCGGCCTGCCGCTGGCCAAGCTGCTCGGCGCGCAGCGCGACGCGGTGCGCTGCTACAACACGTCGGGGGGCTTCCTGCACACGCCGCTCGAGCAACTGCTGGTCAACGCCCAGGCCTCGCGCGAGCGCGGCATCGGCGGCATCAAGCTCAAGGTCGGCCAGCCCGACCGGCAGGCCGACATCCGTCGCGTGGAAGCGGTGCGCAAGTACCTGGGCGACGACATGCCGCTGATGGTGGACGCCAACCAGCAATGGGACCGGCCCACCGCCCAGCGCATGTGCCGCACCTTCGAAGCCTTCGACCTGGTCTGGATCGAGGAGCCGCTCGACGCCTACGACTACGAAGGCCATGCCGCGCTGGCCGCCACCTTCGACACCCCGATCGCCACCGGCGAGATGCTGACCAGCCTGGGCGAGCATGCCGAACTGATCCGCCAGCGCTCGGCGGACTACCTGATGCCCGATGCGCCGCGCGTCGGCGGCATCACACCCTTCCTGAAGATCGCCGCGCTGGCCGAGCATGCGGACCTGAGCCTGGGGCCGCATTTCGCGATGGAGCTGCACGTGCACCTCGCCGCGGCCTACCCGACCGAGCCGTGGGTCGAGCATTTCGACTGGCTCGAACCGCTGTTCGAGGAACGGCTGGAGATCCGCGACGGCCGCATGCTGGTGCCGACCCGGCCCGGCCTGGGCCTGACGCTCACCGAACAGGCCCGCGCCTGGACCCGCGAGCAGGTCGAGGTCGGCGAACGCGCCTGAACCGCCGCCTGCAGGACACCGACACGACCGCGCGGCACGACGACGAGAAACCACGATGAACGATTCCACGGCCCTCCTGTCTCCCCCCGCGGCTGCTGCGGCCACGCCCGTGCCTGCGGCACCGTCGGCCCGCCCGCCGCTGACGATCCGCATGCGCGACGGCGACAACGTCGCCATCGTCGCCAACGACGGCGGCCTGCCCGCCGGCACCGTGCTGGCCTGCGGCCTGGTGCTGCGCGACCGGGTGCCGCAGGCCCACAAGGTGGCGCTGGTGGACATCCCCGAAGGCGGTGCGGTGCTGCGCTACGGCGTGGTCATCGGCCGCGCGGTGCAGGCCCTGCCCGCCGGCAGCTGGGTGCACGAGCGGCTGCTGCACATGCCCGAGGCGCTCTCGCTCGACGGCCTGCCGATCGCCACCGTGAAGCCCGCGCCCCTGCCGCCGCTGGAAGGCTTCACCTTCGAGGGCTACCGCAATGCCGACGGCTCGGTCGGCACCCGCAACATCCTGGCGATCACCCAGACCGTGCAGTGCGTGGCCGGCGTCACCGACTTCGCTGTGCAGCGCATCAAGGCCGAGCTGCTGCCGCGCTTCCCCAACGTGGACGACGTGGTGGCGCTGGAGCACGGCTACGGCTGCGGCGTCGCGATCGACGCGCCCGACGCCGCGATTCCGATCCGCACGCTGCGCAACATCAGCCTCAACCCCAACTTCGGCGGCGAGGTGATGGTGGTGAGCCTGGGCTGCGAGAAGCTGCAGCCCGAGCGGCTGCTGCCGCCCGGCAGCATTCCGCTGGTGGACGAGCGCAACGTGGCCGACATCGGCGCCACCGCGGGCCCCGAACTCGACGTGGTCTGCCTGCAGGACGATGCGCATGTCGGGTTCATGTCGATGGTCGCGTCGATCCTGCGGCAGGCCGAGGTGCACCTGGAGCGCCTGAACGCCCGCCGCCGCGAGACGGTGCCGGCGTCCGAACTGGTGGTGGGCGTGCAGTGCGGCGGCAGCGATGCCTTCAGCGGTGTGACCGCCAACCCGGCCGTGGGCTTCTGCACCGACCTGCTGGTGCGGGCCGGCGCCACGGTGATGTTCTCGGAAGTGACCGAGGTGCGCGACGGCATCGACCAGCTCACCTCGCGCGCCGCCACGCCCGCGGTGGCCGAGGCGATGATCCGCGAGATGGCCTGGTACGACGCCTACCTGCGCCGCGGCAGCGCCGACCGCAGCGCCAACACCACGCCCGGCAACAAGAAGGGCGGCCTGTCCAACATCGTCGAGAAGGCGATGGGCTCGATCGTCAAGTCGGGTTCCTCGCCGATCAGCGGCGTGGTTTCGCCCGGCGACCGCGCCACGCAGCGCGGCCTGCTCTACACCGCCACGCCGGCGAGCGACTTCATCTGCGGCACGCTGCAGCTCGCCGCCGGCATGAACCTGCACGTCTTCACCACCGGCCGCGGCACGCCCTACGGCCTGGCGCAGGTGCCGGTGATCAAGGTGGCCACGCGCAGCGACCTGGCGCGTCGCTGGCACGACCTGATGGACGTGAATGCCGGCCGCATCGCCGACGGCGACGCCACCATCGAAGACATGGGCTGGGAGATGTTCCGCCTGATGCTCGACGTGGCCAGCGGCCGCAAGAAGACCTGGGCCGAGCACTGGAAGCTGCACAACCAGCTAGTGCTGTTCAACCCCGCGCCGGTGACCTGAGCCGGCCGGCGCACAGCGTCAGTCCGCGAGCCCGAATGCGTCGCGGAACGCCGCGCAGAACGCGGCGTTGCCTGCGATCGACAGGCTGACGGTGTGCCGCACGCCGGGCGCAGCGCCCGTGTCCTCCGCCGCGATGCGGCCGGTGGCCGGATCGAAGGCGATGCGCTGCTCGACCGTGGTCTCGCGCCGGCCCGCGAGGTCGTAGTGCCAGGTGCCGCCGTCCTCCGGCGGCGCGCAAGCGCCCGGGAAGGCATCGTGCGCCCAGCCGAGCACCCGTGCGATCTCGGCATGCAGGGCCGCCAGGCGCGGCGCCGCGACGCTCGCCAGCGCATCGAAGCTGCCGTCACCGTCGGCCTCCTCGCCGCAGTCAAAGTCCAGAAATTGCAGGTCCATCGTCCGATTGTTCCCGGCTTCCTCCACCGTAACGACGCTTGAGGCTGCTGCGGGCGGCGGCCTCGTGGGTTTCCGCGCCGATCTGCGTGGCCAGCGCCGCCAGGCAGGCGGCCAGCGGCTGCACGCGGTCGTCCGGGAGCCGTTCGGTGATCGCTGCCACGGCCAGGCCGGCCAGCACCCGGCCATCCGACGCGCGCACCGGTACCGCGACTGCGCGCGAACCGGGTACCACCCCGACGGCGGCATAGGCGTAACCGTGGGCGGCCGCGGCTGCGGCCCGCTGCAGCAGCTGGTCGGGCGCGATGCCCAGCGCCTGCAGGCGTGGGGCATTGCGCAGCACGATCGCCGCAGCGTCCGCCGGTGGCAGCGCGCCGAGCAGCACCAGGCCGCTCACGCCCGCACCCAGCGGCCTGCGCGCGCCGACGGCGATGGAGAGCACCTTGATCGGGTAGCTGCCCGGCTGGCGCACCAGGCAGACCGAGTCGTCGCCGTTGCGGATCGTGAGAAAACAGGTTTCGCCCTCGGTCTCGGCGAGCGCGCGCAGGTGCGGCTCGGCCGCGGCCTGGACCGGCGGGCGCGCCGAACGTGCCAGTCCCATCAGCGAGACCTCGCGGCCGATCAGGTAGCGGCGGGTGGCCGGATCCTGTTCCGCCGCGCCTTCCTCCACCAGCACCCGCAGGATGCGGTGCACCGTCGGCCGGTTGAGACCGGTGGCGTGCGCCACGTCCACCAGCCGTACGCCCTGTTCCTGGCCCGCCGCGACGATGCGCAGGACGGCCAGGGCCCGCCGAACGCTTTGCGCGCCGGCGGTTGCGATGCCATCGTCAGCCGCCACCGCCGGATGCCATCACCGTCTTGGCCGTCTGCTGCATGCCGCGCAGTGTGACGATGCGGCCGAGCGTGGCGTAGTTCGGCCCGCCGATGCGACAGACCGGATCGAGCGCGAGGGTGTCGACCTTGCCGTCCTGCAGCAGGCCGTCGCGCAGGTGGTAGGCCAGCACCTCGCCGACAAAGAATTCGGCGCCGGTGTCGCCGAAGGGAATCACCCGTTCCAGCCGGCATTCCATCGCCACCGGCGCATCGGCGAGTCGCGGCACCGCGATCGCCGACGACGGTGCGGTGCCGAGGCCGAGCAGCGCCGCCTCGCTCACGTCCGGCGCATGCTCGGCGCTGCTTTCGTGGATCGCCACCATCTGCGAGCCGTCGCCGATGTTCACCACGAATTCGCCGCTGGCATGGATGTTGGCGCCGGTGTCCTTGCGCTGGCCGGCCTTGCGGCCGATGTTGACGCCCAGCAGCGGCGGCTTGTTCGAGACGAAGGTGAAGCAGGAGAACGGCGCCAGGTTCACCACCCCGGTGGGCGACAGCGTGGTGATCCACGCGATGGGGCGCGGCACCACGATGCCGCTCAGCAGACGGTAGGTGGCTTCGGGGGCGAGGGAGCGGGCGTCGATGTGCATGGAAAGTGGCGTCGCGAACGAGGGGATGGACGATTGTGGACAGCAGGGTCCTCCACCGGCAGCCATCCGTGTAGAGCGATCTGGCCGAAGTGTCCACGATGTGGAACTGTCTCGGCTTATTGCATTGCAGCATCGCCTGGCCGCTTCGTAGAGTGGATCTAGGCCGCCGGTCCCCTCCGGCGGCATCGAAGGAGACATTCGCATGCCCGTACTTTCCGTCCTCCGCTCCGCCGCCGTCGTGGCGACCGCGGCACTCGCTGCCTGGCTTCCGGCGGGTGCCGCCGCCCAGACGTGGCCCGACAAGCCGGTCCGGCTGGTGCTGCCCTATCCGCCCGGCGGCAATGTCGACGGCGCGGCCCGCATCGTCAGCGAGCAGCTCCAGCAGGTGTTCAAGCAGCCGTTCCTGGTCGACAACCGGCCCGGCGCGGGCGGCATGATCGCCGGCGAAGCCGTTGCCAAGGCCGCGCCCGACGGCACCACCTTCTTCATGGGCGCCAACGGTCCGATCCTGTTCTCGCCGCTGATTTTCAAGCGGGCCGCCTACGACTGGAAGAAGGATTTCGTGCCGGTCGGCTCGGTGTCCTTCACGCCGCTGGTGCTGCAGGTGCACCCGTCGGTGCCCTACAGGACGATCGGCGAACTGCTCGCCGCGGCGAAGAAGGACAACCGGATCAACATGGCCTCGCCGGGCGCAGGCACCACCAACCACCTGGTGAGCGAATTCCTGCAGCGCGAGAGCGGCGCCAAGTGGACCACCGTGCACTACAAGGGCAACGCGCCAGCCACCACCGACCTGCTCGGCGGCCAGGTGCAGTTCAACTTCGACCAGCTGTCGGTCGCGCAGCCCTTCATCCAGCAGGGCCGCACCCGGGCCTTGGCGGTCACGTCCGCCAAACGCGTGCCGCAGCTGCCCGACGTGCCGACGCTGCAGGAGGCCGGCTTCAAGGATTTCGAGGCCGAGACCTTCACCGGCATCCTCGCGCCGGCCGGCACCCCGAAGGAGATCGTGGTGCGCTTCTCCGACGCGCTGCGCAGGATCCTCGCGGACAAGGCGGTGCAGGAGAAGTTCCAGACGCTCGGCGCCGAGGCGCGGGCGATGTCGCCCGACGAGTTCCAGCGCTTCCTCGCCAAGGAAGACGCCCGCTGGACCCCGGTCATCAAGCAATCCAACATCACCGCCGAATGAGCCGCGACACCCTCCCGTCCTCCGCGCTCGGCCGCGCCGCGCCGCCGCGCCGCACCAGCATCCACATCGACGGCTTCGCCCACAAGAACCCGATCCCCGCGGCCTGCCGCATCGGCCCGCTGGTGGAGAGCGGCAGCGTGCTCGGCACCGATCCCGCCACCGGCCAGCCGGCGGCAACGATCGAGGCGCAGTGCCGCTTCATGCTCGACAACGTGCGTCGCATCGTCGAGGCCGCCGGCGGCAGCACCGAGGACATCGTGAAGGTGACGGTCTGGATGAAGGACCGCAGCCAGCGGCCGGCGCTCAACGGACCCTGGCTGGAGATGTTTCCGGACCCGGCATCGCGGCCGGCCCGCCACGCCATCGTCGCGCCGGACCTCGACATGGGCAAGCTCATCGAGTGCTCCTTCACCGCGTATATCGACTGACCCCCAGGCTGCGCACTGCGCGCTTCGCCTACCCCCTTGCAGGGGGCACGACCGGTGGACCAGCGAAGCCGGATCCACGGTCGCCCTCATGAATACCCCGCGTCTTTTTTTCCTGGACGTTTCCATGCCCGACTACCTGCCCTTCGACCCGCATCCCCGCGCCCCGGACCCGCTGCCGCCGCCGCTCGCCTGCGACAGCCAGTTCCACGTGTTCGGCCCGCCCGAACGCTACCCGGTGCGGCCCGGCGCGGCCTACACCATGCCCACCGCGACCTGGGAGACCGCAGCACGGCTGCACGCCACGCTCGGCCTCCAGCGCGGCGTGATCGTGCAGGCCACCACCTATGGCGCCGACCACACGGTGGTGCTGGACGCGCTCGCCGGCCTGAACACCGGCGGCGGCCCGCGCCGCTACCTGGCGTGCGCCAACGCCGCGGTGCTGGTCGAGCGCGACGACGCCTACCTGCAGACGCTGCACGACGCCGGCGTGCGCGGCGCGCGCTTCACCCGCGGCGGCCTCGGCATCAGCTTCACGCCGGCCGAGATGGACCGCGCCTTCGGCCGCATGCGCGCGCTCGGCTGGTAC
>CAJYQL010000059.1 GCA_913776965.1 uncultured Xylophilus sp.
TGTTGCGCTCGCTCAGGTGGGCGGCCACCACGCTGTGCAGGCCCGGGTGCTGGAGTGTCCGCGCGACGTCGGCGGCGCTGCCGTTGGCGAGGTGGCCGAACCGTCCCGCGACACGGCGCTTCAGGAAATCCGGATACATCGACTGCGCCAGCAGATCGGGATCGTGATTCGATTCGAGTACCAACGCATGACAGCCCTGGAGCTGCTCGACGACGTGGCTTGTCACATGGCCGAGGTCGGTCAGCAGCCCCAGGTCGGATGCGCCGTCCGAGCAGCGGAGCTGCAGCGGCTCGCGGGCATCGTGCGGCACGGTGAAGGGCCGGAATTCGAAGCCGCCGAGGGCGATGCGCTGCGAATCGTGCGCCACCTGCAGCAGGCCGTCGAAATCCGGCTCGCCAAGCGCGACATAGGTGCCGTGGCTCATCCATACCGGAATGCGATGCCGCACCGCGAGCGCCTGCGCACAGCCGATATGGTCGGAATGCTCGTGTGTGATGAAGATCGCGCTGATGTCGTCGCGGCTCAGGCCGGCAAGGCCGAGCCGCTTGTCCAGCTGCCGGATGCCGATGCCGCAGTCCACCAGCAGTCGCGACACCTGCGTGCCGCTGCGGCCTTCGACGACCGTGGCGTTGCCGGTGCTGCCACTGGCGAGATTGCGAAACCTCAGCATGCGCGAGCGGGCAGGGGCGGCTTACTTGAGGTCGTCCGCGATCACTTGGACGATGCGGGTCGCATCGGCCGCGGGCGCCGGCGAACCACCTTCGCCCAGCACCGAGACGACACTCGACTCGCCTTGGCCCTTGACCGCGATGCGGTAGCGCACTGGCGGAGAAGCGTCCGGAGTGCGGTTGAGCAGCTTGCCGAGGAAGCCCTGCTGCTTGCGATCGGCGTTCGGCGCGACGTAGCGCACGAAGTACACGCCCTGGCTGCGGTCGCGGTCCTCGACGGTGAAGCCGGTGCGGTCCAGCGTCAGGCCGACCCGGCGCCAGGCCCGGTCGAAGCCTTCGTCCACCTGCACGGCCGGCGCACCGGCCACATTCACCACGCGGGCGGTGTTGCGGGCGGCCGGCGCGTTGGCGATCATCTGCTGCGACTGAGCCTCAGTGGCACCGCCGAGCTTCACCATCAGGCGCCGCAGGAACTCGGCCTCCAGCTCCGGATCGGCCGGGCGGGGCTGCCACACGGTCGACTCGTCGATCTTCGAGTTGCTGGTGTAGACCTCCTGCATGCCGCGGTGGCTGATGAAGATCTCGGTCGCGCCGCTCGGGGTACGCTCCAGCCGGGTGCGGAATTTGTCGCGCTCGCTAGTGGAGTACACCGAGTCGATCAGCTTGCCGAGCGTGCGGCGGATCACGTCCTGCGGCAGCTTGGCGCGGTTCTCGGCCCAATCGGTTTCCAGGATGCCCAAGTTCGCCTGGTCGATGGTCAGCAGGAAGCCGTTCTCGACCCAGAAGTCCCGGACCGGGTCCCACAGCTTGTCGGCCGGGCGGTTCACCACGAGCCACCGGGTGTTGCCGTCGCGTTCGATGCGCACATCGCCGAGCGATGCGGCAGCGGTCGTCACGTTAGCCGGCGCGTTGGCCTGGGCGGCCTGGTAGCCGGAGGCCGAAACGCTGCCGCCGGTGTTGATCTGGTAGCGGGTGTCGCGCGACAGCTGGGTCAGGTCGGGCGGAACGTCGAGCGAGGGCGCGCGGCCGGCGCTCTTGTAGTTGATCTTCTCGTTGTCGAGGATCGAGCAGGCCGACAGGGCCAGCACGAGGCCGATCAGGGCGAGGCGCGGCATGGCCGCGGTCAGGGAAACGGGACGGGTCACGGGAATCCTTCCTGGAAGCGGATGCGCGGGAAACGGTACGGACGAGACGGGCCGATTACAGCAAACCGGCGGCACGCAGGGCCTGTTCGACCAGCGGTTCGTTGGCAGGCGACAGGCGCGTCATCGGCAGGCGCATCGCGCCGCCGCACAGGCCCAGCCGCTCGGCCGCCCACTTGACCGGGATCGGGTTGGCCTCGACGAACAGGTGGCGGTGCAGCGGCATCAGGCGGCGCTGGATCTCCATCGCGCGGCGCGCATCACCCGCGATGGCGGCGGCGCACAGCTCGTGCATCGCGCGCGGCGCGACGTTGGCCGTGACGCTGATGTTGCCCTGGCCGCCGCAGAGCATCAGGGCGACGGCGGTCGGGTCGTCGCCCGAGTACACCGCGAAGCCTTCGGGCACGTCGCGGATCAGCCACTGGGCCCGCTCGATGTTGCCGGTGGCCTCCTTGATGCCGACGATGCCGTCGACCGCGGCGAGCCGCAGGACGGTGTCGTGGAGCATGTCCGCCACGGTGCGGCCCGGCACGTTGTACAGCACGATCGGCAGGTCGCCCACGGCTTCGGCGATCGCCTTGAAGTGCTGGTACTGGCCCTCCTGGGTCGGCTTGTTGTAGTAGGGCACGACCTGCAGCTGGCTGTCGGCGCCGACGCCCTTCGCGAAGCGGGCCAGCTCGATCGCTTCCTTGGTCGAGTTGGCGCCGCAGCCCGCCATGATCGGCACCCGGCCGGCGGCCTGCTCGACCGACACCCGGATGATCTCGCAGTGCTCCTCAACGTCGACCGTCGGCGATTCGCCGGTCGTGCCGACCACACCGATGCAGTCCGTGCCTTCCGCGATGTGCCAGTCGATGAGTTTGCGCAGGGCAGGGTAGTCCACGCTGGCGTCGTCGTGCATCGGGGTGACGAGCGCCACGATGCTGCCTGTGAGGGGGCCGGAAGTTGGGGTCATGGACGAGGAGTTGCCTGTCGGTCGATAAACGGTCGATTTTAGCGGCCGGCCGCTGGCGGCAGGCCCGGGACGCGAGCACTGCCGGCCGGGTTGCGCGCGGCTGCGGACGGGATGGAGTCCGCCGCGAGCCGCGGGTTCCCATGTGCGGCCGGGCCGGCGCCGGACCGCACGGCGGCAATACGCTGCACCCGGCGGTCGGGCGACGGCAGCCAGCCGTCTTCGAAAGCGACCAC
Organism: uncultured Xylophilus sp.; assembly: GCA_913776965.1. Classification (GTDB taxonomy): domain Bacteria; phylum Pseudomonadota; class Gammaproteobacteria; order Burkholderiales; family Burkholderiaceae_C; genus Xylophilus. The sequence continues at coordinate 2,999 of CAJYQL010000059.1, forward strand.
CTGCAGTCCGCCGACGACTGCCAGCAGTTCGCCCGGCTGCAGCAGAAACGCGGACGACCGGGGCCGGCCGACCTGCTCCTGGCCGGTCGCAAAGGTTTCGTAGATCAGCACGCCGCCGGGCGCGACGCTCTGGACCAGCACGGGCAGCAGCGGCCGGTGCAGGTAGTTCGTGACGACCACGCCGCCGAACTGGCGCCCGTCGAAAGGCCACGGTCCGCCTTCGATGTCCGCCATCCGCAGATCGCCGAGGTGTGCTATCTGTTCGATAGCATCCCGCGCACGATCGACGCCCGCTACCGGGTGATTTCGTGCATGAAACCAGCGCAGATGGCGACCGTTGCCGCACGCCACGTCGAGCACGTCCGCACCCGCCGGCACCAGATGCGCCCAGCGGACCACCCAGGCCGAGGGCGGCGCGACAGCCGGCTCGGCGTTCAGAAGCAGGCCCACAGCTGGTCGGCGAGCGTCACGAGGAAGTCCGGGCGGGCGTAGAGCGCGAAGACGCTGGCCAGCACGGCGGCCGCGCCCGCCCAGCCGCCGATCCGCAGCGCCGTTCCCCGGGTCATGCAGCGGCCCCAGCCGGCGCCCGACGGATCGGTGTCTCGCGCACCGGGACATTGATCAGCGCCGCGAACACGCCGAGGGCGATCGCCAGGTACCAGACGATGTCGTAGCTGCCGGTGCGGTCGTACAGCAGCCCGCCGAGCCAAACGCCCAGGAACGATCCGACTTGGTGGCTGAGGAACACGAAGCCGCTCAGCATCGACAGGTGCTGCACGCCGAAAATGCCCGCGATCGCCGCATTGGTCGGCGGCACCGTGGACAGCCAGAGCAGGCCCATCACCGCCGAGAACAGGTAGACCGACACCGGCGACAGCGGCACCAGCAGGAAAACGGTGATCGCCACCGCCCGCGAGGCGTAGATGAAGCTCAGGATCTTGCGCTTGGCCAGCCGCTGGCCGAGCGAGCCGGCGATGTAGGTGCCGAACACGTTGAACAGGCCGATCAGCGCCAGCGCATAGCTCGCCACCTGGGGCGACAGGCCCTTGTCGCGCAGGTAGCTCGGCATGTGCACGCCGATGAACACCACCTGGAAGCCGCAGACGAAATAGCCGGCCATCAGCAGCTGGAAACTCGGGTAGCGAAATGCCTCGGCGAAGGCCTGGCCGATGGTCTGGTCTCGCACCGGCCGCGCGACGCCCTGGCCGAAGCCGGGCTCCCGCAGGCCCAGCGCCAGCGGCAGGATGACGAGGACCGCCGCCGCCAGGAACAGCAGCGCCTGGTGCCAGCCGAAGGCCGCAATCAGCTGGCCTTCCACCGGCACCATCAGGAACTGGCCGAAGGAGCCGGCCGCGGCTGCCACGCCCATCGCCCACGAGCGCCGCTCCGCCGGGATCTGCCGGCCGATCACGCCGTAGATGACGGCATAGGTGGTGCCGGCCTGCGCCGCGCCGATCAGGACGCCGGTGGCGAGCGTGAACAGCAGCGGCGTCGGCGCGAGCGCCATGCCCGCGAGGCCGAGTGCGTAGAGCACCGCACCGCCCATCAGCACCCGGAAGGCGCCGACCCGGTCCGCCGCCATGCCGGCGAAGATGCCGAACACGCCCCAGGCGATGTTCTGTACCGCGATCGCGAAGGAGAAGGTCTGGCGCGTCCAGCCCATTTCCTGGGTGATCGGCTGCAGCCACAGCCCGAAGCCGTGGCGGATGCCCATCGACAGGGTGACGATGGCGGCGCCGCACAGCAGCACCTGGGTGATGGAAAGTCTCCGGAGATCGTTATGCATTGTTGTAGGCGGTAAGAGGACAAAGCGGCCGGTGCCAGTGTCGGTCACACCCGGATACCGGGCCGTTGAAATTGTCGCGCGCCTTTGATGCGTCTGCAGCATCGATGACCCGGACGGCCGTGGGGGTCTGGATGGACATACAGCTTCCGGTCGGCGGATGCTTACAATCCGCCCCCGATGGCGACCAAACCGACTCCCGTTTATTCCGAAGGCTCGATCCGCGTGCTGAAGGGCCTGGAGCCCGTTAAGCAGCGTCCGGGCATGTACACCCGGACCGACAACCCGCTGCACATCGTGCAGGAGGTGATCGACAACGCGGCCGACGAAGCGCTCGCCGGCCACGGCCGCAAGATCAAGGTGACGCTGCATGCCGACGGCTCGGTGAGCGTCGAGGACGACGGCCGCGGCATTCCGTTCGGCCTGCATCCGGAGGAGAACGCGCCGGTGATCGAACTGGTGTTCACCCGGCTGCATGCGGGCGGCAAGTTCGACAAGGGCTCCGGCGGCGCCTACAGCTTCTCGGGCGGACTGCACGGGGTGGGTGTGTCGGTCACCAATGCGCTGTCGACCCGGCTGGAGGCGACTTCCTACCGCGACGGCAAGGTGGCGCGCTTGGTATTCAGCGGTGGCGACGTGACCGAGGCGCTGGCGACCCGGCAGTCCGGCGAGGGCGACCGCAAGCAGGGCACCACGGTCCGGGTCTGGCCCGACGCGTCGTATTTCGAATCACCCGCGCTGCCGATGGGCGAGCTGACCCATCTGCTGCGCAGCAAGGCGGTGCTGATGCCGGGCGTGTCGGTGTCGCTCAAGGTCGAGAAGACCGGCGACACCCAGACTTGGCAGTACAAGGGCGGCCTGCGCGACTACTTGCTGCAGACGCTGACCGCCGACCCGGTGATCCCGCTGTTCGAAGGCGAAGGCTTTGCCGACAAGGCGAGCGAGAGTTTTGCCGAAGGCGAGGGCGCTGGCTGGGCGGTCGCCTTCACCGAGGAAGGCCATCCGGTCCGCGAAAGCTACGTCAACCTGATCCCGACCACCGCCGGCGGCACCCACGAAAGCGGGCTGCGCGACGGCCTGTTCAACGCGGTCAAGAGCTTTATCGAACTGCATGCGCTGCTGCCTAAGGGCGTGAAGCTGATGCCGGAGGACGTGTTCGCTCGGGCCAGCTACGTGCTCAACGCCAAGGTGCTGGACCCGCAGTTCCAGGGACAGATCAAGGAACGGCTGAATTCGCGCGACGCTGTACGGCTGGTGTCGTCCTTCGTCCGGCCGGCGCTCGAGCTGTGGCTGCACCAGCACGTCGACTACGGCAAGAAGCTGGCCGAACTCGCGATCAAGGCCGCCCAGACCCGCCAGAAGGCCGGCCAGAAGGTCGAGAAGAAAAAGGGCTCCGGCGTGGCGGTGCTGCCCGGCAAACTGACCGACTGCGAGAGCCGCGACCTGGCGCACAACGAGGTGTTCCTCGTCGAGGGTGATTCCGCCGGCGGCAGCGCCAAGATGGGCCGCGACAAGGAGAGCCAGGCGATCCTGCCCCTGCGCGGCAAGGTGCTCAACACCTGGGAGGTGGACCGAGACCGGCTTTTCGCCAACACCGAGATCCACGACATCTCGGTCGCGATCGGCGTCGATCCGCACGGGCCGGACGACACGCCGGACCTGTCGGGCCTGCGCTACGGCAAGATCTGCATCCTGAGCGATGCGGACGTGGACGGCTCGCACATCCAAGTGCTGCTGCTGACCTTGTTTTTCCGGCATTTCCCTAAGCTGATAGACGCGGGCCACGTGTTCGTGGCGCGTCCGCCGCTGTTCCGTGTCGATGCACCGGCGCGCGGTAAGAAGCCGGCCGCCAAGGTCTATGCGCTGGACGAGGGCGAACTGACCGCGATCCTCGACAAGCTGCGCAAGGACGGCGTGAAGGACACCGCCTGGAGCATCAGCCGCTTCAAGGGCTTGGGCGAGATGAATGCCGAGCAGCTGTGGGAAACCACGCTGAACCCGGACACGCGGCGGCTTCTGCCGGTGCAGCTCGGTGCGCTGGGTTTCCTGCAGACCGAGGAACTCATCGCCAAGCTGATGGGCAAGGGCGAGGCGGCGGCCCGCCGCGCGCTGATGGAACTGCACGGCGATGCGGTCGAAGTCGATATCTGACCGGGCGACTGCGGCCGTCCCGATGGAGTAACCGATGCTGGTATTTCGTGCTGTTTTCGGCCGCTGGCGCACGCTGGGCCTGTGCATGCTGCTATCGTTTTCGCAGCATTCCGCCTGGGCCGACATCTGGGGCTGGGTGGATGCGCAAGGCACCGCGCATTTCGCCTCCGAGCGGGTGGATGCGCGCTACCAGCTCTATTTCCGCGACGGCGAGAGTTTCGATTCCCGCGACCTGGCCGACGCGCCCGGCGCCGTCGGCATGGGCGCGCGCCCCGGCGTCAGCGAGCGCATGCGGACCTTCTTCGACGTGTCGCCTGCGTACAAGGCGGTGCGCCATTTGCTGCGCGACGCATCGGAGCTGCACGGCATCGACTACGCACTGCTGCAGGCGCTGATCGTCACCGAATCGGGCTTCAACGCGGCGGCGATTTCGCCCAAGGGCGCCGTCGGGCTGATGCAGCTGATGCCGGCCACCGCCCAGCGCTACGGCGTGGCCGGGGACACGCGCAGTCCGGTCGCCAAACGGCTGACCGACCCGCTGACCAACATCGGCGCGGGCAGCCGCTACCTGCGCTACCTGCTCGACCTGTTCCCCGGCCAGATGGAACTGGTGCTCGCGGCTTACAACGCCGGCGAGGGCGCCGTGCAACGGGCCGGCAACCGCATTCCGAACTACCCCGAGACCCAGAACTACGTGAAGACCGTGATGCAGCTCTACCGGATGCTGCAGCCCGGCGGTGGAGTCGGCGCGACGACGGCCGGCCGCAGCGCGCCGCACCGGGTGCGGATGGAACTGCCGCCACCGGTCGCCGCGGCGGTGCCGGCCCTGCCGGTGCAGGCCCGCGCTGCGGCGGTTGATCCGTCCGAATCCGTCGTGTCCGCCGAGTGATTTGCCACGCGGCCCGGCCTGGGCTGCAACGGCTCCCTGTCTCTATCTACCAACCGACTTTCCCGCAGGCGCCCCCCGCGGGCCCTGCGCTGATGGCCTTTCTGCAAGCATGAGCGATACCACGTCCCTCGAGTCCCCGAACCTCCCTGCCGCGGACGACGCGGCGCCCGACCTTGCCGCCTACGCACAGCGCGCGTACCTCGAATACGCGCTCTCGGTCGTCAAGGGCCGTGCGCTGCCGGACGTCTGCGACGGCCAGAAGCCGGTGCAGCGCCGCATCCTGTACGCGATGGACCGGATGGGCCTCGGCTTCACCGGCGCCAATGCCGCCAACGGCGCCAAGCCGGTGAAGTGCGCGCGGGTGGTGGGCGACGTGCTCGGCCGCTTCCACCCGCACGGTGACCAGGCGGCCTACGACGCGCTGGTGCGGATGGCCCAGGATTTCTCGCAGCGCTACCCGCTGATCGACGGCCAGGGTAATTTCGGCAGCCGCGATGGCGACGGTGCCGCCGCGATGCGCTACACCGAGGCGCGGCTGTCGAAGATCACCCGGCTGCTGCTGGAAGAGGTCGACATGGGCACGGTCGATTTCGTGCCCAACTACGACGGCAGCACCCAGGAGCCGCGCCAGCTGCCGGCCCGGCTGCCGTTCGTGCTGCTCAACGGCGCCTCGGGCATCGCGGTCGGCCTGGCGACCGAGATTCCCAGCCACAACCTGCGCGAGATCGCCGACGCCTGCGTCGCGCTGGTCAAGGCGCCTCAGCTCTCCGACGAGGAACTGTTCGCGCTGGTGCCCGGCCCCGACTATCCGGGCGGCGGCCAGATCATCAGCCCGCCCGCCGAGATCGCCGAGGCCTACCGCGGCGGCCGCGGCTCGCTGAAGGTGCGGGCGCGCTGGAAGATCGAGGAACTGGCCCGCGGCCAGTGGCAGCTGGTCGTCACCGAACTGCCGCCCGGCGTGAGCGCGCAGCGGGTGCTGGAGGAGATCGAGGAGATCACCAACCCGAAGGTGAAGGCCGGCAAGAAGGCGCTGACCGCCGATCAGGTGCAGCTGAAGGCGGTGCTGCTGAATGTGCTGGACGGCGTGCGCGACGAATCCAGTAAGGATGCGCCTGTCCGGCTGGTCTGCGAGCCCAAGACCGGCAAGACGCCGCAGGCGGACCTGATCTCGACGCTGCTCGCGCAGACCTCGCTGGAAACCTCGGCGCCCATCAACCTGACGATGGTCGGCCTGGACGGCCGGCCGGTGCAGAAGTCGCTGCGCCAGATGCTGCTCGAATGGATCGAGTTCCGGCAGGCGACGGTGCAGCGCCGTTCGCGGCACCGTCTCGACAAGGTGCTGGACCGCATCCACATCCTCGAAGGGCGGCAGACGGTGCTGCTCAACATCGACGAGGTGATCGCGATCATCCGGCAGGCCGACGATCCGAAAGCCGCGCTGATCGCCCGCTTCGCGCTGACCGACCGGCAGGCCGAGGACATCCTGGAGATCCGGCTGCGCCAGCTCGCACGGCTGGAGGCGATCAAGATCGAGCAGGAGCTGTCGGCGCTGCGCGACGAGCAGCAGAAGCTCGAGGAAATCCTCGGCAGCCCGGCGGCGCTGCGCCGGCTGATGGTGCGGGAGATCGAGGCCGACGCCAAGCAGTTCGCCGACGCCCGTCGCACGCTGATCCAGGCGGAGAAGCGCACCGTGGCCGAGGTGCGGGTGATCGACGAGCCGGTGACGGTCGTCGTGTCGCAGAAAGGCTGGGTGCGGACCCGCGGCGGCCACGGCCACGATCCGGCCGCCTTCGCCTTCAAGGCGGGCGACGGGCTGTACGGCACCTTCGAATGCCGCACGGTCGATGTGCTGCTGGTCTTCGGCAGCAACGGACGGGTGTACACGGTCGCAGTGTCGGCCCTGCCGGGCGGGAGGGGCGACGGCCAGCCGGTCACGACGCTGATCGAGCTGGAGACGGGCACCCAGGTGGCGCACTGCTTCGCCGGGCCTGCCGGTGCAGTGCTGCTGCTGGCCGGGTCGGGTGGGTACGGCTTCGTCGCGCAGGTCGAGCATCTGGTGTCGCGCCAGCGCGGCGGCAAGACCTTCGTGGCGCTGGCCGCCGGCGAGACGCTGTGCCGGCCGAGCCTGGCACGGCTGCCCGGCGATCCGGTGCCGTTCGCCACCCATGTCTGCTGCGCCAGTGCGGGTGGCCGCATCCTGACCTTCGAGATCGGCGAACTGAAGTTGATGGAGAAGGGCGGCCGCGGTTTGATGCTGATCGACCTGGAGCCGAAGGACACCTTGGCGGGTGCCGCGGCCTACACCCGCAGCGTGCGCATTTCCGGCATCGGGCGCGGCGGCAAGGCGCGGGAGGAGACGCTGGAAATCCGCTCGCTGAACAACGCCCGCGGCGTGCGCGGGCGCAAGGGCAAGGCGGCCGATCTCGGGTTCAAGCCCCACGCGGTGGACCGCGTGGAATAGGGCGCTTCGCGCACCACCTCTGACGCACCGGTTTGGGGGCGTGCCTGTTTCGGTGGCACAATCCCGGGCTGTACCTCGGCCCCTTCCAGCCACAGTCGCATCCGCCAACCGGTCCAGCCGTGTCGCGGAAGGTTTTGCAACCAGCTCGTGTTTTCCAGAGGAAAACGAAAGTCAGCGCACCATGAGTGAGACATCGTCTCTTTACGCCGCCTACCAGGGCAACACCTATCTCTTCGGCGGCAACGCGCCCTATGTCGAGGAGATGTACGAAAACTATCTCGCCAATCCGGGCAGCGTGCCGGACAACTGGCGCGATTACTTCGATGCACTGCAGCACGTGCCGTCCGCCGACGGCTCCGATGCCCGCGACGTGCCCCACCTCCCGGTCATCAATGCCTTCGCCGAGCGCGCTAAGCAGGGCGGCACGAAGGTCGTCGTCGCCAGCGGCGCCGACTCCGAACTGGGCCGCAAGCGCACCGCCGTCCAGCAGCTGATCGCCGCCTACCGCAATGTCGGCGTCCGCTGGGCCGACCTCGATCCGCTCAAGCGCGCCGAGCGCCCTGCCATTCCCGAGCTAGAAGCCTCCTTCTACGGCTTCAGCGATGCCGACCAGGAAACGGTGTTCAACACCAGCAACACCTTCTTCGGCAAGGACACGATGCCGCTGCGCGAGCTGCTGAATGCGCTGCGCGAAACGTACTGCGGCACGATCGGTGCCGAGTACATGTACACCACCGACCACGTGCAGAAGCGCTGGTGGCAGCAGAAGCTCGAAGGCATCCGCAGCAAGCCGAGCTTCGATGCCGAACAGAAGAAGAAGATCCTCGACCGCCTGACCGCCGCCGAGGGCCTCGAGCGGTTCCTGCACACCAAGTATGTCGGCCAGAAGCGCTTCTCGCTCGAAGGCGGCGAGAGCTTCATCGCCTCGATGGACGCACTGATCCAGGCCGCCGGTGCCAAGGGCGTTCAGGAAATCGTGATCGGCATGGCCCACCGCGGCCGTCTGAACGTGCTGGTGAACTCGCTCGGCAAGCTGCCGGCCGATCTGTTCGCCGAGTTCGACCACACCGCGCCGGAAGACCTGCCGAGCGGCGACGTGAAGTACCACCAGGGCTTCAGCTCCGACGTGAACACTGCCGGCGGCCCGGTCCACCTGAGCCTGGCGTTCAACCCGTCGCACCTAGAGATCGTGAACCCGGTCGTCGAAGGTTCGGTGCGTGCCCGCATGGACCGCCGCGGCGATCCCGAAGGCAAGCAGGTGCTGCCGGTGCTGGTGCACGGCGACGCCGCCTTCGCCGGCCAGGGCGTGATCATGGAAACGCTGGCGCTGGCCGAGACCCGTGGCTACCACACGGGCGGCACGGTGCACATCGTGATCAACAACCAGATCGGCTTCACCACCTCCGATCCGCGCGACAGCCGCTCCACGCTGTACTGCACCGACATCGTCAAGATGATCGAGGCGCCGGTGCTGCACGTGAACGGCGACGATCCGGAATCGGTCGTGTTGGCCACGCAGCTGGCACTCGAGTTCCGCATGGAATTCAAGAAGGACGTGGTCGTCGACATCATCTGCTTCCGCAAGCTGGGCCACAACGAGCAGGACACGCCGTCGCTCACCCAGCCGCTGATGTACAAGAAGATCGCGGCCCACCCCGGCACCCGCAAGCTCTACGCCGACAAGCTGGCGACGCAGGGCCTGGGCGACACGCTGGGCGACGACATGGTCAAGGCTTACCGCGCCGCCATGGAAGCGGGCAAGCACACGGTCGATCCGGTGCTGACCAACTTCCAGGGCAAGTACGCGGTGGACTGGAGCCCGTTCCTCGGCAAGAAATGGACCGATGCCGGCGAGACCGCGATTCCGCTGTCCGAGTGGAAGCGCCTGGCCGAGCGCGTCACGACCATTCCCGAGAGCGTCACGCCGCACCAGCTGGTGAAGAAGGTCTACGACGACCGCGCCGCGATGGGTCGTGGCGAGGTGAACGTGGACTGGGGCATGGGCGAGACGATGGCCTATGCCTCGCTGGTCGCGAGCGGCTACCCGGTCCGCCTATCGGGCGAGGACTGCGGCCGCGGCACATTCACCCACCGCCATTCGGTCATCCACGACCAGAAGCGCGAGAAGTTCGACGAAGGCACCTATACCCCACTGCAGAACGTGGCGGACAAGCAGGCGCCGTTCGTCGTGATCGACTCGATCCTGTCGGAAGAGGCGGTGCTCGGCTTCGAATACGGCTATGCCTCGAACGATCCCAACACGCTGGTGATCTGGGAAGCGCAATTCGGCGACTTCGCCAACGGCGCGCAGGTGGTGATCGACCAGTTCATCGCCTCGGGCGAGGTGAAGTGGGGCCGGGTGAACGGCCTGACGCTGATGCTGCCGCACGGCTACGAAGGCCAGGGCCCCGAGCACAGCTCGGCCCGCCTGGAGCGCTTCATGCAGCTGTCGGCCGACACCAACATGCAGGTGGTGCAGCCGACGACCGCCAGCCAGATCTTCCACCTGCTGCGTCGTCAGATGGTGCGCAACCTGCGCAAGCCGCTGATCATCATGACGCCGAAGTCGCTGCTTCGGAACAAGGACGCGACGTCGCCGGTGTCGGAGTTCACCGACGGTGCGTTCCGCACCGTGATCGGCGAGAGCAAGGAGCTGAACGCCGCCAAGGTCAAGCGCGTGATCGCCTGCTCGGGCAAGGTCTACTACGACCTGGCCAAGAAGCGCGAGGAGAAGGGCGCGGACGATGTCGCGATCCTGCGTGTGGAACAGCTCTATCCGTTCCCGCACAAGGCGTTCGCCGCGGAACTGAAGAAGTACCCGAACGTCACCGACATCGTCTGGTGCCAGGACGAGCCGCAGAACCAGGGCGCCTGGTTCTTCGTGCAGCACTACATCCACGAGAACATGGCCGATGGCCAGAAGCTCGGCTACTCGGGCCGTGCGGCCTCGGCGTCGCCGGCAGTGGGCTACTCGCACCTGCACCAGGAGCAGCAGAAGGCGCTGGTCGACGGTGCGTTCGCCAAGCTCAAGGGTTTCGTGCTGACCAAGTAATGCGGCCGGGGCGCAGAAAGACGCCCCGCTTCCCCCCGATCATCGAAAGAACACCATGGCCATCGTAGAAGTCAAAGTCCCCCAGCTGTCCGAATCCGTGGCGGAAGCCACCATGCTGAACTGGAAGAAGAAAGCCGGCGAAGCCGTCACCGCCGACGAGATCCTGATCGAGATCGAGACCGACAAGGTCGTGCTCGAAGTGCCGGCTCCGTCGTCCGGCGTGCTGGCCGAGATCGTCCAGGGCGATGGTGCCACCGTCGTGGCCGACCAGCTGATCGCCAAGATCGACACCGAAGGCAAGGCCGGCGCCGCAGCGCCCGTTGCCGCACCGGCAGCGTCGGCGGCACCCGCTCCCGCCGCGGCTCCGGCCACCGCAGCCGCGGCCACCGGCGGCGCCAAGTCCGACGTCGCGATGCCTGCCGCCGCCAAGCTGCTGGCCGACACCAACCTGAAGACCGGCGACGTGGCCGGCACCGGCCGCGACGGCCGCGTGACCAAGGGCGACGTGCTGTCGGCCGTGGCCGGCGGCGCCAAGCCGGCGGCGGCGCCCGCGCCGGCTGCCGCACCGAAGGCCGCGCTGCCGCAGGTGTCGGCACCGGTGTCCGCACCCGACCTGGGCGAGCGCCCCGAGCAGCGCGTGCCGATGAGCCGCCTGCGGGCCCGCATCGCCGAACGCCTGCTGCAATCGCAGTCGACCAACGCGATCCTGACCACCTTCAACGAAGTCAACATGGCCCCGGTCATGGAGATGCGCAAGAAGTTTCAGGACCAGTTCACCAAGGAACACGGCACGAAGATCGGCTTCATGAGCTTCTTCGTGAAGGCGGCGGTCCACGCGCTGAAGAAATTCCCGGTGCTCAATGCGTCGGTCGACGGCAACGATATCGTGTACCACGGCTACTTCGACATCGGCATCGCGGTCGGTTCGCCCCGCGGCTTGGTGGTGCCGATCCTGCGCAATGCCGACCAGATGAGCTTCGCCGACATCGAGAAGAAGATCGCCGAGTTCGGCAAGAAGGCACAGGAAGGCAAGCTCGGCATCGACGACATGACCGGCGGCACCTTCTCGATCTCCAACGGCGGCACCTTCGGTTCGATGATGTCCACCCCGATCATCAACCCGCCGCAGTCGGCGATCCTGGGCGTGCATGCGACCAAGGACCGCGCCGTGGTCGAGAACGGCCAGATCGTGGTGCGCCCGATGAACTACCTGGCGATGTCGTACGACCACCGGATCATCGACGGCCGCGAAGCCGTGCTGGGCCTGGTCGCGATGAAGGATGCGCTGGAAGATCCGGCCCGTCTGCTGTTCGACATCTGACCCACCCCCGTTGCTTGCTCACTTCGTGTAGCCGCCTCCCCCCTCCAGGGGGCGACGCCGGCGGCCCGGCAAAGCCGGTTCCGCGGGGTCCTTGAACGAGGCTCGCTACGCTCGCCCGCCGGTCCGAACGTGTCGGACAGGCGGGCTTTTTTGTATGAATCACCATGTCCCAGCAATTCGACGTCATCGTCATCGGCGGCGGCCCCGGCGGCTATATCGCAGCCATCCGTGCAGCGCAGCTTGGCTTCAAGGTCGCGGCCATCGACGAATGGAAGAACGACAAGGGCGGCCCCGCGCCCGGCGGCACCTGCACCAACGTCGGCTGCATTCCGTCCAAGGCCCTGCTGCAGTCGTCCGAGCATTTCGAGTTCTCGCACAAGCACCTGGCCGAGCACGGCGTGAAGGTGTCGGGCGTCGAGCTCGACCTGCCGACGCTCATCGGCCGCAAGGACACCGTCGTCAAGCAGAACAACGACGGCATCCTGTACCTGTTCAAGAAGAACAAGATTAGCTTCTTCCACGGCCGTGGTTCGTTCGTGAAGGCGACCGACGGCGGCTACGAGATCCAGGTCTCGGGCGCCAAGGACGAGACGCTCGTCGCCAAGCAGATCGTGGTGGCCACCGGCTCCAACGCCCGTGCGCTGCCCGGCGCGCCGTTCGACGAGGTCAACGTGCTGTCGAACGACGGCGCGCTGCGCCTGGGCGCGGTGCCGAAGAAGCTGGGCCTGATCGGCTCGGGCGTGATCGGCCTGGAGATGGGTTCGGTCTGGCGCCGCCTGGGCGCGGACGTGACGATCCTGGAAGGCCTTCCGACGTTCCTCGGCGCGGTGGACCAGCAGGTCGCCAAGGAAGCCAAGAAGGCGTTCGACAAGCAGGGCCTGAAGATCAACCTCGGCGTGAAGGTCGGCGAGATCAAGACGTCGGATGCCGGCGTGTCGATCGCCTACACCGATGCCAAGGGCGAGGCGCAGACCCTCGACGTGGACAAGCTGATCGTCTCGATCGGCCGCGTGCCCAACACCATCGGCCTGAACGCCGAGGCGGTAGGCCTGGCGCTCGACGAGCGCGGCGCGATCGTGGTGGACGACGAGTGCAAGACCAACCTGCCGGGCGTCTGGGCGATCGGCGACGTGGTGCGCGGCCCGATGCTCGCGCACAAGGCCGAGGAAGAGGGCGTGGCCGTGGCCGAGCGCATGGCCGGCCAGCATGGCCATGTCAACTTCAACACCATCCCCTGGGTCATCTACACCAGCCCCGAGATCGCGTGGGTCGGCAAGACCGAGGAGCAGCTCAAGACCGAAGGCGTGGCCTACAAGGCAGGATCGTTCCCGTTCCTGGCCAACGGCCGTGCCCGTGCGCTGGGCGACACCACCGGCTTCGTCAAGTTCATCGCCGATGCGACGACGGACGAAATCCTGGGCGTGCACATCGTCGGTCCGCAGGCGAGCGAGCTGATCTCCGAAGCCGTGGTGGCGATGGAGTTCAAGGCGAGCGCGGAAGACATCGCCCGCATCTGCCACGCCCACCCGTCGCTGTCGGAAGCGACGAAGGAAGCGGCGCTGGCCGTGGACAAGCGCACGCTGAACTTCTGATCGGCGTTTTGGGGATGAAATCGGCCTCCTGCGCCCACCGGGCCTGCGCACGCAGCTATGGTTTTCATAGCGGTGGGCGGGAGGCGGCATGAACGTCCGCGAGGCGTATCAGGCGGAGCTCGTCGCGCGCGGCTTCCAGAGCGATCCGGCGCAGCTGCGTGCGGTCGAGGCGCTGCAGCGCTGCGCGGACGACTGGGCGGCCTACAAGGACAAGCGGTCCAGTGCGTTCCGCCGGCTGTTCGGGCAGCCGCAGATTCCGCGCGGCGTGTACATGTACGGCGGGGTGGGGCGCGGCAAGAGCTTCCTGATGGACTGCTTCTTCAACGCCGTGCCGCTGCAGCGCAAGGTGCGGCTGCATTTCCACGAGTTCATGCGCGAGGTGCACCACGAGCTCGCGGGGCTGCAGGGCACGGTCAATCCGCTGGACGTGCTCGGCAAGAACATCGCCGCGCGCTACCGGCTGATCTGCTTCGACGAGTTCCACATCGCCGACATCACCGACGCGATGATCCTGCACCGCCTGCTGGTGGCACTGTTCGAGAACGGCGTCGGCTTCGTGACGACCTCGAACTTCCGGCCGGACGATCTGTACCCGGACGGTCTGCACCGCGACCGCATCCTGCCGGCCATCGCACTGCTGAACCAGCGGCTGGAAGTGGTGAACGTGGACAACGGCACCGACTACCGCCGGCGCACGCTGGAGATGGTCCAGCTCTACCACACGCCGCTCGGACCCGAGGCCGATGCGGCGATGAGCGAGACCTTCGACCGTCTGGCCGAGTCGAAGGACGAGGATCCGGTGATGACGATCGAGTCGCGCACCATCGAGGCCCGGCGGCGCGCTGGCGGCGTGGTGTGGTTCGATTTCGCCACGCTCTGCGGCGGCCCGCGCTCGCAGAACGACTACCTCGAGATCGCCAACCAGTTCCATACCGTGCTGCTGTCGAACGTGCCGCACATGCCGGTGAACATGGCGTCGCCCGCGCGGCGCTTCACTTGGCTGGTGGACGTGCTCTACGACCGCCGGGTCAAGCTGATCCTGTCGGCCGCGGTGCCGCCGGAGCAGCTCTACACCGAGGGGCCACTCGCGCACGAATTCCCGCGGACCGTCTCGCGGCTCAACGAGATGCAGTCGGCCGAGTTTCTGGCGCTGGAGCGCCGGGTGGTCGATACTGCCCTGACATGACACACACCTCTTTTGCGGTTCTGGCTGCGCTGCTCGCCTGGGCCGCGGCGTGCCCTGCCGCCGCGCAGCCGTTGCCGGCGCCCGCGGTGGTCGAGCCGATCGCGGCCGACGTAGCGTCGGTTCGGCTGGCGGAGATCGAACGGGAGCGCGCCGCGCTGCTCGCCGAGCGCGGTGCGCAGGAAAAGCAGTGCTACCAGCGCTTCGCTGTCAACAGCTGTCTGGACGAGGTCCGGCGCAATGCGCGTCCGCGTGCGACCGAGCTGCGTCGGCAGGAAGTGGCGGTGCGGGCGGGCGAACGCCGCCGGGTCGAACTGGAGCGCCAGGCACGCATGGACGAGCAGGATGCCGCCGAGGCGCGCAGCCGCGAAGCCGCGGCGCAGCGTGCCGCATCGGCTCCACCGGTCGCGGAGCGCGAAGCCGAGGCGCGCCAGCGCCAGGCCGACCGTGCTGCCCAGCAGGCGGAGCAGGCCGAACGGGCGCGCGCCCAGCGGGCTCAAGCCGAGCAGTCGCGTGCCGACGAGGCGGCGGCCCGCGCACGACTGGCGGCCGAGGCACCGGCCGAGCGCCAGCGCTACGAGGACAAGCTTCGGGCGGCCGAGGAGCGCCGCCAGGCGCAGGCCCGCCGCGCGGCAGAAAAGGCCGGCAAGCCGCAGGCCCAGCCCCTGCCGGCGCCGCCCTGAGTCGATGAAGGCTGTGCGCCGCCGCGTGTCAGCCGGCGCTCGCGGGCGCACGCTGAGGCTGCGGCACCGCGACGTTCGCGGCTGCCGCTGTTTCGACCTGCAGTACCGCCAACGAGATGTTGTCGCCACCCCCGCGCGCGCGCTGCCGCGCGACGTCGATCAAGGTCCGGACCGCCTCGCCGGCAGGCCGGTCCTGCAGGTGCGCGCCGAACTCGCCATCCCGCAGGTAATGCCACAGACCATCGCTGCAGGCAACGATGCAGTCGCCGGCCCGCAGCCGCGAGATGCCGTGCAGGGCGACCGGCGGGTCGCTTTCGGTGCCGAGGCAGCAGGTCAGCACGTTCGACTGCGGATGCACATGGGCCTCCGCCGGCGTCAGTTCGCCGCGGTCCACCAGGGTCTGGACATAGGAGTGATCGCTGGTGCGCTGGACCAGCCGGCCATCGCGGAAATGGTAGATGCGCGAATCGCCGACGTGCGCCCAATGGCAGTCGCCGCGCGGATTGACCAGAAAGGCGGCGATCGTGCTGTGCGGCTCCTGTTCGGCCGCGATCGCGATCAGGCGGATCACCAGGTGTGCGTCCTCCACGATCCGGCGCAGGAAGCCCGCGGGATCGTCGCGGCCGGGCGCGTAGGAATCGAACAACTGCTGGGCAGTCAGCACCGCCTGGTCGGCGGCCTTGCGGCCGCCGCTGCGACCACCCATGCCGTCGGCCACGACGCCGAGCACGCAGCCGTGGACCCGGGGATGCGACATCAGGACCACGCGGTCCTGCTGGTACGGCCGGTCGCCCTTGTGGGTTCCCGTGGCGCCGATGAGTCTGTGGCTGGTGGTCATGCAGAGGGTGCGTTGGCCGCGACGCGGGCGGTGCATTATCGGGCGAAGTCGGCCGGCGGCCGGCACTTCGTGCGCGCGGCATGAGTGCGTGTATCGACACCGGCGGGCCCTCGCTGCCGGAGCGGGTGGCCGACGCGTTCGCCCCGGGCGGCTGGCTGTCGCAGGCGGCCGACCAGTTCCTGGCCCGCGAAGGGCAGACGCGCATGGCGCTGGCAGTGGCCGAGACGATCGAGCAGGGCGGTGCGTTGGTGGTGGAGGCCGGCACCGGCGTTGGCAAGACCTTTGCCTATCTGGTGCCGGCACTGCTGAGCGGCGAGCGGGTGCTGTTTTCCACCGTGACCAAAACCCTGCAGGACCAGCTCTTCGGCCGTGACCTGCCGCGGCTGGTCGAAGCACTCGGGCTGCCGCTGCGGACTGCTCTGCTCAAGGGCCGCGGCAGCTATCTCTGCCTGCAGCGGCTCGCCACCGCGCGGTCCGACCCCCGCGCCGACGACCGGGCGGTGGCGCGTGCGCTGGCCAAGGTCGAAGTCTGGGCGCAGGCGACCACGAGCGGCGACCTGGCGGAGCTGCCGGGCCTGGACGAGCGTTCGCCGGTGTTGCCGCTGATCACCTCGACCCGCGAGAACTGCCTGGGCGCGCCGTGTCCGCATTTCCGGGCCTGCCACGTCAACCTCGCCCGGCGCGATGCGCTGGCCGCCGACGTGGTGGTGATCAACCACCATCTGTTCTTCGCCGACCTCGCGGTGCGCGAATCCGGCATGGCGGAACTGCTGCCGACGGTCCGCACCGCGATCTTCGACGAAGCCCACCAGCTCAACGAGACCGGGGTGCAGTTCCTCGGCCTGCAGCTCTCCACCGGCCAGCTGCTGGATTTCGCCCGTGACCTGCTGGCGGCGGGCCTGCAGCTGGCGCGCGGCCTGGTCGACTGGCCCGCGGTGGCAGCCGCGGTCGAGCGGACTGCACGCGACCTGCGGCTCGCCGCTGGCGGATTGCCGGTCGGCGCACGCCTGCGCTGGGTCGATCCGGTGCCGGACGGCATCGCACCCGGGGAATGGGCTGCGACGCTGCTCGCGCTGGAGCAGGCCTGCACCGAAGCGCAGCGGCAGCTCGACACGGTCAGCGAGCTGGCACCGGACTTCGTCCGGCTGCACGAACGGGCCACGGAACTGCTGCGGCGCGCAGCGCGGTTCGGCGCGGCGGCACCGCTGGACACGGTCCGATGGGTGGACGTCGGCAGCCAGCAGCTGCGCCTATCGGAGGCGCCGCTCGACATCGCGCAGGCGGTGCGCACCAGGCTGCTCGCGCTACCCGCCGGCGGTGGGGCGGCGGACGGGCGGGCGGAAGAGGCCGACTGCGTCGTGGACCGCGGCACGGTTCCGGGAGCCCGACCGTGCGCCTGGATCTTCACCTCGGCGACCCTGGGCGACGAGCCCACGTTGCGCTGGTTCACCGAACCCTGCGGTCTGCAGGACGCCCGGGTGCTGCAGGTCGAAAGCCCGTTCGACTACGCGACCCAGGCCAGCCTCCACGTGCCGGACGGACTGCCGCGTCCGTCCGATCCGGGCCATTCTGCGGCTGTAGCGCGGTGGATCGCGCCGGCCGCGCGGCAGCTCGGCGGCCGCACGCTGGTGCTGACCACCACGCTCCGGGCGCTGCGCACCATCGGCGAATCGCTGCAGTCATTACTGGGCGAGGAGGGTGACGCCCTCGACGTACTGGTGCAGGGCCAGCTGCCCAAGCGCCGCCTGATGGAGCGATTCCGCGAAGGCGCGAGCCAGGGACGCCGCGGCTGTGTGCTGGTGGCATCGGCCTCGTTCTGGGAAGGGGTGGACATCCCGGGCGACGCGCTGCAGCTGGTGGTGATCGACAAATTGCCGTTCCCGCCGCCGCACGATCCGCTGGTCGAGGCGCGGGTCCAGCGGCTGGAGTCCGCCGGCCGCAACGCGTTCCGCGACTTCCATCTCCCGGAGGCGGCAGTGGCGTTGAAGCAGGGCGCCGGCCGGCTGATCCGCCGCGAGAGCGACCGCGGCATCCTCGTCGTCTGCGACAACCGGCTGACCGGCATGCCCTACGGCAAGCGCCTGCTGCGGGCGTTGCCGCCGATGCGCATGCTCGGCTCCCGCCAGGCTTTCGAAGAGGCACTGCGCGCACTGGCGGCCTAAGGGTTCTCGCCGAGACACGGCAGGTGCGGCACCTGCCTATAATGAAAAGCACGATCGTTCTATTTTGAGGTGCTGTCCGGCGACAGCTGGCGTCGCGCTCTGCGATGACCCGCTTCCCGGGTGGCAGGTACCGCTCATTAGAATGAAACGATGTCCGGACGTGTGCAGCGCGTACCGCCTCCCTCTATATCAACGGAGTCACATCAATGAAGGTCCTGGTCCCCGTCAAGCGGGTAGTCGACTACAACGTCAAGGTGCGGGTGAAGAGCGACGGCAGCGGCGTCGACACCGCCAACGTCAAGCACAGCATGAACCCCTTCGACGAAATCGCCG
>CAJYQL010000060.1 GCA_913776965.1 uncultured Xylophilus sp.
GCCTCCATCGGCCGGTCGCGCACGTCCTGCACGCTGAGCGCGCTGGCGATGATCAGCACCTCTTCCAGCGCACCGCGGTCGCGGCCCTCCAGGATCATCCGGCCGATGCGCGGGTCGAGCGGCAGCCGCGAGAGCTGCCGGCCGACCTCGGTCAGCTCGTTGGCCTCGTCCACCGCACCAAGTTCGGCCAGCAGCTGGTAGCCGTCGGCGATCGCGCGGCCCGACGGCGCCTCCAAGAACGGGAAGCGCGCCACGTCGCCCAGGTGCAGCGACTTCATCCGCAGGATGACGCCGGCGAGCGACGAGCGCAGGATCTCCGGGTCGGTGAAGCGCGGCCGGCCGAGGAAGTCCTGCTCGTCGTAGAGCCGGATGCAGATGCCGTTGGCGACCCGGCCGCAGCGGCCGGCACGCTGGTTGGCCGCCGCCTGGCTGACCGGCTCGACCAGCAGCTGCTCGACCTTGCTGCGGAAGGAATAGCGCTTGACCCGGGCGGTGCCGGCGTCGATCACGTAGCGGATGCCCGGCACGGTGAGCGAGGTCTCGGCCACGTTGGTGGCGAGCACGATGCGCCGGCCGGTGTGACCGTCGAAGACCCGGTCCTGCTCGGCCTGCGACAGGCGCGCGAACAGCGGCAGCACTTCGGCATGGCGCAGTACCGGCTGGTGCGCCAGGTGGCCGCGCAGATGGTCGGCGGCCTCGCGGATCTCGCGCTCGCCGGGCAGGAAGACCAGGATGTCGCCGCCCGCACCGCCGGCCCAGAGCTCGTCCACCCCGTCGGCGATCGCCTCGTTCAGGCCATAGTCGCGCGATTCCTCGAACGGGCGCCAGCGCTGCTCGACCGGGAAGGTGCGGCCCGACACATGGATCACCGGCGCCGGCCCCTTGGCCGACGCGAAATGCTGCGCGAACCGGTCGGCGTCGATCGTGGCCGAGGTGACGACGATCTTCAGGTCGGGCCGGCGCGGCAGGATCTCGCGCAGGTAGCCGAGCAGGAAGTCGATGTTCAGACTGCGTTCATGGGCCTCGTCGATGATGATCGTGTCGTAGGCCTTCAGCAGCGGGTCGGTCTGCGTCTCCGCGAGCAGGATGCCGTCGGTCATCAGCTTGACCGACGCGTCCTTCGACAGCCGGTCCTGGAACCGGACCTTGAAGCCGACCACCTCGCCGAGCGGCGTCTGCAGTTCCTCCGCGATCCGCTTGGCCACCGACGACGCAGCGATCCGTCGCGGCTGGGTGTGGCCGATCAGCCGCCCCCGGCCCGGTTCGGCGTTCAGCTTGCCGCGTCCCATCGCCAGGGCGATCTTCGGGATCTGCGTAGTCTTGCCGGAGCCGGTCTCGCCCGAGACGATGACGACCTGGTGAGCCTCCATCGCGGCCTGGATTTCGTCGCGGCGGGCGGAGACGGGAAGGGATGCGGGAAAGTCGATGCGGAGGGTCACAGCCCGATTATCGCATTGCACGAGTTCACGTGCTACACTGGTTTTCGTGTCCCTGTTCGCCACGGTGCTGCCATGACCAACCTCACCATTGCCCTCGACGAGAACGTCGTCCGCCAGGCCCGCGTGCGTGCGATCCACGAAGGCACCTCGGTCAGCGCCAAGATCCGGGAATTCCTGACCGACTACGCGCAGGGCGGCAGCCGCCAGCAGTCGGCCGCCCAGGCCTTCGTGGCCGCCGCGCGCCGCAGCCGCGCCAACAGCGAAGGCGCCCGCTGGTCGCGCGACGATGCCTACGAACGCGCCTACCCCGGCGCCCCCGGTGCTGTCGGCACGGCCGGCGCGGGGTCGCCCGCGGGCACGGACGCATGATCTGTTTCTTCGACACGAACATCCTGCTCTACACGGTGGATGCGTCGGACCCGGTGCGCCAGGAGGCGGCGATCGCCTGCTTCGAGCGCGCGGCGGCCGAACATACGGTGGTGCTCAGTACCCAGGTGCTGCAGGAGTTCTACAACATCGGCACCCGCAAGCTGCGCCCGCCGCTCAGCCCGCGCGAAGCCCAGCACCAAGTGCAGCAGCTCTGCGCGTTCGAGGTGATCGGCAGCTCGGCGCAGAGCATCCAGGCCGGCATCGACCTCGCGCAGCAGCACCGCCTGTCGTGGTGGGACGCCCTCATCTTGGAAGCGGCGCTGCGCGCGCACGCCGATGTGCTCTACACCGAAGACGGCACGCATGGACAGAAGTTCGGCAGCCTGACCGTCGTGAACCCCTTCCGCTCGACTGACTGAACCCGCCATGTCCGCCGTCTTCAATTTCACCTTCGTGCCGTGGTTCCGCTCGGTCGCGCCCTACATCCACCTGCACCGCGGCAAGACGTTCGTGGTGGCCCTGGCCGGCGAGGCGATCGCCGCCGGCAAGCTGCCCTCGGTCGCCCAGGACCTGGCGCTGATCCAGAGCATGGGCGTGAAGGTCGTGCTGGTGCACGGCTTCCGTCCGCAGGTCAACGAGCAGCTCGCGGCCAAGGGCCATGCGGCGCTGTATTCGCACGGTATCCGCATCACCGACGGCGTGGCGCTCGACTGCGCCCAGGAGGCGGCCGGCCAGCTGCGCTACGAGATCGAGGCCGCCTTCAGCCAGGGCCTGCCGAACACGCCGATGGCGGGCGCGCAGGTGCGCGTCATCTCCGGCAACTTCGTGACGGCGCGTCCGGTCGGCATCGTCGACGGCGTGGACTTCAAGCACTCCGGCCTGGTCCGCAAGGTGGACACCGCCGGCATCCTGCGCTCGCTCGACTTCGGCGCGATGGTGCTGCTCTCGCCCTTCGGCTTCTCCCCCACTGGCGAAGCCTTCAACCTGACGATGGAGGAAGTGGCGACCCGGGTCGCGTCGGAACTGCAGGCCGACAAGCTGATCTTCCTGACCGAGACGCCGGGCATACGCCAATCGCCGCAGGAACCCGAAGGCGAGGACAACCCCATCGACACCGAGATGCCGCTGGCCGCCGCCGAAGCGCTGCTCGCCCAGCTGCCGCCGGCGCAACTGCCGACCGATCCGGCGTTCTACCTGCAGCACTGCGTGCGCGCCTGCAAGGCCGGTGTCGAGCGCAGCCACATCATCCCGTTCGCGGTCGACGGCTCGCTGCTGCTGGAGGTCTACGTGCACGACGGCATCGGCACGATGGTGATCGACGAGAAGCTGGAGGAAGTGCGGCAGGCCACCGGCGACGACGTGAGCGGCATCCTGCAGCTGATCGAGCCGTTCGAGAAGGACGGCACGCTGGTCAAGCGCAACCGCACCGAGATCGAGCGCGACGCCGACCACTACACGATCCTGGAGCACGACGGCGTGATCTTCGCCTGCGCGGCGCTCTACCCCTATCCGGAAGCGCGCACCGGCGAGATGGCGGCGGTGACCGTGTCACCCCAGAGCCAGGGCCAGGGCGACGGCGACAAGATCGTGCGGCGCATCGAGCAGCGCGCCCGCGCAATGGGCCTGACCAGCATCTTCGTGCTGACGACCCGCACCATGCACTGGTTCCTGAAGCGCGGCTTCCAGCCGGTCGATCCCGACTGGCTGCCGGAGGCCCGCAAGCGCAAATACAACTGGGACCGCAAGAGCCAGGTCCTGGTGAAGAAGCTGGTCTGATCCCGGCACCGCCCGCCTGCCCACCATGGAAGCCCCGCTGATCCTCGACCTGCTGGAAAGCCTGGGCATCGCGGCCTGCACCTTCGACGGGCAGGACTGCACCGAGCGGTGGAACGGCACCTTCCTGCACTTCTTCCCGGAGCACGCCGGCCGGATCCACCGCGGCGAACCCTACGAGGAGAACCTGCGCCGCTTCTACCGCGGCCGGCTGTCGGCCGACGAAATGCCGCTGATGGAGCGCTACGTCGCCGACGGCGTGGCGCGGCACCGCAGCCAGTCCCAGCCCTACGTCTTCCAGCACCGCGACCGCTGGCTGCGGGTCGCGTCGCTGCCGGGCCAGGACGGCCACCGGGTGCGGATCTGGGTGGAGATCGCCTCGCCGGAGCGCGCGACGGTGTCGCCGTTCGGCATGCTGAGCCTGGAGTCGGGCTCGCCCTACGACAAGCTCGCCGAAGGGGTGCTGGTGCTCGATCCGGACGGGCTGGCGCGCAGCTACAACCCGGCGTTCGCCCAGCTCTACCGCGTTGCCGCCCCGGCAGTGGTGCTCGGCCGCAGCTACGGCGACATCGTGGCGCAGGTCTGGCGCGAGGCCGGCGACCGGACGCCGCAGGACCCGGTCCAGCGCAGCGCCCAGCTCCACGAATACCAGCGCTTTCCCGGAGCACCGTTCGAGGTCTCCCTGCCCGACGACCGCTGGATGCGGGTGATCGTGCACCCGACCCAGGACGGGCAGCAGATCAGCATGCACAGCGACATCACCCAGCTGATCCGCCAGCAGCGCGATCTGCGCGCCGCCGAGCTGCGGGCGCGCGAGAGCGAAGCCCGCTTTCGCGGTGCCTTCGACCAGGCGGGCATCGCCACCTGCATGCTGGACGCCTTCACGCTGCGGTTCGTCGCCGTGAACGACGCACTGTGCCGCCTGGCCGCGATGCCGCGCGACGCCCTGCTCGCCTGCCATTTCGGCGATGTCGCGGAGATCGCCGGCATCTCGCCCCTGACCGGCCTGATGGCGGAACTGCGCAGCGGCCTCACCCACTTCCTGCAGCGCGAAGGCCGGCTGACGCGGACCGACGCGGCCCCGATCCCGGTGCAGCTCTCCTTCACGCCGATCCGCGACGCGCAGGGCCGCGTCGCCTCGCTGATGGTGCACCTGGAAGACATCCGACTGCGCAAACGCGCCGAAGAGCAGCGCGACGAATTGCTGCAGCGGCTGGAACACCAGGCCACGCACGACATGCTCACCGGCCTCGCGAACCGGATGTTGCTGCAGCAGTCGCTCGCCGACGCGACCGGCCCGATGGCGGCAGACGGCCCGCCGCGGTCGCACGCCCTGTGCTACCTCGACCTGGACGGCTTCAAGCGCATCAACGATTCGGGCGGCCACGCGGCAGGCGACGCGGCACTGCAGTCGGCCGCCGCCCTGTTCGGATCGTGCGTGCGACCCGGCGACTTGGTGGCCCGCATCGGCGGCGACGAATTCGCGGTGGTGCTGTGGAACTGCGGCGAGGCCGACGCGCGCGCAGTGGCCGAACGCATCGTCGCGCTCCTGCAGGAGCGCGGCTTCGGCTGGCAGGGCACGCACTACCCGCTCGGGGTGAGCATCGGCCTGCACGTCTTCGGCCCGGACGATTCGCCGGACCGTGCCATGGCCCAGGCCGATGCGGCCTGCTATGCCGCCAAGCGCGCCGGCCGCGGCCAGGTCCGCATCAGCAGCGGCGGCGGGAGTGCTACGGGCGGATCAGCCGCGCCGTAGCCGCAGCAGCACGCCCAGCAGCGCCAGGCCTAGCAGGACGAAACACACGAAAGACCAGTTGGCGATCGAGCCGCCGAGGAAGGTCCAGTCGATCGCGGTGCAGTCGCCGCTGCCCTTGAAGATCATCGGGATCGCGCGCTTCAACGGGAAGGTCTCGATCATTCCGTAGAAGTCGCGGCTGCAGGAGGCGAATTCCGGCGGGTACCACTGCAGCCAGCTCTGCCGCGCCGCGACGAAGGCGCCGAAGGCCGCCGCCGCCACGCCGAGCGACCCGGCACCGATCCACAAGCCTTTTCGGCCGCTGGCGCCCGCCACGCCTGCGCAGACAGCTACCAAAATGAGAGCGTAACGCTGGACGATGCACATCGGGCAGGGCTCCAGTCCGACGACGTGCTGCAGATACAGCCCGAACGCCAGCATCGCCACGCAGGCCGCCGCCACCAGACCGAACACCCGCCGCAGCGACCGCGCCCTCCCCGTTGCCACACCCATCTGAGATCCCGTTCTATTCGACGAACACGCGGGCGCGCCGCGGTGTCAACACCAGCGTCTCGCCCTCGTGGAAGCCCTGTTCCTTGTACTGCTGCGCAGGAATCTGCGCCTCAATGATCGACTCCGTGCAGGAGCCGCCCGCCGATGGATCGTCGCCCACCGGGATAAGTTCCAGCCGGGCGATCGGGCCGACCACGATGGCGCGGCTGAGACGCGCGACGATGCCGCGCGGCCGGCCGTCCTCGTCGCGGCCGACGCCCTCGACGTGGCGCTCCACGTCGAAGTCGTGCGGGCGCACGTAAGCGGCGGCTTTCGCGTCCTGCACCGCCGCATGCTCGGGTGCCGCGATCTGCAGGCCGTCGAGGTGGACCTCGCCCTCGTGGGCGCGGCCGTGGAACAGGTTCACGTCGCCCAGGAAGCCGTAGACGAACGGGCTCGCCGGATGGTCCCAGACTTCCTGCGGCGAGCCGCTCTGCTCGATCCGGCCCTTGTTGATCACCACCACCCGGTCGGCCACTTCCAGCGCTTCCTCCTGGTCGTGGGTCACGAAGATGCTGGTCACATGCAGCTCGTCGTGCAGCCGGCGCAGCCAGCGGCGCAGTTCCTTGCGGACCTTGGCGTCGAGCGCACCGAACGGCTCGTCGAGCAGCAGCACCTTCGGCTCGACCGCCAGCGCACGCGCCAGTGCGATACGCTGCCGCTGGCCGCCGGAGAGCTGCGACGGGTAGCGGTCGGCCAGCCAGTCGAGCTGCACCAGGTTGAGCAGCGAATGCACCTTCTCCTTGATGAAGGCCTCGCTCGGACGCTGGCCGCGCGGCTTGACCCGCAAGCCGAAGGCGACGTTCTCGAACACCGTCATGTGGCGGAACAGAGCGTAGTGCTGGAACACGAAGCCGACGTTGCGGTCGCGCACATGCTTGTCGGTCGCGTCTTCGCCCGCGAACAGGATGCTGCCGGTGTCGGCCGTTTCCAGCCCGGCGATGATGCGCAGCAGCGTGGTCTTGCCGCAGCCCGACGGGCCGAGCAGCGCGATCAGTTCGCCGGACGCGATGTCGAGGTTCACGTCGCGCAGCGCCTGGAAATCGCCGAAAAGCTTGCTGACGTTGCGGATTTCGATACTCATGGGAACAGTCCTGTAATGGTCAGCGGAGCGCGCCGGCAGCCGGCGTGGCGGGGCCGGCCGACAGCGGCGCCTCGGGCGGCAGCTCGGCCGACAGACGCCGCTCGCGCTCGTGCCGCCATTCGACGATGGATTTGATGACCAGCGTGACCAGCGCGAGCAGCGCCAGCAGCGACGCCACCGCGAAGGCCGCGACCGACTGGTACTCGTTGTAGAGGATCTCGACGTGCAGCGGCACCGTGTTGGTCTGGCCCCGGATGTGGCCCGACACCACCGACACCGCGCCGAACTCGCCCATCGCGCGGGCATTGCACAGGATCACCCCGTACATCAGGCCCCACTTGATGTTGGGCAGCGTCACGTGCCAGAATGTCTGCCAGCCGGTCGCGCCCAGCACGATCGCCGCCTGCTCCTCGTCGCTGCCCTGCGCCTGCATCAGCGGAATCAGTTCGCGTGCGATGAACGGGAAGGTGACGAACACCGTCGCCAGCACGATGCCCGGCACCGCGAAGATGATCTTGATGTCGTGCGCCGCCAGCCACGGGCCGAACCAGCCCTGCGCGCCGAAGACCAGCACGTACATCAGGCCCGCGACTACCGGCGACACCGAGAACGGCAGGTCGACCAGCGTCGTGAGGAACGCCTTGCCCCGGAACTCGTACTTGGCGATCGCCCAGGCGGCGGCCACGCCGAACACCAGGTTGAGCGGGACCGAGATCGCCGCCGTCAGGAGCGTAAGCCGGATCGCGGCCCAGGCGTCGGGTTCGCGCAGGCCTTCCAGGTAGGCACCCCCCCCCTTGCGCAGCGCCTCGGTAAAGACAGCAGCAAGCGGGAGGATGAGGAACAGCACCATGAAGACCAGCGCGATGCCGATCAGCGTATAGCGGACCCAGGCCGCTTCGGTGGTGCCGGCGCGGGTGCGCGCCTGCGGGCGCTGCGCGGCAGCGGCCCCGGGAGTCGTCGGGATCGCGCTCATGCCGGCATCCCCGCATGGCGACGCTGCCAGGCCTGCAGGCCGTTGATGACCAGCAGCAGCACGAAGGAGATCAGCAGCATCACCACCGCGACCGCGGTAGCGCCGGTGTAGTCGTACTGTTCCAGCTTGCCGATGATGATGAGGGGCGTGATTTCGGACACCATGGGCATGTTGCCGGCGATGAAGATGACGGAGCCGTATTCGCCGATCGCGCGGGCGAAGGCCATCGCGAAGCCTGTCAGCAGCGCCGGCATGATCGACGGCAGGATCACCTTGACGAAGGTCTGGAGCCGCGTCGCACCCAGGCAGGTCGCGGCCTCTTCCAGTTCCTTCTCGGCGTCTTCCAGCACCGGCTGCACGGTGCGCACCACGAACGGCAGCCCGACGAAGATCAGCGCGATCACCACGCCTGCGGGCGTGAAGGCGAGCTTGATTCCGTGCGGCTCCAGGTACTGGCCGATCCAGCCGTTGCCGGCCAGGATCGCGGTCAGCGAGATGCCGGCGACGGCGGTGGGCAGTGCGAACGGCAGGTCCACCAGCGCATCCATGATCTTCTTGCCCGGAAACTTGTAGCGCACCAGCACCCAGGCCAGCAGCAGGCCGAAGACCAGGTTGACCAGCGCGGCGATCAGCGAGGCGCCGAAGGTCAGCCGGTAGGACGCCAGCACCCGCGGCGAGCTGACCGCCGCCCAGAACTGCTCGAGCGTCATCGAGAAGGTCTTCAGGAACAGGGCCGAGATCGGCACCAGCACGATCAGGCCCAGATAGAAGAGCGTGTAGCCGAGCGTCAGGCCGAAGCCCGGCAGCACGCGGCGGCCACGGCCGCGCGCGGCCGGCGCCGCCGGCATCGAAAGCGTCGCGTCGGCCATTTACTTGCCGACGGTGTAGATCTTGTCGAACTGGCCGCCGTCGTTGAAGTGGACCTTCTGCGCCTCGCCCAGGCCGCCGAACATCTCCTGCACGGTAAACAGCTGGATCGGCTTGAACACGTCGGCATGGCGCTTGAGCACGGCCTGCGAGCGCGGACGCAGCGCATGCTTGGCGGCGATCTCCTGCGCCTCGTCGGAATACAGGTAGTCCAGGTAGGCCTTGGCGAGCTTGGCCGTGCCCTTCTTCGCGACGGTGCGCTCGACCACGGCGACCGGGTTCTCGGCCACCACGCTGATCGACGGATGCACCGCGTCGACCTTGCCTTCGCCGAATTCCTTGTTGATCGACACAACCTCGGATTCGAAGGTGATCAGCACGTCGCCGATGTTGCGCTGCAGGAAGGTGGTCGTCGCGGCACGGCCGCCGGAGGCGAGCACCGGCACGTTCTTGTAGAGCTTGGTCAGGAACTCGGCGGCCTGCGCATCGGTGCCGCCCTTCTTCTTCACATAGCCCCAGGCACCCAGATAAGCGTAGCGGCCATTGCCGCCGGTCTTCGGGTTGACCACCACGACCTGCACGCCGGGCTTCACCAGGTCGTCCCAGTCCTTGATGTTCTTCGGATTGCCGTTGCGGGTCAGGAACAGCATCGTCGAGGTGGTCGGCGCCGCGTTGTCGGGGAAGCGCTTGTTCCAGTCCTTGGCGACCACGCCGCGGTCGGCCAGGAAGTCGATGTCGGTCGAGGTGTTCATCGTCACCACGTCGGCATCGAGGCCGTCGGCCACCGCACGCGCCTGCGCGCTGGAGCCGCCGTGGGCCTGGTCGATCTTCACATCGACGCCAGCGGTCTTCTTGTAGTGCGCGGCGAACGCGGCGTTGTAGTCCTTGTAGAACTCGCGGGCCACGTCGTAGGAGGCGTTGAGCAGCGAATTCTGGGCGGAAGCGAGGGTCGATGCGGCGAGGGCGACGACGGCCAGGGCGGCCTTGAGACGGGTTTTCATGCGGTTGCAGGTGCGGGAATGGGAAAGGAGGAAGTGTCGGTGCCGAGCGCCAGGTTGCCGGTCAGCGATTGCAGCAACGCCAGTCCGAGTGGCCATTCTCCATGGCCCGACTCGACGTTGATGTGGCCGGCGTCGGGCAGGCGCATGAACTCGCTGCCCCAGGACCGCGCATAGGCGCCGGACAACCGGATCGGGCAGAACGGATCGTTGCTGCTGCCGACCACGATGCTGCGGTACGGCAGCCGCTTGTGCGGCACCGGCGCGAAGTCGCTCAGCACCGCCAGCCGTTCCGGGTTAGCCGGAGCGACCATCAGGGCGCCGACGATACGTGCCTGCGCCGCGGGCCCCAAATGACTAGCCGCGATGCAGCCCAGGCTGTGCGCCACGATCACCGCCGGGCGGTCGGAGGCGAGCACCAGCCGCTCCAGGGCCGACACCCAGGCCGTACGGTTCGGCGTGACCCAGTCGTCCTGCTCCACCCGGTGTGCGTCCGGCAGGCGCGCGGCCCATAGGCTCTGCCAGTGGCCCGGCCCGGAGTCGCGCCAGCCCGGCACGATGATGATGCGGGGCGACGCGGCCACCGGCGGTTTACTTGTTGGGCTGCGGCGTGACCCGCAGGTAGGGCTTGACAGCCTTGAAGCCCTTCGGGAAACGCTGCGCCAGTTCGGCCGGGTCCTGGATGCTCGGCAGGATGACGACGTCGTCGCCGTCCTTCCAGTTCGCAGGCGTGGCGACCTTGTGGCTGTCGGTCAGCTGCAGCGAGTCGATCACCCGGACCAGCTCGTCGAAGTTGCGGCCGGTGCTGGCCGGATAGGTCAGCGTCGCGCGGATCTTCTTCTGCGGATCGATGAAGAACACGCTGCGCACCGTGGCGGTGGCCGACGCGTTGGGGTGGATGAGATCGTACAGCTCCGACACCTTGCGGTCGGCATCGGCCAGGATCGGGAAGTCGACCGTGGTGTTCTGCGTTTCGTTGATGTCGCCGATCCACTGCTGGTGCTTGTCGACCGGGTCGACGCTGATCGCAATCGGCTTGACGCCACGTTTGACGAACTCGCCGGACAGCGCGGCGGTACGACCGAGTTCGGTGGTGCAGACCGGCGTGAAATCGGCAGGATGGGAGAACAGCACGACCCAGCTGTCACCGGCCCATTCGTGGAAATGGATCGGGCCTTGGGAAGATTCCTGCGTGAAATCGGGGGCGGTGTCGCCCAGGCGCAATGTCGGCATGCGTTCTCTCCTTGGAAGTGATGCGCTATTGTGTGAACGCGCCCTTACAAGCGGAACGAATATATTTTTGTTTAGTTATCTCGATAAGCGCATATCGAGTGTTTCGTCCCCAAAGAAAAAAGCTGCCGGAGCAGCTTTTTTTTGAGGAGCGGAGCGCATCAGCCGTTGATGTGACGGGCGATCGCCGCCGAAGTCGAGGCCGATTCCACCCAGCGACGCACGCGCTCGGCATCCGCGACACGGCTCAGCTTGCCGGCGGAATCGAGGAACACCATGATCAGCTTGCGGCCCGCAACGCGGGCCTGCATCACCAGGCACTGCCCGGCTTCCGAGATGTAGCCGGTCTTCTGCAGGCCAATCTCCCATGCGGGGCTGTGCACCAGCCGGTTGGTGTTGTTGTACTGCAGCGTGCGCTTGCCGACTTCCACCACATGGCTGGGCGAGGTCGTCAGTTCGCGCAGCGTCGCGTCGTTGTACGCAGCGCTCACCAGCGTCGCCAGGTCCCGCGCGCTCGACTGGTTGCGGCTCGACAGGCCGGTCGGCTCCACGTAACGGGTGTCGGTCATCCCGAGCATGCGGGCCTTGGCGTTCATCAGCGTCACGAAGGTGGTCAGGCCACCCGGGTAGGTCCGGCCGAGGGCATGGGCCGCGCGGTTCTCGCTGGACATCAGCGCGAGGTGCAGCATTTCGGCGCGTGTCAGCGTCGCGCCGACGACCAGCCGGGAGCTGCTGCCCTTCTCGGTATCGACATCGTCCTGGGTGATGGTGATTTCCTCGTCCATCGGCAGCTTGGCTTCGCTGACGATGACGCCGGTCATCAGCTTGGTGATCGAGGCGATCGGCAGAACCGCGTTGTCGTTCTTGCTGAGCAGGACTTCCTGGGTGTCCTGGTCGATCACCAGCGCCACACTGGAACGCAGGTCGAGCGGGTCGGTCACGGCATGCAAGCCGGCCAGCTGGCCGAACGACGGCCGCGCCGGGATGATTGCGGCCTTGACCGGCGCCGCACGCGCCACCACCGTCCGAACGCCCGGCACCAGCGTACGGGACACGCGCTGCGGCGCCACGCCGGCCACCTTGCGCACCGGAGCCGCCTTGGCAGCCTGCTTGCGTTCAGCGACCACGGCCACCGGCGCCTTTTTTGCTGCCACCGCCTTTTTGCGCTCGTTGGCATGGGCCTGCGGCGACGCGAGCGATACCGCCATGACGGCGATGCCCAGCAGAGGACCAAGACGACGCAAGACCGAAGGGTTACGACTCGACATCAAAGAATCTCCGGGGAGGCGAATGCAGAAAAAGGCACGCAAGAGCGCCCAAAAAAAATCGCACAAGATCAACGACTTGCACGATTTTCTTCAATAATTGCCGAAATTATAAGCAGTTGTTTCCGCAGCGCCACGCGGAACCGTGACTTTACTTTGTAATTTTCATTTGGCAGCGGCGGTAGTGCACTGTCGTGGTAGGCCTTTTCCGACGTTCAGACCGTGGCGCTTTCCGCCTGCGACGCTCCCGCGGTCGTCGCCGTCGAGCGCAGCAGCCCCGACAGGATCGCCTTCAGCGATGCCGACACGATGTTCGCGTCGATCGCCGCACCGAACACGCTGGGCATGCCATCGACCTGCACTTCCACATAGGCGACCGACCGTGCATCCGCGCCGGAGCCGATGGAGTGCTGGTGGTAGTCCAGCACCCGGACGGCACGCCCGGTCACCGTCTTCAGCCCTGCCACGAAGGCATCGATCGGGCCGCTGCCTTCGCCGTGCAGGCTGCGCGAGGCACCGTCCCAGTCGATCTCGGCATCGAGGCGCACCAGCGTGCTGTCGGAGGCGCTGTCTTCGCTCACCCGGTGCAGGGGCGCCGGCACCGCGTTCAGCCGATACTCGGCTTCGAACAGCGACCAGATGTCCTGCGCGGTCAGTTCCTTGCCGCCGGCGTCCATGGCCCGCTGCACGACCTGGCTGAACTCGATCTGCAGGCGGCGCGGCAGTTCGAGCCCGTATTCGCTCTCGAGCAGGTACGAAATGCCGCCCTTGCCCGACTGGCTGTTGACGCGGATCACTGCTTCGTAGCTGCGGCCCAGGTCCTTCGGATCTACCGGCAGGTAGGGCATGTCCCAGATGTCGCCGTCCTTGCGCGCGGAAAACGCCTTCTTGATCGCGTCCTGGTGCGAACCGGAGAACGAGGTGTAGACCAGCTCACCCACGTACGGATGGCGCGGATGGACCGGCAGCTGGTTGCAGTGTTCCACCGTGCGGCGGATCTCGTCGATGCGCGAAAAGTCGAGCCCCGGCGACACGCCCTGCGTGTACAGATTGAGTGCGACGTTGACGATGTCCATGTTGCCGGTGCGCTCGCCGTTGCCGAACAGGCAGCCTTCCAGCCGGTCGGCGCCCGCCATGATCGCGAATTCGCCCGCCGCCGTACCGGTGCCGCGGTCGTTGTGCGGGTGGATCGACAGCACGATCGCGTCGCGCCGCGCGATATGACGGTGCGTCCACTCCACCATGTCGGCGAAGATGTTCGGCGTCGAATGCTCGACCGTCGTCGGCAGGTTGATGATGCACTTGTGGTCGGGCGTCGGCTGCCACACCTCGGTCACCGCATCGATCACCCGGCGCGAAAACTCGAGTTCGGTGCCCGAATACATCTCCGGCGAATACTGGAAGGTCCAGTGGGTCGCGGGCTGCTCGGCGGCCAGTTCCTTGAACAGCCGCGCATTGGTCTGTGCCAGCGCGACGATCTCGTCCTCGTCCATGCCGAGCACCACGCGGCGCATCACCGGGGCCGTCGCGTTGTAGAGATGGACGATCACGCGCGGAGCGCCTTGCAGTGCCTCGAAGGTGCGGCGGATCAGCGGCTCGCGCGCTTGGGTCAGCACCTGGATCGTCACGTCGTCGGGAATGCGGTTTTCCTCGATCAGCATGCGCACGAAGTCGAACTCCACCTGCGACGCCGACGGGAAACCGACCTCGATCTCCTTGAAGCCGATCTCCACCAGCATCTCGAACATCTTCATCTTGCGGGCGATGTCCATCGGCTCGATCAGTGCCTGGTTGCCGTCGCGCAGGTCCACGCTGCACCAGATCGGCGCTTCGGTCAGCACGGCGTCGGGCCAGGTCCGGTCCTTCAGGCCCACCGGAGGGAAGGCGCGGTACTTGGTGGAGGGCTGCTGCAACATGGGAATCTCGCTTTCCAGGAAGGGAATCAAAACCAGCAACCCCCAAGCAAAACGGCCCGCTGCTGGTGCAAACGGGCCGTCGAGTGGGGGTGTACGCGTGCGCTACCGACTCTGCCCGTCGAGCAGTTGTAGTAGCGCCAGCGAAATCGTGTTCATAGCGGCGCACTCTAGCACAGCGCATCGTCGATGTGCCATGCGGGTTTTCATCGGTGCCAGCCGCGCTCGTCCGGCTCGTCGGTGGAGGTGCTGATCACGCTGGTCTGCACACCCTTGGCCTTGCGCACTGCATAGACCACGTAGCCGCTCAACCCGTAGGCCACGAAGATGCCGAACAGCACCGTCGGAGGATCGATGTTGATCACCGCGATGGCCAGGGCGATCAGCACGATGGCGGCGAAGGGCACGCTCTTCTTCATGCGGATGTCCTTGAAACTGTAGAACGGCACGTTGGTCACCATCGTGAGGCCGGCATACAGCGTGAAGCCGAAGGTGATCCACACCACTTGCGGCCAGCTGAACCACAGGCTGTCTCCGTTGCGCACGCCGGTTTCGGTCATCAGCCAGATGAAGCCGGTGACCAGCGCGGCCGCGGCCGGCGACGGCAGGCCCTGGAAGTAGCGCTTGTCCACCACCGCGGTATTGACGTTGAAGCGCGCCAGCCGCAGCGCCGCACAGGCGCAGTATACGAATGCCGCAATCCAGCCCCAGCGCCCTAGCCCGCGCAGCGCCCACTCGTAGGCGATCAG
The DNA here is from genome assembly GCA_913776965.1 of uncultured Xylophilus sp. Taxonomy (GTDB): domain Bacteria; phylum Pseudomonadota; class Gammaproteobacteria; order Burkholderiales; family Burkholderiaceae_C; genus Xylophilus. The sequence goes on from CAJYQL010000060.1 coordinate 14,948, forward strand.
GGCCGGCGCGGCGCCGAAGGAGACCATATCGGAGAGCGAGTCCATCTGCTCGCCGAACGCGCTTTGCGTATTGGTCATGCGGGCGACCCGGCCGTCCAGGCTGTCGAGCACCATCGCGCAGAACACGCCGGCCGCCGCCAGGTCGAAGCGGCCGTTCATCGCCATGACGATCGCATAGAAGCCGCCGAACAGCGCGGCCAGCGTGAACAGGTTCGGCAAGATGTAGATGCCCTTGCGGCGCTTGCGCACGACCAAGCCGCTGTCCGGCTGCGGCGACGATTTCTGCATGAAATACCCTTTTTGCGCAGGCCCCGCGGGCGCAGCGTGCTATCGAATTCGGAGCGCCAGGCATCTGCACGCCCGGTTGCGGGCAGTGTAACCAGCGCCGTCGACGCGCCATGCAAAAAGGCCACCGGAGTGGCCTTCTTGCAGGGGCACGGAACGCCTCAGTTGCGGGTCTGGTCGACCAGCTTGTTCTTCGCGATCCAGGGCATCATCGCGCGCAGCTTGGCACCGACCTGCTCGATCTGGTGCTCGGCGTTCAGGCGGCGGCGGCTGATCAGCGTCGGCTGGCCGGCGGCCGCTTCGAGCACGAAGCTCTTGGCGTATTCGCCGGTCTGGATGTCCTTCAGGCACTGCTTCATCGCCTTCTTGGTCTCCTCGGTCACGACGCGCGGGCCGGTGACGTACTCGCCGTATTCGGCGTTGTTGGAGATCGAGTAGTTCATGTTGGCGATGCCGCCTTCGTAGATCAGGTCCACGATCAGCTTCAGCTCGTGCAGGCACTCGAAGTACGCCATCTCGGGCGCGTAGCCGGCTTCCACCAGCGTCTCGAAGCCGGCCTTGATGAGCTCTACGGTACCGCCGCACAGCACGGCCTGCTCGCCGAACAGGTCGGTTTCGGTTTCTTCACGGAAGTTGGTCTCGATGATGCCGGCGCGGCCGCCGCCGTTGGCCATGGCATAGGACAGGGCCAGGTCGCGGGCCTTGCCGGACTTGTCCTGGTGCACGGCCACCAGGTGGGGCACGCCGCCGCCCTGGGTGTAGGTCCCGCGCACGGTGTGGCCCGGGGCCTTGGGCGCGACCATCCAGACGTCCAGGTCTTCACGCGGCTGCACGAAGCCGTAGTGCACGTTGAAGCCGTGCGCGAACACCAGCGAGGCACCCTGCTTAATGTTCGGAGCCACGTCGTTCTTGTACACGTTGGCGATCTGCTCGTCCGGCAGCAGGATCATGACCACGTCGGCCTGCTTGACCGCATCGGCCACTTCGGCGACCTGCAGGCCCGCCTTGCCGACCTTGTCCCACGACGCGCCGCCCTTGCGCAGGCCGACCACGACCTTCACACCGCTGTCGTTGAGGTTCTGCGCATGTGCGTGGCCCTGCGAGCCGTAGCCGATGATGGCGACGGTCTTGCCCTTGATCAGGCTCAGGTCGGCGTCTTTGTCGTAGAAAACTTTCATAGGAGATGCTCCGGTTCTTGTTGGCGAAATCGCCCGTCGACAGGCTCAGGCGAACGCAGGGTATGGGTCGCCACACAAGGAATCCGCCCAGGCCGAGCCCGTCGAGGCCGAGGCGGAGGAAAGAAAGAAGGGGTCAGACGCGCAGGACGCGCTCGCCGCGGCCGATGCCGCTGGCGCCGGTGCGCACCGTCTCGAGGATCGCGCTGCGCTCGATGGCGTGCAGGAAAGCGTCGTTCTTCGCCTGGTCGCCAGTCAGCTCGATCGTGTAGCTCTTGTCGGTGACGTCGATGATGCGGCCGCGGAAGATGTCGGCCATGCGCTTCATCTCCTCGCGCTCCTTGCCGACGGCGCGGACCTTCACCATCATGAGCTCGCGCTCGGTGTAGGCGCCTTCGGTCAGGTCGACGACCTTGACGACTTCGATCAGGCGGTTCAGGTGCTTGGTGATCTGCTCGATCACCTCGTCTGAACCGGCGGTCTGGATCGTCATGCGCGACAGGCTGGCATCCTCGGTGGGGGCGACCGTCAGCGATTCGATGTTGTAACCGCGGGCCGAGAACAGGCCCACGACGCGGGAAAGAGCACCGGGCTCGTTTTCCAGCAGGACAGCGATGATGTGTTTCATGGCGGCGGGATTCCTCTTCTCGCCGCCCTCCTCCACGCACGGTAATGCGTGGACTCGGCGGTCGATAGATTCGTCCGGAAAGGAGAAGGAAAGGATGCGCCGGAGATCAGAGATCTTCGGAGCCGAGCAGCATTTCGGTGATGCCCTTGCCGGCCTGCACCATCGGGAACACGTTCTCGGTCGGGTCGGTGCGGAAGTCCATGAACACCGTCCGGTCCTTGAGCTTGCGGGCCTCGCGCAGCGCAGGCTCCACGTCGCGCGGATGCTCGATCAGCATGCCGACGTGGCCGTAGGCCTCGGCCAGCTTCACGAAGTCGGGCAGCGCGTCCATGTAGCTGTGGCTGTAGCGGCCCGAATACTCGATCTGCTGCCACTGACGCACCATGCCCAGGTAGCGGTTGTTCAGCGAGCAGATCTTGATCGGCGTGTTGTACTGCAGACAGGTGGACAGTTCCTGGATGTTCATCTGCACCGAGCCTTCGCCGGTGATGCAGAACACCTCGGACTCCGGCCGCGCGAGCTTGATGCCCATCGCGTACGGAATGCCCACGCCCATCGTGCCCAGGCCGCCCGAGTTGATCCAGCGGCGCGGCTGCTCGAATTTGTAGTACTGCGCCGCCCACATCTGGTGCTGGCCCACATCGGAGGTGATGTAGGTGTCGACGTCGCGCGTCATGGCGCAGAGCGTCTCTACCACGTACTGCGGCTTGATGACGTCCTGGTTACCGCGGTCGTACTTCATGCAGTCGCGGGCACGCCAGTCGCCGATGGTGTTCCACCAGGCGCCGAGCGCGTCGGCATCCGGACGCTGCGCGGACTCGCGGAGCATCGCGATCAGTTCGCCCAGCACGTCCTTCACGTCACCGACGATCGGCACGTCGACCTTGACCCGCTTGGAGATCGAGGACGGGTCGATGTCGATATGGATGATCTTGCGTTCGTTCTGCGCGAAGTGCTTGACGTTGCCGATCACCCGGTCGTCGAACCGTGCGCCGACGGCCAGCAGCACGTCGCAGTGCTGCATCGCATTGTTGGCTTCCCAGGTGCCGTGCATGCCGAGCATGCCGAGGAACTTCGGGTCGGACGCCGGGGTAGCACCCAGGCCCATCAGGGTGTTGGTCACCGGATAGCCGAGCATGTCGACCAGGGTGCGCAGCTCTTCGGTGGCGTTGCCGAGCAGCACGCCGCCGCCGGTGTAGATGTACGGCCGCTTGGCGGTCAGCAGCAGCTGCAGCGCCTTGCGGATCTGGCCGCCGTGGCCCTTCTTCACCGGGTTGTAGGAACGCATCTCCACGGTCTGCGGATAGCCGTTCCAGGTGACCTTCTTGAAGGACACGTCCTTCGGGATGTCCACCACCACCGGACCGGGCCGGCCGGTGCGGGCGATGTGGAAGGCCTTCTTGATCGTGACGGCGATGTCGCGCGGGTCCTTCACCAGGAAGTTGTGCTTGACGATCGGGCGGGTGATGCCGACGGTATCGCATTCCTGGAAGGCATCCTGGCCGATCGCAGCGGTCGGGACCTGGCCGCTGATGATCACCATCGGGATCGAATCCATATACGCGGTCGCGATGCCGGTGACCGCGTTGGTCAGGCCCGGTCCGGAGGTGACCAGGGCCACACCGACCTCGCCGGTGGCGCGGGCGAATCCGTCGGCCGCGTGGACTGCCGCTTGTTCGTGGCGCACCAGCACGTGCTGGATCGTGTCCTGCTTGTAGAAAGCGTCGTAGATGTAGAGCACCGCGCCGCCGGGATAGCCCCAGATGTACTGGACGCCTTCGGCCTGCAGCGACTTCACGAGCGCTTCGGCGCCCATGACTTCCTGCGGTTCGTTCGGGGATGCGGATTGCGCGCCTGCGGCGGCTGCCGAGCTGAGTTCGGCCTTCGAGATTTCCATGATCAACCTTTCGGGTATTTCTCTGACGAAAAACCTTGGGTGCTTCTTCGCTCGGCCCTTGTGAGGCGGCGTCGAAACTTAAGGTTCGCGGACATGGGCGAGATGCTTGCTGCGCCGGACCGGAACCCGTTTGCTTTTTGAATTGCAACGCGGATTATCGCATTCCGCCGGGCGGGTGCATACCCGGAGCCCCGGAAATGGCATGGCTATGGATAATTCGCGCCATCGCCCCCGGCTCGACGCGCCCGCGCTCCCCACGTACTTGGCCACCGAACAGGAACTCTCCGACTTCTTCAAAGGCGTCGAAGGCCGCGCCTTCAAGCGCTCGGTCTACCACGTCCGCAACGAGGAAGCGGCACTCGACATCGTGCAGGACAGCATGCTGCGGCTGGCCGAGCACTACGGCGACCGGCCGGCCGACGAACTGCCGATGCTGTTCCAGCGCATCCTGTCGAACTGCACGCTCGACTGGTTCCGCCGCCAGAAGACGCGCAATGCGTTGTTTTCCAACATCAGCGACTTCGAAGTCGCCGGCGAGGACGGCGATTTCAACCTGCTCGACACGCTCGAGATCGACGACGGCACCCACCGCACTGAGAGCGCCGAGGACACCACGCGGCGCAGCCAGGTGCTGCAGCAGATCGAATCCGCGATACAGGAACTGCCGCCGCGTCAACGCGAGGCTTTCCTGATGCGTTACTGGGAGGAAATGGACGTGGCCGAGACCGCCGCGGCCATGGGCTGCTCCGAAGGAAGCGTCAAGACGCACTGTTCCCGGGCCGTCCAGGCCCTCGGCAAGGCGCTGAAGGCAAAGGGAATCCACATATGACGCAATCGCACACCTTCACCTCCGACCAGCTGCAGGACGAGTTCGGCGACCGCATCGCCGCGCGCCTGTCCGCCGGCGCTCGCGCGCTGCCGCACGACGTCTCGGAACGATTGAAGATGGCGCGCAGCCAGGCGCTGGCGCGTCGCCGCACGGCCGACCGGGTGGCGAATGTGCGGGCGCGGACGGCGTCCGCGGTGTTCGGCAACGGCGGCAGCAGCGCCAGCCTGGGCGGCGGCAGCGGCCCGGGGCTGTGGACCCGCTGGGCGTCGGTGGTGCCGCTGCTCGCACTGGCCGCAGGGCTGGTGGCGATCCAGTTCGTACAGGACGACAACCGAGTGAGCGAACTGGCGGATGTCGATGCAGCACTGCTCACCGACGACCTGCCGCCGGCGGCCTATACCGACCCGGGTTTCGTGCAGTTCCTGAAGGACGGCGGTCCGCAGACCCACTGACGGCTGCGGACGCTGCGTGCCCCTCATGTCGTTCCACGGAAAGCTCCTGCGTGCCGGTGCATGCCATGCGGCTGCGGCCGGGCTGGCGGCCGGGCTGATCTCGACGGGCCACGTATTGGCGCAGGACGTGAAGCCCGGCGCTGCGCCCGCAGGCACCAGCGCCGGTTCGGTGCGCACGCCGGTGCGGCCCGGCTGGAACGACCTCACCGTGCGCCAGCAGGCCGCACTGACACCGCTCGCGGCCCACTGGGCCGGCCTGTCGGAGACCCAGCGGCAGAAGTGGATTGTCCTCTCCCGCAACTACGACCGGCTGTCGGAAGGCGAGCAGGCCAAGCTGCAGGAGCGCATGAGCGACTGGGCGGCCCTGAGCGTGCAGCAGCGCAACCAGGCGCGGCTCAACTTTGCCGAGACGAGCAAATTGCCGGCCGACGAAAAGAAGGCGCGCTGGGAGGCCTACCAGGCGCTGAGCGAAGAGGAGCGCGGCAAGCTCGCATCGACCAGCAAGCCGGCCCGGCCCGCCGGCGGTGCCGCCACCATCAAGCCCGAGGCGCAGCCGCGGCTGACCCGCATCGCGCCGGTGGTCGACACCCAGCAGCCGCGGCCGAAGATCGGCGTGCGCGCCAGCGATCTGGACCACAATACGCTCCTTCCGCAGCACCCGGTCGTCCACCCCGCGACGCCGCCCGCTGCGTCCCGCTGAGCGCCTATCTTCCATGTCCCTGGTTTCCGGGCCCCACGGGCCTTCTGCGCAGGCCGCGCCTGCGTCTCCCGCTATCGATCTCGTAGCACCCTCCTTGCGCCGCCGGATGGCCTGCTGGCTCTACGAAGGCATGCTGCTGTTCGGCGTGGTGTTCATCGCGAGCTACCTGTTCAGCACCCTCAGCCAGACGCGCCACGCGCTCGACAACCGCCACCTGCAGCAGGCCTTCCTGTTCGTGATGCTCGGCATCTACTTCGCCTGGTTCTGGTCGCACGGCCAGACGCTGGCGATGAAGACCTGGCACATCCGGCTGGTCGACCGCCACGGTCGTCCGGTATCGCAGTTGCGCGGGCTCGGGCGCTACCTGCTGAGCTGGCTGTGGCTGCTGCCGCCGTTGGCCGCCGTCGCGCCGTTCCACCTGACCACCGGCGAAACGGCCGTCATCGTCTGCGGCTGGGTGGTGTTCTGGGCGCTGCTGAGCCGGTTGCATCCGCAGCGGCAGTTCCTGCACGACGCCCTGGCCGGCACTCGGCTCGTCACCTGGCGGCCGGAGCCGGTGCGGCGCCGATGACCGCTGCACCGCGGCCGACCGGCCAGGAGGCGCCGACGGCGCAGAAGGCGCGCCGCGGGCTGGTACGCATCTGGCATGCCGGACGGTATTCCCTCCACGGTCTGCGTGCCGGCTGGCAGCAGACGGCCTTCCGCACCGAAGCCCTGCTGGCCATGCCGATGCTCGCCCTCGCCGGCTGGCTGGGCCGGGGCTGGGCCGAGGTCGGCCTGCTGGCCGGATCGGTGGTGCTGGTGCTGATCGTCGAACTGCTCAATTCCGGGATCGAATCGGCCATCGACCGCATCGGGCCCGAATGGCACGCGCTGTCCAAGCAGGCGAAAGACCTAGGCAGTGCGGCGGTACTCCTGAGCTTGCTGCTCTGCGGCGGACTGTTCGTGGCAGCCCTGGCGAGCAGCTTTCTGTGACCTTTGCACCCCTGCCTTCCATGCCTTCTGTCTCCCCTGCCTTTTCCCTGTGCGTGTACTGCGGCTCGCGGCCCGGGGTGGACCCGGCGCATGCGGCGGCGGCGCAGGCGGTCGGCGACTGGATCGGGCGCCAGGGCGGCCAGCTGGTCTACGGCGGCGGACACAACGGCCTGATGGGCCTCGTGGCCGACGCGACGCAGGCGGCAGGCGGCCGGGTCGTCGGGGTGATCCCGCAGGCGCTGGTCGACATGGAGGCCGCCAATCACCGCTGCGACGAACTGCACGTCGTGCAGACGATGCACGAGCGCAAGGCGCTGATGGCCGGGCGGTGCGACGGCTTCCTGGCCCTGCCGGGCGGCATCGGCACCTTCGAGGAACTGTTCGAGGCCTGGACCTGGCGCCAGCTCGGCTACCACGACAAGCCGCTCGGGCTGCTGAACGTCGGCGGCTATTACGACGGGCTGCTCGGCTTCCTGCGCCAGAGCGTCGCTGCGGGATTCATGGGCGACTGGCAGATGCAGCTGCTGCAAGTGTCCGACGATGCCGGCACGCTGCTGCCGGCGCTGCAGACCGCGATGGTCCGCGCGGCAGGCGACGTCGTGCCGCCGCGCAGCGTGATCTGACAGGACGGCCGCGGCCGGCCGCCGGTGCGGTGCCGCTCAGATCGCGGACTCGTTCTCCTCGCCGGTGCGGATGCGGATCACCCGCTCGACCTCGGTCACGAAGATCTTGCCATCGCCGATCTTGCCGGTGCGGGCGGCATTGACGATCGCGTCGACGCAGCGCTCGACTTCCTGGTCGTTGATCACCACCTCGACCTTCACCTTGGGCAGGAAGTCGACGACGTATTCGGCGCCGCGGTAGAGCTCGGTGTGGCCCTTCTGGCGGCCGAAGCCCTTGACTTCGGTGACCGTCAGGCCGGTCACGCCGCATTCGGCGAGCGCTTCGCGCACCTCCTCGAGCTTGAACGGTTTGATGACGGCGGTGATCTGCTTCATGGATGTGTCCTGTGGTCCGGGAAAATTCGCGTCGTGCGCAGGCGCGCGCGGGCCGTAGCGTAACGCCAATCGGGCCGCGCCCGCCGGCCCGCCCGCGCCGACCCCGCGCCGGCGCGGGACGGAGCGTCTGCGGCATCATGCACCGCACCGATGGACGCCCCTTCCTCCGATACCCCCGATACCGCCGACACCCCCGCGCCGCCCGGCTATGTGCTTCGCATGCACGCGTCGCCCGCCGAGATCGACGCCGCCGCCTGGGACGCGCTGCTGGCCGCGCAAAGGCATGCCAGCCCGTTCAGCCGCCATGCCTACCTGCTGGCGCTGCATGAGAGCGGCAGCGCGGTCCCGGAAACCGGCTGGTCGCCCGCCTTCGCCACGCTCTGGCGCGACGGCCGGCTGGCCGCGGCCTGCCCGCTCTATGCGAAGGCCCATTCGTACGGCGAGTACGTCTTCGACTGGGCCTGGGCCAATGCCTACTCCCAACATGGCCTCGACTACTACCCGAAGGCGCTCTGCGCCATTCCCTTCACGCCGGTGCCCGGGGCCCGGCTGCTGGCGCAGGACGCCGAGGCCCGCGCGGTGCTGGTCCGCGGGCTGGTGCAGTGGTGCGAGGCCGAGTCGCTGTCGTCGCTGCACCTGCTCTTCGCTACCGACGACGACGTGGATGCCTGCCGCGACAACGGCCTGATGCTGCGGCACACGGTCCAGTTCCACTGGCAGAACGCCGGCTATGCGGACTTCGAGGCCTTCCTGGCGGGCCTGGCGCAGGACAAGCGCAAGAAGATCCGGCAGGAGCGCCGCAAGGTGGCCGACGCCGGCGTGACCTTCCGCACCCTGCAGGGCGCGGCGATAGGCGATGCCGGCTGGGACTTCTTCTACCGCTGCTACGAGCGCACCTACCTCGAGCACGGCAATGCGCCTTACCTGACCCGCGACTTTTTTAGGCGGATGCAGCGCACGATGCCCGAGCACTGGCTGCTGTTCGTGGCCGAGCGCGCCGGCGAGCCGATCGCCTGCAGCCTGGTCGCGCTGAGCGACGCCGCCGCAGGCCTGCAGGGCAGTGCCGACAGCGAGCGCGTCGCCTACGGCCGCTACTGGGGCGCGCTCGAACGGGTGGACTGCCTGCATTTCGAAGCCTGCTATTACCAGCCGATCGCCTGGTGCATCGCCCACGGCGTGGCGCGCTTCGAGGGCGGTGCGCAGGGCGAACACAAGATGGCACGGGCGCTGATGCCGGTCGCCACCACCAGCGCCCACTGGCTGGCGCGGCCCGATTTTTCCGAGGCGGTGGAACGGTTCCTCGCCCGGGAAGGCGACGGGATCGCCGGCTACCTGGAACACCTGGAAGAGCGCTCGCCGTTCCGGCACGGTTGAGCAGCGGCGCCTAGAAAGCGCAACGGGCGCCACCAAGGCGCCCGCTACTGATTCGATAGCGCCTTGCGCAGGCCCCGCCTGCGCAAAACCGCTATTCTTGCTCAAGCCTTGCCGGCCTGGTAGTTCGCGATGCCTTCGCTGATCTCCTGGCGGGCGGCGTCCACGCCCTCCCAGCCGAGCACCTTGACCCACTTGCCGGCTTCCAGGTCCTTGTAGTGCTCGAAGAAGTGGCTGATCTGCTTGAGCAGGATCGGGTGCAGGTCTTCGGGCTTCTGGTACTGCTCGTAGATCGGCAGGATCTTGGTGGTGGGCACCGCCAGTACCTTGCCGTCGACGCCGGCTTCGTCTTCCATCTTGAGGATGCCGAGCGGGCGGCAGGGCACGACCACGCCGGGCGGCAGCGGGAACGGGGTCATCACCAGCACGTCGACCGGGTCGCCGTCGCCCGACAGCGTCTGCGGCACGTAGCCGTAGTTGGTCGGGTAGTGCATCGCGGTGCTGAGGAAGCGGTCGACGAAGACACAGCCGGAATCCTTGTCCACCTCGTACTTCACCGGGTCGGCGTTCATCGAGATCTCGATGACCACGTTGAACACATCGGGCGGATTCTTGCCGGGGGAGACTTTGTCGAAGGACATGGTGGAGTACGGTGGAGAGAAGAAAAAAGACCGGGCGGCGCCTGCGGACGGCGGGCAGCGCGGGAATTCTAGAACCTCGCCGGCCGGGCGCCGGCGAAGCGCGGGACGGCCTGCGGTCAGCCCAGCGCGGTGTCGAGCAGCATCATCAGCACGAAGCCGATCATCAGGCCGCCGGTGGCCCAGGCCTCGTGGCCCTTGCGGTGGGACTCGGGAATGATCTCGTGGCTGATGACGAACAGCATCGCGCCGGCGGCGAAGCCCAGCCCCCAGGGCAGCAGACCCTGCGAATATTCGACGACCGCGGCGCCCAGCACGGCGCCGAGCGGTTCGACCAGGCCGGAGGCCATGCCCAGCCCGACCGCCAGCCTGCGGCTGTAGCCAGCGGACAGCAGAGCGACCGCGACGACCAGTCCCTCGGGCACGTCCTGGATCGCGATGCCGGTGGCGAGCGCGCCGCCGCGAACCGCATCGGTGCCGGCGAACCCGACCCCGATCGCCAGCCCCTCGGGCAGGTTGTGCAGCGCGATCGCGAAGACGAACAGCCAGGTCCGGTGGATGGTGCGGGAGTTGTCGCGGTCCGCACCCTTGATGAAGTGCTCGTGCGGTACCAGCCGCTCCATCGCGAGCAGCGCGGCGCCGCCGAGCAGGATCGCCACGCCCACCACGCCTCCCGCACCCCAGGCGTCCAGGCCCCGCGCCTCGGCGGCCGCGATGCCCGGAATCACCAGCGAGAAGGCGCAGGCCGCCAGCATCACGCCGGCGCCGAAGCCGAACAGCGTGTCCTGCGTGCGGTCCGACAGCTTCTGCGAGAACAGCACCGGCAGCGTGCCGAGCGCGGTGGCCAGCGCCGCGACCATGCCGCCCGCGAACGCGTCGCGTACCACGCTGTTGCTGGCGACCAGGCTCCAGACGTGGAAGCCGCCGAAGGCCAGCAGTCCGCCGGCGAGCAGCAGCCAGGGCGCCTTGCGCCAGAGGGGTGGGACGCTCGGGGTCTGCGGCATGCGGGCTTCCTCGAAAGAACGGTCGGCGGCGGCGATCTGACGGCGAATGGGCGATCAGCCCTTTGCGGCGGCGAAGCGGCGGGCGACTTCGGCCCAGTTCACCACGTTGTAGAACGCGGCGATGTACTCAGGACGGCGGTTCTGGTACTTCAGGTAGTAGGCGTGCTCCCAGACGTCCAGACCCAGGATCGGGGTGTTGCCGGAGCCGATGCCGACCATCAGCGGGCTGTCCTGGTTGGCGCTGCTCTCGACGGCCAGCTTGCCGGACTTGTCGACCGACAGCCAGGCCCAGCCGCTGCCGAAGCGGGTCAGCGCAGCCTTGGTGAAGGCTTCCTTGAAGGCGTCGAGGCCGCCCAGGTCGCGGTCGATTGCCGCGGCCAGGTCGCCTTCGGGCTGCGTGGCGGCGCCGGGCGTCATCACGGTCCAGAACAGGCTGTGGTTGTAGTGGCCGCCGCCGTTGTTGCGCACCGGTGCGCGCAGGTTCTCGGGCAACTTCTCGACGTTGGCGACCAGCTCTTCGATCGGCTTGCCTTCGTACTCGGTGTCCTTGACGGCTGCGTTTAGGTTGTTCACGTAGGTCTGGTGGTGCTTGGAGTAGTGGATCTCCATCGTCTGCGCATCGATGTTCGGCTCGAGGGCGTCGTAGGCGTAGGGCAGCGCGGGAAGGGTGAAGGCCATAGAGGTTCTCCTGGGTGGCACGGGGACGAATGAAAGGCCGCGACGGAGCGCGGGACGACAACACGACGTTCTAGCACGCGCGCGCGCCGCTCCGTGCAGGAGGACGCCGCGTCGGCAGGGTGCGCCGCCTGTCGGCGCGAAGATTGTGCGGGAAGAATCCGGCGTTTCCCTTCGATGCGTGTGCGGGGCGGATGCACCCGACAATGGATGCATGTCCGCCCCCACCGCCTCCGTACCGGCCCGCACGCTGCCGCTGATCGACCTGCGCAGCGCCGCGCCGCTGCCGATCGGCCGGCCCGGCCCGGAGCTGGTCGATCTGCGCGGCCGGCCGCTGCGGGACCTGCGCATCAGCGTGACCGACCGCTGCAACTTCCGCTGCAGCTACTGCATGCCGAAGGACGTATTCGACAAGGACTATCCGTACCTGCCGCATTCCGCGCTGCTCAGCTTCGAGGAGATCGCCCGGCTGGCGCGGATCTTCGTGGACCAGGGCGTGCGCAAGATCCGGCTGACCGGCGGCGAGCCGCTGCTGCGGCGCAACCTGGAAACCCTGGTCGGGCTGCTCGCGGACCTGCGGACCGCCGACGGCACGCCGCCCGACCTGACCCTCACCACCAACGGCTCGCTGCTCGCCCGCAAGGCGCGGGCGCTGCGCGACGCGGGCCTGCGGCGCGTCACCGTCAGCCTGGACGGTCTGGACGATGCGGTGTTCCGCCGCATGAACGACGTGGACTTCCCGGTCGCCGACGTGCTGCGCGGCATCGACGCGGCGCTGGCCGCCGGCCTCGGGCCGGTCAAGGTCAACATGGTGGTCAAGCGCGGCACCAACGAGCAGGAGATCCTGCCGATGGCGCGCCATTTCCGCGGCACCGGCGTGGTGCTGCGTTTCATCGAGTACATGGACGTGGGCGCGACCAACGGCTGGCGCATGGACGAGGTGTTGCCGTCGGCCGAGCTGGTCGCCCGGCTGCAGGACGCGCTGCCGCTGGTGCCGCTCGCGCCCAGCACGCCCGGCGAGACGGCCGAGCGCTGGGGCTATGCCGATGCGTCGGGCCGGCACGACCCGTCTCTCGGCGAGATCGGGGTGATCGGCAGCGTCACCCAGGCCTTCTGCGGCGACTGCAACCGGGCGCGGCTCTCGACCGAGGGCCGGCTGTATCTCTGCCTGTTCGCAAGCCGCGGCCACGACCTGCGCGCATTGCTGCGCGGCGGCGCCGACGACGATGCGCTGGCCCGGGCCGTGGCCGGCATCTGGCAGGGCCGCAGCGACCGCTATTCCGAACTGCGCGCCAGCCTGCCGGCCGCCCTGCCCGACGACGGCCTGCGCCGGGTCGAGATGAGCTATATCGGTGGCTGAGCCTGCGCCGCCTCCGGCCGACGCGGTCGCCGGCCTGGTGCTCGCCGGCGGACGCGGCAGCCGGATGGGCGGCGTGGACAAGGGTCTGCAGATGCTCGACGGTACGCCGCTCGCCCGCCATGCGCTGCGGCGGCTCGCGCCGCAGGTCGCCACCGCGATGGTGAGCGCCAACCGGCATGCCGACACCTACGCCGGCTGGGGCGTGCCGGTCTTCGCAGACGCCGACGCCACCGGCTTCGACGGGCCGCTCGCCGGCCTGCTGGCGGGGTTGCGGCACAGCGCCCTGCCCTGGCTGGCCGCGGTGCCGTGCGATACGCCGTTCTTCCCGCAGGATCTGGTCGCACGACTGGCAAACGCTGCGACCGCGGCCGACGCACCGGCGGCCTGCGCCTGGGCGCCGGATGCGGCGGACGGCACTTGGCGGCCGCAGCCCGTCTTCTGCCTGCTGCACCGGTCGCTGCAGGCCGACCTGGCCGCCTACCTCGCGGGCGGCGGCCGGCGCGTCATGGAATGGCTGGGGCGGCACGGCTGCGCGCAGGCCCGCTTCGACGATGCCGTCGCCTTCCGCAACGCCAACACGGCCGAGGATCTGGCGGCCCTACAGGCAGCCGCCCGCCTGCAGCTATATTTTCGATAGCGCCTTGCGCAGGCGGGGCGGGCGCCGAGGCCCGATTTCCTTCAACGATCCTGGTTCTTGCGCAGCGTCGGCAGGCCGACGCCTGCCGCATCGAAGCCGCCATCCACCGCCAGCACTTGGCCGTTGACATAACTCGCCGCCGGGCTGCACAGGAAGCCGACCGCCGACGCGATCTCCTCGGTCGTGCCGTAGCGCTCCAGCGGGATCACGTCGTGGTAGTCCGAGCGGATCGCCACGCTGTGGACCAGCTTGGCCATCTCGGTCTCCACCGGACCGGGTGCGATCGCGTTGACGCGGATGCCCACCGTGCCCAGCTCCACCGCCTGCTGCTTGGTCAGGTGGATCAGCGCCGCCTTGCTGGTGCCGTAGGCCACCCGCAGGGTGCTGGCCCGCAGGCCCGAAATCGAGGCGATGTTCACCACCGCTCCGGCGCCCGCACGGCGCATGTGGGGCGCCGCCGCCTGGGTGCAGAGGAAAGCGCCGTCGAGGTTCACCGACAGCACCTGCCGCCATTCCTCGAATGAGGTCTGGCCGATCGGCTTGAACACCGCCACGCCGGCGTTGTTGACCAGGGCGTCGAGTCGGCCGAAATGCGCCGCGATCCGGTCGATCGTCGCCTGCACCTGGGCGGGATCGGACACGTCGCAGGGCAGCGCGAGGACACGCGCCGGATCGGCGAGCCGCCGGCCAGTCGCGTCGAGCGTGGCTGCGTCGATGTCGATCAGCGCGATGCGCCAGCCCTGCGCGAGGAACCATTCGCCGATCGCGAGGCCGATGCCGCGCGCGCCGCCGGTGACGACCGCGACCTTCGCGGATGCGGTGGTGGAAGAAGGAACTGCTGCCATGGGGGTCTCCGTTGTGGTGAAAGAAAGAGGGGGAAAGCGGGAAATCGAAAAAGGACTCAGGCGGCCGCGCCGTCGGGCAGCCACTCCTCCAGCGTGACCTCGAAAGTCATGCAGATCGGATTCGCGCCGGGCACGAACGGGCCGCCGTACACCTGTCCCTGCGGATCGGCCACCACGCCGGACAGCGCGGCGCAGAGCGAGCCGTCGGCCTGGGCGCGCACCTCGCCGGCCAGGCTGACGATCTCGACCGCCGGCCCGCAAATCTGCCGGCTGCCGCCGTCCTGCGTGCCGAGGCAGGCATCGACCAGGCTGCCGAGCGCGCCGCGCACGAAGGCGTTGCGGAAGCCCTCGGCGAGGCAGAGTTTCTCCACGCCGAGCACCAAATCCTCGTTGGGCGCGATGCGCGCGTAGGCGACCCGGCCCATCCGGCCGCTTTCGACGATGGTGCCTTCAGCCATGAAACGCCCCTGCGGTTATCGGAGCCTGTGGCTGCAGCAGCGCGATGTTGGTCTCGGGGTCGTGCGCCACCCGCAGCTCGAAGCCGTCGAGCGAGGTCACCAGCACCGGGATCGGTCGGTCGCCGACGCGGCTGGTCGAGGGGATCACATGGCCGCCGCGCACGGTGCCGGCGTCGGTGCGGATCGCCGCATGGCAGTGCACCAGCGGCGCGCCGTCCAGGCCTTTGCCGAGGGTGGCGTTGCCGAACACCATCCAGGCGGCGCCGGCCGGGATCGGCCGGGTGTATGCGATCACCGCCGCCTGCGACGGATCGGGCGGGGCCACGCAGTAGTCGAGGTGGGCGAACGCGCCGCCGAGCAGCGTGGTGGAAGCGCTCTCGATGCCCAGCGCCGCCAGCGGTGCGACGAGCGCGTCGTACAGCGTCGCGCCCGGCTGCAGCGCGAGGCGGATGTGGCGGCTGCGCGGGCTGCACATGCTGCGGATGCGCACCGGGTTGAACGGGCCCGGATGCACCAGGGTGCGCGGGCGGTGGCGGAAGGCGGCGGGCCGGGTGGCGGCGTCTGCGGCGGTGGTCATGGCGGGAGGTCTCCTGGTCGTGGCGCTTGTGGCGCGGATGGCCCGGCTCCTGTCCGGCGGTGGCCGGATGCGGAAGACCGGTGCCGCGGCATTCTAGGAACCGCCCTACATTTGCAAAAGTATTCATTTCAGATCGTTCGATCCAGAATTCAGATGGAAATGCGCCACCTCCGCTGCCTGATCGCCGTCGCCGAGGAGCGGCATTTCGGTCGTGCCGCCGCGCGCCTGCGCCTGTCGCAGCCGCCGGTCAGCCTGGCGATCAAGGAGCTGGAAACCGAACTCGGCCTGCGGCTCTTCGAGCGCAGCTCCCGGCAGATCGTGCTCACGCCAGGGGGCGAACAGGTGCTGCGCGACGCGCGGGCGGTGCTGGCCCGCACCGAGTCCCTGCGCCACCATGCGCAGGGCGCGGCGCTCGGCCATGCGGGCACGCTCGCGATCGGCTTCATCAGCCTGGCGGCCTGCTCGTTCCTGCCGGAGGCGCTGCGACGCTTCACACAAGAGTTTCCGGGCGTGCGGGTGACGCTCCACGAATCGACGACGGACCAGATCGTCCACGACCTGGAGACCGGCACGCTGGATGTCGGCTGCATCTTCGCATCGCCGCAGCTGCCGCCCGCCCTCGCCTACCGCACCACCGCGCTCGACCCGCTGGTCGCGGCGCTGCCGGCCGGCCATGCGCTGGCCGCGCTGGACGAGGTGCTGCTCGGCCGGCTGGCCGGCGAGCAGTTCCTGTGCTTCGAGCGTCACTTCGGCCCGACGATGTTCGACGCGGTGGTGAGCGCCTGCATGCGCCACGGGTTCAGCCCCCGGATTTTTCCAGCGCGGCAGATGCCGACCATCGTCAGCCTGGTGGCGGGCGGCCTGGGCGTGGCGCTGGTGCCGGCCTGCGTGCAGGTGCTGCAGCGCGAGGGCGTCGCCTACCGGCCGCTGCGCGGGCCGCGCACGGTGGTCGAGACCGGCACCGCCTGGCGGGCCGACGACGACGCGCCGACCGTGCGGGAATTCGTCAAGCTGCTGCCGCAGCCGGGCTGAGCGCCGGAGGTGCGGCCGGCCCTGCTCAGCCCGCTGGCGGCGCGCCGAGCAGGGCCGTCACCGCCTGGCTCGCCTGCATCAGCCGGTTGCCGATCTGCGCGGCGCGCGCCGGCCCCAGCCGCTGCTCGATCGCGGCGATGCTGATCGAGCCGACCGGCCGGCCGTTGGCGTCGTACACCGGCACGCCGACCGCCCAGGCGCTTTCCAGCACCAGCCCCGGGTTGACGCAGTAGCCCTGGGCGCGGGTCTCGCCCACCAGTTCCCGGATCGCGGCGTCGGTGCAGCGCGGATAGTGGGCGGCCCGCATCGGCGCGTTGCGCGCCAGGATGCCCTGCACGTCGTCGTCCGACAGCGCCGCCAGCGTGGCGCAGGCCCCGGCGCCGACCCCGAGCGGATAGCGGTCGCCCGGCTTGACCAGCTGGTTGCGGATCGGGAAATCGCCTTCGTCGCGCGACAGGCAAATCGTCTCGATGCCGTGCAGCACCATGAAGAACACCGTGTCGCCGGATTCGACCGCCAGCGCCCGCAGCGTCGGCGCCGCCAGCCGCTGCAGCGCGTAGCTCGGCTCCGCGGCCAGCCCGGCCGCGAACGCCTCCGGGCCCAGGCGGTAGGCGGCGGAGCCGCGGTCGTGCAGCACGAAGCCCTCGTCGACCAGCGTGCGGGTCAGGCGCACCACCGTCGCCTTCGGCATGCCGAGGCTGCGGACGATCTCGCCCATCCGCAGGCCGCCGGGGCCGACCCGGGTGAGCAGGCGCAGCACGGCCAGGCCGCGCCGCAACGTCTGGGCGCCGGCGGTTTCGGTGTCGGTGCGGGAGGAAGCGTCGTTGGCCATGGTGTTAAGGTCCATTCTATGAACCATTCGGAACCGTCATTGACGGGAAAACCCTCACAGTTATTCGCGCGGCACGGCGCTATCGTCGCCTCACTTCTAGCCAACCCCGTTCCGGACCGGCACAACTGGTCCACATAGCAAACCACATCACCCATGTCTGCAGCACACATCATCGGATGGGGCCACACGCCCTTCGGCAAACTCGACGCGCTGGATGCGGAGCAGCTGTTTCGCGACGCCGCCCAGCCCGCGCTCGACAGCGCTGGCCTCGCAGCCGAGGACATCGACGGCATCTTCGTCGGCCATTTCAACGGCGGCTTCGTGCGGCAGGACTTCAGCGGCGCGATCGCCGGCGTGGCGATCCCGGCGTTCCGCCACACCCCGGCGGTGCGGCTGGAAAACGCCTGCGCCACCGGCTCCGCAGCGATCTGGGCCGCACTCGACGCGCTGCACGCCGGCCGGGTGAAGCGCGCCCTGGTGGTCGGCTTCGAGAAGATGAACACCCTGCCCAATGCGCAGATCGGCGAGGTGCTGCTGCGCTGCTCCTACGTAAAGGAAGAAGGCGACACGCCCGGCGGCTTCGCCGGCGTGTTCGGCACCATCGCCTCGGAATACTTCGCGCGCTTCGGCGACCAGTCGGACGCGCTGGCCGCGATCTCGGCGAAGAACCATGCCAACGGCGTGCACAACCCGTATGCCCACATGAAGCGCGACCTCGGCTTCGATTTCTGCCGCACGCCGTCGGAGAAGAACCCGTTCGTCGCCGGCCCGCTCAAGCGGTCCGACTGCTCGCTGGTCTCCGACGGCGCGGCTGCGCTGGTGCTGTCGCTGGAGCCGGTCGCCGGTGCCACGGTGCAGGCGGTGCGCTGGCGCTCGCACACCCAGGTCAACGACGTGCTGCCGCTGTCGCGCCGCGACCCGACACGCTTCGAAGGCGCGGCCCAGGCCTGGAGCCGGGGCCTCGACGCGGCCGGTGCGCGCCTCGACGACCTGCACTTCGTCGAGACGCACGACTGCTTCACCATCGCCGAGATGCTCGAATACGAGGCGATGGGACTAGCGCCGCACGGCCAGGGCGCGCGGGTGATCCTCGACGGCGTGACCCGCATGGACGGCAGGCTGCCGGTCAACCCGTCGGGCGGCTTGAAGTCGCGCGGCCATCCGATCGGTGCGACCGGGGTGTCGCAGCATGTGATGGCGGCGATGCAGCTCTCCGGTACCGCCGGCGGCATGCAGGTGCCGAACGCCGGCCTCGGCGCGGTGTTCAACATGGGCGGCGCCGCGGTCGCCAACTACCTGAGCGTGCTGGAGGCCGCATGAGCGGCGGAAGCGGCGGAAGCGGCGAGGCACGGGTCGCCAACCTCGCGCGGCTGCTCGGCCAGACTGCCCGGCTCCACCCGGACCGGCCCGGCCTGATCCAGGGCGACGAGCGCTGGTCCTGGGCCGAGATCGACCGCCGGGTCGATGCGATGGCCCACGCGCTGCAGGCCCTCGGCCTGCGGAAGGGCGATGCGATCCTCGTCCATTCGCGCAACAACCGCCAGCTGTTCGAGAGCTGCTGGGCGGCGTTCCGGCTCGGCTGCATCTGGGTGCCGACCAACTTCCGCCTCACCCCGCCGGAAGTCGCGTACCTGGGCGCCTCCAGCGGCGCGGTGGCGATGATCGTGGAGTCCGACTTCGCGGGCCATGCCGACGCGGTACGGGCCGCATCGCCGGCGCTGCGCCACGTGATCGCGATCGGCACGACGCGCGCCGGCGAGCACGACTACGAAGCGCTGCTCCCGCCGCACCTCGGCCGGCCGTTCGCCGAGGCGACCGTCGCAGCGGACGACCCGCTCTGGTACTTCTACACCTCCGGCACCACCGGCAAGCCGAAGGCGGGCATCCTGACCCACGGCCAGATGGCGTTCGTCGTCACCAACCACCTGGCCGACCTGATTCCCGGCACCACCGAGCGCGACTGCTCGATCGCCGTGGCACCGCTGTCGCACGGCGCCGGCATCCATGCACTGCTGAACGTCGCGCGCGGCGCGGCCACGGTGCTGCTGCCGACCGACCGGATGGAGCCGGACACTGTCTGGGCGCTGGTGGAACGCCACCGGGTGACCAACCTGTTCACCGTGCCGACCATCGTCAAGATGCTGGTCGAGCATCCGTCGGTCGACCGCTACGACCATTCCAGCCTGCGCTATGTGATCTACGCCGGCGCACCGATGTACCGGGCCGACCAGAAGCGCGCGCTGCAGGCGCTCGGGCCGGTGCTGGTGCAGTACTTCGGCCTCGGCGAAGTGACCGGCTGCATCACCGTGCTGCCGCCCGACATGCACGACGCCGACGACGCCTCGCCGAATGCGAACATCGGCTCCTGCGGCCGGCCGCGCGTCGGCATGGAAGTCGCGATCCTCGACGAGCAGCTGCAGCCGGTGCCGGCCGGCACGGTCGGCGAGATCTGCTGCCGCGGCCCGGCCGTCTTCGCCGGCTACCACGGCAATCCGGAGGCGACGGCCAAGGCGCTGCGCGGCGGCTGGTTCCATACCGGCGACCTCGGGCGCATGGACGCACGCGGGCTGCTCTATATCACCGGGCGCGAGTCCGACATGTACATCTCCGGCGGCTCCAACGTGTATCCGCGCGAGGTCGAGGAGGTGCTGCTCACCCACCCCGGCGTCGCCGAGATCGCGGTGCTCGGACTGCCCGACGAGAAATGGGGCGAGGTCGGTGCCGCAGTCGTCGTGCGCGCCGCCGGCGTCCCCCCGGTGGACGAGGCTGCACTGCTTGCCCACCTGGAGGGAAAACTCGCACGCTACCGCTGGCCGCGGCAGGTATTCTTCTGGGACACCCTGCCGAAGTCCGGCTACGGAAAGATCGTCAAGAAGGACGTACGGCGCCTGCTCGTCGAACGCGGCGAGGCGCAGGAAGCGCCCCACTGATCCGGCCCCACCCGGTTTCCAGAATGCGCATCGCCCTGCGGCGCGCCTCCATCCCCCTGAGACCACCACTCGACACACGAGGAGACACCATGAAGCTCAACCGACGCACCCTGATCGCGGCTACCGGCGCCGTCGCCCTGCCCACGATCGCGCCGCTCGCACGCGCGCAGAAGGCCGAGTTCACGATGAAGTACGGCAACAACCTGCCGGTCACCCATCCGATGAACATCCGCGCAAACGAGATGGTCGCGAAGATCCTGGCCGAGACCAAGGGCCGGGTGGACATCAAGGTGTTCCCGAGCAGCCAGCTGGGCACCGACACCGACATGCTTTCGCAGCTGCGCAACGGCGCGCTGGAATTCTTCACCCTGTCGCCGCTGATCCTGGGCACCCTGGTGCCGTCGGCGCAGATCAGCGGCGTCGGCTTCGCGTTCAAGGACTACAACCAGGTCTGGGCCGCGATGGACGGCGAGTTGGGCGCCCATGTGCGCAAGCAGATCGCTGCGACCAACGCAATCGTCGCCTTCGACAAGATCTGGGACAACGGCTACCGCCAGATGACGACGAGCAACCGCGCGATCGCCAAGCCGGAAGACCTGAAGGGCATGAAGATGCGGGTGCCGCCGAGCCCGTTCTGGGTGTCGATGTTCAAGGCCTTCGAAGCCTCGCCCACGACGATCAACTTCGCCGAGGTGTACACCGCGCTGCAGACCAAGATCGTCGACGGCCAGGAGAACCCGCTGGCGATCATCGCCACCGCCAAGCTCAACGAAGTGCAGAAGTACTGCTCGGTCACCAACCACATGTGGGACGGCTTCTGGTTCCTCGGCAATAAGCGGGCGGTCGACCGCCTGCCGGCCGACCTGCGCGAGATCGTGGCCCGCAACATCGCCGAGGCCGGCATGAAGCAGCGCGAGGACGTGAAGAAGCTGAACGACAGCCTGATGGGCGAGCTCAAGGGCAAGGGCATGGAGTTCAACACCACCGATGCCGAACTGTTCCGCGCCAAGCTGCGCGCCGCCGGCTTCTACGACGAGTGGAAGAAGAAGTTCGGCGACGAAGCCTGGGCGGTGCTCGAGAAGTACACCGGAAAACTTGCTTAACACCCAGGCTTTTCACTGCGTGTAACGCCTGCCCCCTTTCAGGGGGCGACACCGGCGGACCGGCGGAGCCGGCTCCGCGGTGTCCCGGCGAGGGGCCTCCCTCTGCCAAACCTTGCCTCATTCACTGGAGTAGCAGCCCATGACTGCCGCCGCCCGCGACCCTGTCGCCGATTTCACCCTTCCGGACGACCTGGTCGCGGCCGCGCCGCCGCCGGGCAACCTGTTCCTCAAGCCGATCGAGATGGTCGCCGCCGCGCTGGCCGCAGGGATCATGGTGCTGCTGCTCGCGGGCGTCTGTTCGCGGTACGTGTTCTCCATCCCGGTCGTCTGGATCGACGAGGTGGTGGCGATCGGCTTTCTCTGGCTCGCGATGCTCGGCTCGACCATCGCGATCCACCGCAACGAACACCTGCGCCTCACCGTCTTCCTGCAGCGCATGCCGCCGACACTGCGGGGCTACGTGCAGGCCTTCGGCCTCGTCGTCGTGGCGGCATTACTTGCGGTGCTGGTGCGGCCGGCGCTGGAATACGTGCAGTCGGAATGGATCGTGTCGCTGCCCGCGCTCGACATTCCCAACAGCTTCCGGGTGGCGGCCATCGGCTTCGGCATCTGCGCGATGCTGGTGACGGTCCTCGCGCACGCCTGGCGCGAATGCAGCGCCCGCGAACTGGCCGCCAGCGTGCTGGTGGTGGGCGGCGTGGCCGCACTCTGCTGGGCTTTCGCCGGCAGCATCGACGCGCTCGGCAACCTGAATATCGCGATCTTCCTGATCGGCTTCGTCGCGGTGACGCTCGCCGCCGGCGTGCCGATCGCCTTCTGCTTCGGCGTCGGCACGGTCAGCTATCTGGCCTTCAGCACCCACATCCCGATCGACGTGATGATCGGCCGGATGGACGAAGGCATGTCCAGCCTGATCCTCGTCTCGGTGCCGATCTTCGTGCTGCTCGGCTGCGTGCTCGACGCGACCGGCATGGGCAAGGCGATCATCGACTTCCTGGCCTCGCTGATCGGCCACGTGAAAGGCGGCATGCAGTACGTGCTGCTGGGCTCGCTGTTCATCGTCTCGGGCATCTCGGGCTCCAAGGTGTCGGACATGGCGACCGTCGCGCCCGCCCTCTTCCCCGAGATGAAGCGCCGCGGCCAGAAGCCGAAGGAGATGATCGCGCTGCTCTCCACCGGCGCCGCGATGGCCGACACGGTGCCGCCGAGCATCGTGCTGATCGTGCTCGGCTCGGTCGCGGGCGTGTCGATCGCCGGGCTGTTCCAGGCCGGTGTGACCGTCGCGATGGTGCTGCTGCTGGCGCTGGCGGTGCTCGCCCGCTGGAAGGCCCGCGGCGAGGACATGTCGAACGTCCGCCGTCCGGCGCTGTCGATCGTCGGCCGCACGCTGCTGGTCGCGGCACCGGCGCTGGTGCTGCCGTTTCTGATCCGCGGCGCGGTCGGCAGCGGCGTGGCCACCGCCACCGAGGTCTCGACCATCGCGGTGGTCTACGCGATGGCGATCGGCATCGTGCTCTACGGCGGCATCGGCTGGCGCAAGTTCTACGGCATGCTGGTCGAGACGGCCGCGCTCAGCGGCGCGATCCTGATGATCCTCGGCACCGCGCTCGCGATGGCCTGGGCGATCACGCAGTCGGGCGTGGCGCAGCAGCTCGCCGCGTTCATGACCACCCTGCCGGGCGGCCCGGTCGGCTTCATGGCCGCGACCATCGTCATCTTCCTGGCGCTCGGCTGCATCCTGGAAGGCCTGCCGGCGCTGCTGCTGATGGCGCCGCTGATGTTCCCGATCGCCCGCAGCCTGGGCATCAACGACGTGCACTACGCGATGGTGGTGGTGGTCGCGATGAACATCGGCCTGATGATGCCGCCGATCGGCGTGGGCTTCTACATCGCCTGCCGGATCGGCAACGTGTCGCCGGACGAGGCGATGGGCGCGATCTGGCCCTACATCCTGGCGCTGATCGTGGGGCTGCTGGTGATCGCGGCGGTGCCGGCGATCTCGACCGCGGTGCTGTAGAAGAAATGCGCGGGCGGCGCCGCGGTCAGCGCCGGCCCAGCGCCAGATCGACCCCGCGGTTGGCCAGCTGGTCGGCCCGCTCGTTGCCCGGATCGCCGTTGTGGCCGCGGACCCAGCGCCAGTCGATCTGGTGGCCGCTGTTGGCCACCAGGTCGTCGAGCTTCTGCCACAGCTCGACGTTCTTCACCGGTTCCTTCGACGCGGTCTTCCAGCCGCGCGCCTTCCAGCCCTTCACCCATTCGGTGATGCCCTTGAGCACGTACTGGCTGTCGACATAGAGCGTGACCTGGCACGGCCGCTTGAGGGCCTGCAGGGCCTCGATCACCGCGGTCATCTCCATGCGGTTGTTGGTGGTGACGGCCTCGCCGCCGAACAGTTCCTTCTCGGCGCTGGCGGATTTCAGCAGCACGCCCCAGCCGCCGGGGCCGGGGTTGCCCTTGCAGGCGCCGTCGGTATAGATCTCGATGTGGTTCACGGGGTCTGCTTCTTCGTCTTCGTCGTCGTATCTTGGGAGGCAAATCGGGCTTCTGCGCCCGCCCCGCCTGCGCGGCCTGCTATCGGAACAGGAGCAGCCACCGCCGGCGCGCGCCGGGCCTTCTTCCAGCGCTTGCCGATCAGCCGCATGCCCGGCACCCGCTTGGTCGCCACCACGAAATAGGCGGCGCCGAGGAACGGCCACCAGCGGTCGCCGGCACGCTCCATCCAGGCGTGGCGGTCCAGCCAGCGCTGACTGCGGACCGCCGGGCGGAAGCAGCCGAAGCGGCCGGATTCCACCTCGAACGACAGCAGGCGCAGCCAGTCGCGCAGCCGCCAGTAGCCGATCGGGTCGAGCGCGCCGGGCAGGTAGTCGCGGCCCATGCCGAAGCGCTGGGCGAGTCGCACCCGGCGCTGGCGCAGGCACCAGAGGCCCGCGGGGTTCAGCCCGCAGATCACCGCCCGGCCCTCCGGCATCAGCACCCGCTCCACCTCGCGCAGCGTGGCGTGCGGGTCGGGGCTGCGCTCCAGCGTGTGCGGCAACAGCACCAGGTCGAGGCTCGCGGTATCGAACGGCAGCGCCGCGAAATCGGTCACCAGCGCGGTCTGGTGCGGCAGCGCGCCGTGGGGCGGCAGATCGTCCGGTCCGGCCACGATCCAGCGGTGTCGCATCCGGTTGGCCGCCAGCCCGTCGAGCAACGGAAGGCCGAGCTGCACGCCGTGGAAACCGAACAGGTCGGCCACCGCCGCGTCGAAGCACCGGCGCTCCCAATCCAGCAGGCACTGGCCGGGGGGGGTGTCGAACCAGGGGTGCAAACCTATAATTTCGTCGCTCATGGTGCTGGAACCGCTGCCCGCCCTCTCCGACAACTACATCTGGATGCTGCACGCGGGGCAGCGGGCCGTGGTGGTCGACCCCGGCGAAGCGGGGCCCGTGCTCGATGCGCTGCAGGCGCGCGGCCTGCAGCTCGAGACGATTCTAGTCACCCACCACCACCACGATCACACCGGCGGCGTGCCCGCCCTGCGGGCCGCCACCGGCTGCCGCGTGGTCGGCCCGGCGCGGGAAGCCGTGCCCGAGCCGGCCGAGCGGGTGACGGGCGGCGACACGGTCGATACCCTCGGCCTGCGCTTCTCCGTGATCGACGTGCCGGGCCACACGGCCGGCCACATCGCCTTCTTCTGCGCCGCCGGCGCCGGCGATCCGGTGCTGTTCTGCGGCGACACGCTCTTCTTCGGCGGCTGCGGCCGGCTGTTCGAAGGCACGCCGGCGCAGATGCTCGCGTCGCTCGACGCGCTGGCGGCGCTTCCCGGCGCCACCCGCGTATGCTGCGGCCACGAATACACGCTGTCGAACCTCGCGTTCGGCCGGGCGGTCGAGCCGGCCAACGCCGCACTCGCCGCCGCCAGCGACCGCTGCGCCGCCCTGCGCGCCGCGGGGCAGCCGACGCTGCCCTCCACCATCGCGCTCGAGCGCGAGATCAACCCCTTTCTGCGCAGCCGCCTGCCGGCCGTCGCGGAAGCGGTAAGCCGCCACGCCTCCCTTCCGTCCACCGACGAGGCCGGCATCTTCGCCGCCCTGCGTCAATGGAAAAACGAATTCCGATGAAGAACGTCCGTTCCGCCGTCTGGCCCGCGCTCCTGTCGTGTGCCGTCTTCCTCGCCGGCTGCGCCAGCACCACCGCCCCCACCGACCAGACTGCCGGCACCGACGGCAAGCAGGGCACTCCAGGCACCTCCACCGCCCAGCGCTCGTCGCAGCCGGTCTACCCGCGCGGCGCGCTGCAGCCGATCACGCTCGGCGAAGCCCATTCGCAGGGCGTCGTCACGCTGGCGCCGCCGGCCGACCTGTGGGAACGCATCCGCCGCGGCTTCGCCATGCCGGACCTGCGCAACGACATCGTCGCCGACCGCGAGCAGTGGTACGCGACACGCCCGGACTACATCCAGCGCATGACCGAGCGCTCCAGCAAGTACCTGTTCCACATCGTCGAGGAACTGGAGCGCCGCGGCATGCCGAGCGAGCTGGCGCTGCTGCCCTACATCGAGAGCGCGTTCAACCCGCAGGCCGTGTCGAGCGCCAAGGCGGCCGGCATGTGGCAGTTCATGCCCGCCACCGGCAACGACTACCAGCTCAAGCAGAACCTGTTCCGCGACGATCGCCGCGACGTGCTCGCCTCGACCCGGGCAGCGCTCGACTACCTGCAGCGGCTCTACAACCTGTTCGGCGACTGGCACCTGGCGCTGGCCGCCTACAACTGGGGCGAAGGCAGCGTCGGTCGTGCGATCGCACGCAACCAGAAGCTCGGCCTGCCGACCGGCTACACCGACCTGACGATGCCCAACGAGACGCGCTATTACGTCCCGAAGCTGCAGGCGGTGAAGAACATCGTCGCCCATCCGGAGCTGTTCAACGCCGAACTGCCGGCGATCGAGAACCACCCCTATTTCCAGTCGGTCGCGATCACCCGCGACATCGACGTGTCCCTCGCGGCCAAGCTTGCCGATGTGCGGCTGGAGGACTTCCGCGCGCTCAACCCGTCGATGCGCCATCCGGTGATCCTGGCCTCCGGCACGCCGCAGATCCTGCTGCCGTGGGACAACGCCGCCGTCTTCAAGCGCAACCTGGAGGCGCATGCCGAAGGTCAGACCGCCAGCTGGACCGCCTGGACCGCACCCGCCACGATGAACGTGGCCGCGGTCGCGCAGAAGGTCGGCATGTCCGAGGCCGATCTTCGCCAGGTCAACGCAATTCCGCCGCGAATGCTGGTCAAGGCCGGCTCGGTGCTGGTGGTGCGGCGCGGCGAAGGCATGCAGGGCGACGTGGCGGCGCATGTCGCGGACAACGGCCAGCTGTCGCTCGCGCCCGAGGTGGTGACCCGCAAGATGACCGTCAAGGCCGGCCGGCGCGACACGGTGGCGAGCGTGGCGCGCCGCTACAAGCTGTCGCCGTCGAGCGTGGCGGACTGGAACGACGTGAATCCGTCGGCCGTGCTGCGTACCGGCCAGCAGTTGATCGTCTACGTGCCGGTGTCGGCCGCAGCGGCCGCGGCGGCTCCGGCTCCGCGTGCAGCGGCGTCCGCCGCATCGGCCCGCGCCGCGGCCGGCAAGTCGGCCGCGCAGATCCGCAAGACGGCAACGGCCGCACCCGTGCGCAAGACGGCGACTGCCGCGGCCGCACCGAAACGCACCGCCGCAGCGCCCGCTGCGAAGAAGACCCGCTGATCCGCCGCCCTCAGGCCTGGAACTTCTGCTTGGCCCGCAGGGCGAATTCGTTGGTGTAGAGCCGCGACGGATCGATCTTCGCGGAGCGCAGCGCCGGATCGAACCCGAAGGAGGTCAGCGCCCGGACCGCGGTGCGGGCGCCCTCCTCCTCCACCAGCCCGTCGGGCGAGATCGCCTCGCGCACCTTCTGGAACGACGCGAGGTACAGCGCCCGGTCGCCCTGCAGATACGCCTCGGGCACGGTGTTGAGCAGATCGCCCGGGCCGGCGGTCTGGAGCCATTTCAGGGCATGCACCATCGCATCGGCCAGCGCCTGCGCGGTGCGCGGATGCTTCTGCAGGAAGTCGTCGGACGCGTACAGGCAGCCGGCGGGCATCGGGCCGCCGAACATCTCGCGGGTGCCCTTCTGCGTCCGGGTATCGCTCACCACCCGCAGGTCGCCCTTCTGTTCCAGCTGGGTGATCACCGGGTCGACATTGCAGATCGCCTCGATCTCGCCGCTGCGCAGCGCCTCCCGGGCGGCCGCGCCGGTGCCCACGCCGACCACCGTCGCGTCGTCCAGGCGCAGGCCGCCGCGGGCCAGCAGCATCGCCACTGCCAGGTGCGTGGCGCTGCCCGGTTCGGTGATGCCGATGCGCCGGCCGCGCAGGTCGGCAGGGCCGCGGTAACCCGGCAGCGCGCGGACCGACACGCCGGTCACCACCTGCGGCGCCCGGCCCTGCATCGCGAATGCCCGGAAGAACTGGCCGCGGCTCTGCAGGCTGATCGTGTGGCGGAAGGCGCCGGACCCGACATCGGCCGTACCGCCGACCAGCGACTGCAACGCCAGCGTGCCGCTGCCGTAATCGCTGATCACCACGTCGAGGCCCGCCGCGCGGAAGTAGCCGAGGCGTTCGGCGATCGTCAGCGGCAGGAAATAGAAGGCCGATTTGTCACCGACCGCGATCGCGATGCGCGGCTTTTCCAGCCGCGCCTGGGCCCGCAGCGAGGGCACGGCGAGCGCCACCAGGGCTCCGCCGGTCAGCAGCGTGCGGCGGTCCACGGAGCCGGTCGGCAGACGGGGGGTGCTGGAGGGGGTCCGGAATCGGGAAGACACCGACGCAAGCTTACCGACGGCCCGGCCGCGGCGCATCGGTGCATCCCCCTGCGGGTTTGCCCCAGCGCCCGTGGCCAGGCGGCGCTCAACGCACGCCGGCGAACAGCAGCGCGATGTTGACCAGCAGCCCGGCGGCGAACGCCAGGCTGCGCAGCGTGGCGCGGTCGGCCAGGTAGCAAACGATGTAGACGATCCGCGCCGCGACGAAAGCCACGGCCAGCGCATCGACCCGCCCCTGAGGCGCGCCGAGCTGGTGGGCGATCAGCACTGCACCGATGAAGAAGGGCAGCACCTCGAACCCGTTCGACTGCGCCGCATTGGCCCGCGCGCGCCAGCCGGTCAGCCGGGCCATCCAGTCGCGCGGACGGCGGTTGTCGAAGCCGCGGCCGCCGACCTTGGCCAGCGCGGCGCAGACGATCGGCAGCAGGGCGGCGACCAGCACGCAACCGTAAGCGACGGTGAATCCGGGAACGACGGGCATGTAATGACTCTTGACAGCGGCAGCCGGCCCGCGGTCAGCGGCGGTCCACCAGGGCGTGGGCGATGGTGCCCAGGTCGACGAATTCCAGTTCGCTGCCGACCGGCACCCCGCGCGACAGCCGGGTCACCCGCAGCCCGCGGGCACGCAGGCCCTCGGAGATGACGTGCGCCGTCGCCTCGCCTTCGCCGGTGAAGTTGGTCGCGAGGATCACCTCGTCGACCACGCCGTCGGTCGCCCGGTCGAACAGCTTCTGCAGGCCGATCTCCTTCGGGCCGATGCCGTCGAGCGGCGAGAGCCGGCCCATCAGCACGAAGTACAGGCCCCGGAACGCACCGGTGCGCTCCAGCGCCGCCTGGTCGGCTGGTGTCTCGACCACGACGAGCTTTGACGCGTCGCGCTCCGGGTCGCTGCAGACGCTGCACACCTCCGCCTCGGTGAAGGTGTGGCAGCGGGCGCAGTGGCGCACGGCCCCCGCTGCGCGGTGGAGCGCCTGCGACAGCAGTTCCGCGCCGGGACGGTCGTGCTGCAGCAGATGGAACGCCATGCGCGAGGCGGATTTGGCCCCGACGCCCGGCAGCCGGCGCAACGCCTGCACCAGGGCGTCGAGCGCGTCGTTGCCGGAAACGGTGGCCATCGGTGGAATCCTTCTTCGCGTCGTCAGCGGCCGGGCACCGGCGGGGTTGCGGGTTCACCCGGCGGCGCCATGCGGGTACGGTAGAGCGTCGGCCAGTCGCCGGGTGCGCCTGCGCAGCGGCGCTGTTCGTCGCGCGAGGCGGCGCGGAACACGGCGCCGTCGAACACCCAGCCGAGCGCGTAGCCGCAGTCGCCGATGCCGCGGCCCTTGGCATAAGTGGTCAGGGCGCCGGTTTCGGGGTCGTAGAACGGCTCCGACAGCACCGCCGGATCGTCAGCCTTGCTGCGCGGCAGGCCGCCGGGTACGGCGGGCAGCGACACGGGCCGGGCGTTCTCCGGCGCGTTGCGCGGCACCCGCAGGACCAGGGCGGCGCTCTGGTACGCACCGTTCCAGCAGTTCAGCATGACCAGCGCTTCGGAGGCGGTGAGCGGCAGCGCCTGGTCGACCATGCCGGCAGGCGCGCCCCGCGCGGTGTCGCAGCGCTGAGCCAGCAGGGCCGCATTGCGGCTGCGCACCCGCGCCGCGAAGGCGTCGGCGTCGGGCAGGGGCGGCGGCACCGGTGCGGCGCCCAGTACCGGTAGCGACGGCTCCGGCGGCACCCGGCTGGCGGGCGCGCTGCCCGGATCGCGCCAGGCGGTGACGGTGCCGACCCGCCCCTGAACGTCGTCCATGAACAGCAGCGCCGCCGCCAGTCCGTCGAGCGAGAGGCGCACCGGCGCCTGCCGGGTCTGCACCGTCAGGCTGCGGCCCTGCGCCAGCTGGCGGCCCAGGCGTAGTGCGGGCTCTTCCTCCAGGCGTTTGCCGCCCTCGCCGTCGTCCTGCCAGGCGGACTTCGGGCCGGGCTGGTCGGCCGCGTCGATCGGCTTGCCGTCGAGCTGCAGCGCCTGCGGGGGCAGCGGTTTGTCGGCGTTGAGCTCGATCTGCGCGGTGCCCTCGGGACCGGCGAAGCGGGAGATCGCCAGCCGCAGGTCCGACGGATCGCCCGACTCCGGCGCCAGCCGTGCATCGCAGCGGCGGGCGTTGTCGCAGGCGACGACCCAGTCCTTGAACTCGCGGTAGGCCGGTACCGCCGGCGGCGCGGCGAACGCCCCCAGGGCCACCGCAGCCGCGGCAGCCCCGAGCACGCCCGCGACCGGGCGGGACGGACGGCGCAGGAAACGGCGGAGGCGGATCACGGCCGTTTGCTCAGAACGGGAACTTCATGCCGCCGGGCAGGCCCGGCATGCCGGCGGTGATCTTGCCCATCTTCTCGGTGGAAGTTTCCTCCGCCTTGCGCACGGCCGCGTTGAAGGCGGCGGCAACCAGGTCCTCCAGCATGTCCTTGTCCTCGGCCAGCAGGCTGGGGTCGATGGTGATGCGCTTCACGTCGTGCTTGCAGGTCATCAGCACCTTGACCAGGCCGGCGCCGGACTCGCCTTCAACCTCGACGTTCGCCAGCTCGTCCTGCGCCTTCTTGAGGTTGTCCTGCATGGCCTGGGCCTGCTTCATGAGGCCGGCGAGCTGTCCTTTGTTGAACATGGAAATCCTTGTAGTAAAAAAAGAGGTGTGCGGCCGGTGACATGCCCTGCCGCCGTGACGGTCAGGCGCTCTGCAGCGGCCGGGTGCGGATGCTGCCGGGCACGATTTTCGCGCCGAAATCGCGCACCATCTGTTGCACCAGCGGGTCGTTCTCGACCAGCTCCTCGGCCTGCCGCTGGCGGGCCGCGGCGGCAGCGGCGTTGCGGCGCGCCGGCGTGTCGCCAACGGTGCCGATCTCGATGGTGATCGCCTCGGCATGGCCGGCGGCTTCGAGCGCGGTGCGCAGCCGCTCGCGGCTGACCGGCTGGTTGAGCGATTCGCGCTCGATCCGCAGCACCCAGTGCCGGCCGTCGCGGCGCACCAGCTCGGATTGCAGTGCCAGCTCGCGGACCAGCGCGGTGATCGCCTCGGCCACGATCAGCCCGGTC
The DNA here is from genome assembly GCA_913776965.1 of uncultured Xylophilus sp. Classification (GTDB taxonomy): domain Bacteria; phylum Pseudomonadota; class Gammaproteobacteria; order Burkholderiales; family Burkholderiaceae_C; genus Xylophilus. The sequence continues at coordinate 46,222 of CAJYQL010000060.1, forward strand.
ACGGTGCCGTGCCAGAAGGCGCCCTCTTCCGTCGGCTCGAAGGTGACCGGCGGAGGACGCACCGCGCCGCCGGGACGGGGCCGAAGACGCTCGCCGGGCTCGGGCTGCTCGCGCACCGGCACCGCTACGATTTCAGTAGCATCCTGCGCAGAGGGGACGGGCGCTGCAGCCGCTTTTAGTGCTGAAACCGGGCTGCGGACCGGCAAGGCGGCGAGCGCCGGCGGCAGGGACGAGACGCGGTCGCTGTCGCGCGGATCCGGTTCCGGGAACGGCGGCTCCTCCGGCGCGGGCTGCGGGGCCGGGCGGGCCGGTGCGGCAGGTGCGACCGCGGGCGGCGTCGGCGCGAGTCGGACAGGCACCGGATCGGCCGGCGGCGCGGGCGGCAGCGCGATTTCGCCGTCGCCGTCCGGATCGATGCCGGTTTCGGGCGGTTCGGCCTGAGGTTCCGGCGGTGCCACCGGAGCTGGAGCCGGTGCCGCGACCTGCGCCACCCGCGGCACCGCCGCAGCGGCCGGCGATGCAGCGCGTTCCGGCGGCACCGGGGCCGCCATCGGCCGCGGTTCAGCCGCCGTCAGTGTTTTTTTTTCCAGCGAAGCCGCCTGTGCGGCCGGCTTGAACGCCAGCAGCCGCAGCAGCACCATCGTCAGCGCCGCATATTCGTCGGGCGCGAGGCCGAGCTCGTTGCGGCCGTGCAGGCAGATGCTGTAGAGCAGCTGCGTCTCGTCGGGCGGCAGGTGGGCGGCCAGGCGCGCCATCTCGGCGGCTTCCGCATCGTCGGATGCGTCGGCGCGCTGCGGCACCGCCTGCAGCACCGCCATGCGCTGCAGCACCGCCGCCATGTCTTCCAGGGTGGACGCGGCCGACAGGCCGTGCAACCGCAGCGCCTCCGACGTCTCGACCACCGTGCGGCCGTCGCCGTCGGCCAGTGCGCCGATCAGGCGGAAGACATGCGACCGGTCGGCGCTGCCGAGCATCTGGCGCACCGGCGCTTCCTCGATCCGGCCGTTGCCGAAGGCGATCGCCTGGTCGGTGAGCGACAGTGCGTCGCGCATCGAGCCGCGCGCGGCCCGGGCGATCAGGCGCAGCGCCTGCGTCTCGGCCGGCACCTGCTCGTTGCCGAGCACCGCGGCCAGGTGCTGCTCGACCGTTTCGGGCGCCATCGGCCGCAGGTTGAACTGCAGGCAGCGCGACAGCACCGTGACCGGCACCTTCTGCGGGTCGGTCGTCGCCAGCACGAACTTCAGGTATTCGGGCGGCTCCTCCAGCGTCTTCAGCATCGCGTTGAAGGCGGTGTTGGTCAGCATGTGCACTTCGTCGATCATGAAGACCTTGAAGCGGCCCTGGACCGGCTTGTAGACCGCCTGCTCCAGCAGCGACTGGACCTCGTCCACCCCCCGGTTGGAGGCGGCGTCGAGTTCGGTGTAGTCGACGAAGCGGCCGGCGTCGATGTCACGGCAGGCGTCGCACACGCCGCAGGGCTCGGCGGTGATGCCGCCCTGCCCGTCCGGGCCGGTGCAGTTGAGCGCCTTGGCCAGGATCCGAGAGACGGTGGTCTTGCCGACGCCGCGGGTGCCGGTGAACAGGTAGGCATGGTGCAGCCGCTGCGTCTGCAGGGCGTTGGTCAGGGCCTGCACCACGTGCTCCTGGCCCACCATCTCCGAGAAGTTCCGGGAGCGGTATTTGCGGGCGAGCACGAGATAGGACATCGCGCCATTTTACGGACCGGCCCGGGCCGGAACCTGCGGCGCGGATAATCCCGGCCCATGAAATCTCCCGCTGCCTCTCCCGACACGCTGAGCTACGACCAGGCCGGCGTCAACTACGACCTGATCGACCCGCTGAAGGTGAGCGCCCAGCGCGCCGCCGCCGCCACCGCCGTCCACCTGGGCGGCCACGGTTTCACCGAGGTTGCCGCCTCGCGCGGAGAATCGGCCTACGTGGTGGACGTCGGGCCGTTCTACTTGGCGAGCATCGTCGAATGCCTGGGCAGCAAGGTGCTGGTGGCCGACGCGATGGCCGAACTGACCGGCAAGAGCTATTACGAAGGCATCGCCCAGGACACGATCGCGATGGCGGTGAACGACCTGATCACCGTCGGCGCGACGCCGCTGGTGGTGCAGGCCTACTGGGCCGCCGGCGGCAGCGACTGGTTCGGCGACGCCCAGCGCGCCCAGGCGCTGGTAGCGGGCTGGAAGAAGGCCTGCGACATCTGCGGCGTGGCCTGGGGCGGTGGCGAGACGCCGGCGCTCGCCGGCATCGTCGAGGGCGGCCGGATCGACCTGGCGGCGTCGTGCACCGGCATCATCAACCCCAAGAGCCGGCTGTCGGTCGGCGACGACCTGGCGCCGGGCGACAAGATCGTGCTGCTCGCCTCCAGCGGTATCCACGCCAACGGCCTGAGCCTGGCGCGCAAGCTGGTCGAGCGGCTGCCGAACGGCTACCTGACCGAAGTGGCGCCCGGCCTCACCTACGGCGAAGCGCTGCTGGCCCCCACGGTCCTGTATTCGCCGGTGACCGAAGCGCTGTGGAAAGCCGGCATCGCGCCGAAATACAACGCCAACATCACCGGCCACGGCTGGCGCAAGCTGCTGCGCCACCCGTCGGCGATGACCTACCGGATCGACACCGTGCCCGAGGTCACGCCGGTGCTGCGCTTCATCCAGCAGCATGCGAAGCAAGACGACCGGGAGGCCTACGGCACCTTCAACATGGGCGCCGGTTTCGCGCTGTTCGTGCGGCCCGAAGACGCCGACCGCACCGTCGCAGTCGCTGAGGCGCAGGGCGTAAAGGCGATCATCGCCGGCACGGTTGAGGCAGGCCCGAAGCAGGTGGTGATCGAACCGCTGGGCATCACCTTCGGCAACGAGGATTTGCAGCTGCGCTGACCGGCCGCGCAGCGGCGCTCGCATACAATCGCCGCTGACGGGCCTCCCTGCATGGGGAAGCGGCCAACCGGGTCAGGTGGGGAACCAAGCAGCCCTAACCGTGGAGCCAGTGCCAGGATCGGGCTCGTCAACCTCATTTCGGAAAAAGCCTGCGACCGTGAAGGTCGCAGGCTTTTCTTTTTGCGCATCCGGACCATCCCGCGGTCCGGCCGGACGCTCGTTCGGTAGAGTGGGAAGGCCAGGACCGTTCCTCCCTTGCGCATCTCAGCCTACGGACCCCGGATGACCAGGCCCGCACCCGACCGCCACGCTTCGACACCGGCCCCTCGTCGCTCCCTTGCGGATCGCATGGTGCGCCGCGCGACCGCATTGCCGGTGGACATGCGCGGACTGAGGGAGCTGCAGATGGTCGGGATCGCGGCGCAGGCCTTCGGCCTCGTTGCCCTGCTGCTGGCGCTGTACTTCGCGGACCCGGCCTACCGCTACGACCTGCGGGTGTTCGGCGCCATCGGCAGCCTGTTCGTCAGCGGCCTCTGCGCGGTGCTGTTCGCGAAGACCGCCACGACGATGTTCGTCCTGACGCTGCTGACCCTCAGCCTGCTGGCCGAAGGGTTCGTCCGCCTGACCGCCCCGAGCGCGCTCGCGGTCGCGTGGTGCCTGGTGCTCGGGGCCGTCTTCTCGCTGGTGATGGCACCGATCTTCGCGAGCCTGGTGCAGTACGCCGCGGGCCTCGTGGCGATCTGGGCCGTTTTCAGCCGGGGTCGGGCGCTGTACCTGTCGCCGCAGCACGATCCTGTCTGGAACGCGATGCTGATCGGCGCGGTGGTGCTGCTGGGCGTGTTCCTCAATATCACCTACTCCGCCTTGCGCGAAGTGGCACACCGGCACCGCCTGAAGCTCGCGGACATGGCCTACCGGGACGCGCTGACCGGCATCGCCAACCGCCGCAGCCTGATGGAGCGGCTCCGCCGGCTGCACGAGACCGGCGCGCTGCCGCGGGTGCAGTTGCTGATGCTCGACATCGACGACTTCAAGCCGATCAACGACCGTTTCGGTCACGACCAGGGCGACGCAGTACTGCAGGCGCTCGCCGCCTGCCTGCACGACCAGGCCGCAGGTGCGTTGGTGGCGCGTCTCGGCGGCGAGGAGTTCGCGGTCCTGCTGGAACAGGGGCCGCCGGACAGCGCGTCGGCGCTGGCCACGCGGCTGCTGCAGGCTGCGCGCCGCCTGCCCCGGCATCCGGAAGCAACGCCGGAGCCGCTGTGCGGCCCGCTGACGATCAGTATCGGCATCGCAGCCGGTCGGTCCGGGGACGCGCCGGCCGATCTGCTGCGCCGCTGCGACGGGGCGCTCTATGCCGCCAAGCGCGCCGGCAAGGACCGCTTCGTAGTCGATGCGCCGGCGGCCGGTGGCTGAGCCCGAGACCGGTCAGCGGGCTGCCAGCGTACCGGGCGCAGGCAGCGCAGGCGGCGTGAGCTGCAGCACCGCACTGGTGTCCCGCAGCTGCTCGTAGGCGCGGCGCGGATCGTCGCCCAAGCGGCTGCCGTAGTGGGGCACCATCTGCTGCAGCCGCGCCTGCCAGGCGGGCGTGGCCATGCGGTCCTTGAAGGCCGAACCCAGCAGTTCCAGCATGATCGGCGCGGCGGTGGACGCGCCGGGCGAGGCCCCGAGCAGCCCGGCCAGCGTGCCGTCAGCCGTCACCACCATCTCGGTGCCGAGCTTCAGCACGCCGCCCTGCTCCGCGTCGCGCTGGATGATCTGCACCCGCTGGCCGGCCTGCACCAGCTTCCAGTCCTCCTTGCGGGCCTGCGGCAGGTATTCCCGCAGGGCCTGGAACCGGTCCTCGTCGGACTGCAGCACCTGTCCGACCAGGTACTGCACCAGCGGGAATTCGTCGATGCCGACCCGCACCATCGGGCCGACGTTGCGCGGCCGGAGGCTGGCGAACAGGTCGGTGTACGCGCCCTCCTTCAGGAACTTGGTCGAAAACGTCGCGAACGGACCGAACAGCAGCACCTGCCGGCCATCGAGCATGCGGGTGTCGAGGTGGGGCACCGACATCGGCGGCGATCCGACGCCGGCCCGGCCGTAGGCCTTGGCGAGGTGCCGGGCCGCGAGGTCGGGACGGTCGCTCACCAGGAACGAGCCGCCCACCGGAAACGCGCCGTAGTCGCGCGCCTCGGAAATGCCCGACGCCTGCAGCAGCCGCAGTGTGCCGCCCCCGGCACCTACGAAGACGAACTTCGCATCCACCGCCTTGCGCTGCGCGTTGGCGCCGCGGCCCGCATAGGTCACCCGCCAGGTGCCGTCGTCGTTGCGTTCGATGTCGCGCACCTCGGTCGAGAGCCGCAGGTCGAAGCCCGGCCGGGTCTGCAGGTGTCGCACGAACTGCCGGGTGATCTCGCCGAAGTCCACGTCGGTACCCGACGGCGACCAGGTGGCCGCGATCTTCTGCTGCGGATCGCGGCCCTCCATCATTAGTGGCGCCCATTGGCGGATCTGCACCGGATCGTCGGAATAGCGCATGTCGCGGAACAGCGGATGGGCCTGCAGCGCGGCATGGCGCTGCTTCAGGAAGGCGACGTTGTCCTCGCCCCACACGACGCTCATGTGCGGCACCGAATGGATGAAGGACCGCGGCTTCTGCAGCACGCCGCGCCGCACCTGCGACGCCCAGAAGCGGCGCGACACCTGGAAGGCCTCGTTGATCTCCACCGCCTTAACGATCTCGATGCGGCCGTCCTTCTCCGGCGTGTAGTTCAGCTCGGCGAGGCCCGCGTGGCCGGTGCCGGCGTTGTTCCAGCCGTGTGAGCTTTCCTGAGCCACCGCGTCGAGCCGCTCGACCATCAGCATCGACCACTGCGGCTCCAGCTCCTTCAGCATGACGCCGAGGGTGGCGCTCATGATGCCGCCGCCCACCAACAGCACGTCGACCCGCGGCGTCGCCGCGGGAGGTGCCGCCTGCGCGCCGGCCGGCAGCAGGCCCATCACCCATATCAGCGCGACGGCCGCGCGGCTCCAGAACGACAACGCCATCGAGGCCTCCTGCATCACTCCACCCCGATCCCCGTGCCGGAATGCGGGCGCATTCTAGGAGCGCGGTGCCCGCCGCCGGGCCGATGCCCCCCGCGGCTGCAGGCGGTAACCGTCAGGCAGCGGGCGCGAGATAGTCGGCGACGCCCTGCGCGGCCGCCACGCCGCTCGCCATGCAGGCGGTGAGCAGATAGCCGCCGGTCGGCGCCTCCCAGTCGAGCATCTCGCCCGCGCAGAAGACGCCCGGCAGCGCCGCCAGCATGCCGCGCGCATCCAGCGCCTCGAACGGCACGCCACCGGCGCTGCTGATCGCCTCGGCCAGCGGGCGCGGTGCGGTCACGGTGATCGGCAGCGCCTTGATCGCCGCAGCCAGCACCGCCGGATCGGCCATCGCCTCCTTGCCGAGCCGCTCGTACAGGATGCCGGCCTTGATGCCGTCGATGCCGAGCCGGCTCTTCAGGTGGCCCGACAGCGACCGGGCGCCGCGCGGATGCCGCACCGCGGCCAGCACCTGCTCGGGCGAACGGTCGGGCAGCAGGTCGAGCTGGAAGGTCGCACTGCCGCGGGCGGCGATCTCGTCGCGCAGCAGGGCGGATGCGGCGTAGACCAGGCTGCCTTCCACACCGGTGGCGGTCGCGACGAACTCGCCCTTGCGGTCGAAACAGCGGCCGTCTTGGGCCTCGAAGTGCAGCGCCACCGACTTGAACGGCTGGCCGGCGAACCGCTCGGCGAAATGCGGCGTCCAGCCCGGCGCCTCGGCCGGCCCGCGGCCGACCAGGGACTGCAGGAATTCGCGACGGCTCTCGGGCGCGTCTGCATCGCCGCCGCCGCCGGCGCGTGCAGCGACGTCGAAACCGCAGTTGGCCGGCACCAGCGGCAGCACCGGCACACCGCGGGCCTCCAGCAGCGGCACCCAGGCGCCGTCGGAACCGAGCCGCGGCCAGCTGCCGCCGCCGAGCGCCAGCACCGTGGCGGCCGGGCGCACCGCCGCCTCGCCCGCCGGCGTGGCGAAGCGCAGCGCACCGTCGCCGGTCCAGCCGAGCCAGCGGTGCCACATGTGGAACTGCACGCCCGCCGCCCGCAGCCGGTGCAGCCAGGCGCGCAGCAGCGGCGCGGCCTTCATGTCGGTCGGGAACACCCGGTCGGAACTGCCGACGAAGGTGGCGATGCCCAGCCCCTCGGCCCAGGCCCGCACCTCGGCCGCGCCGAAGCGCTGCAGCCACGGAGCGACGGCATCGCGGCGCGCGCCGTAGCGGCCGACGAAGCGTTCGACCGGTTCGGCATGGGTCAGGTTCAGGCCCCCGCGCCCGGCCAGCAGGAACTTGCGGCCGACCGAGGCCATCGCGTCGTACACGTGCACCGCATGGCCGGCGGCGGACAGCACTTCGGCCGCCATCAGGCCGGCCGGGCCGGCGCCGACGATCGCGACGGCAGAGACTCCGGTGGATGCCGCGGCGTGCGAGGCGGTGGGAAGGACGGACGGCGGCGGGACGGATGCGACGAAATCGGAAGACATGGGCAGCAGGAACGGAAAAGTCGTCAGGAGAAAAGATCGGCCTGTACTGGCGGCCCCCCGACCGGCCCGGCCGCAGGCGACGGCGGCGCGGCCGCATCGGGTGGTGGCGATACCGCCGAAACAGGCGCCGACGATACGGTCGTCGTACGCACCCCTGCCGAGCCAGCCTCTGCAGGCAACACCACCAGTCCGCCACGGCCGGTCAGGAAGGCGGCCATCACCGTCGCCTCCGGATAGGCCGCCTGCACCGCCGCCCGGTACTGCTGCAGCTGCGCAACCAGCAGCGGCTGGCGTTCCGGCGCGGCGGCGGACTTGTAGTCGATCACCCACCAGGCGCCGGTGTCGCGGCGCCGCACCAGCCGGTCGATGCGCAGCGGCTGGCCGGCATGGCTGACCGGCACCTCGTTGCCCTGCCAGTCGAGCAGCGCCGCATCCCAGATCCAGCGGCCCTCGCCGTCGCGGACCGCCTGGGCGAGCGCTGCCGCCCGCCCGGCCTGCGCCGCGTCGAGGCCGTAGGCGCGTGCCGCGGCGTCGCGCTGCGCGTCGGTGAAGCCAGTGCCGCCCGCGGTCGCCCATTCGAGCAGGCGGTGCATCGCCTGGCCGATCGCCGATGCCGGCGTGTCGGCCTCCGAAGCCAAGGACTCTGCTTCGATTTCGATAGCATCTTGCGCAGGCACCGCCTGCGCCGGAGGCAAAAAAGGCATCGAAAAGACGGCCGCCTCGGGTTCGGCGCCATTCGCCGCCATCCCGGGGCCGCCGGATACCGCCGCATCCGCCAGCGCATCGGCCGGCACCGGCTCGGCCAGCGCCTCCATGCGGCGCCACCAGCTGCCGGCGTGGGCGCGATGCGGCTCGACGCAGGACAGCACCAGCTCCCGCCGCGCGCGGGTCGTGGCGACGTAGAGGCCGTTGAGTTCTTCGCGCCGGCGCTCGACCTGCTCGACGGCCATCGCCGCGGCGGCGCCCGGCGGCGGCCGGCTCTCGCTGGTGAAGAACAGCAGCGTGCGCGGCACCGGCGCCTCGCCCGGCCAGTCGACCAGCACGCCCATCGTCTCGCCGCGGGCCGGCGCCGCATCGGTGTCGAGCAGCAGCACCAGGTCCGCTTCGAGCCCCTTGGCGCCGTGCACCGTCAGCAGCCGCACCGCGTCGGCCTCGGCCCGCAGCGGTGCCTTCACGCCGCCGGCCTTCAATCGCCGCACGAAGCCGTAGGGCGTGGAGAACCGGCCGGCGTCGATCTGCAGCGCAGCGCCCGGCACCGCCCGCAGACGCGCCAGCACGGTGCTGCGCAGCGCGGCCGGCGCGGCAGCGGCGAAGCGCGCGAGCAGGTCGCCGTCGTGGTAGATCGCGTCGATCGCGTCGTGCGGCGGCAGCCGGTCGATCCAGCCGCGCCAGCGCCCCAGCGTGGTGCCGGCCGTGGCGACCCGCTCGGCGAGCGCCGCGGGCAGCCCGGCGCCGGGCGCCTGCAGCAGCGCCCACCAGCCGTCGTCGGCCCCGGCCTCGCGGCGGCGCCGGCGGTCCACCGCCAGCGCGACCAGGTCGTCGTCGTCGAAACCGAACACCGGCGACTTCAACGCCTGCACCAGCGACAGGTCGTGCGCCGGTGACACCAGCGCGTCGAGCAGCGCGATCACGTCCTGCACCTCGGGCGCGTCGCGCAGGTCGGTCTTCTCGGGCTGGGTGGCCGGGATGTGCAGCGCACGCAGCGCCTCGTCCATCGCCGCGAGCGCGACGCGGCGGCGTGCCAGCACCATCACCTGGCGCGGCGCAAGTCCGCGTGCGCGCATCTGCGCCGCCAGCCAGGCCGCGGCCTGCCGGCATTCGCGGTGGCGCAGCGTGTCCTCCGGCAGCACCCGCGGCTCGGTCAGGCTGTCGCGCCAGCCGGTGGCGGCGGGTGCGGCGCCGGCGCCGTCGTCGCGCGGCACCGGCG
>CAJYQL010000061.1 GCA_913776965.1 uncultured Xylophilus sp.
CGCATCGCCACCGGCACGCACGAGATCACGTCGATGCAGCGCGGCGGCAGCAGTGCCGATGTCTGGGTGCTGGCGCAGCGGCGGGAAGAGGTCGATGCGACCACCCTGCTGCAGCCGCACCCCACGCCCGAGGCGATCATGCAGCGCCAGCGGCTGGTCACCAGCCGTGCCGCGGAGAACCTGTTCTGGCTCGGCCGCTATACCGAGCGGGCCGAGAACTCGGTCCGTCTGGCACGGCTCGCCCTGGTGTCGCTCGGCGGTGACGACCTGTCGTCGCAGCCGCTGCTGCATTGGCTGTCCGAGGCCGCCGTCGACAGCGGACTGGTGCTGGCGAGCGTGCCACATGCCGCCCAGGCACGGCGTGTCTTCGAGCGCTCGCTGATCGACGGGCTGGCCCATCCAGAACGCTACAGCGTCGGCCACAACCTGCGCGCGCTGCGCCAGGCGGCTGCCGGTGTGCGCGAGCGGCTGTCGCAGGAACACTGGAACATCATCGTGCGGGCCGAAGAGGAATTCTTCCGCCGGGCCGCGGCCCATGCCGACGAGGCGCATTTCCCGGCGATCGATGCGCTGCGGCTGCTGGAATCGGCAAGCGGCCATCTGGCCGCCATCACCGGCGGCCAGACCGACCGGATGACCCGCGACGACGGCTGGCGCCTGCTGTCGATCGGTCGCCACATCGAGCGGCTCGGCTGCCTGGCCGGCGCGCTGCAACTCGGCTTCGAAACCGGTGCGGTGCTCGACGAGGCCGGCTTCGAGGGGCTGCTCGCGCTGTTCGACAGCACCATCACCTTCCACGCCCAGTACCAGCAGACCCGCGATGTGCCGGCGCTGCTCGACCTCCTGGTGATGGACCGCGACAACCCACGGTCGCTCGGCTGGGTGGCGCAGACGCTGCGCGGCCGGCTGGCCAAGATCTCCGGCAAGCGGGCAGGGGAGTGGGAGGCGCTGTCGCTGGCGGTCCCGGATCCCGACCAGTGGGATCTGCCGACCCTGTGCGGCGACCCTACCGCCGCGCCGGGAACACTGTCGCCGCATCTCGGCGAACTGCTGCGCCTCTGCAGCGAATCGTCCTTCGCGCTGTCCGATGCGATCAGCGCCCTGTATTTCGCTCACACGGCCGACCTGTCGGTGAGCATCGCGACCTGAGCCATGCGCCTGCACATCCTGCACGAGACCCGTTACGACTACGCGCCCGCCGTGGACCGCGCGCGCCACATCGTGCACCTGAAGCCGCGCAACACCGTTTCCCAGACGCTGCTGCAGCACCGCCTGTCGGTATCGCCCGAGGTGTCGTCGCTCACCGACCGCATCGACGTGTACGGCAACACCCGGACGTCCTTCGCGCTGCAGACGCCGCACGACGGGCTGTGCGTGGTGGCCGACAGCATCGTCGAGACGGCGCCGCCGCCTGCGATGCAGCCCGGCGCGTCGATGGCCTGGGAAGCGGTGCGTGATCGTTTCCGCTACCGTGCCGGTGGCGTGTGGGACCCCGCGGCGGAGTTCGTCTTCCCTTCGGAATACGCACCCCGCCATGACGATTTCGCCGAGTACGCGCGGCCTGTGTTCTCGCCCGGCGTGCCGGTGCTCGATGCCGCGGAGGCGCTGATGCGGCGCATCCACGCCGACTTCATCTACGAAAGCGACAGCACTGGGGTGAACACGCCGGCGGTCGAGGCGCTGGCCCAGCGGCGCGGCGTCTGCCAGGACTTCGCCCACATCATGGTGGCCTGCTGCCGCGCGCTGGGCGTGCCGGCCCGGTACGTCAGCGGTTATCTGCTGACGCAGCCGCCGCCGGGTCAGCCGCGGCTGGTCGGCAGCGATGCGTCGCACGCCTGGGTGTCGGTGTACGCGCCCGCCCTGGACGGCAGCGCCGGCGGTGCGTGGCACGACTTCGATCCGACCAACGACCGGCAGCCCGGCGAGGACTATGTGACGATCGCCTATGGCCGGGACTTCGGCGACGTGTCGCCGATGCGCGGGCTGCTGCACGGCGGCGGCGACCACACGCTGGAGGTGGCGGTGACCGTCGAGCCGGTCTGAGGTGCGCCATGACGCTGCAAAACGCCCAAACAAAAAGCCCGCATCGTGCGGGCTTTTCTTTTGAGGCGCCGGCTGCCGATCAGCGCTTGTCGATCGCCGGCACGTCGCGGCGCTCGGAACCGACGAACAGCTGGCGCGGACGGCCGATCTTGTACTCGGGGTCGCCGATCATCTCGTTCAATTGGGCGATCCAGCCGACGGTGCGGGCCAGCGCGAAGATCGCGGTGAACAGGGAGACCGGGATGCCGATCGCGCGCTGCACGATGCCGGAGTAGAAGTCGACGTTCGGGTAGAGCTTGCGCTGTACGAAGTAGTCGTCTTCCAGGGCGATCTTCTCGAGCGCCATCGCCAGCTTGAACAGCGGATCGTTTTCCAGGCCCAGTTCGCCCAGCACTTCCTTGCAGGTTTCCTGCATCAGCTTGGCGCGCGGGTCGTAGTTCTTGTAGACCCGGTGACCGAAGCCCATCAGCTTCACGCCGGAGTTCTTGTCCTTGACCTGCTTGATGAACTCGCCGATCTTCTCGACGCCACCCGCCTTCTGGATGTCGTAGAGCATGTTGAGCGCAGCCTCGTTGGCACCGCCGTGGGCAGGACCCCAGAGGCAGGCCACGCCCGCTGCGATGGCCGCGAACGGGTTGGTGCCCGACGAGCCGCACAAACGCACGGTGGAGGTGGAGGCGTTCTGCTCGTGGTCGGCGTGCAGGATGAAGATCCGGTCCAGCGCCTTTTCCAGCACCGGGCTCACCTTGTAGGGCTCGCACGGCGTGGCGAACATCATGTGCAGGAAGTTGCCGGCGTAGCTCAGCTCGTTGCGCGGGTACATGTACGGCTGGCCGATGCCGTACTTGTAGGCCATCGCGACCAGTGTCGGCATCTTGGCGATCAGGCGGATCGCGGAGATCTCGCGGTGCTCCGGATTGTTGATGTCCGTGCTGTCATGATAGAAGGCCGACAGGCCGCCGACGAGACCGGTCATCACGGCCATCGGATGCGCGTCGCGGCGGAAGCCGCGCAGGAAGAACTGCATCTGCTCGTTGACCATCGTGTGGTTGGTCACCAGCTTGTCGAAGTCCTGCTTCTTCTGCGCGTTCGGCAGTTCGCCGTACAGCAGCAGGTGGCAGGTCTCGAGGTAGTCGCAGTTCTGGGCCAGCTGCTCGATCGGATAGCCGCGATACAGCAGTTCGCCCTTGTCGCCGTCGATGTAGGTGATGGCGGACTGGCAGGCCGCGGTGGACAGGAAACCCGGGTCATAGGTGAACATGCCCGTCTGCGCATAGAGCTTGCGGATGTCCACGACATCCGGGCCGATGCTGCCGCTGTAGACCGGCAGGTCGACGCTCGGGCTGCCGTTACTGAACGACAGGGTGGCTTTGTTGTCAGCTAGCTTCATATGCTTCCTTGGTTGTTGCCCGGCCGTGTCCGGTCGGGACGTCTCTGCTTGAAATCCACAGGTACGGCGCGGCTGTCTCCTGCCGCGTCACACCCGCAACATGTCCAGTACCTCGCGGACCTCGGGTGCGTCGGCGAGAGCGCCTTCGGGCTCCTTGCGCCGCAGCAGCAGGTCCATCAGGTCGTGGTCCGACAGGTCCATCAGCATCTCCAGGCCGCGGGCCTGACCGACCGTGATGCGCTCGCCCGGGCCGGCAAAGAATCGTTCGATGAACAGGTCGTTTTCCAGCAGGCCGCGGCGGCAGCGCCACCGCAGCTTGCTCAGCGCCCGTTCGTCGAGCGGTGCGTCGTCGCCGGCCTGGGTCATCGCATCAGACGGCGCGGCGCACCATCAATTCCTTGATCTTGCCGATCGCCTTGGTCGGGTTCAGGCCCTTCGGGCAGACGTCGACGCAGTTCATGATTGTGTGGCAACGGAAAAGACGGTACGGGTCTTCGAGGTTGTCGAGCCGTTCGCCGGTCGCCTGGTCGCGGCTGTCGGCGATGAAGCGGTAGGCCTGCAGCAGACCGGCCGGGCCGACGAACTTGTCCGGGTTCCACCAGAAGCTCGGGCAGCTGGTCGAGCAGCTCGCGCACAGGATGCACTCGTACAGGCCGTCGAGTTCTTCGCGCTCCTCAGGCGACTGCAGACGTTCCTTTTCGGGCGGCGTGTTCTCGTTGACGAGGTACGGCCGGATCGAGTGGTACTGGTTGAAGAAGTGCGTCATGTCGACGATCACGTCGCGGATGACGGGCAGGCCCGGCAGCGGCTTGATGACGATCGGGTCCTTCAGAGTACGGAGGTTGGTCAGGCAGGCCAGACCGTTCTTGCCGTTGATGTTCATCGCGTCCGATCCGCACACGCCTTCGCGGCAGGAGCGGCGGAACGCGATGGTCGGGTCGACGGCCTTCAACTTGATCAGGGCGTCGAGCAGCATGCGTTCGTTGCCTTCGAGTTCGATCTCGACGGTCTGCATGTACGGCTTGGCGTCCTTGTCCGGGTCATAGCGGTAGATCTGGAATGTGCGCTTTTGCATGATGTTCCTTGAGGGGTACCGGCGGGGTTCAGAACGTGCGGACCTTGGGCGGCACGGTGTCGACGGTCAGCGGCTTCATCCGGACCGGTTTGTACGCCAGGCTGTTGCTGGCGCTGTACCAGAGCGTGTGCTTCATCCACTCGGCATCGTTGCGGCCCAGCGGGAACTGCGCATCGTCGGCGGGGCGCTCGTAGTCGTCCACCGTGTGGGCGCCGCGGCATTCCTTGCGTGCGGCGGCCGACACCATCGTGGCCTGTGCGGCCTCGATCAGGTTGTCGACTTCGAGGGCTTCGATCCGGGCGGTGTTGAACACCTTGGATTTGTCCTTCAGCGTGATGCCGGCGACGCGCTGGCGCAGCTCGGCGATCTTCTGTACGCCCTGGTCCATGCTCGACTGCTGGCGGAACACGCCGGCGTGCTGCTGCATGCAGGCCCGGATGTCGGCCGCCACGTCCTGGGCGTATTCGCCGCTGGTCGAGGCTTCGAGCTGGTTCAGGCGCACGAGCGTCTGTTCGCCGGCGTCGGCCGGCAGCGGCTTGTGCTCCTTCAGCTTGTCGCTGTACTGCACGATGTGGTTGCCGGCTGCGCGGCCGAAGACCAGCAGGTCGAGCAGCGAGTTGGTGCCCAGGCGGTTGGCGCCGTGCACGCTGACGCAGGAGCATTCGCCGACCGCGTAGAGGCCGTTCACCACGACGCTCTCGTTGTCGCCGTTCTGGACGACGACCTGGCCGTTGATGTTCGTCGGGATGCCGCCCATCTGGTAATGGATGGTCGGCACGACCGGGATCGGCTCGCGGGTGATGTCGACGTTGGCGAAGTTGTGGCCGATCTCTTCCACCGACGGCAGGCGCTTGCGGATCGTGTCCGCGCCCAGGTGGTCGAGCTTCAGCAGGATGTAGTCCTTGTTCGGACCGCAGCCGCGGCCTTCCTTGATTTCCTGGTCCATGCAGCGGGACACGAAGTCGCGCGGGGCCAGATCCTTCAGTGTCGGCGCATAGCGCTCCATGAAGCGTTCGCCGTTGCTGTTCAGCAGGATCGCGCCTTCGCCACGGCAGCCTTCGGTCAGCAGCACGCCGGCACCGGCCACGCCGGTCGGGTGGAACTGCCAGAACTCCATGTCCTGCAGCGGAATTCCGGCACGTGCTGCCATGCCCAGCCCGTCGCCGGTGTTGATGAAGGCGTTGGTCGAGGCAGCGAAAATCCGGCCTGCGCCGCCGGTTGCCAGCAGGACCGTCTTGGCCTGCAGCACGTGCAGGTCACCGGTTTCCATTTCCAGCGCGGTCACGCCGACCACGTCGCCGTCGTCGTCGCGGATCAGGTCGAGCGCCATCCATTCGACGAAGAACTGGGTGCGGGCTTCCACGTTCTTCTGGTAGAGCGTGTGCAGCATCGCGTGGCCGGTCCGGTCGGCTGCGGCGCAGGCGCGCTGGACCGGCTTCTCGCCGTAGTTGGCGGTGTGGCCACCGAACGGGCGCTGGTAGATGGTGCCGTCGGCATTGCGGTCAAAGGGCATGCCGAAGTGTTCGAGCTCGTAGACGACCTTCGGCGCCTCGCGGCACATGAACTCAATCGCGTCCTGGTCGCCAAGCCAGTCGGAGCCCTTGATCGTATCGTAGAAATGGTAGTGCCAGTTGTCCTCGCTCATGTTGCCGAGCGAGGCACCCACGCCGCCCTGGGCCGCCACGGTGTGCGAACGGGTCGGAAAAACCTTGGACAGCACGGCGACGTTGAGGCCGGCCCGTGCGAGTTGCAGCGACGCGCGCATGCCGGAGCCGCCGGCCCCGACGATGACGACGTCGAACTTGCGCTTGGTGATGTTCTTCGTGGTGTAGGTCATTTTTTAGAGCCTCCAGAGGACCTGGATGGCCCAGCCGGAACAGCCGACGAGCCAGGCGATCGAGACGATTTGCAGGACGAGACGGATGCCGACGGGCTTGACGTAGTCCATCCAGACATCGCGCATGCCGATCCAGGCGTGGTAGAGCAGGGAGAGGATGGTGACCAGCGTCAGCACCTTCATCCATTGGGAAGAGAAGATGCCGGCCCACAGGTCGTAGCCGATCGGGCCGCGGCTGAAGATCAGGCGTGCCAGCACGACGACCGTGAAGATCGCCATGAGGGCGGCCGTGGCGCGCTGTGCGATCCAGTCGCGCACGCCGTAATGCGCACCCACCACGAGGCGCTTGGAACCGTAATTGACGGACATGTCGTGTACTCCCGCAGTATCAATAGAGGCCGAACAGCTTGGCGCCGAGCACGACCGTGAGGCCCAGGCTCAGCACCAGCACGACCTTGGCGGAGAACATGCCGGACTTCTTTTCCACCGCGTGGTGGTTGAAGTCCATGCGCAGGTGGCGCAGGCCGGCGATGAAATGGTGCAGGTAGGACCAGAGCAGGGCGAGGACCACCAGCTTGACGAAGAAGCCCGGCACGAAGCCGATGCCGTTCTGGAACACCGACGTGAAGCGGGAGAACGAAATTTCCGACGACACGGAGGTGTCGAACATCCAGATCAGGAACGGCAACAGCAGGAACATGATGACCCCGCTGATCCGGTGCAGGATCGACACCCAGCCGGCGGCCGGCAGCCGGTAGGTGGTGAGGTCCGTGAACGCATTGATATTGCGGAATTCGGGCCGCTTCTTGGCAAGCTCAGGCATGGAGTGGGGCTTTCAAGGTTGTAACTGCGTGGTAACTGGGGTGTGCGAACAACCCAAAATTCTATTGCAACGCACCATGGTCGACACGATCGCTGCGGCACGACCCGGCCAGTGAGTCAACTCAGGGCGTTGAGGTAATGGTGGCTGTCTGTCCTGTACAGGCCGCGGCGCAGTTCCATCGGCTGATCGTTATAGGTGAAAGCCAATCGCTCCACGCTGAGAAGGGGTGTTTGCTCGGGCACTTCCAGCAGCACGCTGTCGCCCGCTTGCGCTGCGACCGCGCGGATCTTTTCTTCGGCCCGCACCATGCGCACGCCGAACTCCAGTTCGAACATCGCATACGTCGGTCCCTGGTAGGCCCCCATCTGCGCGGCGGTCAGCCCTTT
>CAJYQL010000062.1 GCA_913776965.1 uncultured Xylophilus sp.
GTGCTGGCCGACTTCGGCGCCGAGGTGGTGAAGGTGGAGCATCCCGGCCGCGGCGACGACACGCGCGACTGGGGCATGCGCATCGGCAAGACCGAGACCACCTACTACAACAGCATGAACCGCAACAAGCGGTCGATCACGCTGGACCTGCAGAGCCCCGAGGGCGCGAAGATCGTGCACGAACTGCTGCCGCAGATCGACGTGGTGATCCACAACTTCAAGACCGGCGGCGCCGAGAAGCTGGGCCTGGGCTACGAGCAGCTCAAGGCGATCAAGCCCGACCTGATCTACTGCGCCGTGGCCGGCTACGACGTGACCGGCCCCGAAGCCAAGCGGCCGGGCTACGACCTGGTGATCCAGGGCGAGGCCGGCCTGATGGCGCTCAACGGCGAGGCCGCGCAGCCCCCGCTCAAATTCGGCGTGGCGGTGGTAGACCTCATGACCGGCATGTACGCCGCACAGGCCGTGCTGGCGGCGCTGTTCCAGCGCAGCCGCATCGGCCGGGGCCGCCTGATCGAGATGGCGCTCTACGACTGCGGCCTGATGGTCACCGGCTACTACGGGCTGGATGCGATGCAGCTGGGCCACGACCCGCAGCGCTACGGCAATGCGCACCCGTCCATCGTGCCCTACGGCATGTTCGAGGCGGCCGACGGTCCGCTCATCATCGCGGTGGGCAACAACGGCCAGTTCGACAAGTTCTGCCGCCAGGTGATCGAGCGGCCCGACATCGTCGAAGACCCGCGCTTCGCGACCAACGTGGAGCGCGCGAAGCACCGGCTGGTGATCGGCCCGATGCTGACCGAGCTGATCCGCGGCTTCCCGCGCGACGTGCTGCTCGAACGCATGACGGCCTGCGGCATTCCCTGCGGCAAGGTGGCGGGTCTGCACGAGGCGCTGACCAGCGAGCGCACCCGGCGCGGCGGCCTGCTGCAGGACATGCCGCATCCGGTGGTGGGCACCACGTCGGTGTTCGCGCCGCCCTACCGCATCGACGGCCGGCGCCTGCCGATCCGCCATGCGCCGCCGACGCTCGGCGAGGGCACGCGCGAGGTGCTGCAGCGGCTGCTGCAGATGAGCGACGAACAACTGCAGGCCCTGCAGCAGCGCGGCGTGCTGACGCTGCCGGACGCCCCGCCGTCCGCCTGATCCCGTCCGCGGCACCGGTGCCGCGAGCCGCCCGCAGAGGCGGCGCACCGGAGCCGATCCCTTTGCCGAACCTTCCGGAGACAACACCATGACCGTTTCGCGATTCCCCCGCCGCACCGTCCTGCAGGGCATGGCCGCGTTCGGCGGCGCCGGCTGGCTGGGCGCGCCGTCCGCGCAGCCCGCCGGCGGCGCCTGGCCGACGAAGCCGATCCGGCTGATCGTGCCGTTCAATGCCGGCGGCGCGACCGACATCATCGCCCGCAGCGTCGGCGAGGCGCTGTCGCAGCGCACCGGCCAGCCGGTGCTGGTGGACAACCGCGGCGGCGCTGCCGGCATCCTGGGCACCGATGCGGTCGCCAAGGCCGCGCCCGACGGGTATACGCTGCTCCTGTCGCTCAGCACCTCGATGCTGATCAACCAGTTCCTCTACACCAAGCTGCCCTACAACCCGCAGAAGGACCTGACGCTGATCACGCAGGTCGCGGCCGCGCCGGTCACGCTGGTGGTGCACCCTTCGGTGCCGGCGAGCAACATGAAGGAGCTGCTGGCCTATGTGAAGGCGAACCGCGGCAAGCTGTCTTACGGTTCCTGGGGCGTGGGCTCGTACGCGCACCTGGGCGGCGCCTACATGAGCAAGACGCAGGACGCCGACATGGCCCACGTCGCCTACAAGGGCGAGGCGCCGATGATCCAGGACCTGATCGGCGGCCAGTTGCAGCTGTGTTTTTCCAGCGCGCAGAACACCAAGCCGTTCATCGACACGGGTCGCGTCAAGGCCATTGGCGTGACCGGAACCCAGCGCATGGACATCCTGCCGCAGGTGCCCACCATCCACGAGCAGGGTGTGACGGACGATGCCTATGCCGTCTTCGGCTGGGTCGCCATGGGCGGTCCGGCGAACCTGCCCAAGGAAGTGATGGACACGCTCCAGACGCACCTGCGCGAGATCGCCCGCGACCCGAAGCTGCTCGAGCGCATCCGCGGCGCGGGCTTCCTGCCGCTGATGAACAGCCCCGACGCCTTCCGCGCCAACTACCGCCGCGACATGCCGATCTGGAAGTCGCTGGTCGACGCCGCCGGCGCCAAGCTGGACTGACGGGCCGGCGCGCTGCGCGTCGCGCCTCGCGCTTCGCGCACTTCCGTCCTGCGTCCGTTTACTGTTTGCCTGACCCTCACCCCGTACCCGAGACCCACTCCATGCCCCTGTTTTCCCCCGTTTCCCGCCCCCTGACCCGCACCGCCCGCCGCACGCTGCTGGGCCTGGCCGCCGCCGCGCCGTTGCTGCTGCTCGCACCGGTCGCCGGCGCACAGCCGGCCGCCGGTGCCTGGCCGGCCAAGCCGCTCCGGCTGGTCGTGCCGTTTCCGGCGGGCGGGCCGACCGACACGGCCTCGCGCATCGTCGGCCAGAAGCTGGGCGAGCGGCTGGGGCAGCCGGTGGTGGTGGACAACCGGCCGGGCGCGTCGGGCTCGATCGCCGCGCTGCAGGTCGCCAAGGCCGATCCCGACGGCTACACGCTGATGATGCTGGCGACGCCCACGCTGCTCGCGCCGCACCTGTACAAGAGGACCGGCTACGACACGGTCAAGGACTTCGCGCCGGTCGTAACCGTGTACGACCTGCCGATCGTGGTGGTGGTCAACCCGACGCTGCTGTCCGACGTGAAGACGCTGCCGCAGTTGCTGGCGTATGCCAAGGCGCAGAAGACGCCGATGAACTACACCAGTTCCGGCACCGGCAGCTTCGGCCACCTGAGCATGGAGCTGCTGCAGCAGCTCGGCGGCGTCGACATGCAGCACGTGCCCTACAAGGGCGGAGTGCCCGCGATCACCGACACCATCGGCGGCCAGGTGCCGGTGATGTATGCCGACCTGGTGGCGGCGCTGCCGCACGTGCAGGCCGGCAAGCTGCGCGCCATCGCCGTCGGTTCGCCGCGGCGCGTGGCGATGCTGCCCGACGTGCCCACCATCGCCGAGCAGGGCTTCCAGGGCTACGACGCGGTGTCGTGGGGCGGCCTGCTGGCGCCGCGCGGTACGCCCAAGGCGGTGGTGGACCGGGTGGCCGGCGAGGTGCGCCAGATCCTGGTCGAGAAGGACACCCAGGACCGGCTGCTGAACGCCGGCGCCATCGCCCGCTTCCAGGACCCGGCCCAGATGGCCGACCGGGTGCGGCAGGACTACACCAAATGGGGTCAGCTCATCCGCGACAAGAACATCGCGTCCGAGTGAGCGGCGCCGCAGCCCTTTTTTCTCTTTTTTGTTTCTGATTCAGCGAGGTGATCCCATGAAGGTCCTGGTCCCCGTCAAGCGGGTAGTCGACTACAACGTCAAGGTGCGGGTGAAGAGCGACGGCAGCGGCGTCGACACCGCCAACGTCAAGCACAGCATGAACCCCTTCGACGAAATCGCCG
>CAJYQL010000063.1 GCA_913776965.1 uncultured Xylophilus sp.
AGAGAAGGAGAGGTAAAGCGAGGGAGCCGCCGCTGCAGGCAGGGCGTCCGGCGCGGGCATTGGCGGCGCGCGGCCCGCTACAGCTG
The DNA here is from genome assembly GCA_913776965.1 of uncultured Xylophilus sp. GTDB lineage: Bacteria > Pseudomonadota > Gammaproteobacteria > Burkholderiales > Burkholderiaceae_C > Xylophilus. The sequence continues at coordinate 87 of CAJYQL010000063.1, forward strand.
CTGCAGCCGATAGCGCTCGAAGATCGCCAGCAGTTCGCGGCTGGCGCGCTGCCGGTGGGCGCGGTTGACCGCCGCGGCGCCGGCCGAGTCGCCGGCCCGCAGGCACTCGACCAGCGCGCGGTGCTCCTGGGTGGAATGGACCGGCGCCGGCCGCAGCCGCAGCGTGAACATGCGGGCGCGGTGGGCGCGGTCCCAGTGGCCGAACACCGCCTCGGCCAGCAGCCGGTTGCCGGCCAGCGTGACCAGCCGGGCATGGAAGTCCTCGTCCGCGGCGGCCCAGGCGTCGAGGTCGTCGCGGGCCAGCGCCTGCTCCATCGCATCGGTGGCCTGCAGCAGCGGGGCCAGCTCGGCGTCGGACGGCTTGCGGTTGGCGAGCGTCTCGGCCGCCAGGCTCTCCAGCGCGGTCAGGATCTCGTAGAGCTCGCGCATGTCGGTCGCCGACATCGGCAGCACCCGCATGCCGCGCCGAGGGATCACCTGCACCAGGCCCTCGCGCTCCAGCCGGATCAGCGCCTCGCGCACCGGCGTGCGGCTCACGCCGAGCTCCAGCGCGATCTCCTGCTCCAGTGCCTGGTGGCCGGGCGGCCAGGCGTTGTCGAGGATGCGGCGGCGCAGCGCGTCGTAGGTCGCGTCCTTGCGCGGTGCGGGGGTGGCGGTGGGAAGAGGCAGGGCGGGAAGCATGGCAAAAGGCAGCGATGACGTATGCGTTAATGTATACGTTGATGCTGGACAAGCCACCGCGTGAAAACCCGGCGATGGCGGAATCGAATCAAAATCAGGCTTTTGCGCCCGTCCTGCGGGCGGGAGCAGCTATGCAATCGATAGCGAAAAGTGCCTGCAGCGTCGGTCTCTGGGCGGCGGTGGCCCTCGTGCCGACGGCCGCCTCCGCTGCCGCGCCGGTGCCGGACGAGGTCGCCGCCCTCGCGCGGTCGTCGGGCTGCCTGGCCTGCCACGGCCTGGTGCGCAAGCAGGTCGGCCCCGGCTTCGCGCAGATCGCCGAGCGCTACCGGGGCGATGCCGGAGCGCCGGACCGGCTGGCCGGCAAGATCCGCCACGGCAGCGTCGGCACCTGGGGCCGGGTCATCATGCCGCGGCAGCCGCAGGTGTCCGAAGCCGACGCGCAGCGGCTGGCGGCCTGGGTACTGGCCCGACCGGCGCCGCCGCCCTGAGCCGACGGCGGCAGACACCGCCGGCCGAGGCTATCGCCGGCATAAAACTTTGTCATCACTTCCTGACATGCGGCACGCCAGAATCGCGCTGCGCATTCGTGCCCCTTCATCCCTCACCACGATCAGGACACCCCCCATGAGCAGCCCCACGTCTCCCGCCCAGTGCCCCTTCCACCAGACCGCCGGCGGCGGCACCACCAACCGCGACTGGTGGCCGCACCAGCTGCGTGTCGACCTGCTGCAGCAGCATTCCGAGAAGTCCGATCCGATGGACGCGGGCTTCGACTACGCCGAAGCGTTCAAGAGCCTCGACCTCGCCGCGGTGAAGGCCGACCTGGCTGCGCTGATGACCGATTCGCAGGATTGGTGGCCGGCCGACTTCGGCCACTACGGTCCGCTCTTCGTGCGCATGGCCTGGCACAGCGCCGGCACCTACCGCATCGGCGACGGCCGCGGCGGCGCCGGCCGCGGCCAGCAGCGCTTTGCGCCGCTCAACAGCTGGCCCGACAACGTCAGCCTCGACAAGGCGCGCCGCCTGCTCTGGCCAATCAAGCAGAAATACGGCAACAAGATCTCCTGGGCCGACCTGCTGATCCTGACCGGCAACGTCGCGCTCGAGACCATGGGCTTCAAGACCTTCGGCTTCGCCGGCGGCCGGGCCGACGTGTGGGAACCCGACCAAGACGTGTACTGGGGCCGCGAGGACAAGTGGCTCGGCGGCGACAAGCGCTACACGCACGGCTCGCCCGGCGTCGCGGGCCACGGCGTCATCGACAAGGACGACGACAGCGAAGTCGACCACAGCCGCGACCTGGAGAACCCGCTCGCCGCGGTGCAGATGGGCCTGATCTACGTCAACCCCGAAGGCCCGGACGGCAAGCCCGACCCGGTCGCCTCGGCCCGCGACATCCGCGACACCTTCGGCCGCATGGCGATGGACGACGAGGAGACGGTGGCGCTGATCGCCGGCGGCCACACCTTCGGCAAGACCCACGGCGCCGGCCCCTCCGAGCACGTCGGCAAGGAGCCGGAGGCCGCCGACCTGGAGGCGCAGGGCTTCGGCTGGCACAACAGCTTCGGCACCGGCAAGGGCGGCGACACCATCACCAGCGGCCTGGAAGTCACCTGGACCACGAAGCCGACGCAGTGGACCAACGAATACTTCGACCACCTGTTCGGCTTCGAGTGGGAACTGACCCAAAGCCCCGCCGGCGCCCATCAGTGGACCGCCAAGGGCGCCGACGCGACCATCCCGCACGCCCACGACCCGTCGAAGAAGCTGGTGCCCACCATGCTGACCTCCGACCTGGCGCTGCGCATGGACCCGGCCTACGAGGCCATCTCGCGCCGCTTCCACCAGAACCCCGACCAGTTCGCCGACGCCTTCGCCCGCGCCTGGTTCAAGCTGACCCACCGCGACATGGGCCCGCGCGCCCGCTACCTCGGCCCGGAAGTGCCGGCCGAAGTGCTGATCTGGCAGGACCCGATCCCCGAAGCCACCGGCGCACCGATCGACGCGCAGGACATCGCCGCGCTCAAGCAGCAGGTGCTGGCCTCGGGCCTGTCCGTGGCGGAGCTGGTCTCTACCGCCTGGGCCTCGGCCTCGACCTTCCGCGGCTCCGACAAGCGCGGCGGCGCCAACGGCGCCCGCATCCGGCTCGCGCCGCAGAAGGACTGGGCGGTCAACCAGCCGCAGCAGCTCGCCAGGGTGCTGCAGACGCTCGAAGGCATCCGCGCCGACTTCAACGGCGCGGCCTCCGGCGGCAAGCAGGTGTCCATCGCCGACCTGATCGTGCTGGCGGGCAATGCCGCGGTCGAGAAGGCCGCCGCCGATGCCGGCCAGACCATCGAGGTGCCCTTCACCCCCGGCCGCACCGATGCGTCGCAGGAGCAGACCGACGTCGCCTCCTTCGAGGCGATGGAGCCGCGGGCCGACGGCTTCCGCAACTGGCTCCAGAGCACCACCTTCAGCGTGCCCGGCGAGGCGCTGCTGATCGACCGCGCCCAGCTGCTGACGCTGACCGCGCCCGAGATGACGGTGCTGGTCGGCGGCCTGCGGGTGCTCGGCGCCAACACCGACGGCTCGCCGAAGGGCGTCTTCACCCAGCGCCCCGGCACGCTGACGAACGACTTCTTCGTGAACCTGCTCGACATGGGCACCGCCTGGAAGGCGACCGGCAAGGAAAGCTACGCCGGGACCGACCGTGCGACCGGCGAAGCCCGCTGGACCGGCAGCCGCGTCGACCTGGTGTTCGGCTCCCACGCGGTGCTGCGTGCGGTGGCCGAGGTGTACGCCAGCGCCGATGCGCAGCAGAAGTTCGTCCGCGACTTCGTGACCGCCTGGGCCAAGGTCATGGACCTGGATCGTTTCGACGTGCAGAAGAAGCAGGCCGCCTGACGCCGCCGAGCCCGCCGGACCGCGCCCCGCTGCACGACCACGACCCATGGCCACCCGCGCCCGCACCGATGCGCTGGCCGAGGCATTGCCGGAGGTGTTCGCGCCGTTCGGACGTATCGTGCTGCGGCGCATGTTCGGCGGCCACGGCGTCTACCACGAGGGCCGCATGTTCGCCCTGGTGGTGGACGGCCGGCTGTTCCTGAAGACCGACGCCACGTCGCGCGGCGCGTTCGATGCCCGCGGGCTGGCGCCCTTCGGCTACGAACGCCACGGCAAGCCGGTCCAGCTGTCGTACAGCGAAGCCCCGCCGGAAATGTTCGAGGACGCGGAGGCCGCCCGGCTGTGGGCCGGACGGGCATGGGAAGCGGCGGTGCGGTCGGGTACGACCCGCCGCGCCTGACGCCAGGACGCCGCCTCGACAACGGCGGAAATCCGATGAAAAAGTGCTGCCTGCGCAGGCCCCTGCTGCGCAGGCCCCTGCTGCGCAGGCAGCTATTGTTTCAGGAGCGCTCGCGCGTCGCGAGCAGCGCCTTGGCGGCGTCGATCCGCAGCGCCATCGGCACCTCCGGGTCGTGCATCGCCTGCAGCAGGAAGCGGCGGGCGGCGTCGTGCGCGGCATCGGCCGTCGCCGGTTCGGCGGGCAGACCGGATTCCGTCGCCGGTGCGGCCCGCGCGGCCGCCGGTGCAGGGGCGGGCGCCGGGTCGTCGAGCGGCGCCGCGCGACCGGCCGGCAGCACCGTCCCGGGCGCCGGCAGCGCCGCCTCGAAGCTCGCCGGCGCGATCGCGCGCAGCCCGCGCAGCTGCGCCGCCTGGCCGTCGTCGCCGGGCGGGATGTCGAGCCACGGCGTGTCCTCGAACACCGGCGCCAGGTCCGGCGCGACGAAGGCCGACCACTGGTCGTCGGCCACCTGTCGGGGCGGCAGCGGCGGCCGGGTGCCGTCGTCCGGCCCGTCCGCCGCCTGCGGCCAGAGCCGCACCAGACGCGCCGGCACGTCGCCCAGGTAGCGCGCCTGCAGCCCGGCCAGGAACATGCGCACCTGCGCGACCGGCGCCGGCACCGCAAACGAGAACCACAGCTGCATCGTGTCGGCGCCCGACACCGCGATCGCCGGCGCCGGCAGTCCGAGGTCCGCCTGCACGCCGCGCCACACCGCCGACAGTCCCGACCACGGCGCCGGCTGCGCGACCGCGAGCACCGCATGCCGCACCGTGCCGGCGGACGGCGGGGGCGGGTAGAGACGCAGCAGTTCGACGGACAGGGTAGACATGGAGGAAGTGCGCTCGCGCGCGGAGTGGGACGGAAGACGCGCACCGTAGCACGCCCTCCGCCGGCCGGCCCGGATTGGCTGGGACCGGCGCGGTGGTCAGCGCCCGGTGCGGCCGGTCGCGTCGATCGCCGCGCGGCCCACCGCCGGATCGTCGGTGAAGAAGCCGTCGATGCCGGCCCGCAGGTAGGCCGCGATCTCGCCCGCGCTGTCGCCGCGCGCGGCGCCGTCGTCCACCGGCGCGCGCTTGTAGGCGGCCGGCAGGAATGCGTTTTCGGGCCGGAGCGTCCAGATGTGGACGGCGAGCCCGGCATCGTGGGCGTCGGCCACCAGCCGGGTGGGCGCGCCGACCGCACCGCCCTGCACCGGCGCCACCAGCGTCTTGTACGGCCCGACCGCATCGGCATAGCGGCGCACCGCGCGCAGGCCTTCGGCGGTGACGAGGTCGGCATAGCGGCGGGTCTCGGCCGCGCCCTGGGCGACGAAGTCGTACGGCCGGCCGCTGGCGCCGACCAGCTGCACCAAGCGCACCGCGGTCATGCCGCGCAGCCGCTGCAGGTTGCCTACCTCGAAGGACTGCACGAACACCGGCGCGTCGCGGTGGTTCAGGCCGTTCCGGTCCAGCAGCGCGACCAGCCGGGGCTCCAGCGCCAAGCCGATCGACTGGAAATAGGTCGGATGCTTGGTCTCGGGATAGACGCCGATGGTGCGGCCGCGCGCTTGCGATTCGGTGCGGGCGAGGTCGACGATCTCCTGCAGCGTCGGGATCTCGAACTGGCCGTCGAAGCGCCGGTTGGCGGGGCGCTGGGCAGGAATGCGCTCGCGGGCGCGCAGGGTCTTCAGTTCGGCGAGGGTGAAGTCCTCGGTGAACCAGCCGGTGACCGGTGCGCCGTCGATCGTCTTGGTGGTACGGCGCGCGGCGAATGCGGGGCGGTCGGCGACGTCGGTGGTGGCCTCCTTCACGCTGCCGTCGGCGTTCAGGATCGCGATGGCGTTCTCGTGCCGCGCGACCAGCACGCCGTCGCGGGTGGGCACCAGGTCGGGCTCGATGCAGTCGGCGCCGTCGGCGATCGCCTGGCGGTAGGCCGCGAGCGTGTGTTCCGGCCGCAGCGCGGAGGCACCGCGGTGGGCGATCAGCGTGGGGCGCGGCGGCCAGGCGCCGGCGACCCCGGCGCGCTCCCAGGGCAGGCCGGCGACGGGCGGCGCGGATGGGGTACCGGCGCAGCCGCCGGCAGCCAGGGCGGCGCCGGCACCGGCGAGCAGGGTGCGGCGCGAAAGGGTCGGGGCGGGGTGGTGGGCATGCGGCATGGCGGTCTCCGGCGGATGGGGAGTGCCGATGCTAGGGGCGGCGGATGTCGGTAGCTTGACGCCTGATGGACACGCCGTCGGCTTCTTCTGCTATGGATTCAGTAGCTGATTGCGCAGGTGGGGCGGGCGCTGGGTTCGGTTTTTGATCGTAAGGTGCGTGGGTGGGCGCCCTGTGGTCCGGACCGGATCGGCGGGTACTCCCCTCCGCGAATGTCCCCCGGCCTGTGGCCTCCTCCTTGATTTCGCTGCGATGAGCACCCACCACCCCGGTCCTGCCTCATCGGTCAGGCATGGAAAGCCTTTTTTATCGTCCCGCCGTTGGTCCTGAGCTTGTTTCCAAGGGCGCATCGCGCCGCGTAGGCGCAGGGGTCAGCGCTCGCCCTTATTCGGCGTTTGCAGGTCGGCTTCGGACACCGCGCGGACATGCCGGTCGTGAGGAACGACCTCCTGTTGCGCTTCGGCCCGGACGGCATCCAGCATTACCGCCTCTTTCTGCGCGATCTCGAAGCGCATGGGTTGGAACTGCCCGAAGTCGAGTCCCGACAAATCGGTTTCGAGGAACGCCTCGGCGTCGGCATCGGTGGTGAGTTTAGGTATGTGCTTCATGAGCGCTTCTTCTTTGCGTTTATGTATCGGGCACAGATCGGGCGGACCAGATTGCCCCAGGAGTCAAACGGCACAGATGTCTGCAGTTCGGCCGAGCACGGGCTTGCATGAACGTCCGGTTTGGGCCCATAGCGGTCATCGCAGCTAGCGTCCGCCTTGGGTCCAAAGCGTACAGCTCACAGCGGACTACGCATTTCAGACGTCGACCCGACACTTCTCAAAAATGGGCACTTGCTCGCAATTAAATTAATTTCTATTGAGTGCATGTCCTATTAAAATATTTTATTATTTAGAAACAATATTCGACGCTGCATGCGGAGCCACCGAATATATTAGCAAATTAAGGCTGGATTAAAAATTGGCAAATTAAGCGCCAGCAGCAGAGTCTACATAAATGCTCTTGAACAGGAGACAATTTGTGCAGAACTGCCAACATTAGAATATTGGCGGCCTCGCCGAGTGCCATGTGGTGATTTGGGTTTTCATTAAATCTGCGGCGACATTTCAGGTGTATACATGAGTATAAACCCCGGGCGTCGCTTCGATGATAATAATGCGTCTGCGCCAGTGAAAACCGTCGCGTCCAGAGCTATTGATGGCATCCAGAAGCGCCATCGATATTCTGTGCAGGAAAGCGGAATTTTGCGAAATACCGCAACTTTTTAATTTTCTTTCAATACTTGGCTGAAAATCAAAGGTAAAGCGGCCACTTGGGCTAGAAAATTCACCATGCTTCGGAACTTTCCTATTTTCCAAAATTGCGACGACACTGCCTTCAAATTCTTCCAGCGATGCACCCAGGGATACGTGCGGTATGAAATAGGGCCTCAGCATAGACGCAATTTGGCCGCTGCAGAGCGTATCTTGTTCCATAGGTCGATCCACTGCTGTTTGATGAAAAATGGTAAGTTAGATTTCTGCTTTTGCCGGCGGTATGGCCCACCCTATTTCCAGCCAGCTTGTTTGCCGCTCAATCTACTGATAATGCTATGCAAATCGCAGCGATGAAAAATATCACTCCAGTGATTGTCCAGAGCACTAGTTCTAAAATGTTGTCGGTTTCTTCTGATGGCGCCAGCGTTTCATCTATCGTAAATCCAGCACTGTCGCCGTCGGTTGCAGTATTTGTCGGTTCTTCTTCCATGTCATTGTGAAAAAGGGGGCGCCTCGGCGCCCCCTGTCCGAAATTTACTGCACACCCAGTACGGTACCGCCGCGACGCTTGTCCGCCCCGCCATAACGCAGACCGTTATTCAAGTCGATCACTGCAGCTTGCGCCGACAAGTTGGCTCCGTTGGCTTCATTACCCGAGCATGCAGGGACGCCTACAGACGACTCGCGCATCGCGTTGACGGAAGCGATCACGCTGGGAGAGAACGCAGGCGTCGGCGTAAAGCCCGTCGGGGTGAACGGTCCCACTTCGCAGAACGTCGTACCGCTGGCGCCAGCATGGATACGTGGAGCATCTACCGCGGCCTGCACACCCATCTTGTGGTCGATCATGTTCGACGTGATTTGAACCACGGCATTGATGATCTTCGAGCCGCCTGCGGAACCCAGGGCAGCAAAGGGCCGGCCATCCTTGAACAGGATCGTCGGGGTCATGCTGCTGCGGGGACGCTTGAACGGTGCGACATCGTTGGCGCCGATGTCACCTTTCGATGCGTCCAAGGTGGGCGGGAAGTTGAAGTCGGTCATCTCGTTGTTGAGGATGAAACCGTAACCCGGCACCGTAATACCGCTGCCGAACAGCGATTCAACGGTCGTCGTCCAGGTCACGATGTTGCCCTCACGGTCAATCACCACCATGTGCGTGGTGTTGGAACCTTCCTTGGGATCTTGCGCGGTCATCGGCACCGAAGCGCCGTTGAAGGGCAGCGGATTGCCTGGCTTGAGGTCGGCAGCCTTGAGCGCCGTGTCCTGTTTGACCAATGCAGCCCGAGTCGCCAGATAGTTCTTGTTCAGCAGACCGGCGATCGGCACAGACACAAAATCGGCATCACCTGTCCAGAAGTTGCGATCGTTAAAGGCCAGATGCATGCTGTCGATCAGCACGTTGAGGGTGTTCTTCGCACCGAAACCGAAACCCTTGCTGGTGTCTCCGAGCGGGAACTGCTCGAGCATGGCGAGTTCCTGCAGCACCGTAATGCCGCCGCCCGACGGTGGCGGAGTCACCTGCACGGTGTAGCCGCGGTAGCTGCCGCTCAAGGGAGCACGCATGGTCACGGTGTAGTTGGCCAAGTCGGCCACCGTCATCTTGCCGCCTGCGCCGGAGGTCAGCTTTGCGCCTGCGGCACCGGTGGTCGTGGAGCGGGTCTGGGCATTGACGATCGCGCTGGCAATCTCACCCTTGTAGAACACGTCCGGACCTTGATTGGCGATCAGCTGCAGCGTCTTGGCCAGATCGGGCTGACGCAACAACTCGCCGCTCTTCAGCGGCACACCGTTCGGACGGAAGATCGCGGCCGTTTCGGTCTGCAGATTGGTGATGGCGAAGCCGCGGTCCGTCGTGTTGACGATGTCCGCCGCAAGGGAAGGAGTGACGGCAAAGCCGCTTTCGGCCAGCGGAATCGCGGGTGCAATGGCTTGTGCCAGCGTTCGGGTGCCAAACGTCTTCAAGGCGGTGTCGACGAGGCGCAACGTGCCCGGAACCCCAACGGAGATGCCGGTCGTGGAGGCGTCCTCGAAGGAGAGCGAACCGAACATGGTCGGAGTAGCCGCCGCCGGTGCACGTTCACGTCCGTCGATGATGGTGGTCTTTTTGTCCTTGGCGGAATAGACCATCATGAAGCCGCCGCCACCGATGCCGGAGCTTTGCGGCTCGACGACATTGAGAGCGAACTGCATGGCGACAGCTGCATCGACGGCATTTCCGCCGGAGGCCAGCATGTCCTGACCGACCTTGGCAGCAAGGGGATGCGATACCGCAACGACACCACCGGCATAACCGGTTTCCTGGATCGAAACACCGGGCGAAGGAACGGAAGATCCGCCGTCACCGCCGCCGCCGCAGCCAGCGAGGGTAACGGCGACCAGCGTTGCGCTGGCAATTTGAGACAGACGGCGCGCAGGCCGAGCGACAGTGCGATGGCGATGAAGGGTGCGAAGCATTTGAACTCCAGATGAAGAGACAACGGTGCCCGCTCTCGTCCCGGCAGGACTGGCTCAGCGAGCAAACCAATCGCTCTTTCGCAACTCGCGTGCCGACATGCAGCATTTGCTCATGCATCTGCAAGGCATTGTCGCCATTGGTTATTTTTCTCTACTGGTAGTACCAGGCTTGGTAATGAGTATGGGATTCCACACTTCAGGCCTATGGTGGTGTGTGGTCCACCGCACAGTGCGTTTCAATCAACGTCCGATAGGTTGACGGCCCGTAGACGCATACCGCAGGATCGCGTTCTTTTCGCATGTAGCGCGCGTACATCGGTCCCTCTTTCATGTTCCCAAGCCGTTTCGCACTGACTGCACGGAATCGCCTCACGCTGCTGCGGATCGCAATGATTACCCTGGCATGTCTGGCCGCCTTTTGGTCCTACCGTTGGGCTGAAGCGCGGGCATTCGAACGACTGGACGACGCAGCTGCTCGGCAACTCGATCTCTATGCATCGGTGCTCGAGAACGAGCTCGCTCGCTATGACTATCTCCCGCGGCTGCTGCAGATCGACGGCGATGTGTTGGCCACGCTGACACAGCCTGAAGACGAGGCATTGAAGGCTGTAGCCAATCGCAAGCTTGCGCGTTTCGCAGCAATGTCGGGCATCTCGGTTGCCTTCGTCGTCGACGGCGCCGGCTTTGTATTGGCCGGCAGTGACTGGTATCGCCCTGGCACCCTGGTTGGCAAGCGACTGTCACTGGATTCGCCGACCCGCGAGGACGGCGATAGCGCTCGCACTTCGCCCCTGACCGAAGGCATTTGGCTGCCGGGTGATGTTGGAGTTGCATCCGATCATTGTTTTTCTCAATCCGTCGCCATCGCTGACCAGATGGTTGGACGGGCTGTGGTGTGCATCAGCCTGGATCCGCTGGAGGCCACATGGACCGGACTCGCGTTTCCTGCAGAGAGCGAAAAGCCTTTCGTAGTGAATGCACGTGGACGTGTGGTGATCTCGTCCGTCGCAGCTTGGAAAGGCCAAAAACTTACGTCTACGGCGTCGTCTGCGCAACCGCGCGGGGCCGTGTTTGAGGGCGCTGACGGTTCCGGCGAGGAAGTCGTCTTCAGAGACCCGCTGAGCCACGGGGGTCAGTTGATCCGTTGGAAGAAGCCGGGTACAGGGCAGCGGCTGGCGGTACTCAACCGGCTGCCGGTTCCCAAATATGGCTGGCACATGATGCTCGTGTCCGATGCCTCGGAGGTCGCTCGCAGCGCGCGAAGCGCGGCTTGGATAGCCGTTGCGCTATCCATTTCTTCGAGCGTTCTGCTGATGTATCTGATTCAGCGACGACGTGTCGCAGCGCAGAAAGTGGCCGCTCGCGCACAGCTGGAGTACGCATATGCGGAACTGGAACGCACCGTGCAGTTGCGCACAGCTGAATTGCTTCAGGCAGGCAAGATGGCCATTCTCGGTCAGCTGTCAACAGGCATTTCCCACGAGCTGGGTCAGCCGCTCATGGCTCTAAGAGCCTTGACAAGCAATACCCGACTTTTGCTCGAGCGTGACCGGGTCGCGGAAGCAACGGCGAATATTGACAGCATCTCGGACATGGTCGAACGCATGGGCCGGATCACGTCGCAGCTGAAGTCGTTCGCGCGTAAGACCGCAGGAGATCCGGCTGACATCGCGCTCAACCCTACGATCGATGCGGCCCGAAGCTTGATGCAGGTGCGCTTGCGTGAGGAAAAAGTGCACTTGCGGGTCAACACGCCCGCGCGAGCGATGGTGCGATGCGACGCGAACCGACTGGAGCAAGTGCTGGTGAATCTACTGGCGAATGCAATGGATGCCGTGCGTGGTCGCGAGCAACCCTGCGTCGAAATTCGCGCTCAGGAAGCTGCAGGTCGCTTGGTCATCACGGTGACTGACAATGGCCCTGGAATTCCGGAAGAACTGCAGCGTCGCCTTTTCGAACCGTTCTTCACGACAAAGCCGGCCGGAGAGGGTCTGGGGCTCGGCTTGGTGATCTCTGCAAGCATCGTGCGGGAATTCGGGGGTGAACTTCGCACCGTCGACGTGCCGGTGGGCGCGGCTTTCGCATTCGATCTGGCTCTTGCATCGGCTGCGGCGCAGCTTTCATTTTCTTGAGAAACAGATGATCGACGATTTCAAGATCGTGTTCGTGGAAGACGACCCGGCGGTCCGCACGAGCCTCACCCAGACACTGGAACTCGCGGGGTTGGCCGTGGAGGCTTTTGGCTCCGCCGAGCTTGCTTTGCGGTCGATCGGACCGGGGATGCAAGGTATTGTGGTCAGCGACATCCGATTGGGCGGCATGGATGGTCTGGAACTCCTGCGGCGCGTGGTTGCCGTGGACGCAGACATTCCCGTCATCCTCATCACAGCTCATGGCGATGTGATGCTTGCCGTATCAGCCATGCGGGCAGGAGCTTACGACTTTTTGGAGAAGCCTTTTGCACCTGACCGGCTGGTAGACATCGCTCGCCGCGCGATCGAGAAGCGAGCATTGCAGGTGGAAGTGCAGAACCTGCGGCAGCAACTGGGAAGCCGCGACGGCATTGAGTCCATGCTGCTCGGGCGCAGCACCTGCATGTCCGTGTTGCGCCAGCAAATCCTGCAACTGGCGCCTGCATCTGTAGATGTGATGCTGCTTGGGGAGACAGGAACCGGCAAAGAACTGGTTGCACGCTGCCTTCACCAATTCAGCCCCCGACGCTCACGGAACTTCGTGGCCATTAATTGCGGTGGGGTTCCCGAATCGCTTTTGGAGAGCGAACTGTTCGGCCATGAAGCAGGGGCTTTTACCCACGCTGCACGCAAGCGCATCGGCAAGATCGAATACGCCGATGGTGGCACCCTGCTGCTCGACGAAATCGAAAGCATGCCACCCTCGTTCCAAGTCAAGCTCCTGCGGGTGCTTCAGGAGCGCAAGGTCGAGCGCCTGGGATCCAACGATGAGATCGAGGTAGACGTACGTGTGGTGGCAGCCAGCAAGATCGACTTGAGTCCGAAGGGCCCCACTGGGCATGAGTTCCGCAGTGACCTGTATTACCGCCTCAATGTGGCAGTGGTGCATCTGCCTGCGCTGCGCGAACGCCGCGAGGATGTTCCGCTGCTCTTCGAGCATTTTGCCTTGCAAGCCGCAGCCCGCCACGGCAGGGACGTGCCTACGCTCACCGCAGCCCAGTTGCAGAGGCTGGTAGCCCACGATTGGCCAGGCAACGTGCGCGAGTTGAGAAATGCGGCTGAGCGGTTTGTGCTTGGTCTTCAAGGAGACGACATTGCTGCAGACACTGCTTCTGTGCGCAGTCTCGCGGAGCAGATGGATCAAGTCGAGAAGGCACTGATTGAGCAGGCACTACGGCTGCATCGTGGCCGTCCCGTGCAAGTGAGCGAGGCCTTGGGAATCGCTCGAAAAACCTTCTACGACAAGATCGCCCGTCACGCCATCGTGCTCGATGACTACCGCATCGAACCTTGAGGACCTTCAGCTTTTGGCGGTGTAGATGTCAGATAGTCGGCCGGTTCGCCGGAATCGATTGGCGCCCGGATGGCTCGCTCCAATTGGGTGCTCATCGGCATGTTCAAAATAACTCCGCGAGGAGGGATAGGACTCTCGAACCAGCGACGGTATATCTTGTGAATTTCGCCGCTTCGGTAGAGCGTTTTGATTGCGTCGTCGGCCAACTGCTTGAATCCCGGATCGTCTTTGCGCAGCATGACTGCATAAGGCTCGATCGAAAGAGTGTCTTCCGATATGACGTAGTCGTTCCCGTCCGGCGCGTCGGCAACCGTACTGCGCAGCAAGACCTCGTCCATGGCATAGGCAGCAGCCCGGCTGGATTGGACCAGTCGAAAAGCTCGCGAATCATCGCTTGCAGCCAAAATGCGAATGTCTAGGCCGTTGCGTGCATTGAAGGAAGCCAGCTGCTGGATATTGGTCGTACCGACAGTAGAGACGACAGTGCGTCCCCGTAGGTCCATCGCCGTAGAGAAGCCAGAGGACTTTTTCCAAAGCAGCTTGCCACTCGTCACGAAAGTTGTGACGGTGAATGAAACCTGCTTCTGACGTTCTGCTGTGTTCGTCGACACACCGCATTCCAAGTCGATCGTGCCATTGCGAACCAGCGCGATACGGCTAGCCGGCGTGGCGGGGACCATGCGCACATCTATTCTGTTGAGCTGCAGCCGGGTTTTGATCGCATCGACCACATGCATGCATATGTCGATCGAATAACCGATCGGACGCTGACGGTCGTCGAGATATGAAAACGGCGGTGAACCCTCGCGGTAGCCGATGGCCACAACGTTGGACTGTTGGATCTTGCTGAGGGTCGGGCTGTCGATCTCTTGACGCGTTGCTGCCGACGCTTCTAGTGACATGAAGAGTAGGCCAGCTAAAACAAGTGTGGAAGCACAGTGGCGCATATCTATGAGCATACCGACCATCGCGCAAGAAGTCGTTTTGTCAGCAAAAAGCTTCTGTTGCTCCAGATTTGACAAGATCAATGACACACAAGGGTCGTGAGAGATCACTTAGGAGCTACAAAAAACTTTGTCGGTCGTGAAACTGCACACATACGTCCGTATCAAGGTGGTGTCGGTCATTACCTGAATGCCAACTTGTCGTCGGAGCACAGATCTAAAGCCTGCTATCCGCTGCAATCTGTCCGGCGAAAAGTAGGGTAGCGAGCACTTTCAATGGGGTCGTATCCGATGAAGTCGGCAGCGGCGCAAGCAACGCGCGACATGTAGGAGCTTACGCAAGCAAAACGTCCGCTTTAGGCCGAAAGCGGTCGCCCGATCATCGTATCAACGACGGTTCTGCGCGGTTCATGATGCCAAGCCATCTCGCGCCCGCATAGCTCTAGATTGCGCGCGAATAAGGCGCCGCATCGACGTCTTTTACCTGCCTCGATTTTTTGCCGAAGAACTGTGTCTGTGCAGGTGAAGCGCTACAAACGCAGCCATTCGCTACGAACGAGTGACCGCGGAACAGCAGGCCTCTCTGCGCCCACGCTCGGCTCGACGGAGATGCCGGGCAGGCGGATAGCGTAGGTCAAGGAGGAGGAAACGCCGCAGGCGTTTCCGGGGACACGGAGCTATCCGCCTGCCCGGCGTCCCCGCGCACACCCCTTCACGCAAGCACTCCCCACCCAGCAGCTTCTGCGAATAAGACAGGCGCCTTCCAAAGCGAGGCAACAGCAGTTGCCCCTAAAAACCTGCCGCCTAACCCCCCCAGCGCCGCCCGCATCCATCCCAGCCCGTCGCTTGTCCCGTTCGGCACCGCCCCCCGTACCGGCTTGTACTCGCAGCCGATCCAGCCGTCGAAGCCCAGTTCGTCGATCAGCCGGAACAGGAACGGGTAGTGGATCTCCCCCGTGTCCGGCTCGTGGCGCGCCGGCACGCCCGCGATCTGCAGATGCGCGACGCGGCCGGTCGGCAGCCAGGTGCGCAGCTTCGCGGCCAGGTCGCCCTCGACAATCTGGCAGTGGTACAGGTCCATCTGCACCTGCAGGTTGGGCGCGCCGACCGCCTGCAGCACCGCATGCGCGTCGTCCTGGCGGTTGAGCAGGTAGCCCGGCATGTCGCGGGTGTTGATCGGCTCGATCAGTACCTGCCGGCCGGCCTTCTGCGCCTGGGTCGCGGCCCAGCGCAGGTTGGCGACGTAGGTGGCGCGCAGTGCCGCAGGATCGGTGCCCGCCGGCACCAGGCCGGCCATCACGTGGATCTGCGCACAGTCGAGCGCATCCGCATAGGCCAGCGCATGCGCGAAGCCCTCGCGGAATTCCGCCTCGCGCCCTGGCAGGGCCGCGATGCCGCGCTCGGCGCGGTTCCAGGCGGTGGCGACCGCCTCGGCGTCGCCGCCGCTCGGCGGTGCGTTGAACAGCGCCTGCCGCAGCCCGTGGGCTTGCAGCCGCGCGGCGATCTCGGCGGCCGGGAACGGGTACGGCGCGAGGTATTCGACCGCGCCGAAGCCGTCGCGCGCGGCGGCCTCGAAACGGTCGAGGAAATCGAGTTCCTGGTACAGGAAGGAAAGATTGGCGGCGAAGCGGGGCATGGGCGGATGTGTCGGAAGAAAAAGGGGAAGAGCTACCAGCGCGCGCCGAAGGTGGTGCGCAGTTCGTCGATCCGGTCGGCGCCGAGCGGCGCGGCGCGGCCGCCGTCGAGGTAGTGGAGCCGCGCGGTCTCCTCCAGCTCCTCCAGCGTCGCCATCGCCGCGGCGGGCGTGTCGTGCCACACGTTGGGGCCGAGCCGCTCCAGCATCACCGCGTGGATCGGTGTGCCGCGTTCGCCGTAGCGCACGATGGTCGCGGCCACCTGCTCGGCGGCCTCGGACGCGCCCGGCCGGTGGTAGGGGATGACCGGCACATGGCCCACCTTCATCACGAAATAGGGCGTGAGCGCCGGCAGCAGTTCGCGGTCGTCGCCGGGAGCGCTTGGGGCCTGCAGCGTCAGCGCCACGCAGTGCGTGCTGTGGGTGTGGATCACGCAGCGCGTCTGCGCGTCGAAACGGGTGGCGCTGTCGTAGATGCGGCGGTGCAGCGCCAGCGTCTTGCTCGCGCGGTCGCCCGCCACCTGGCGGCCGCCGGCATCGACCTGCGCGAGGCGGGCCGGGTCGAGGAAGCCCAGGCAGGCGTCGGTCGGCGTGATCAGGAAGCCGCCGTCGTCGAGCCGCACGCTGATGTTGCCGGCGGTGGCGTGCACGTAGCCGCGCGCGAACAGGCTCTGGCCGACGCGGCAGATCTCCTCGCGCAGGGCCGCGCTGTCGGAACCGCTCATGCCTGAAGTGCCGTGAAGGCCTTGGTGAAGAAGTCGTCGGTGCCGAAGTTGCCCGACTTCAGCGCGATATGCAGCGCCGCGCCGCCGTCCACGTCGGTGCGGGCATGGCACCACGGCACGCCGGGGTCGATCTGGCCGCCGATCTGCATCTGCTCGATGCCGAGCGCCTGCACGCAGGCGCCCGAGGTCTCGCCGCCGGCGACGATCAGCTGGCGCACACCGCGCTCGACCAGCCCGCGCGCGATGGCGGCGATCGCGCGCTCGACCATCGCGCCGGCCTCTTCCACGCCCAGGCGGCCCTGGATCGACTTCACCGCCGACGGCTCGGCCGTCGAATAGACCAGCACCGATCCGTCAGCGATCCGGCCCTCGGCCCAGGCGAGCGCCATGCCGGCCACGTCCACGCCCGCGGCGATCTGCAGCGGGTCGATCGCCAGCGCCGCGCCGCCTTGGCCGACGAAGTCCATCACCTGCCGGTTGGTCGCGACCGAGCAGCTGCCCGAGACGATCGCCCGCAGCCCGGTGGCCGGCGGCAGCGCGGCGGCGGCCGCCGACGGCGCGATGCCGAAGTTGGCCGGCAGCGCGATCGCCACGCCCGAGCCCGCGGTCAGCAGCGGCAGGTCGGCAAAGGCCGGGCCCATGCGCAGCAGGTCGTCGTTGGTGACCGCGTCGACCACCGCGATCGCCACGCCCTCGGCCTGCAGCGCCGCAATGCGCACACGCACCGCGTCGGCGCCCTGCGCCACCACCGTATGGTCGATCAGCCCGACGGTGCGCGCGGTCTGCGCCTGCAGCACCCGGACCAGGTTGGCATCGGTCATGGGCGTGAGCGGATGGTGCTGCATGCCGCTCTCGTTGAGCAGCACGTCGCCCGCGAACAGGTAGCCCTTGAACACGGTGCGCTTGTTGTCCGGAAAGGCCGGCGTGGCGATGGTGAAGGGCGCATCCAGCGCGTCCATCAGCGCGTCGGTCACCGGGCCGATGTTGCCCTGCGGCGTGCTGTCGAAGGTGGAGCAGTACTTGAAGTAGATCTGCCGCGCGCCCTGCGCCTGCAGCCAGCGCAGCGCATCGAGCGACTGCGCCACCGCGTCGGCCGGCGCGATGGTGCGCGACTTGAGCGCGACCACCACCGCGTCCACGTCGACGTCGAGCGGCAGGGCCGGCACGCCGATGGTCTGCACCACGCGCATGCCGGCGCGCACCAGGTTGTTGGCGAGGTCGGTGGCGCCGGTGAAGTCGTCGGCGATGCAGCCGAGCAGGATCGTCTGGGTCATGGCGGGAAGGTCCGGGGAAAAGGAGGGGCGGGTCGCGGGCGGCGGCGCTGCGGCGACCACCGGCCACACGGGGCCGGTCAGTCGCGGATGGCCAGGCGCACCGCGCCGGGGTTCTCCTGCACGTAGTCGCGCAGGATCGCCTCGAAGCTCGCATCGGCGCGCAGGCCGAGTGCCTCGGCCCGGGCCGGCCGGAAGCGGCTCGGCCAGCTGGCGATGATGCGTTCGACCTGCGGGTCGGGCCGCCAGTCGATCAGCGCCGTGGCCGCGGGGCCGGCGACGCGTTCGAGGGCCGCGGCCATCTCGCGCACGGTGGTGGTGAGCGACGGCAGGTTGACGGCGGTGCGGGCGCCCCATGCGGCGCGCGATGCGGTCGCCGCGCGGATCAGGCCCTCGACGGTGCGCGCCGGCGAGGCCAGCGCGACCGCGGTGTCGGGCGGCACCGGGCAGACCGCCCGCTCGCCGGCCAGCGGCTCGCGCAGCATGCCGCTCAGGAAGCCCGAGGCGGCACCGTTGGGCCGGCCCGGCCGCACCGAGACGGTCATCAGCCGCACGTTGCGCGCCTGCACGAAGCCCTTGCGGCCGAAGTCCGCGACCAGCTGCTCGCCGACGAACTTCTGGATGCCGTAGCTGTTCTGCGGCGTCGGCAGGGTGGTGTCCTCGATCACCGCGGGCAGCGGCTGCTCGGGCGTGTCGCCGAACACCGCGACCGAGCTGGAGAACACGAACACCGGCGCGTGGCCGGCGGCGCGGCAGGCCTCCAGCAGGCCGCGGGTCGCGTCGAGATTGCTGCGCATGCCGAGGTCGAAGTCCGCCTCGCATTCGCCGCTGACGGCCGCCGCCAGGTGGTAGACCAGCTGCACGCCGGCGACCGGCAGCTGCCCCGCCGCGAGCAGCGCCGGCAGGTCGCCGCCGACGAAGGCGATGCGCGCGTCGGCCTGCAGGTCGTCCGGCGGCGGCGCGCGGTCGGCCAGCACGATGCGGCCGATCGGCTGCGCATCGGCGCCGGCCAGGGACAGGGAGCCCTGCGCGAGCAGGGTGCGGGCGAGCCGTGCGCCGAGAAAGCCGCAGCCGCCGGTGATGAGGATGTTCAGTGCCATGCCTGCGATCTTCAGGCTTTCCGCGGCAGCTCGATACCCGGAAAGATCTTGATCACCGCGCTGTCGTCTTCCTTCGCGAAGCCGGCGGTCGAGGCCTGCATGAACATCTGGTGCGCGGTGGAGGACAGCGGCAGCGGGAATTTGCTGGCCCGCGCCAGGTCGAGCACGAGGCCCAGGTCCTTCACGAAGATGTCGACCGCCGACAGCGGCGTGTAGTCGGCCGCCAGCACATGGGCCATGCGGTTCTCGAACATCCAGCTGTTGCCCGCGCTGTGGGTGATGACCTCGTACAGACCCGCCGGGTCCACGCCTTCGCGCAGGCCGAGCGCCATCGCCTCGGCGGCCGCGGCGATGTGCACGCCCGCGAGCAGCTGGTTGATGATCTTCACCTTGCTGCCGGGGCCGGCAGCATCGCCGAGCCGGTAGACCTTGCCGGCCATCGCGTCGAGCGCGGCGCCGGCCTTGGCGTAGGCGGCGGGGCTGCCGGCGGTCATCATCGTCATCTCGCCGCTGGCCGCCTTGGCGGCGCCGCCGGAGATCGGCGCGTCGAGGTACAGGATGTCCATCGCGGCGAGGCGCGCCTCCAGCGCAATCGACCAGTTCGGGTCGACCGTGGAGCACATCACGAACACGCTGCCCGGCTGCATGCTCGCGGCGCAGCCGGGGGTGCCGTCGTTGCCGAACAGCACCGCCTCGGTCTGCGCGGCGTTCACCACCACCGAGACGATCACGTCGCAGCGGGCGCCCAGGTCGGCGAGCGTGGCGCAGGCGGTGCCGCCGTCTTGCGCGAAGGCCTCGGCGGCCTCGGTGCGGATGTCGTAGACGGCGAGGTCGAAGCCGGCGCGGCGCAGCGACTGCGCCATGCCGCGGCCCATGGCCCCGAGGCCGATCAGTCCGATGGTGGAAGGCATGCGAGAGGATTCCGGTGGAGTCGAAGAAACAGTCAGGGGACGGGCGCGGTCGCCGGCTCAGTCGAGCGCGATCTTGGCGTAGGCCGCCACCTGCTTCCACTGCGCCGCGTCGGCGGCCAGGAAGCGGGCGGTGGCGCGCTCGTCGAGGAAGGCGGGCTCGGCGCCCTGGCGCTGCATCGCGGCCGCGACCTCGGGCAGACGCACGATGCGCTGCAGCACCTCGCCGAGCCGCGCCGTCACCGCGGGCGGCAGGCCGGCGGGTGCGGCCATGCCGAACCAGGCGCTCACGTCGAAGCCGGCCACGCCGGACTCCGCCAGCGTGGGCACCGATGGCAGCGCCGGGCTGCGCTCGGGCGTCGTGACCGCCAGCGCCCGCAGCCGTCCCGACTGGATCTGGCCGATCGCCGAGGGCAGGTTGTCGAACATGAAGTCCACCTCGCTGGACAGCAGCGCGGTGATCGCCGCCGCCGCGCCGCGGTAGGGCACGTGCGTGACGAAGATGCCGGTGCGCGACTTGAACAGTTCCGCGCTCAGGTGCAGCGAGGTACCGTTGCCGTTGGAGGCGTAGTTGAGCTTGCCGGGCGCCGCCTTGGCGCGGGCGACGATGTCCTGCACCCGCTGGAGGCCGCTCACCGGGTTCACCAGCAGCACGTTGGGCACCCGGCCGAGCAGTGCCACCGGCGCCAGCTGCGCGGGCTGGTAGGGCAGGTTGCGGTAGACCGCCGGGCTGATCGTCAGCGCGGGCGAGGCCATGAGCAGCGTGTACCCGTCCGGCGCGGCACGCGCCGCCTCGGCCGCGCCGAGGTTGCCGCCGGCGCCGGGCTTGTTGTCCACCACGACCGGCTGGCCGAGCTCCTGCGCCAGCCGGGTGCCGATCAGCCGGCCCATCGTGTCGATCAAACCGCCGGGCGGGAAGGGCACCACCAGCCGGATCGGGCGGACGGGCCAGGCCGGTGCCTGCGCCAGGACTGGGCCGGCGATCAGGGCCGTACCTGCGGCGAGCAGACCACGGCGCGAAAGAGAGCAGTGCGGCAGATTCATATGGTCATCATACAAATTAGTGTGTGACCCCAGGCAAGGGTTTCTCCCAGGCCGTCTCGACCGTCTCAGGTCGGAGGGGCGACCGTCAGTGCACGCGCCAGCGCCTCGCCCTGCTGCGTCCAGAACGCCGGATCGGCCTGCTCGATACGGTGGATCGCGTTGTGCATGTGGTCGGCGGCGGCCTGACGTGCAGCCGCCGGGTCGCCGGCCGCGATCGCGTCGACGATGCGGGCATGTTCGGCGCTCACCGCCTGCGCGAAATCCAGCCGCCGTGCCTCGTTGGCCCGGGTGACCCGGGTGGCACCGTGCAGGAACTGGCCGAGGTAGTCCAGCGTGCCCATCAGGAAGGGGTTGCGGGCGGCGTCGGCGATCGCACGGTGGAAGCGCACGTCCTCGTCCACGCCGTCGCCACCGGCCGCCACGGCGGCGTCCAGCGCGTCGATGCAGCCGCGGATCGCCTGCAGGTCGGCCGCGTCGCGGCGCTCGGCGGCAAGCGCCGCAACCTCGGATTCGAGTGCGCGGCGCACCTCGACGATCTGTACCACCGCCGCCCGGGAGCCGGCGTGGCGCGCATCGAAGTTGAGCGGCGAGAAGCCGGCGGCGCGGGCGTACACACCGCTGCCCTGGCGCGATTCGACCAGCCCGACCGACTTGAGCCGCGACACCGCTTCCCGCACTACGGTGCGGCTCACGCCGAACTGGGTGGCGAGTGCGGCTTCGGTCGGCAGCCGGTCGCCGGCGGCGATGCGGCCGCCGCGCAGCTCGGCCTCCAGCGCGTCGGCCACCCGGTCCGACAGCCGGGCGCCGGGGACGAGCGATGCAAACGGGGCGAGGGCCATGGTGGTCGTGCTGAAGGCGTCGGCGCTTACGGCTGCGGCGTCCGCTCCAGCTTGAACACGGCGGTCGCGGCGCGCAGGTTGGGCCAGACGCGCACTTCGCGGCCGTTCTGCAGGCCGAAGGCGTCGAGCACCCGCAGGTCGTTCTTCTGCGCGAGCGCCGCGAAGTCGCGGAAGGTGCCGACCCGGATGTTGGGCGTGTCGTACCACTGGTAGGGCAGCCGCCGGGTGACCGGCATGTGGCCCTGCAGCACGCTCAGCCGGTTCGGCCAGTGCGCGAAGTTGGGGAACGCGACGATGCCGAAGCGGCCGACCCGTGCGGTCTCGCGCAGCATGGTTTCGGCATTGCGCAGGTGCTGCAGGGTGTCGAGCTGCAGCACGACGTCGAAGCTGTGGTCGTCGAACAGGTCGAGCCCGTCCTCGAGGTTGCGCTGGATCACGTTGACACCGCGCTGCACGCAGGCCAGCACGTTGGCATCGGCCAGCTCGATGCCGTAACCGGTGCAGCCGCGCTCGCGCGCCAGCAGGTCGAGCATCGCGCCGTCGCCGCAGCCGAGGTCGAGCACGCGCGCGCCGCGCGGCACCAGCTGCGAGATCAGGCGCTGGGTGACCGAATCGCTCATGGAAGAACCTCCGTGCTGCGCCCTGCGGTGCGGACGTCTCGGGGCGACAGGGCGGCGTTCATGCGGCCACCTCCGCGCCGAGCGGGATGCGGCCGAAATAGCTGCGTACCACCGCCAGGTAGCGTGGGTCTTCCAGTAGGAAGGCGTCGTGGCCGTGCGGCGCGTCGATCTCGGCGTAGCTCACGTCGCGCCGGTTGTCGAGCAGCGCACGCACCATCTCGCGGCTGCGCGCCGGAGCGAACCGCCAGTCGGTGGTGAAGCTGACCAGCAGGAACTTCGCGGTGCAGCGGGCGAAGGCGCGCGCCAGGCTGCCGCCGTAGAGCCGCGCCGGGTCGAAGTAGTCGAGCGCCCGGGTGATCAGCAGATAGGTGTTGGCGTCGAAATACTCGCTGAACTTGTCGCCCTGGTAGCGCAGGTAGCTCTCGATCTGGAACTCGACGTCCTGCGTGGTGTAGCGGTAGGCCGCCTCGGCCCGGTCGGTCGCGCGCAGCTGGCGGCCGAACTTCTCGTTCATCACGTCGTCGCTCAGGTAGGTGATGTGGCCGATCATCCGGGCGATGCGCAGGCCGCGCTTGGGCACCGTGTTGAATTCGTAGAAGTGGCCGCCGTGGAAGTCGGGATCGGTCACGATCGCGCGGCGCGCCACCTCGTTGAAGGCGATGTTCTCGGCATTCAGGTTGGGCGCGCTCGCGACCACCACCGCATGCCGCACCCGGTCGGGATACTGCAGCGTCCACGACAGCGCCTGCATGCCGCCCAGGCTGCCGCCGAGCACCGCGGCCAGCGTGCGGATGCCGAGGGCGTCCAGCAGACGGGCCTGGGCGTCCACCCAGTCCTCGACCGTGACCACCGGGAAATCCGCGCCCCAGGCCTTGCCGGTGGCGGGGTTGGTCTGCGCCGGTCCGGTGGAGCCGAAGCAGGAACCGAGGTTGTTGATGCCGATCACGAAGAACCGGTCGGTGTCCACCGGCTTGCCCGGCCCGACCATCGAGTCCCACCAGCCTTCGGAGCGCGGCTGGCCGTCGTAGACGCCTGCCACATGGTGCGAGGCGTTGAGCGCATGGCACACGAGCACCGCGTTGGACCGCTGCGCGTCGAGCGTGCCGTAGGTCTCGTAGGCCAGCGTGTAGCCGGCGATCGAGGCGCCGCTCTGCAGCGGCAGCGCCTCGGCGAAATGCATCGACTGGGAAACGGCAATGAGCGGCATGGCGGCAACAAAAAACCCGGCGACGCTGAAAACGAGGCCGGGCTGTGCTGGAGATCAGGCGCGCTGCGGTCCGTCTTTAGCTGAACTTGTTAAGCGCCCGCAAGCTGGAGCAAATCGGCGCGTCGGACGAGTATACGCCGCGTCCTTTGAAAACCGCATCTGCACCGTTTTGCACAAACTGCACGCTATTGGCGCAGTTATTGCTATGTCTTGGTGCCGACCGCGCATCGATGCACTTCTCTGCAGCGGAGGCTCTTCCTTCAAGGCACCAAAACAGGTCATAATTTTCATGGACGCACTCAAACAGGGCGTGGACGCACTTTTCATCCTCCTCGGCGGCATCATGGTGCTGGCGATGCACGCGGGCTTCGCATTCCTGGAACTCGGCACCGTCCGCAAGAAGAACCAGGTCAATGCGCTGGTGAAGATCTTGGTGGACTTCAGCGTCTCGACCGTCGTGTATTTCGCGGTCGGCTATGGCGTCGCCTACGGCACGCACTTCTTCGTCGGCGCGGAAACGCTCGCCGCGAAGAACGGCTACGAGCTGGTGAAGTTCTTCTTCCTGCTGACCTTCGCCGCCGCCATCCCGGCCATCATCTCCGGCGGCATCGCCGAGCGGGCGCGCTTCTGGCCGCAGCTGGTGGCCACGGCGGCGATCGTCGGCTTCGTCTATCCCTTCTTCGAGGGCATCGCCTGGAACCGCCACTTCGGCGTGCAGGACTGGATCGCACGCGTCACCGGCGCCGATTTCCACGACTTCGCCGGCTCGGTGGTGGTCCATGCGATGGGCGGCTGGCTGGCGCTGCCGGCGGTGCTGCTGCTGGGGGCGCGCAGCAACCGCTACCGCAAGGACGGCGCGATGAGCGCCCATCCGCCGTCGAACATCCCGTTCCTGGCGCTCGGCGCGTGGATCCTGACGGTCGGCTGGTTCGGCTTCAACGTGATGAGCGCGCAGACCATCGACAAGATCTCGGGGCTGGTGGCGGTCAATTCGCTGATGGCGATGGTCGGCGGCACCCTGGCGGCGCTGGCCTGCGGCCGCAACGACCCGGGCTTCGTGCACAACGGCCCGCTGGCCGGCCTGGTGGCGGTCTGCGCCGGCTCGGACCTGATGCATCCGCTGGGCGCGCTGGTGGTCGGCGCGATCGCGGGTACGCTGTTCGTCGTGCTGTTCACGCTCACCCAGAACCGCTGGAAGATCGACGACGTGCTGGGCGTATGGCCGCTGCACGGCATCTGCGGCGCCTGGGGCGGCGTGGCAGCCGGCATCTTCGGCCAGCAGGCGCTGGGCGGACTGGGCGGTGTCAGCCTGAGCGCGCAGCTGATCGGCACTGTGCTCGGCGTGGCGTGGGCACTGCTGGGCGGCGCGGTCGTCTACGGTCTGCTCAAGCTGCTGGTCGGCCTGCGGCTCAGCCCCGAGGAAGAGTTCGACGGCGCCGACCTGTCGGTACACCGGATCAGTGCGACGCCCGAGCGCGAAGCGAACTGGTGACGTCCGACGAGCGGACGACCGGGTGTAAGTCCGTAGTGCGCGAGCGTCAATTCGTCGTGGACAAACACCGATCTCGCGCATAATGACCGCGCGCCTGCGCTCCTAGTGCAGGCGGATTTGCGGTGTTTGGTCAGTTTCGCGTCTCTGAAGTCGTCACTGGTTTGCTGGTAGCGTGGCCCGGACTCCATCGCGTGGTGTTTTTTTCTGAGGAGTCCTTCGATGGGCAACAAACTTTACGTGGGCAACCTGCCCTATTCCTTCCGCGACGAAGACCTGCAGCAGACGTTCAGCCAGTTCGGCTCGGTCTCCAGCGCCAAGGTCATGATGGAGCGTGACACCGGCCGTTCCAAGGGCTTCGGCTTTGTCGAGATGGGCAGCGATGCGGAAGCGCAGACCGCCATCGAAGGCACCAATGGCGCCTCTTTCGGCGGCCGCAACCTGGTCGTGAACGAAGCCCGTCCGATGGAGCCGCGTCCTCCCCGTAGCGGTGGCGGCGGCTACGGCGGCGGCGGCGGTGGTTACGGCGGCGGCGGCGGCGGCGGCTACGGCGGCGGCCGCAGCGGTGGAGGCGGCTACGGTGGCGGCGGCGGTTACGGCGGCGGCGGTGGCGGCTACGGCGGTGGCCGCGGCGGTTACTGAGCCGGTCGCACGCCGACTACGATAAAAGGGCCTTCGGGCCCTTTTATCATGGCTTTTCTGCTCTGTATGTAACGCCGAATAAACACTTGCTTTTTCTCAAAACCCGTGGAACATAATGCGGCGACATGCCCGTCCGGGCGTGCCGTTTCGCGGTGATCCGTCGGTGGCGCTTGGCCGGTGCTGATTGCGTTTTCGGGATTCCGTCGTCTTTGTGTCCGTGATTTTTTGAGGATTTCCCTGCAATGGGTAACAAGCTCTACGTCGGCAATCTGCCGTACTCCGTCCGCGACGGCGACCTCGAACAGGCCTTCAGCCAGTTCGGCGCCGTGACCAGCGCCAAGGTCATGATGGAACGCGACACCGGCCGGTCCAAGGGATTCGGCTTCGTCGAGATGGGCAGCGACGAGGAAGCCCAGTCCGCCATCAACGGCATGAACGGCCAGCCGCTCGGCGGCCGGGCCGTGGTCGTAAACGAAGCGCGTCCGATGGAGGCACGTCCGCCCCGCTCCGGCGGCTACGGCGGTGGCGGTGGCGGTTACGGCGGCGGTGGTTACGGCGGCGGCGGCGGTGGTGGCTACGGTGGTGGTGGCGGCCGCAGCGGCGGTGGTGGTTACGGCGGCGGCGGTGGTGGTGGTGGCTACGGTGGACGTGGCGGCGGAGGTGGCGGCGGTGACGGTGGTTTCCGCAGCCCCTACGGTTCCGGCCCGCGCGGCGGTGGCGGTGGTGGCCGCAGCGGCGGCGGGGGTGGTTATGGCGGCGGCGGTGGTGGCGGCTACGGCAACGGCGGTTACTGAGCCATCCTGACCCCTTCAGCAAAAAAGGCCCTGCGGGGCCTTTTTTGTGGGCGTTCGCCGGCTGTCGACCTATCGTGCGCGGTGCCGATGGGCACGGCGTTTCAGGAAGAGGGCGTCGAAGCCCCCGGCCGGCGCGGTTTGCGCGCGCGGCCTGTCAGCAGTCGGTCGAACAGCGGGTTGGGCAACAGGCGCAGCAGTTTCGCCACCACGCCCATCTGCCACGGAATGACGCGGTAGGACACGCCAGCCTCGATCGCCGCAAATGCCTTGTCCGCGAAGGCGTCCGGCGCCATCAGGAAGGGCATGCCGTAGCGGTTCTGGCGGGTGAGCGGCGTGTCGATGTAGCCCGGGCAGAGCGTCACCACCTGCACGCCGTGCGGCCGCAGCTCGCCGCGCAGGCTTTCGCAGTAGGCGATCGCGCCGGCCTTGCTCGCGCAGTAGGCGCCATGGCCGGGCAGCCCGCGGATGCCGGCGACGCTGCCGATCCCGACCAGCCGGCCGCTGCCCCGCGCGACCATGCCCGCCACGAACGGATGGAAGGTGGCCGCCATGCCGATGTTGTTGGTGGCGAAGGTCTGCGCCAGCACATCGAGGTCGCCGCGGTCGGCGGTGTCCATGCCGATGCTGATGCCGGCATTGGCGATGACCGCGTCGGGCAGTCCCTGGCGGGCGATGCAGGCCTCGCCCGCCGCCACGATGCTGGCGATATCGGTCACGTCGGCGCTATAGATGGCATAGCTGTCGGCGCCCAGCCTGCTTGCGCGGGCCCAGGATTCGATCTCGGCGGTGCGGCGTGCGGCCAGTGCCAGCCGCCAGCCGGCGCGGTGGAAGCGCGCCGCCAGCGCCTGGCCGATGCCGCTCGATGCGCCAGTGATGAACACCAGCGGACGCGGGTCGTGGGTGGCCACTGGCACGACCCCGCTCATCGCGCCGCCCCCTGGCGCGGCATCAGCATGCCGCGGACCCGGCCGCGCAGTTGCATCACCTGGTCGAGGTTGTCGTAGTCCATCTGGTTGGCGGTGAACTGGTCGTTGCCGCGGGTCAACGTCACCGGCAGGTGCGATTTCACCCGCTCGGTATTGGTGTAGGCGTGCAGGAATTCGCTGCGGAACTGCATGCGCGGCGTGACCTGGCCGCCCTTGCCGGTCATCGGCTCGCGGGTCACGATGGCGTTGCCGAACAGCTGCACCTCGGAGCCGTCGCCGTTGCTCAGGGCGCGTTCGGCGGTCGCGACGGTCAGGGCGCCGGTGGCGCTGATCGCCCGGATGCGCGGCTTGTCGATCTCCAGCGTGTCGGTGTCGGGATAGTGCCGGCCTTCGGTGCCGAAGATCTCGCGCTGCAGCTTGCCGTTCGCGTCGAAGGTGCGCAGCGCGAAGTCGCGCATGAAATAGTCCGGCTCGTGGCGCTCCGGCCGCACCACCTCGGGGGCGCTCGGGGCGGGGGTGCTGCGCACCAGCCAATAGCTGCCGAGCGCGAACAGCGCCATCAGCAGGATCGGCAGGTAGATCGACAGCCGGTCGACGCCGTCGCGCAGCAGGGCGACCGGGCCACGGCGGGCGGGCAGGACGGCACTCATCGCGTCGCCCTTCTAGCGACACGGCGGGCGGGCGCGCACCGGCCCCGGCGATCAGCACGCAGGGCGGCGCTCATCCGGCGTAGGCCTGCAGCAGATCGTCGTAGCGGCCGGAGGCGGCGAGCAGCAGGTCGCAGCATTCGCGCACCGCGCCGTGGCCGGCCTGCGTCCGCGTCACATGGTGCGCCACGGCCAGCACCTCGCCGTGCGCGCCGGGCGCGGCGCAGGCGAAGGCGGCGCGGCGCATCAGCGGCAGGTCGGGCCAGTCGTCGCCCATGGCCGCGGCCTGGTGCCAGCCCAGGCCGAGCGCGGCCAGCGTGGCTTCGGCGGCCGGCCGCTTGTCCTCGGTGCCGAAATGCGCATGCACGATGCCCAGTGCGCTCAAGCGCGCGCGCAGCGGACGCGAATCGCGGCCGGTGACGATCGCGGGCAGGATGCCCGCGCGCTGCAGCAGCTTGAGCCCGTGGCCGTCCAGCGTGTTGAAGCGCTTGATCTGTTCGCCGCCGACCCGCGGGTCGTCTTCCGGGTATTCGGCGAAGTACAGGCCGCCGTCGGTCAGCACGCCGTCGACGTCGAAGAACGCCACGCGCACGTCCTGGGCGCGCAGCAGCAGTTCGGGTTCCCAGCGCAGCACCGGGGCGAGGGGCGGCAGCGTATCCATCAGACGACCTTCGCCCGCATCAGTTCGCCGATGTGCACCAGGCCGACCAGCCGGCCGTCCGCGTCGGCCACCAGCAGGCTGGTGATGCGGTGCTGCTCCATGCGCTCGGCCGCGTCGGCGGCGAGCGCCGTCGGGGCGATGGTGCGCGGCGCGGCGTGCATCACGTCGCGGGCGGTCAGGGCGCGCAGGTCGGCGCCGGTCTCGACCAGCCGGCGCAGGTCGCCGTCGGTGAAGATGCCGAGCAGGCGCTGCTCCGGCCCGACCACCGCGGCGGCGCCGAGGCCCTTGGCGCTCATCTCGCGCATCAGCACGGCGAAGGAGGCGTCCGGCGCGACGGCGGGCAGCGCGTCGCCGGTGACCATCACGTCGGCGACATGCGTCAGCAGCTTGCGGCCGAGCGCGCCGCCGGGATGCGACCGGGCGAAGTCCTCGGGCCGGAAGCCGCGCGCGTCGAGCAGGGCGACCGCCAGCGCGTCGCCCAGTGCGACCTGGGCGGTGGTGCTGGCCGTAGGCGCCAGGTTGTGGGGGCAGGCTTCCTTCTCGACGCCGCTGTCAAGCACGATGTCGGCATGGCGGGCCAGGGTGGAGCGCGCGCCGCCGGTCATCGCGATCAGCGGCGCACCCAGCCGGCGCACCACCGGCAGGATGGCGGCCAGCTCGGAGACTTCGCCGCTGTTGGAGATGCCGAGCACCACGTCGTCGGCGGTGATCATGCCGAGGTCGCCGTGGCTCGCCTCGGCCGGGTGCACGAACATCGCGGGCGTTCCAGTGGAGGCGAGCGTCGCGGCGATCTTGCGGCCGATGTGGCCGCTCTTGCCCATGCCCATCACCACCACCCGGCCGCGGCAGGCCAGGATGGCGCGCACCGCCTCGGCGAAGCCGTCGCCGAGCCGGGCCTTCAGGCCGGTCACCGCGGCGGCCTCGATGTCGAGCGTCTCGTGCGCCAGGCGCAGGGCCGCGGCGGCGTCGAAACCGGCGGAGGAAGGCAGCGATGCGGTCATCGGTGGATTTTATCGGCCGCCCCGTTTCCGTGCGCCGGCCCGGGGCACGGGCTGGCGCGGCACCGTGCTTGCTAGCATGCCGCCATGTCCTCGCTCGAATTGACGCTGCTCTACCTGCTCGCAGCCGTGCTGGGCGTGGTCGCCTGCCGCAGCCTGCGGCTGCCGCCGATGCTGGGCTATCTGATCGCCGGCGTGCTGATCGGCCCGCACGCGCTGGCGCTGGCGCAGAACTCCGAAGGCGTGCGCCATCTCGGCGAATTCGGCGTGGTGTTCCTGATGTTCGTGATCGGGCTGGAATTCAGCCTGCCCAAGCTGCGCGCGATGCGCCGGCACGTGTTCGGCCTGGGGCTCGCGCAGGTGCTGCTGACGATGGCGGTCGCGACGGCCGGTGCGCTGCTGGTCGCGTACCTGCTGCCGGCCTACTGGCAGATGAGCTGGCAGGCGGCGGTCGCCTTGTCCGGCGCGCTGGCGATGAGCAGCACCGCCATCGTGGTCAAGCTGATGGCCGAGCGGCTGGAGCTGGAAAGCGAGCACGGCAAGCGCGTCATGGGCATCCTGCTGTTCCAGGACCTGGCGGTGGTGCCGCTGTTGGTGCTGATTCCGGCCCTGGGGTCGTCGCCCGAGCGGCTGCTGATCGAGGTGGGCATCGCGACGGCCAAGGCCGCGGTGCTGGTCACGCTGCTGCTGGTCGGCGGGCAGAAGGTGATGCGCTGGTGGCTCACGCTCGTCGCGCGGCGCCGCAGCGAGGAGCTGTTCATGCTCAACCTGCTGCTGATCGCACTCGGCCTTGCTTGGCTCACCGAATGGGCCGGGCTGAGCCTGGCGCTCGGTGCGTTCATCGCCGGCATGCTGGTGTCGGAGACCGAATTCAAGCACCAGGTGGAGACCGACATTCGGCCGTTCCACGACGTGCTGCTCGGCCTGTTCTTCATCACCGTCGGCATGATGCTCGACTGGCACGTGCTGCTCGAGCGCTGGGGCCTGGTGCTGGCGCTGCTGCTGGTGCCATTGCTGCTGAAACTGGTGCTGATCACCGCGCTCGCGCGGCTGCTGGGCGCGACCGCCGGCGTGTCGCTGCGCACCGGCCTGTACCTGGCGCAGGCCGGGGAGTTCGGCTTCGTGCTGCTGTCGCTGGCGCAGGCCCGTGGGCTGATCGCGCCCTCGCTCCTCAATCCGGTGCTGGCGGCGATGGTGCTGTCGATGCTGGCGACGCCCTTCATCGTGATGTACGCCAACCGGATCGTGATGAAGCTGGTCGCGAGCGAATGGCTGCAGCAGTCGCTGCAGATGACGACCATCGCGCGCAAGTCGATCAACGCCCACAAGCACGTGATCATCTGCGGCTACGGCCGCTGCGGCCAGAACCTGGCACGGATGCTGGAGCGCGAGGGCATTCCGTCGATCGCGCTCGACCTCGACCCCGACCGGGTGCGGCAGGCCGCGGCGGCGGGCGACTCGGTCGTCTTCGGCGACGCCGCGCGGCTGCAGGCGCTGATGGCGGCCGGACTGGCGCGGGCCAGTGCGGTGGTCGTCACCTACCTGGACGTGCCGGGCACGATGAAGCTGCTGGCGCATGCCCGCTCGCATGCGCCGCAGGTGCCGGTGGTCGTGCGCACCCAGGACGACCGCGACCTGGAAAAACTGCAGGAAGCCGGCGCCACCGAAGTGGTGCCCGAGGCGATCGAAGGTTCGCTGATGCTCGCGAGCCATGCGCTGGCGCTGGTCGGCGTGCCGATGCGCCGCGTGATCCGGGTGGTGCAGGACCAGCGCGATGCCCGCTACGACCTGTTGCGCGGCTATTTCCACGGCGCCGACGACGACGACGCGCAGGACCACGACACCGAACGGCTGGCGCCGGTCACCCTGGCGCTGGGCGTGGCGGCGGTCGGGCGCAGCGTCGGCGCGCTGGCGCTGCACACGCTGGGGGTGCGGGTGGTCGGCGTGCGGCGCGCCAACGGCCGCACCGCGCCGCCGGTGGCGGCTACCGTGCTGGAGGAAGGCGACACCCTGGTGCTGTCGGGCCGGCCCGCTGCGCTGGCGATGGCCGAGGAACTGCTCGCTCGGCGCTGATGCTGCGGCCAGCGCAGGCCGTCAGGCGGCCGGCGGCAGCGGCTGCAGCACGCCGAAGTGCTCGCGCTCGGGTTTGCGGCCGAGCGGCCCGAGCAGCGACGGCGGGTCCGGCAGGCGGGTGTCGGGCAGCCGGTCGAGCAGATCGCGGATCAAGGTGAGCCGCCCGACCCGCTGGTCGTTGAAGTCCACCAGCGTCCACGGCGTGCGCTTCTTGTGGGTGGCGGCGAGCATCGCCTCGCGCGCGGCGGTGTAGTCGTCGTAGTGCAGCCGGGCCTTCACGTCCACCGGCGAGAGCTTCCAGCGCTTGAGCGGATCGGCGTCGCGCTCGGCGAAGCGTTCTTCCTGCTGGGCCTGGTCGGTGGTCAGCCAGTACTTGAATAGCCGGATGCCGTCGTCCACCAGCATGCGCTCGAACACCGGCACCTGTCGCAGGAAGGCCTCGACCTGGTCCTGGGTCGCATAGCCCATCACCTTCTCGACCCCGGCGCGGTTGTACCAGCTGCGGTCGAACAGCGCGATCTCGCCCGCCGCCGGCAGGTGCGGCACGTAGCGCTGGAAGTACCACTGCGTGCTTTCGCGCTCGGTCGGCTTGGGCAGCGCCACGGTGCGGCACTGGCGCGGGTTCAGGTGCTCCGACACGGCCTGGATCGCACCGCCCTTACCGGCGGTATCGCGGCCCTCGAAGAGGATCAGGATGCGCTGGCCGGTCGCCTCGGCCCAGCGGGCCATGCGGGCGAGCTCGATCTGCAGCGGTTCGAGGGCGTGGGCGTAGTCCTTGCGGGAGAAGGCGGAGGCCATGGCGGTCGTGGGGCAGTGGTGTGTCTGATGATTCCAGCACGGCCGGCCTACGGCAGCGGTTGCAGCCTGTTGCGGCAGCGGCGAGGAAAAATTTTTAGAGCCGGGTGCGATAACGCCGCTTTTGCGGGCTAGAATTCGCCCCCTCATCGCGGGAATAGCTCAGTTGGTAGAGCGCAACCTTGCCAAGGTTGAGGTCGAGAGTTCGAGACTCTTTTCCCGCTCCAGATTCGCACCTTACGGCTCCTGCCGTCCGGTACTGCAAGCAAAAAGCCACCTTCGGGTGGCTTTTTGCTGGGCGCGCGGTTTAGTCTGCCGCGGTCGGCGGCGCGCCGTTCTCCGGCAGCGCCAGGTACGGACCCAGGTCCGCCCGCGCTTCCTCCTCCAGACAGCCGACCGTCACCGCCACGCCCGCGTCGCGCAGGATCGCGATGCCGCGGCCGGCATTGCGTGGATCGGGGTCGAGCATCGCCACCACCACCCGGCCGATGCCGCGCGCGGCCAGCGTCTTCGCGCACGACGGCGTGCGGCCGTGGAAGGCGCAGGGCTCCAGCGTCACATAGGCGGTCACCTCGGCGAGCGGCCCGTCGAGCACGGCCATCGCCTGCGCCTCGGCATGCGGCTGGCCCGGCGGCTGGGTGAAGCCGCGTGCGACGATGGCGCGGTCCCGCACCAGCACGCAGCCGACCGGCGGATTGGGCAGGCACGCCGGCAGCGCCCGCCGACCCTCGGCCAGGGCGGCGCGCATCCACGCGATCGCGTCGGGATCGTGCGGTCCGGGCGCCGCCGTCATGCCGCCGGCGCCACCGAAGCGCCCTGGATGCCGTGGCGCGCCAGCGCGGCGGCGACGAAGCCGCTGGCCTTCTGTTCTTCCACATAGGCGTGGAGAAACGCGGCGGCGGCCTCGCCCCGGCCCTTGGGCAGCCCCATCGCCTGCTGGATCACCATGAAGCGGCCCGGCAGCAGCCGCAGGCCGGGGATGCGGTGGGCGTCGGCTTCCAGCTGCTGCTTCACGCCGGCGGCCACGTCCAGGCCTTCGGCGACGAAGGTGTCCACCACCGTCTGCGACGACGGCGCCCGCACGATCTCGGCGGCCTGCAGTTCGCGGCTGAGGAACAGGTCGTAGGCACTGCCCTTGCCGACCGCGACCCGACGGCCGGCCCGGTCGACCTCGGCGTTGTCCCGCAGCGGGGACTTGTCCGGAACCAGGTAGGCCCCCTCGATCAGGACGTAGGCGGCGGTGAAGATGATGCCGGCCCCGCGCGCCGGGTCGATCGCGAAGAAGCCGACATCGGCCTGCTCGTGCGTCACCGCGTCGACCGACCGGCCGGCGGTATCGAAGACGACCGGCTCCATCGGCACGCCGAGCCGCTCGGCCAGGCCACGGGCCAGGTCGACCGACACGCCGCAGGGCGCGCCGGAGGGGTCGCGGCCGGCGAGCACCGGATTGCCGAGGTTGATCGAGGCGCGCATCACGCCGGTGGGCGCGAAGGCGGCGAGGAGGGCGGGGGTGGTGTCCATGGAAGGCGGGGCCGGGAGGAAGGGGCAGAAAGGGGCTGGGCCTGCCATTCTGCCGATCCGGGTCGCCGCCGGTGCGCCCGCGCGCATGCAAGGGTTTCGGCAGCCGGCGGAAGCCCCGCCCGGGCACGGACATGCCGCTGCCGCTACCCTCTGCCGCCATGTCCGACTCGCGTTTCGCCGACCTGTCCGCCGATCCGGCGCTGGCCTCCCCGCTGCCGGGAAGCGACCCGCTTCCGCTGCCGCCGGCAGCAGAGGTCGTCGCTACGCCCCCGCCGGGCGCCGGCCTCGGCCGCATCCATGCCCGGCGGCTGCGCGACATCTACCGCTCGGCGGGCTGGCCCTGCCAGGACCTGGTCGAGGTCGAACTGCTGGCCGCCGGCATGGTGCAGCGGCTGCAGGACGCCCAGGGCCGCGAGTCGCTGCGGGTGACCGACGCCGGCATCACGCTGCTGGCCGAGACGCTGCTGAAGAACCGCGCCGCGCTGTCGCAGCACCAGGCGCTGGAGGAGCGGGTGGCGCGCGAGATGCAGCGGGCCGGCCGGATCGTCTGGCGCGGCCTGTCGCTGCGCGCCCAGGTGCCGGGCGTGGCCGAGGAGGACCCGCAGCGCTGGTGCATCGCCAAGCCCGACGTGTTCTCGATCCGCAACACCACGGTGGAGCACTACGTCGAGCCGATCGTCCACGAGATCAAGGTGCGCCGCGCCGACCTGCTCGGCGACCTGCGCCGGCCGGCCAAACGGGCCGCCTACCTGCACATGAGCAGCGAATGCTGGTACGTGCTCGGCTACGACGGGCGCGGCCGCTGCATCGCCGCGCCGGAAGAGGTGCCGCTCGAATGCGGCGTGATGGTGTACGACGGCAGCCGGCTGTCGGTCGCGCGGCCGGCGCCGCGCCGGGCGATGGCGCTGCCCTTCGCCACCTGGATGGCGCTGGCGAAGGCGAGTCCGCTGCCCCGCCAGGGCGAGGACCAGGGCCTGCTCGCGCCCTGCGACGACGCGGACGACTGCGCCGCGTTGTAGGAACCGGTCAGCCGCGCCGCGCGGCGCCGTCCCACTCGGCCGGCGGCGGCCGGTCGGCAAGCTGCTGGGTCTTCAAAACGAGAGCCCGGCCCCTCCGGGCCTGACCCCATGAGCACCACGCCCCGCACCGGCCAGGCACCGCCCCACCTGGACCGCGCCACCTTCGGCGAACGTTTCCGCCTGCGCTATTACGACCCGGCTTTCCGGACCGAGGACGCGGCCATTGCCCGGCTGGAGGCGATCGCCTGGGAAGCCTACGAGGACGGCCGTAAGGCGCCGATCACCGTCAAGGCCGGCCCCGGTTTCGCCGATCCGGACTACGACGTGGCGACCGAATGGATGGACACCCACCGCCGCCTGGCCGATGCGCAGGCTCGCTGGGACGCCCCGGCGACCATCCCGCGCATCCTGCTGATCAACGGCAGCGCCCGCAACGACGGCACCTGCCCGGGCGAAATTTCCAAGACCTGGCGCTTCAACCAGATGGCGCGCCGCGTGGTGGAAGACGCCGGCATGGAGGCCGACCTGCTCGACCTGAGCCTGGTCACCTCCGAATACGGCCGCACCATCCACCCGTGCAAGGGCTGCCTGTCCACCGCGATGCCGCTGTGCCACTGGCCCTGCAGCTGCTACCCCAACCATTCGCTCGACCAGGCCGACGACTGGATGGCCGAGATCTACGAGCGCTGGGTCTCGGCCCACGGCATCGTGATCATGGCGCCGACCTACTGGAACCAGTCGCCGAGCCCGCTCAAGCTGATGATCGACCGGCTGGTCTGTGCCGACGGCGGCAACCCCGATCCGTCCAGCACGCACGGCAAGAAGGCCCAGGAAGCCAAGGACATCGAGGCCAAGGGCTGGGACTTCCCCAAGCACGTGGCCGGCCGCGTCTACGGCGTGGTGGTCCACGGCGACGTGTCGGGAGTGGAATCGCACCGGCGCAACCTGACCGACTGGCTGGACTGGATGGGCCTGATCCCCGCCGGCCACTGGTCCACGCTCGACCGCTACATCGGCTACTACGGCCCGTACTACGACAGCCACGAGACGCTCGACCGCGACACCGACGTGCAGGCCGAGGTCCGCAATGTCGCGGTCTCGGTCGTCGAAGCCGTGCGCCAGCTGCGGTCAGGCGACCTGCGCCAGCCCGACCGCCAGGTGCGGCCGCCGCGGCCGAAGTGAGCCGCCGTTCCATCTGCCGTCACCGCATTTCCCTTTTCCTCCACCACCACCGTTCCTGAAAGGACACCACCATGATCGAGAAGACCGCCAGCGTTCACTGGGAAGGCCCGGGCAAGAAGGGCCAGGGCCAGATCAGCACCGAGACTGGTGCGCTGGACCGCTACCCCTACGGCTTCGGCAGCCGCTTCGAGGACGACCGCAAGGGCACCAATCCCGAGGAGATCGTCGGCGCGGCGCATGCGGCCTGCTTCTCGATGGCCTTCGCCTTCGCGGCGGAGAAGGCCGGCTTCGCGACCCGCACGGTCGACACCACCGCCAAGGTGCGGCTCGCCAAGGACGGCGAAGGCTTCAAGATCGACCTGATCCACCTGACGATGGAAGCCGCGATCGACGGCATCGACGAGGCCCGCTTCCAGGAACTCGCCCAGACCGCCAAGCGCGACTGCCCGCTGTCGAAGGCGCTGGCGTCGGTGCCCGAGATCACGCTGACCGCGACGCTGCGCCCGTAAGCCCGGCCCCACCGTCCCTGTCGTTCCCCACCGGAGACACACCATGCGCTTCCGCCCCACCGCTTCCGCCCTGCGCGGCACCCTGATCGCCGCCGGTCTCGCCCTGACGGGCCTGGCCGCGACCGCCCAGACGCCCAACGCCACCTACCAGGCCGAGCGCGCCCGCTGCGAAAGCGGCGCCTCGGGCCAGGACCTGGCGGCCTGCCGTCGCGAGGCCGGCGCCGCCCAGGACGAGGCCCGCCGCGGCAACCTGACCACGCCCGCGCCCGGCCAGCAGGCCGGAAACGCGACAGACCGCTGCAGCGCGCTGTCGGGCGGCGCGCGCGAGGACTGCCTGAAGCGCAGCGGTGCGGCTGCCGATCCGAAGTCCACCACGACCTCGAGCGGCAGCGTGCAGGGCGGCGGCATCATCCGCGAGACGGTCACCACGATTCCGGCGCCCGCGCGCTGACAGGTCCTGCAGGGACGGTCCGTCAACCCGCGGCCGGCGATGCCCGCCGCGCCGCCGCGATCAGTTCCACGAACCGGCGCGCCGCCAGGCCGAGCGGCCGCTCCCGCGACCACACCACATCCACCCACAGCGGCGTGCCGTTGGTGAGGTTGTCGAGCTGCAGCACCTGCAGCGTGCCGGCCGCGAGCTGCGGTGCGACGAAGTTGCGCGGCAGCCAGCCCCAGCCCAGGCCGGCGGTCAGCAGCCCGAGCGCGGCGACCGGGCTGTCGGTGCGCCACACATGGCGCGAGAACACGAAGCGCGGATCGACCGCATCCGCCGCCCGGCTCGCCACGACGATCTGACGCGCCGCCGCCAGATCGCTGTCGCGCAGCCCGCCCGCGGGCGGCTGCGCGGCCAGCGGGTGGTGCGGCGCGACCACCGCGGTCAGCGTCTCGCTGCCGACCTCCTGAAAGGCCTCCCGCCCGTCGAGGCCGGGCCGCTCGAACACCAGAGCGAGCTGGGCATCGCCGGCATGCAGCAGGCGCAGCGCATCGGCCTGCGGCGCGGCCAGCACCTCCACCTCCAGCAGCGGGTGTTCTGCGGCGATCGCCTGCAGCGGCGCGATCCACTGGGTGGACATGAGCTCCGGCGCCACCGCCAGCGTCAGCCGCGGCTCCAGCCCCTGGCCGAGCGCAAGCGCCTGCGCGCCGAGGGCCCGCAACTGCCCGCCGACCAGCCGCGCCTGCGGCTCCAGCGCCCGGGCCGCCGCGGTCGGGCGCGGCTCGCGGCCGCGGCGGTCGAACAGTTCCAGGCCGAGTTCCGCTTCCAGGTGCGCGACCGCCATGCTGACCGCCGACGGCACCCGGCCGAGGTAGCGCGCCGCCGCCGAAAACGATCCGTGGTCGAGCACCGCCAGAAACACCTGCACCGATTCGGTCGTAAACGCCATCGCGCGATCTTTCAAATGGACTGATACAAGCTGACTTTTTATATCAGCTTCACGCACATACAGTGGCGCCATCGTTTTTTGTTGTCCGTGAGGAACCACCATGCAGGGCATCCGCCGCCGTGTCGTCTATGTCAGCCTGTACGAGGGCATCGCCATCGTGGTCGCCAGTGCGGGCCTGTCGGCGATGACCGGCCAGGGCGTCGGCCATGCGACCGGCGTGGCGGTGGCCGCATCGGCCATCGCCATCGTCTGGAACCTGGTGTTCAACGCGCTGTTCGAGCGTTGGGAGGCGCGCCAGCCGGTGCGCGGCCGCAGCCTGGGCCGGCGGGTGGCGCATGCGATCGGTTTCGAGGGCGGGCTGATCGCCTTCCTGGTGCCGCTGATCGCGTGGTGGTTCGGCGTCAGCCTCTGGCAGGCGCTGTGGATGGACCTGGGACTGGTGGTGTTCTTCCTGGTCTACACCTTCGTCTTCAACTGGGCGTTCGACGCGGTCTTCGGTCTGCCGGCCTTGGCGCAGGCGGGCGATGGTCCGGAAGCGGTTCGGGCCTGAAAAGGGCTCTGGCGCCCGTCCTGCATGCGCTGACAGCTATACAAAAGATAGCGATTATTTTCAGCGGACGGGCAGGAACTGCAGCAGCTCGATCGCCATCACGCTGTGCACATAGTTGATGACCGCGCGCCGGTAGCGCTCGGTGGCGAACACCGCCAGCAGATCGAGCCGGCCGATGATCTTGCCGAATTCGCGCTCGAAGCTCAGGTTGCGGCCGCGCCCGGAGATCTCGTCGGCCAGCAGCAGCGGCCGGCCGGCGGCGTCGCGGCGCTGGGCCAGCATCCACACCAGGATCTCGATGTTGCGGGCGCCGTTGTAGACGTACTGCGGCTCGATCCGGTCGAGGATGGTGAAGCGGGTGCGGCCGCCGTAGGCGGTGACCAGCATGTCGGCCGCGGCATAGACGACCGCCGCGACCCGGTCGCCCGCGAAGTCCGGCGACAGGGCGAGCGACAGCGCATCGATGTCGCGGCGGCCCTGCAGCGCCGGCCAGGGTGCGCGGGCTTCTATCGCGGCCTGCACCTGGCGGGCGGCAGCGTCGGCGCTGTCGGCGCCGCCCTTGCGCCACTGCGACGGGTTGCGCCGGTACAGCTTCTCCATGATCCGGTAGAGGCTCTCGAGGTTGGCCTGCATCGACAGAACGGTCAGCCGGTCGATGGTCGTCTGCACCAGCTCCTCGGCCTGCGGCACGGTCGCCGGCACCACGCCGTGCGGCGCCGGCGGCGTGGCGCAGCCGGCGAGCGACAGCAGGGGCACGAGCGGCACGGCGGCCACCAGACGGCGGCGGTCCGGGTGCGGACGAAGGTGCGGGCGGGCAGGCGGCGCGGTCACCGGGCGATTATGGAAGCCGTGCCGGCACTGGTTTTTTTATCAGTATCCGGCGGCAGACGGCCGCACCCCGTGCAACACTCGACGCATGTCTTCCAGCGAATGGGCCGATGCCGGCCTGCAGGCGTTCGATGCGGTGGTGCAGGCCAGCGCGGGTTTCCGCGGCCGGCCCGGCCAGCGGCGCATGGCCGCGCAGGTCGCCGGCACGCTCGCCGCCGCCACCCTCGGCAAGACCGGGGAGGGTGAGGACGACGACGGCGCGGCGCCGGCCCGGGCGATCACCGTGGTGCAGGCCGGCACCGGCGTCGGCAAGTCGCTCGCCTACTGCGCGCCGGCGATCGCGATCGCGCTGGCCCGCAACACCCGGGTGCTGATCTCCACCGCCACCGTCGCGCTGCAGGAGCAGCTGGTCCACAAGGACCTGCCGGCGCTCGCCGCGGCGCTGCCGCAGCCGTTCAAGTTCGCGCTGGCCAAGGGGCGCGGGCGCTATGTCTGCCAGCTGAAGCTCGAGCGGCTGAGCGGCATCGCCGCGCCCGGCGCCGAGGACGGCGACACCGACGAGGACGACGACCTGTTCGCCGAGGAAGAGGCTGCTGCCCGGGCCGCCCGCGCCGCGCGACCGGCCCACGAGGTCGAGGCGCGCATCCGCTTCTACGCCGGCGTGGCGCAGGCGCTGGCCCGCGGCGCCTGGGACGGCGACC
The DNA here is from genome assembly GCA_913776965.1 of uncultured Xylophilus sp. GTDB lineage: Bacteria > Pseudomonadota > Gammaproteobacteria > Burkholderiales > Burkholderiaceae_C > Xylophilus. The sequence continues at coordinate 40,438 of CAJYQL010000063.1, forward strand.
GCGACACGCTCGACACGCCGCCCGCCGCCGAGGTGTGGGCGCCAATGGCGGCCGACGCCTCGTCCTGCACCGGCCGACACTGCCCGTCGTTCCAGCAGTGCGCGTACTACGAGCGGCGCAAGGTGCTGGTCGGCGCGCAGGTGATCGTGGTCAACCACGACCTGTTGCTGGCCTCGCTCGGCAACCGGCTGCTGCCGGACCTCGACAACTGCCTGCTGGTGCTCGACGAGGCCCACCACCTGCCCGCCACCGCGCTGGCGCAGTTCGCCTGCCGCATGGACCTGGGCCGCCACACCTGGGCCGAGCGGCTGGCGCAGCGCGCGCTGCGCACCGGCATGCGGCTGGAGGTGCCCGAGGCGCCCGACATCCCGACCCACGCCGCCTGCATGCGCGCGGCGATGCAGACCACCGAGCGCATCGCGCTCGACCTGTTCGGCCCGGCCCTGACCGCCGCGTCCGGCAAGGGCCCGGGCCCGGCCCGCCTGCGGCTGCCGCGCGGCGAACTGCCGCAGGCGCTGGAGGCCCCGCTCGCCGAGATCGCCCACCATGCGAGCGGTTTCCTGGAAGCGCTGCGCGCCATTGCCAAGGCCCTGCGCGCCGAGATGCGCGACCACCCCGAGAACGCCCGCCGGCTGTCCACGCTCTACGCCCAGATCGGCGCGCTGGCGCCGCGGCTCGACGAGGTGTTCGAAACCGCCCAGCTGCTGCTGCGCGAGGCGCCCGCCGGCGGCGTGCCGGCCGCCAAGTGGTTCACGCTCGAACTGCCGCCGCCGGACATCCCGGGCGCCGCCGCCACGCTGCAGGTCCACGCCAGCCCGCTGTTGCCGGGCAGCACGCTGCGTCACCACCTGTGGCGCCAGGCGCGGGGCGCAGTGCTGACCTCGGCCACGCTCACCAGCTGCGGCCAGTTCGATTTCTTCCTGCGCGAGGCGGGCCTGCAGGGCGACGATGCGGTCACCACGCTGGAGGTGCCCAGCCCGTTCGACTATCCCGCGCAGGGCCGGCTGGTCACCGCCGTGACCCGCGCCGACCCGCGCGATGCGGCCGGCTACACCGCCGAGATGGTGCAGGCGCTGCTGCGCGACATCGCCACCGTGCGGCACGGCGCGCTGGTGCTGTTCACCTCGCGCGACCAGCTGCGCCAGGCGGTCAATGCGCTGCCCGAGGCGCTGCGGCCGCGGGTGCTGGTGCAGACCGCGCTGCCGCGCATGCAGCTGCTCGCCACCCACCGCGAGCGCATCGCCGCCGGCCGGCCGTCGGTGATCTTCGGCATGCAGTCCTTCGGCGAGGGCCTGGACCTGCCCGGCACGCTGTGCGAGGCGGTGTTCATCGCCAAGCTGCCGTTCGCCCCGCCGGACGATCCGGTCGGCGAGGCGCGTGCCGAATGGCTGCGCGGCGTCGGCCGCGATCCGTTCGTGGAACTGGTGGTGCCGGCGACCGCCATCCGCCTGGCGCAGTGGGTGGGCCGCGCGATCCGCACCGAGGAGGACCAGGCAAGCGTGTACTGCTACGACCGGCGGCTTGTGCAGACGGCGTACGGGCAGCGGTTGCTGCAGGGGCTGCCGGCGTTTGCGCGGATCGAGGTGGCGGCTGGGGCGGGGGCTGTGCCGGCGGTTTGACGTCCTGGTCTTTCAGGCGGGCGAGGGTGGTGCCTTGTGGTCCGGACCGGGTCGGCGGGTACTCCCCTCCACGAATGTCGCCCGGCCTTCGGCCTCTCCTTGATTTCGCTGCGGGGAGCAACCACCACCCCGATCCTGCGTGGCGCAGGGATTGAGCAGCGACGACGGACAGTGCGCCACGCATGAACCGAAGGTCGAATCCCAGACCTCTAAGAGGGTGTAGACGAAATCAACTGGCCTGAACATTGCGAGTCATCTGCCTTCGATGCAGGAGTTGGCGATGACAGACCACGGGCCTGGTGATGGTGAGAAAGCGGTCAACCGAGGCGGCACGCCCGCGGCGCTGACGCCTCAGCACATTTTTCTGCCGCGCGAGGTCGTTGCCCGTATGCCGCATGCGACGCTCGACGAACTTGCTGACGAGCTTAGTCACCTCGGCGGTGTCCGCGTCTGCGCTGCCACCATTCGCAGGACGCTGCGTGTGCAGGGCATCGTACGCTCGATGCCAGTGCGGCAGGCCGGGGGCAAGTCGGTTGAGTCGGTTGTACCCGTCGCCTCACCGAAGCGCTACGGCCACACCGCAGCACATCGGCGTGAGGCCGGGCAATACAGCACCGATCTGGCCGATGCCGAATGGCAGTTGGTCGCCGATCTTTTCGAGCGTCCCGAGGGGGAGCCGCGGTGCGCCGGCATGCTGCGAGCGTCGGCGCCTGGTCGATGCCTGCTGCTATGTGCTGCGCACAGGCTGCGCCTGGCGGCTCCTGCCGTCGAGCTTCGCACCGTGGCAGGCGGCCTGAAGGCCTTTGTGCGTTGGGTCGAGGTCGATGCCTTCGAGCAGATGCAGGACCGGTTACGCCAGCAGTGGCGAGCCCGCATGGGCCGCAAAGCCGAAACGAGCGCGGCCGTCATCGACGCTCAGTCCAACCGCGCCTCACCGCAGGGTGGCGAGTGCGGCTACGACGCCGGCAGAAAAGTCAAATGCAGAAAGCGCCACCTCGTGGTGGGGTTGCTGTTGGCCGTCACGGTGACTGCTGCCAATGTGCAGGACCGCGACAGCGCTGCCGAGGTCGTAGCGCAGGCGTGCCGCAAGGACCCTTCCATCGAACGTCTCTACAACGACGGGGCCTAAGGCGGTCAGTGCGCCCGAGCAATAGAGCAGACCCCACGGCATCCGGGTCGAGGTCGTGCGCAGGCCTGGCAACCGATCAACCGGCACCCTCCATGATCCACAGCAATCTCTCTGTCAGGAGCCTGTCCGAAGCTTCGTCGTGCTGCCCAAACGCTGGGTCGTCGAGCGGACCCATGCCTGGAACGAGCGCTGGCGCCGCATGGTCATGCACCACGATCGCAAGACCTCGATCTCCACTGCCTGGGCCTTGCTCGCCGAGGCGCGCATCCTGCCCAGCAGGCTGGCCCTTGCTAGTTGATTTCGTCTGTACCCTCTTAGAACGCCTATGCAGTGAACAAACCGACCTTCGTTAGCAACCGCACCGACTTTCGCACGCGAAAGCCAACCCAACGCCCCGACCGGTCTCACTCGCAGCGAGACTAAAATCCGCATGTTGGTGCTCGCCCTCCTGTTCTGGAGTGCAGTTCAACGGGAAGCAGCAGGGCATCCGCCTGAGCTGCGCTGCCCCCGCAACGGTCGACGGAAGGTGCCTGCACTGGCACACCAACCCTCTCGCGCCACTGGCCTCGCAAGACGCTGGGAAGGCAAGGAATTGGATTTCTGTCCAGCCCGGATACCGGCCAACACGGTGGTCGCCGCATACCTTTCAGGCGTGTGGTGACCGTAACGTCCAGACCCGGCGGGGATGCCGGCGAGGATGACTTCATTCGGTATCCGTCATGCGTTCCTTCCCTTCGCACCGCGCGTCGCGCGGTCTGCGCGTTGTCGCCCTGGCCGGCGCCTCGGCCTGTACCTTTCACGCGTCTGCCCAGACCCTCACCCCTATCCTCGTGACCGACAGCGCGGTCATGCCCGGCGCATCGCTGGACCTGGATCTACCCAACAGCACCGGTTCCCGTCTGGGTCTGAGCGCACGCGAGACGCCCGCGAGCATCAGCAGCCTCAGTTCTGCCGACATCCAGGAACGTGGTCTGACCCGGGCCCAGGAAGTGGCCATCCGCATGCCGGGCGTCACCGAGAATCCGTCACCCGGCAACGGCGGAACCGGCCTGGCGGCCCGCGGATTCAATGGCCACAACTCGGTTGCGCAGCTCGTCGATGGCACCCGGCTGATCGTGGCTTCCGGCACCATCACCTATCCGTTCTCGACCTGGCCGCTGGAGTCGGTGGAGGTACTGCGCGGCCCGGCGTCGGTGCTGTATGGCGACGGCGCCATTGGAGCGGCGGTCAACTACATCACCAAGAAGCCGCGCTTCGACAAGGCGGAACGCGAAGCCTTCGTGAGCGCCGGCTCTTACGGCACGCTGCAGGGCGGCATAGGCCTTCGCGGCCCCGTCAACGATGTGCTGGCCTACTCGCTCTACATCGACGGAGCGCGCAGCGACGGTTATCGCCACGACGATGGCTACAGCCGCCAGAACATCTCCGCAGCACTCGCCCTCCGACCCATGAGCGGCCTGCGCATCGACCTGAGCCTGGATGCCGGCCACAACGACGATGCGGTGTACTACGGCACGCCCCTGCGCAATGGCGCACTGGTGCCGAGCCTGCGTCGGACCAGCTTCAACATCGGCGACGCCACGGTCCACTACAACGACCGGGTCTGGCGCGCCAAGGTCGAGTACCAGGCCAACGACCAACTGCGGCTGCGCAACGAAACCTACTACCTGACCTCGAAGCGTCACTGGCGCAATGCCGAGAGCTATACCTTCAACACCCCCGGCACCCTGGTGACCCGAGGGGACTACTTGGAGATCCTGCACGACCAGGAACAGACAGGCAATCGCTTCGATGCGGCATTCGACGGACGCATGGCAGGCTTGCGGAACCGGTTCGTCGTCGGCCTCGACTACTACCGCACCAAGCTGCTGCACACCAACAATTCGCCTTACGGCGGCTCCAGCACGGTAAACCCCTTCGTGGGCTTTGCACCGGGCGGTTTCCTCAGCCCTGTGCCCACGATTCCGGGCCGCCGCTCCACGCTGGAGACCACCGCACTCTTCGCGGAGAACGCGATCGACCTGTCACCGCAGTGGAAGCTCATCGGCGGGCTACGGCGCGACGCGATGGACTTCTACAACGAGGATCTGCGGACCGGCACGAACCTGGGCAAGGACTATCACCCCGTAACCGGACGCGTCGGTGCGGTCTGGACCCCGATGAAGGACCTGTCGGTGTACGGGCAGTACGGAACCGGTACCGATCCGCTGAGCGGTGCGCTGTCGCTGCCCAATGGCAGCAACACCTACGACCTCACGAAGGGCCGGCAGCTGGAGTTCGGCGTCAAAGGTAGCGTGCCGGCGGTCCGCGGTGAATGGACAGCCGCGGTCTACCGAATCGAGAAGCGCAACATCCTGTCGCGCGACGCGACCAACCCGACGATCACGCAGCAGATCGGCCGGCAGTCGTCGACCGGCATCGAACTGGCGTTCGCGGCCGAGCCACTACGAGGATGGACGGTCGATGCGAATACAGCGTTCCTGCGGGCCCGCTACGACGATTTCCAGGAACTGGTGTCGGGCCGCCTGGTGAGTCGCAACGGCATGGTGCCGACCGGTGTGCCTGAGCGTACGGCCAACCTGTGGACAGGCTACCGGTTCCTGCCCCAATGGTGGGCGGGCTTCGGCGCCCAGTACGTAGGTCAGCGGTATTCAAATACGGCCAACACCACGTCGCTGCCCTCGTACACTGTTCTCAACGCAGCGATGGCCTGGAACTACTCGCCGCAATTGACGCTGCAGCTGGCCGTCAACAATCTGGCCGACAGAGACTACGCACTGTCGGGCACCGGCAATGTGCGCTGGCTGCTGGGCGCACCCCGCACGGTGATGCTGACGGCTCGCGCCCGGTTCTGATGGCCTCCGCGGTGTCGCCGGCGAAGGCTGCGCTGATCTGGCTGCACAAATGGCTGGGCGTCGCACTGGTGCTGCTCTTCCTGATGTGGTTCGTCAGCGGCATCGTCTTGTACTTCGTGCCCTTCCCCAGCTTGGGGCAGGCCGAAAGGCTGGCGGCATTACCGCACCTGCCGATCTCCGACCGGGAATTGCTCACACCGGACGAGGCAGGACGGCGCGCAGGGGTCGGTTTTGCGCAGGCACGCCTGGGCGTGCACGACGGTCGTACGGTCTGGCGGCTGCTGGGGGGCAAGCCTGCTGCCTGGGTCGCCGTGGACGCCTACGACGGTACGACTTTGCCGCGGCTGGATGCGGCTGCAGCAGCCCGCGTCGCGGAATCTTTCAGCGGTAGGCGCGCCGTCTCGACCGAGTTCCTGGAGCAAGACCAGTGGACCGTGCCGCAAGGGCTCAACCCGCACCGTCCGCTATTCAAAGTAGGCCTCGACGGTGGCGATGGGCTGGAGCTGTATGTGTCGACCACCAGCGGCGAAGTGGTCCGCGACACGCGCCGCGCCGAGCGTTTCTGGAACTGGGTGGGTGCGGTTCCGCACTGGATCTATCCGACGGTGCTGCGGCAGTTTCCGCAGGCCTGGAATCAGACGGTCGTCTGGCTGTCTATACCAGGCGTTGTGCTGGCCTTGAGCGGACTTGTGCTCGGGGTGTGGCAGCTTTTTCTGAACCGGTCGCGCTGGATACCGTACCGGAAGTTCTGGATGCGCTGGCACCACATCGTCGGCCTGATGGCAGGCGTGGTCACGCTGACGTGGATCTTCTCCGGGCTGATGTCCATGAATCCCTACGGGGTTTTTTCCGCTCGTGGACAGCCGCAGGCAGAAAGCGAGGCATGGACCGGTGCGAAGTCATCTGCGTTGCTGGATCCGGGCCAAGCCCTGCGGATGGCGTCGCGCAGCGGCTTCGCGCCGCGTGAGCTGGAGGTGATCCGCTTCGATGGCCAACCCTGGTATCGGATGCGCGATGCCGACATGCAGCGACTGATGGCGGCCGGCACCAACGCGGCAGGTACGCTCGTCAAATCTCTGCCCGAAGCCGACGTCCGACGCGTGCTGGCGACGATGCGACCAGACGCCGGAGAGCCCACCATCTCCATGCTGACCTCCTACGACGCCCAGTACTACAGCCGGAATCCGGATCGAACGGAGACGCGCTTCAGCCGGCCTTTGCCAGTCTGGAAGGCGAGTTGGCGTGACGGTGTGGACGTGTACGCCGATCCGGTGTCGGGACGGTTGCTGCTGCGCGCGGATACGAGCCAGCGTTGGCAGCGCGTCCTGTACCACGGTCTGCACAGCCTTGATTTTGCGCCGCTGCTGGCGCGGCCCGTGCTACGTGACTTCCTGGTGGTGGGGCTGTCGATTGTGGGCATCGCACTCTGCCTCACCTCTCTGGTCATCGCTTGGCGCGTGCTCGCGCCTAAAGCACCCACGCGTGGTTCGACCGGGATACCGGGCAGGCGGATAGCGTAGGTTCAGGAGGAGGACACGCCGCAGGCGTTTCCGGGGGACACGGAGCGATCCGCCTGCCCGGCATCCCCCACAGCGCCACAGCGCCACCAAACCACAGCGCCCCTCAAGCCCGCTGCGACGCTTCCTGCAGGTGCCGACGACGAACCGGCTCGAAGTGCCAGTCGGAAGTAAATCTTCTAAAGGCCGCGTCCCACATCGCCGCGGGCGCGCACGCACAAGCGCGGTGTGCGGTCCGGCTCATCGTGGCAGTACCCGTTTTTTCACATACCCATACGAAAGCACACGATGCGACCATCCCGCCGCCACGCGCTGTTCACCGCCGGTGCCGCTGCGGCCGCCCTGCTGCCGATGCACGAGGATGCGTTCGCGCAGCCGATGCGCGCCGGCGGCGACTGGCTCGCCATGGTGAAGGCGCAGCACAAGCTGATCGCCGCGACCTTCGACAAGCTGCTGGCCAGCGGCAGCAGCACCTACCTGCAGCAGCGCCGGCTGCAGGACCTGCTGAGCTACCAGCTCACCGCGCATTCGGTGGCGGAAGAAAACGTGCTCTATCCCAAGATCGCGGAGAAGGGCCTGGTGCCGGAGTCCGACAAGCTCTATCTCGACCAGGCCCATGCCAAGGTGATGAACGCCGAGCTCGAAATGATGCTGCTGCACAAGCAGGGCGACCCCGGCTGGCTCGACGCCGCCCGGCGCCTGCAGACGGCGGTGCTCACGCACGCCCAGCAGGACGAGGAAGGCTAGGTCTATCCGAAGCTGCAGTCGATGCTGAGCGCGCAGGAGAACGCCGAGCTCGGCATGCTGTTCCAGCGCGAGTTCGCCACGGTCAGGCCCCGCCGCGCCAAGGCGGCCTGACCGGCACCGCGGCCCCATCCGATGGATCGACGGGCCGACGGGCGGTGTCCGCCCCGGGACTAGGCAGCGGAGCGCCGCGTTCCTAGACTGTGGCTCTTTGCCTCAGCTTCCGGACACCGCCTTCCATGACCGCTCCCTACACCGACACCGCCGACGTGGCCCACTTCATCGGCGGCCGGCCCCATGCCGGCACCGGCGACCGCAGCCAGCCGGTCTTCAACCCCGCCACCGGCGTTGCCGTTCGGCAGGTGCGGCTGGCCGCGCCCGCCGACGTGGCGGCGGCGGTCGCGGCGGCGAAGGCCGCGTTTCCGGCCTGGGCCGACACGCCGCCGATCCGCCGTGCGCGGGTGATGAACCGCTTCCTGGCGCTGGTCAACGAACACAAGGACGCGCTCGCGGCGATCATCACTGCCGAGCACGGCAAGGTGTTCACCGATGCCCAGGGCGAGGTGATGCGCGGCATCGACATCATCGAGTTCGCCTGCGGCATCCCGCAGTTGCTCAAGGGCGACTACACCGACCAGGTATCCACCGGCATCGACAACTGGACTCTGCGCCAGCCGCTGGGCGTGGTGGCCGGTATCACGCCGTTCAACTTCCCGGTGATGGTGCCGTGCTGGATGTTCCCGGTGGCGATCGCCGCGGGCAACTGCTTCGTGTTGAAGCCCAGCGAGCGCGACCCCTCGGCCTCGCTCTACCTCGCGCGCCTGCTTCAGGAGGCCGGCCTGCCCGACGGCGTGTTCAACGTCGTGCAGGGCGACAAGACGGCGGTCGATGCGCTGCTGGAGCATCCCGACGTGAAGGCGGTCAGCTTCGTCGGCTCCACCCCGATCGCCAACACCATCTACGAGACCGGCGCGCGCCACGGCAAGCGGGTGCAGGCGCTCGGCGGCGCGAAGAACCACATGGTGGTGATGCCCGACGCCGACATCGAGCAGGCGGTCGATGCGCTGGTGGGCGCGGGCTACGGCTCGGCCGGCGAGCGCTGCATGGCGATCAGCGTGGCGGTGCTGGTGGGCGACGTGGCCGACAAAATCGTGCCGCTGCTGGCCGCGCGCGCCCGCGCACTGGTGGTGAAGAACGGCATGGAGCCGGACGCCGAGATGGGCCCGATCGTCACGCAGCAGGCCCGGGAGCGGATCGAGGGCTACATCGCGCTCGGCGTGGAAGAGGGCGCCGAACTGGTGGTGGACGGCCGGGGCTTCACCGTGCCGGGGCATGAGAACGGCTTTTTCACCGGCGGCACGCTGTTTGACAAGGTGACCCCCGGCATGCGCATCTACCAAGAGGAAATCTTCGGCCCGGTGCTGGCCTGCGTGCGTGTGCGCGACTTCGCCGAAGCGGTGGACCTGGTGAACGCGCACGAGTTCGGCAACGGTGTGGCCTGCTACACCCGCGACGGCCACGTCGCCCGCGAATTCGCGCGGCGCATCGAGGTGGGCATGGTCGGCATCAACGTGCCGATCCCGGTGCCGATGGCCTGGCACGGTTTCGGCGGCTGGAAGCGTTCGCTGTTCGGGGACATGCACGCCTATGGCGAGGAGGGCGTGCGGTTCTATACCAAGCAGAAGTCGGTGATGCAGCGCTGGCCGGAGAGCACGGAGAAGGGGGCGGAGTTCGTGATGCCTACGGCGAAATAGGGGCGATCTGCTGGCTTGGCTTTGCTATTGATTCAGTAGTTGCTTGCGTAGGTGGGGCGGGCGCTGGGGTCGGTTTTCGATCGTACGGTGGGGGTGGGTGCTCTGTGGTCCGGACCGGGTCGGCGGGTACTCCCCTCCGCGAATGTCCCCCGGCCTGCGGCCTCCTCCTTGATTTCGCTGCGGGGAGCACCCACCACCCCGGTCCTGCGTGGCGCAGGATCAGCCGTCACAACAGCCGTCACGCCACGAACGAGCAGACGGCTAAATCGCAGGCCTCTGCGCACCAGCGCTCGGTTCGACGGGGATGCCGGGCAGGCGGATAGCGGAGGTTCAGGAGGAGGAAACGCCGCAGGCGTTTCCGGGGGACACGGAGCGATCCGCCTGCCCGGCATCCCCCCAAGCCCCACCCGCGCGACAAAGCTCTGATCGAGACCCCGCCCTCCATCCAACCATCCAAGGCCCCGTCTCGGAAAAAAGTCAGGCGGGTACAAAACGCAGAAAGCGCCTCAAAGCACCCGATCCAGCGCAGCCGCCAAGTGCCCCACCGTCCGCTCCACGTCGTGCCACTTGTCGAGCCCGAACAGCCCGATGCGGAAGGTCTTGAAATCCGGACCTTCGCCGCACTGCAGGGGCACACCGGCTGCGGTCTGCAGCCCCACCGCCGCGAACTTGCTGCCGTTCTGGATGCCCGGGTCGGTCGTGTAGCTCACCACCACGCCCGGCGCCTTGAAGCCTTCGGCCGCGACGCTCGGGAAACCGCGTGATTCGAGCAGCGCCCGCACCTGCGCGCCGAGCGCCATCTGCTCTGCCCGTACCTTGTCGAAACCGTAGTCGCGCGTCTCCAGCATCGTGTCGCGCAGCCGCACCAGCGCGTCGGTCGGCAGGGTCGTGTGGTACGCGTGGCGGCCTTCCTCGTAGCCCTCGGCGATCTGCATCCACTTCTTCAGGTCGCAGGAGAAACTGCTGCTGGTCGTGCCCTCGATCGCCTCGCGGGCGCGCTCGCCCAGCATCACCATCGCGCAGCAGGGCGAACTGCTCCAACCCTTCTGCGGCGCGCTGATCAGCACGTCCACGCCGGTGGCGCACATGTCCACCCACATCGCGCCCGAGGCCACGCAGTCGAGCACGAACAGCGCACCCACCTCGCGCGCCGCCGCGCTCACCGTGCGCAGATAGTCGTCGCCCAGGAGGATGCCGCTCGCGGTTTCCACGTGCGGCGCGAACACCACCTTCGGCTTCTCGGCGCGGATCGCCGCGGCCACCTCGTCGGCCGGCATCGGCGCCCAGGGCGCCTGCGGGCCGTCGCCCACCTGCCGGGCCTGGCAGACGACGGAGCCGCCGCCCAGGCCGCGGTCCGCGTCGAAGATCTGCGTCCAGCGGTAGCTGAACCAGCCGTTGCGCACGATCAGCACCTTCTCGCGGTTGGCGAACTGGCGGGCCACCGCCTCCATGCCGAAGGTGCCGCTACCCGGCACCAGCACCGCAGTGCGCGCGCCGTAGACCTGCTTCAGCGTCGCCAGGATGTCCTGCGCCACGCCCACGAAGCGGCGCGACATATGGTTGAGGGCGCGGTCGGTGTAGACCACCGAGAATTCGAGCAAACCGTCGGGATCGACGTCGGGCAGCAGGCCGGGCATGGGGTGTTGTCTCAGTGCAAGGTCGTGGGAATGTGGACGGCGGTCGGACCGTCGTGCGGCGCGGAAAACCGCCCCTGTTCGGAGCCGGATCAGCTTAGCACGCGGTCTTTTGACCCCCCTTGGCAGCACACCACAAGGCATTCGATGCATGCAGTTTTTTATAATGAAAGCATCGAATGCAATCGCACAGGATCGAATCATGGCCATGCTGACCGTCCGTAACCTGCCCGACAACGTGCACCGCGCGCTGCGCGTGCGTGCGGCCCAGCACGGGCGCAGCACCGAGGCGGAGGTGCGCGAAATCCTGGCGGCCGCGGTGACGCCGGGCGACCGCCTCCTGCTGGGCAATGCGCTGGCCTCGATCGGCCAGCGGCTGGGGCTGACCAACGACGACATCGACGCGGCCTGCCACGCGCGCGACCAGGCGCCGGCCGAGCCGCCGAAGTTCGCATGATCGTCCTCGACACCAATGTCGTCTCCGAAGCCATGAAGCCGCAGCCGAACGAGGCGGTGCGGGACTGGCTCAACCGGCAGGCCGCCGAAACCTTGTTCCTCTCGAGCGTCACCCTGGCCGAACTGCTGTTCGGCATCCATGCGCTGCCGATCGGCAAGCGCCGCGAGTTGCTCGACCAGGCCCTGGCCGAGCTGCTGGAGCTGTTCGGACCGCGCGTGCTGCCCTTCGATACCGACGCGGCCCGGCAATACGCATCGCTCGCCGTGGCGGCCCGCAGCGGCGGCCGCGGCTTCTCGACACCCGACGGCTACATCGCCGCCATCGCCGCGTCGCGCGGCTTCATGGTGGCGTCCCGCGACACCTCGCCCTATGCAGCGGCCAATGTCGCCGTCATCGATCCCTGGAAGGCCTAGAAAACACCATGTCCGAACACCCACCCACCACGCCTCCCCCGATGAAACTCTCCGGCCTCGAGCCGGTCCTGATCGGCGAGGGCACGCTGTTCGTCAACGTCGGCGAACGCACCAACGTCACCGGCTCCAAGGCCTTCGCGCGGATGATCCTCAACGGCCAGTACGAGGAGGCCCTCGCGGTCGCGCGCCAGCAGGTCGAGAACGGCGCGCAGGTGATCGACATCAACATGGACGAGGCCATGCTCGACAGCAAGGCCGCGATGGTGCGTTTCCTCAACCTGATCGCATCCGAGCCCGACATCGCCCGCGTGCCGATCATGGTGGACAGCTCGAAGTGGGAGGTCATCGAGGCCGGCCTGCGCTGCATCCAGGGCAAGCCGATCGTGAATTCCATCTCCATGAAGGAAGGGGTGGAGAAGTTCAAGCACGAGGCCACGCTGGTGCGCCGCTACGGCGCGGCCGCGGTGGTGATGGCCTTCGACGAGGTCGGCCAGGCCGACACCTTCGCCCGCAAGATCGAGATCTGCGAGCGCGCCTACCGCATCCTGGTCGACGAGGTCGGCTTCCCGCCCGAGGACATCATCTTCGATCCCAACATCTTCGCGGTGGCGACGGGCATCGAGGAGCACAACAACTACGCGGTCGATTTCATCGAGGCGACGCGCTGGATCAAGCAGCACCTGCCGGGCGCCAAGGTGTCGGGCGGCGTGTCGAACGTCAGCTTCTCCTTCCGCGGCAACGATCCGGTGCGGGAGGCCATCCACACCGTGTTCCTGTACCACGCGATCCAGGCGGGCATGGACATGGGCATCGTGAATGCCGGCATGGTCGGCGTGTACGACGACCTGGAGCCCACGCTGCGCGAGCGGGTCGAGGACGTGGTGCTGAACCGCCGCCCCGACGCCGGCGAGCGCCTGGTCGAGATCGCCGAAACCGCGAAAAGCGGCGCCAAGGACGAGAGCAAGAAGCTCGAATGGCGCGGCGGCACCGTCGGCGAGCGGCTGTCGCATGCACTGGTGCACGGCATCACCGACTTCATCGTGCCCGACACCGAGGAGGCCTACCAGGCCATCGTGGCCAAGGGCGGCCGGCCGCTGCATGTGATCGAAGGCCCGCTGATGGACGGCATGAACGTCGTCGGCGATTTGTTCGGCGCCGGCAAGATGTTCCTGCCCCAGGTGGTGAAGAGTGCGCGGGTGATGAAGCAGGCCGTGGCCCACCTGATCCCCTACATCGAGGAAGAGAAGAAGCGCGACGAGGCGGCCGGCCGCGACGTACGCAGCAAGGGCAAGATCGTCATCGCCACGGTCAAGGGCGACGTGCACGACATCGGCAAGAACATCGTGACGGTCGTGCTCCAGTGCAACAACTTCGAAGTGGTGAACATGGGAGTGATGGTCCCGTGCCACGAGATCCTGGCGAAGGCCAAGGTCGAGGGCGCGGACATCGTCGGCCTGTCGGGCCTGATCACGCCGAGCCTGGAGGAGATGCAGTACGTCGCCGGCGAGATGCAGAAGGACGAGCATTTCCGGCTGAAGAAGATTCCCCTGCTGATCGGCGGTGCCACCACCAGCCGGGTCCACACCGCCGTCAAGATCGCGCCGCACTACGAAGGCCCGGTGGTCTACGTGCCCGACGCCTCGCGCAGCGTGAGCGTGGCGCAGAGCCTGCTGTCGGAGCAGGCGACCAAGTACATCGACGAGCTGAACGCCGACTACGACAAGGTCCGCCACCAGCATGCCAACAAGAAGCAGGTGCCGCTGTGGCCGCTCGCCAAGGCGCGCGCCAACAAGACAGCGGTGGACTGGAGCGGCTACACGCCGCCGGTGCCGAAGTTCCTCGGCCGCCGGGTGTTCAAGAACTTCGACCTGGGCACGCTCGCGCAGTACATCGACTGGGGCCCGTTCTTCCAGACCTGGGACCTGGCCGGCCCATTCCCCGCAATCCTGAAGGACGAGGTGGTGGGCACCGAGGCGGTCCGCGTCTATGCCGACGGCCAGCGCATGCTGAAGCGCCTGATCGAGGGCCGCTGGCTGCAGGCCAACGCGGTGGTCGGTTTCTGGCCGGCGAACACCGAGCGCGACGACGACATCGCGCTCTACACCGACGAGAACCGCACCGAGCCGGCGATGACCTGGTACGGCATGCGCCAGCAGACCGAGAAGCAGGCGATAGACGGGGTGATGCGACCGAGCCGCTGCCTGTCCGACTTCGTCGCGCCGCGCGAGAGCGGCCTGAAGGACTATGTCGGCATGTTCGCCGTCACCGCCGGCATCGGCGTCGAGAAGAAGGAGCAGTACTTCCTGGACGATCTGGACGACTACTCCGCGATCATGCTCAAGGCCCTGGCCGACCGGCTGGCCGAGGCGTTCGCCGAGTGCCTGCACGAGCGGGTGCGCAAGGACCTGTGGGGCTACGCTGCCGGGGAGACGCTGTCGAACGACGAGATGATCGCGGAGCAGTACCGCGGCATCCGTCCGGCGCCGGGCTATCCGGCCTGCCCGGACCACAGCGTGAAGCAGGCGATGTTCGAGTCGCTCCGCTGCGAGGAGATCGGCATGGGCTTGACCGACAGCCTGGCGATGACGCCGGCGGCCAGCGTCAGCGGCTTCTACCTGGCGCATCCCGACAGTACCTATTTCAACGTCGGCAAGATCGGCGAGGACCAGCTGCAGGACATGGCGGCACGGCGCGGCATGGATGCGGCGGTGCTGGAGCGGTTGCTGGCGCCCAACCTGTAACTTGCATGCAGGGCGGCGCATCGCGCCGCAACCCCTGCTGACGCTGCCTTACCCGGTCTTACAAAGCCGATACAGCCCGTTGCCGCACGCTGTGTACCTTTGATGCATCCCATCCGTTGACCACAGGAGCGGCCCGTCGGCCGCATGCATCAAGGAACACACCGTATGGATCCCGTCCTCGACTCCGTCCCCCAGCGCGGCACCGCCCTTTCCGCTACGCCCGCTCCCGCATCGCAACCGTCGTCGCCGCTGCGGCCTCTGTGGGCCGCGATCGGGGTGCTGGGCGTCGCCGTGGTGGCGCTGGGCGGTACGCTGGTCTACCAGCAAGGCCGCGACAGCGGCACCCCCGTCGCCGCGCAGAGTGCTGCCGCGATGACGGCGCCCGGCGCCAGCGGCCCGGTCGTGACCGCCCCGCCGACGACCCTGGCGCAGGCCGCGCTGGCAGAAGAAAAAATGGCGCAGACGCAGACCCCACCTGCGCCGGCAGCTCCTAAAAGCGTAGCGAAGCCGGTGACGCGGCCGGTCGCCTCGTCGGCACCGGCTCCGGCTCCGTACTACGGCTCTTCCAGCTCCGGCGGCTATTCGGGCAGCTACGGCACGGCCCAGCCGGTGGTGCAGGCCGCCGCACCGGTTTGCACCGTCTGCGGCCGGGTCGAAGCGGTCAATGTGGTGAGCCGCCCGGCGCCGGCGAGCGGCGTGGGCGCGGTGGCCGGGGGCGTGCTCGGCGCGGTGGTGGGCAACCAGATCGGCAACGGCAACGGCCGCACGGCCGCCACGCTGCTCGGCGCGGCCGGCGGCGGCTACCTGGGCCACACGATCGAGCAGCGCACCCGCTCGACCACCTCTTATGTAGTGCAGGTGCGCATGGACGACGGCTCGCGCCGCACCTTCGAACGCAGCCAGCCGGTGCCGGTGGGCGAGCGCGTGACGGTCGAGGGCAACAGCTTCCGCCTGGGCCGCGGCGCCACCTACTCGACCTACCCGAGCGACCCGGGCTACCGTCAGGTGTCGCAGTCCGGCACCTACGCGACCGGCGGCTACTGACCGGCGGCGCGGGCATGCACCGTTGCGGCAGCAGGCGCTGCCGCCGCAACGGCCGCGTCGGTCATTCCAGCGTCAGCTTCTGCTGCTGCACGACCTTCTTGTAGGTCTCGTATTCCGCCTTGATCTCGGCCGCGAACTGCTGGGGCGTGTTGCCGACCACGATCGAGCCGGTGTCCTCGATCCGCTTGCGCACCGCTGGGTCTTCCAGCACCTTCTTCACGCCCGCGTTGATCTTGTCGACCAGTTCCTTCGGCATGTTCTTCGGACCCAGGATGCCGTAGTACGCGAGGCGGTTGACCGGCTCCAGGCCCACTTCCTTGAAGGTCGGCACGTTGGGCAGCGCGGCGAGCCGCTGCGGCGCGGCGACCACGATCGGCACCAGGCGGTTGTCCTTGATGAAGGGCAGAGCCGAGGGCAGGTTGTCAAAGATCATCGGCACCTGGCCGGCGACGGTGTCGTTGAGCGCCGGGCCCGCACCGCGGTACGGGATGTGGGTGACGAAGGTGCCGGTCAGGCTCTTGTACAACTCCATCAGCATGTGGCCGATGCCGCCGGTGCCCGAGGTCGAATACGAATACTTGCCCGCCGACTTCTTCAGCTCGGCCGCGAAGGACTTGTAGTCCTTGGCCGGGAACGACGGGTTCACCGCGATCACGTTGGGCGTGGCGGCGATGTTGATGATCGGGGTGAAGTCGGTGATCGGGTTGTAGGGCACCTTGGGGTTGATCGCCGGGGCCGACGCGGTGCTGGAAACCGTCGCCAGGCCGAGCGAATAGCCGTCCGGTGCCGCACGCGCCGTGTCGCTGGCACCGACCACGCCGCCGCCGCCGGCCTTGTTCTCCACGATCACCGGCTGGCCCAGCACCTTGCCGAGCGGGTCGGCGATCACCCGGGCGACGATGTCGGTGGTGCCGCCGGGCGCGAACGGAACGACCAGCTTGAT
Organism: uncultured Xylophilus sp.; assembly: GCA_913776965.1. Lineage (GTDB taxonomy): Bacteria > Pseudomonadota > Gammaproteobacteria > Burkholderiales > Burkholderiaceae_C > Xylophilus. Next base: position 57,288 of record CAJYQL010000063.1, read on the forward strand.
CGGGCGGGTCGGATAGTCCTGTGCGCCGGCCGCGCCCGCGGCGAGGCCCAGCAGGGCGACCACGGTGGCGCGACGGGTGAAGGTGCAGGTCAGCATTGCGTAAGACTCCTGTAAGTTGGACAGCGCGGATAGTAAGTTTGGCGTCAGGAAATTTTCTAGGGGAATACGCGGAGTTACGGAAATCGTCGGCATGCGCCTACCGGGGCCGTGGCGCCGATGCGCCATCCTCTAGATCCATGCCTTCCGACGTGCCGACCCCGACCGCTGCGCCCGCGGGCGATGCCGCGCGTTTTCAGGGCCGCCTGCGCATCGCCGGCGGGCTGTTGCTGCGGCCGTTCCAGCCGATCCTGCGCGCCGCACTCCTCTGGAACGAGGCCGACGGCCTGCGCATGAGCGCAGCGATGTCGTTCTACGGGGTACTGAGCTTCGCGCCGCTGCTGGTGCTGATGGTCGCGCTGCTCGGCTGGTGGGTGGACCGCTCCTATCTGGAAACCAACCTGATCGCGCAGATGCAGGACGTGGTCGGCGAACGTGGGGCCGAGCTGGTGCGGCAGGCGCTCACCAGCGCGCAGCAGCCGTCCGACGGCATGGTGGCCTCGCTGATCGCCTTCGGGCTGCTGCTCTTCGGCGCGACCGGCGTGTTCGCGGAACTGCAGTCGGCCTTCGAGCGGCTCTGGCTCTACGGCCGCACGCCGTCGGCACCGACCAAGTGGTGGCACACCGCATCGCTGCGGCTGCGGGGCATGGCCTACATCCTGGCCTTCGGCTTCCTGCTGCTGGTGTCGCTGGTCGTCACCACGATGCTCAACATGGTGGCCGGCTGGGCAAGCGACTGGCGGCTGCTCGCACCCGTCCTGCGGCTGGTCAACGAGGTCGTGTCCTTCGCGCTCTGCACCGCGCTCTTCACCGGCCTGATGCGCCTGTCGGGCGGGCCGAAGCCGCGGCTGCGCTTCCTGATCGTCGGCGCGGCCATCGGCGCCACGCTGTTCACCCTCGGCAAGCACGTGCTCGCGTACTACCTCTCCACCGCGGCCGTCGTCTCGGCCTACGGTGCGGCCGGCTCACTGGTGGTGCTGCTGATGTGGATCTACTTTTCGTCGGCGATCCTGCTGTTCTCCGCCGGCAGCGCCCGAGCGCTGGCCGACCAGACCCTGCAACCGGTCGATCCCGAAAGCGAAAAGCCGCCCGAGTAGGCGGCTTGCAAGGTGGATGCGACGCAGATAGGAGACCGGCTATCGCTATCGGGGAGACCGACCCAGCCGGCCCGCCATCCGACGGTGTTTCAACATCCCCGCCAGACCAGGGTCCCCCTGGGCGAGTGCGGGGCCTCCCCCTCAGGGGGTGGCGTTACACGCCGCGGCAGCGGCGTGAAAAGCCGGGGGGAGCGTCACTTTTCAGCGAAAGCCCGCTCGACTACGAAGTCGCCCGGCGTGGTGGTGTTGCCTTCCTTGAAGCCGCGCGACTCCAACATGTGCTTCAGGTCGTTCAGCATCGCCGGGCTGCCGCACAGCATCACCCGGTCTTCGGCCGGGTTCAGGCGCGGCAGGCCCAGGTCGTCTTCCAGCTTGCCGGTCTCCAGCAGCTCGGTGATGCGGCCCATGTTGCGGTAGCTCTCCCGGGTCACCGTCGGGTAGTACAGCAGCTGCGCGCGGATCGCGTCGCCCAAGAATTCGTGATTGGGCAGATGCTCGGTGACCATGTCGTGGTACGCCAGCTCGTCGATCTGCCGCACGCCGTGGACCAGGATCACCTTCTCGAACTTCTCGTACGTTTCCGGGTCGCGGATGATCGACAGGAAGGGCGCCAGGCCGGTGCCGGTGCCCAGCAGGTACAGCCGCTTGCCGGGCAGGGTGTAGTCGGTCAGCAGCGTGCCGGTGGGCTTCTTGCCGACGATGATCGTGTCGCCCGGCTGGATGTGCTGCAGCCGCGAGGTCAGCGGGCCGTTGTCCACCTTGATGCTCAGGAACTCGAGGTGCTCCTCGTAGTTGGCGCTGGCGATGCTGTAGGCGCGCAGCAGCGGCTTGTCGTTCACCTTCAGGCCGATCATGGTGAAGTGGCCGTTGGAAAAACGCAGCGACGGATCGCGGGTGGTGGTGAAGGTGAACAGGCGGTCGGTCCAGTGGTGGACGGACAAAACGCGTTCTTCGTTGAATGCACTCATGGTCTGGGACGTCGGCAGGATGGCGGGGATGGGAAAGCCGGTACGGTGCCGGCCGGCGGGAGGTGTGTGGTGCTCCGCTCCATCGTGGCGACCGCGTCTTCGGCGCGGCGGCGGCCCGCTATGGTAGCGGCATGCGGGAAAACCCGGGACGGCCGGGGCGGTCTGCGCCCACAATCCGCGCTGATCCGTTTTCCGCCTACTAGCCTCGTTTTCTACTGGTTTCCTTCCCTTTTTCCGGAGTCTCCATGACGCTACGACTGCATTTCGGCACCGCGCTCGTCGCCGCCGCCGGGCTGGCCCTGTCGGCCGCCGCCCAGGCCCAGGGCACGATCAAGATCGGCGAGATCAACAGCTACAAGGCGCAGCCCGCCTTCCTGGAGCCCTACAAGAAGGGCATGGAGCTGGCGGTGGACGAGGTCAACGCCGCCGGCGGTGTCGGCGGCCGCAAGCTCGAACTCGTCACCCGCGACGACAACGCCAACCCCGGCGACGCGGTGCGCATCGCCGAAGAACTGATCGCGCGCGAGAAGGTCGACGTGCTGGCCGGCTCCTTCCTCTCGCACACCGGGCTGGCGCTGACCGACTTCGCCCGGCAGAAGAAATTCTTCTACCTGGCCGCCGAGCCGCTGACCGACAAGATCGTCTGGCAGAACGGCAACCGCTACACCTTCCGCCTGCGCCCCTCGACCTACATGCAGGTCGCGATGCTGGTGCCCGAGGCGGCGAAGCTGAAGAAGAAGCGCTGGGCGATCGTCTACCCCAACTACGAATACGGCCAGTCCTCGGTCGCGACCTTCAAGAAGCTGCTGAAGGAAGCCCAGCCGGACGTGGAATTCGTCGCCGAGCAGGCGCCGCCGCTCGGCAAGGTGGATGCCGGCAGCGTGGTGCAGGCGCTCGCCGACGCGAAGCCCGATGCGATCTTCAACGTGCTGTTCGCCGCCGACCTGTCGAAGTTCGTGCGCGAGGGCAACACCCGCGGCCTGTTCAAGGACCGTGCGGTGGTCAGCGTGCTGACCGGCGAGCCGGAATACCTCGACCCCCTGAAGGACGAGGCGCCCACCGGCTGGATCGTCACCGGCTATCCGTGGAGCGGCATCCAGACGCCCGAGCACAAGGCCTTTCTCGCGGCCTACCAGGCGAAGTACAAGGACTATCCGCGTCTCGGCTCGGTGGTCGGCTACAGCGCGATCAAGTCGATCGCCGCGGGCGTGCAGAAGGCCGGCGGCACCGACACCGAGAAGCTGGTCGCGGCCTTCCGCAACCTGCCGGTGGAGACGCCCTTCGGCCGCATCCTCTACCGCGCGCAGGACCACCAGTCCACCATGGGCGCCTTCGTCGGCAAGACGCGGAACGACGGCGGCAAGGGTGTGATGGTGGACTTCACGTACCTCGACGGCGCGAAATTCCAGCCGTCGGACGACGAGGTGAAGAAACTGCGCCCGGCCGACTGATTGCAGGCCGAAAACGGCACTTTGCGCAGGTTCCGCCTGCGCGGGGTGCTCTCGATTTCATAGCGTCGCGGCGCCGGGGGTTCGCATGGGTGTGTCAGGCTTCGTCGTGCAGCTGCTCAACGGGCTGGCCGGCGCGTCGTCGTTGTTCCTGGTGGCGGCGGGGCTGTCGCTGATCTTCGGCGTGACCCGGATCGTCAACTTCGCGCACGGCTCGTTCTACATGGTGGGCATCTATGTGGCCTACACCCTGGTGGACCGGCTCGGCGGCGCGGGCGGCCCCGTCGGCTTCTGGGGCGCGCTGGTGCTGGCGGCGGTGGCGGTCGGCGTGCTGGGCGCGCTGGTGGAGGCGACGCTGCTGCGCCGCATCTACCGGGCGCCGGAGCTGTTCCAGCTGCTCGCGACCTTCGCGCTGGTGCTGGTGATCAAGGACGGTGTGCTTTGGCTCTGGGGGCCGGAGGAACTGCTCGGGCCGCGGGCACCGGGCTTGAAGGGCTCGGTCGAGATCCTGGGCCGGCAGTTCCCGGCCTACGACCTGTTCCTGATCGTCGTCGGCCCGGTGGTGCTGGGCCTGCTCTGGCTGCTGCTGACCCGCACCCGCTGGGGCACGCTGGTGCGCGCTGCCACCCAGGACCGCGAGATGGTGAGCGCGCTCGGCGTGAACCAGGCGTGGCTGTTCACCGCGGTGTTCGCGCTCGGCGCGCTGCTGGCGGGTCTGGGCGGCGCGCTGCAACTGCCGCGGGAGCCGGCGAACCTGGAGATGGACCTGGCGACGATTGGCGCGGCCTTCGTGGTGGTGGTGGTCGGCGGCATGGGCTCGATTCCCGGCGCCTACGTGGCGGCGCTGCTGATCGCCGAGATCAAGGCGGTCTGCATCTGGCTCGGCGTGGTCGAGATCGGCGGCGTGGCGGTGTCGTCCTCCAAGCTCACCCTGGTGGTCGAGTTCCTGGTGATGGCGGTGGTGCTGGTGGTGCGGCCCTGGGGCCTGCTGGGCCGCCCGCAGGCGCCGGCGCGCTACCTGGGCGGGGCCGAGGCGCCGCTGCGGCGCGCCGGGCGCGGCGGCGGCCTGGCGGTGGCGCTGATCGCGGCGGCGTTGGCCGCGCTGCCCTGGCTCGCGGCCGGCGCGCCCTATGCGCTGGTGCTGGCGATCGACCTGCTAATCGCCGCCCTCTTCGCCGTCAGCCTGCACTTCATCATGGGCCCGGGCGGCATGCATTCTTTCGGCCATGCGGCGTATTTCGGCCTGGGGGCCTACGGCGCGGCGCTGGCGGTGCGCGCCGCCGGCCTGCCGATGGAGGCCGCGCTGCTGGCCGCACCGCTGGCGGCCGCGGCCGGCGCGCTGGTCTTCGGCTGGTTCGCGGTGCGGCTGTCGGGCGTGTACCTGGCGATGCTGACCCTCGCCTTCGCGCAGATCGCCTGGGCCGTCACCTACCAATGGGACAGTCTCACCGGCGGCAGCAATGGCCTGACCGGCGTCTGGCCGGCGGACTGGCTGGCCGACCGCCGCGCCTACTACGGCCTCACCCTCGTGCTGGCGGGCGCGGGCATCCTGCTGCTGCGGCGGGTGCTGTTCTCGCCCTTCGGTTATGCGCTGCGCGCCGGCCGCGACGCGCCTGTGCGGGCCGACGCGATCGGCATCGACGTGCGGCAGCTGCAGTGGGCGGCCTTCGTCGTCGCCGGCGCCGCGGCGGGGCTGGCCGGCGGGCTGTATGCGTTCTCCAAAGGCAGTATTTCGCCGGAGACGCTCTCGGTCGGCCGGTCGGTCGACGGGCTGGTGATGGTGCTGCTCGGCGGCGTGCAGACGCTCGCCGGCCCGGTGGTCGGCGCCGTCACCTTCACCTGGCTGCACGACACCGTGGCCCGCAGCACCGACTACTGGCGCGCGCTGCTGGGCGGGATCATCCTGCTGCTGGTGCTGTTGTTCCCGCAGGGCATCGCCGGTGCGGCGCAGCAGCTGGGACGGTGGTTCGCAGGGCGGGGCGGCAGGCACGCGGTGGCCGCCGGCGGGGCGCGCCCTCACCCCGGCCCTCTCCCAGGGGTAGAGGGAGTGGACGGCCTGGGGAGGACTGGGCTATGAATGCCCCGCTGCTGCAGGTGACCGGCCTGGGCAAGTCCTTCGGCGGCGTGCGGGCGGTCGACGGCGTCGATTTCTCGCTGCACCGCGGCGAGCTGCTGGCGCTGATCGGGCCCAACGGCGCCGGCAAGTCCACCACCTTCAACATGGTCGGCGGCCAGCTCGCGGCCGACCGCGGATCGGTCCGGCTCGACGGCCGGCCGCTCGACGGCCTGCCGCCGCGCGCGATCTGGCGCCGCGGCGTGGGCCGCACCTTCCAGATCGCCGAGACCTTCGCATCCTTCACCGTGGCGGAAAACGTGCAGATGGCGCTGCTCTCGAACGACCGCCGGCTGTGGTCGTGGTGGCGCCGCGCCGCCGACCACCGGCGCGGCGACGCGCTGGCGCTGCTGGAGCAGGTCGGCATGCGGCCGCAGGCCGACCGGCCCTGCAGCGAACTGGCCTACGGCGACGTGAAGCGCGTCGAGCTGGCGATCGCGCTGGCGCACGACCCTGCGCTGCTGCTGATGGACGAGCCCACCGCCGGCATGGCGCCCGGCGAGCGCCACGCGCTGATGGCGCTGGTGCGGCAGCTGGTGCAGGCGCGGGGCATGGGCGTACTGTTCACCGAGCACAGCATGGACGTGGTGTTCGCCTTCGCCGACCGCATCCTGGTGCTGGCCCGCGGCCGGCTGATTGCCGACGGCCCGCCGCAGCAGATCCGCGACGATCCGCAGGTGCAGGCGGTGTACCTCGGCACCGGTGCGCCGCTCGACGAACCCGCCCCGGAGGCCGGCGCATGACGACGATGCCCGCAACGCCCGCAGACACATCGCAGTCCCTGCTGGAAGCCACCGGCCTGCAGGCTTGGTACGGCGCCGCGCAGATCCTGCACGGCGTGGACATCGCCGTCGGCCGCGGCGAGGTGGTCGCGCTGATGGGCCGCAACGGCGCCGGCAAGTCCACCACGCTGAAGGCGCTGATGGGCCTGGTGCCCCGGCGCAGCGGCCGCATCCGCTTCATGGGCCACGACCTGTCGCATGCCGACCCGCACGACGCGGCGCGCCGCGGCCTGGGCTACGTGCCGGAAGACCGCCGCGTGTTCACCGATTTGACCGTGATGGAGAACCTGTCGGTCGGCCGCCAGCCGCCGCGCCGCTGGCCCGACGGCAGCACGGCACCGTCGTGGACGCCCGAGGCGCTGTTCGCGCTGTTCCCCAACCTGGGCGAGATGCCCGAGCGCCCCGGCGGCCGCATGAGCGGCGGCGAGCAGCAGATGCTCACCGTCGCGCGCACGCTGATGGGCAACCCCTATTTGGTGCTGCTTGACGAACCGTCCGAAGGCGTGGCGCCGCTGGTCGTCGAACAGATGGCCCGCACGATCCTGGCGCTGAAGCAGCAGGGCGTCGGCATCCTGCTGTCGGAGCAGAACCTGCGGTTCGCCGAACGGGTGTCCGACCGCGCGTATGTGCTGGAGAAGGGGCAGATCCGGTACGAGGGGGGGATGCGGGCGTTGACGGGGGATGAGGTGGCGCGGCGGGCTTGGTTGGGGGTGTAGGTTTGATACAAACTTTGCTGTTTTTTCGTAGCGACGCAGCCTTGTCTCTCGACCAGTCGTTGCGGGCAGCCTCAGCCAAATACATCGCTGTGCTCACCTGCTTGCCGAATCGATATTTTCGCGTGCGAAACCGTTCGGCTCGAAGTCAGGCCGCTGCATTTTGCTGGGCTGCAACGGCAGTCCGCAATCTCCATCGCCAAAGTCCTGTGATCCAAAGCGCAGCCGGCAAGAATCCGGCGATGCACAGCAGAACTCGAAGAAGTAGTCCGCCTGCCGATCCGTCGTGTAGCGGGTGCAGCCAATTGTTGATGGCGTTCGAAGCGCCGAACTTTTGGCGGTCCTGTACGGCCAACACTTTCCCGCTGTATCGGTCTATGTAGACATAGCTGTGCGGAAACCGGAAGCTCGGATCGCCGGGCTGCTGCACACGGACCATGAACGCGCCGCGCGGATGTCCCGGCGCTTCGACCCAGGCCAGCCGTCCTTGAGGCATGACGGCTCGGGCCGAAGCCAGTGCCTGCGCCACCGTGATGGGCAAGCCATCGGAGACGGTCGACAAGGAACTGCCGTCCGGTGGACCTTCCCGAACGTGAGTTCCAGAACCGAATTGCTTTCCTTGGGAAGCGCCAGCATGGCGCCGGTGAGCGCCAGCATGGCCAGGAAGCCGAAGCCGGCCAAGCCCGCAAGCTTGTGCATATCGCGCAACGTGCGGATCGGGGACGCGTCCGTTTTGATCCGCAGCGCGTTCGCCCACTTGCCTTTGGGCCACCATGCCCACAGGCCCGTAAGGAGGAGCAGCAGCGAGGCCAGCCCGCCCCAGCCGACGAAGGAACGGCCGAACGCTTCCAGCGTCAACTCCATGTGCAGGTCGTAGATCCAGGTCATGAGGTAATGACCCCATTCGTCGGAGCGAAGTACCTGCCGACCATCGGACGACAACCAGGCCATGCCGCGGAATGCATGGTGGCCTGCGCCTGTAGGAAGGTAGCGGACCGGCAACACACCGCTGACCCCCGTGACTTCGAAACGCCAGGCCCCATTGCGCTCTGGCCACTGCGTGCGCAGCGTTGCCAGGGCATCGTCCCAAACGGTCGAGGACCATCCGGCTGCAGGGCCCGAAGCAACGATTTGGATCTCCGGATGCAGGACGGTGTCGATCTCTTGGTAAAACACAGAGCCGAACCGGTGAGCCCCAGCAATGTCAACAGGCCGCCCACTGTGACACCCAGCCATAGGTGGAAGCGCCGAACCGCGTTCCGGACAGGGGCCATGCGTCAGAACCGTCCCAGCAGTGCGATCTCGAAGCTGCGCGGAGCGCCTAGGTAGACGTTCGTTGTCGGGTAGCCCGAATACTCGCCGTAGAAGGCATTGGTGAGATTGCGGCCGCGCAGCGTCAGCGTCGTGTTCTTCGCCGCTTGCCACGACACGGCCGCGTCCAAGGTGCTGCGGCCTTTGACGGCGATGGTGTTGGCGGTGTCCGTGTAGAAACCGGAGACATGGCGTACCGACGCCTGCAGCGAAAGCGCCGTGTCCGGTATCCGGTAGGTCCCGTGCACACCTGCGGTGGTGCGCGGTGTGTTGATCGGACGGTTGCCGGTGCGTACCGCGCCGCCCGCCTCGACCAGTTCATCGTATTTCGCCTCGACCACGCCCAAGTACGCGTTGAGCAGCAGTGCCCGGTTCACCGCTGCGCCGAGGTTGAGTTCGATCCCGCGTGATGACTGGCTACCTCCCTGGACCGCCACGGAAGGGTTGCGCGGATCGCGGGTCAGGATGTTGTCCTGCTGTATGTAGTACGCCGCGCCAGTGACGGTCACCCGCTTGTCGAAGGCATTGGCCTTGAAGCCGGCTTCCACGGACCGGCCCTTGGTGAGTCGGAAGGAGGTGTTGGCGATGGATTGCAGCAGGATCGTCGATACCGGAACCGCCGCCGTCGTGTACTGGGCGTACAGCGTTGTGTCGGCATTCAGTTCATAGGTTGTGCCCAGGCGCCAGGAGAGCGGGTGGTAGCGAGGATGCGTCGACTGCACTGTGTTGGGGGTGACACCCAGGTTGGTCACTCCGCGCTCCAGGTCGATGTGGTCGTAGCGCAATCCACCTACCACTAGCCAACGCGGGCCGATGTTGAGCGCATCCTCGACGAACGTCGACGCTATCTTTAGCCTGGAATCGAAGTTCACGTTGGAAACGCTATACGCACCGTTGGCGGTAGGAAAGGTTCCGATGGCCGGGTTGAAGAGATCGACCACGCCAACGACAGAACTGGGAGCGGACTGGCGCAGGCTCGCCAGATCGGTACGGTTGTATTCGGCGCCCGCAGTAAAGCGGTTCTTCCATCCGAACAGGGTTCCTTCGTTGGCCACGGCCGTCCTCGCGTTCCAGAACTGATGGTCATGGTAGAAGCGTTGCAGCGTGCGGGAGAACCCGCCGTTCGGCAGCACGGCGGTAGGCGCGACGAAAGTCTGGGTATCGCTCAGCACAAACGCACGTTTGGCGGTGTAGGCGGTAAGGTCCGTCGCGACCGACCAGCCGTTGCCCACCTTCCAGTCGATGCGGGACCGCAGCGTCGTCTCGTCCGCATCCGAATAGGCACCGTCCGGGTTGTAGTTCACCCGGCGCAGCGCGCGGTCCACCACCAGTCCGTTAGGGGCGCTCACGATGCTGCTGGGATCTCGCGCCACCGTGCGCGGAACCAGCGCAATGCCCTGATAGGTGCCGTCGTACCGGTCGGTGTAGTGGTCCAGTCCGATCAGAACCGACAGATCGCCTGACGGTTTGAACAGCAGGCTACTGGTCAGCCCGCGCGAACGGGTCTTGTTGTTGGCCACGTCGTAGAGACTGTCCGACTGCATGCTGCTGGCGTCCATACGCAGGGCCGCCGTGTCCGACAACTGCAGGTTGATACCCGCAGCCGCAGTAGATGTGCCGAAACTGCCCGCCGACAGCAGCGCATCGACGTAGTTGCCGTCGAACGTGGGTTTGCGCGTGACCTTGTTGATCACGCCGCCCAGCGCACCTTCGCCATGCAGGACCGACGCGGGCCCCTTGATTACCTCGATCCTGTCGAAATGCCAAGTATTGGTGTCGCGCTGCACCACTGTCGATGTCGAGACCCTTACGCCGTCCTGCAGTATCGACACGGCGTTGCCAGAAAAGCCGCGCATCATGACCGCGGCAGGATTGCCTGGGACGTTGCCCGAGATCACGCCAGAGATGTCGGCAAACGCTTCGCGCGCCGTGCGCAGTCCGCGCTCCTGCATGTCGGCCTGCGAGATCGACTGCACCGTGGCTGGCGTCTCCCAGGCGCTCAGGCCGAGTCGGCTGCCCGCGTCGTTGGACTCGCCTAATTGCAACTGATCGCGACTGCCGGCGACCGTCACAGGGGCGAGCGAGCCTCCGGCGGCCGGGACATCCTGGGCCGACACTTGGGGGGTGGTCGCCATGAGCAGAACCGAAGCGGCGATCAGAGAAGGGGTGGGTGTCGTCATGGTGTCAAAAACGGTAGGTGCCGGTCACGTAGATGTTTCGCCCTTGAGCGGGAGTGATCCACCGACTCACGTGTAGGTGACTGGACACGTAGTAGGGCTTGTCGAGAAGATTGCGCACCGCCAGCTGCAGCTCCACGTTTTGGCCACCTGCCAATGGCTTGCGCCATGTCTGTGTCAGGTCGACCCTTGCGTAGCCGGGCAACACGGTGGTGTTCGCCTCGTCCGCGAACCGCCGGCTCTGCACATAGAGCCCTGCGCCTGTCCTCCACTCCTCGTTCCAGGCGTACTGTCCCCACAGATTGAGCGTGTGCCGTGCAACGTTGGGCACCACCTGTCCGCCGTAGACCGCGTTCTGCAGATAGCGCGCATCGGTGTAGGCGTATGCGGCCGACATGCGGATTCGCTCCGTGATCTGGCCCGATGCCGACGCCTCGACGCCCCGCGACCGTGCGGAGCCCACCGTCGTGAAGTCGAACGGATTCACGGTGCTCAGGTCCGACGAAATCATGCCCGTCTGCTCCAGCTGGTACACCGCCACGTCGGTCGACACTTGGCCGCCGTTCCAGAGCGATTTCCAGCCGATCTCGGCCTGCGCCGAGCGGCGCGATGGCAGCGACCGGTTGGTGGAGGACGCCACCTGGTTCGGCGCGATGCCGGTGGCGATGTTCGCGTACACCGTGTCGTTGTCGGACAGACGTCGGAGCAGTGCAACCTTGGGCGACCAGCGCGTTTCGTCCACAGGCAGAACGCCGGCCGTGCCGTAGTAGAAAGAGTATTGGGTGTAGCGCACCCCGCCGACCAATGACCAGGCGCCGAGGTCGATCTGGTCCTGCAGCGACACGGCCGTCGAATGCAGCTTCTGACGCGTGGTCGCACCTTGCGTGGGCGCACCGGGCGCAGGTGCCGGCTGGCGTCCGTAGACCGGCGAATAGACATTGATCGGTGCACTGCTCGAAGCAGGCACGATCAGCGAGGGCTGGTCCAGGTCTTCGCGGTAGTAGCTGATGTCCGCATAGAGACCATGCGCAAGGCCACCCCACCGCTGGCGAGATGTCACGGAACCCACGAGCGAATCGATGCGGCGATCGGTCCCGGGCTCCCAGGCTGTCGCCCGTGCGTAGGTGCCGGCAGGCTGGTTGGCGAGCGGTGAGCCGCTCAGAACATCGCGCACCGCCGTCGACCGTCCTTCCAGATGCGTGTAGTCGAGAGCGACTCGCGTATCTGCCGTCAGCGCCAGATCGCCGTGAAGATCCACAATCCGGTTGTTGGTGGTGGAATTGGCGAATGGCTCGCCAAGTTGCCGGTCGAGCGGTACCGCGACGGGACGGCCGTTCGCGGCCGGTAGACCGTAGTCGGCCTGGTACGTTTGGTTCGTCGCCTCCACTCCCATGCGCAAATGCATGCGGTCGCCGTCGTTCTTGGCAAGACCCAGCTTCACGCCGTCGAGCCGATCGGCGACGTGTCGCCATTCGCTGGCGTCCGAGCGCGTGGCAGTGATGCGTGCGGCGATCTCGTTGTCCTGCGAGATGACGCGGTTCAGGTCCGCAGACACCTCCATCGCGCCGTGCTCGCCGCGACCGAACAGCACACTGCCGAAGTTCGCCATGCGCGGCTGCCGGGTGACGAGGTTCACGGTGCCGCCCGGTTCGCTGCGCACGCCGACCGCGGCGCCAGGGCCCCGCAGCACTTCCACGCTTTCGAGGAACGCAGGAACATAGGGATAGTTCGAGAGGCGCACGCCGTCCCTCAGCACACGGTTGGAGCCGGTGCCGTTGTCCACCACCGCGCCGCGCAAGCTGAAAAACTGGGTGTGCGATCCATTGAAGCCACTATCGGCCTGGGCGCCCGGCACGTTGCGCAATGCGTCCTGCAGCGTAGTGCCGGCCTGCTCCCGGATTCGCTCCGCAGGCACGGTTGTCACTGCAAACGGCGTTTCCAATACAGACCCAGGCAGCCCCGTGGCGAGTGTGCCGGTGCGCTGCTCCGGTTGGGGTGCCGGCGCCGAAACACGTATTTCGTCGAGCGTGCCGCGCTGCTGGGCGTGAGCCGCCGGCAAAAGCGCGATGAAGACCGCGGCAGCAATGGCGGTATGGCTGTGCGAAACGGCAGTTTGTTCTTGTCTCATATCTATTGGGGAATGGTGGGGAGGTCGCGTGATTGCTTTTGCAGGGCAGCTGGGCCGCCCTCGCAAGATTTGGGGCTTGGCCTAGTGTCAGAACCGCTGCAGAAGACTGACGTACAGAGCACGCCCGTCGCCCGGGGAATAGCCTGATGAGCCGCTGTCGTACCAGGCGTAGACGTACTTGCGGTCGGTCGCGTTCTTTAATTGCAGGCTGACGTCGGTAGCTGGCGCGACGCGGTAGGTCGCGCCGAGGTTTAGCTGCGCATAGCGGCCAAATCGGCCCTGTGTGTTGGTCCGGTCGACGTAGTAGTCGCCTTGGGCGTTGGCCCAGGCAGAAAGCTTCAGTGTGTCTGCGACCTGATGGTCTGCACCCAGCGACACCAGGTAGTGCGGCACGTTCTCGATCTCGCGACCGCGGGTGGCGGGCGCGCCGGGATCCGGCTCCGTGATACGCGCGAGCTGGTGCGAGTATGCGAACCAGCCGGTAGTACGCGTGTTGGGCCGCATATTGAGCTGCACGTCGTAGCCCTTGCGAAGGGTCTTGCCTACGTTACCCAGACCGCCCGGATCGGGGAGGCCATCGACGCCCAATACACGAGCGACTTCGCCCGAAGCACGCTGTTCCCAATAGGCCAACCGACCGTCCAGCCAGGCCAGCGGCGTGAACTTGACGCCTGCTTCCCAGCCGTCGTTGATCGATGGTGCGAGGTTGCGGGCCTGAGTGCGGTAGGCATCGATGCCCGACCCGATCTGGAAGGTTCGGCCCCAGTTGGCATAAGTGCCGATCTGTGGGCCGAAGGTGTAGGCCAAACTGATCTTCGGTTGCTTGATGAGGCCGTAGTCATGGACTGGCGACGTATTTCCAGTCTGCCTGTCGGTGAACCGCCCTCCTACGTGATCGACCCGCATAGCAGGAATGATCTTGAGCGGTGCTACGGGACGGATCACGGCCTGGATGTAGGCACCACGGGTGTCGAGGTCGAAATCCCAATCGCGGAACTGCGAGGTCCGCACACGTTCCGTGGTCCGGTACCGCTGGTTGAGGTTGTCCTGCCATTGCGCATCGAGCCCCCCTTCGAGCGTAAACTCGTGCGCCCAACCAACCTTCGGGCGCCAGGTCAGCGAGGTGATGGCACCCTTCTGAGTTTCGTCGTTGTAGCGCTCTTGCTGGGTGCCTGCCGCAGAAAAGCGCACCCACCGCTGGTTTTCATACTGATTGACGTACACCTTCGACGACCACGACAGATCGTCGCGGAGTTCGCCGTCGAGATGTGCGCTGATCTGTGCTGTCTCGCGCTCGCCCCGGTCCGCCGCGGCATAGGCAGGCGAACTGCGAGGCGCGCGGAGCGCCTGTTCCAGGGTCAGGTAGCCGGATTCGAGAGCACGATTGCGGAAGTAGCGCGCGCCGATGCCGGTGCGCCAGCGACCGTCGTCGCTGGTGTAGAACCACTTGCCCGACAGCGAAAGCTTCCGGGCATCGGCATGGTCGCGATAGCCGTCGGAGTCGCGCCAGGAGATGGCGTAGTTCTGGCTCCAGTTACCGCTCTCGATGCCTTTGACCACCTGCACCTCGCGTGTGCCGAAGCTGCCCGCAGTGATGCTGGCCAGGCCTTCGTTGCCGCCGCTGCGCGTCAGGACGTTGGCATTGCCGGCGATGTTGTTCAGACCGTAACGGGGGTCATTAGTGCCACGGACGACTTCGACCGCAGCGATATCTAAAGGAAACACGGCGTCGAGGAACGGCATGCCCCCTGCGTTGTCATTGCTCGGGATGCCGTCGATCAGCAGCTTGACCGCGTTGATCCGTCCTTCGCCGTTGAAGCCCCGGAACGAGAAGCGACCGGCATCCGTGCCCTGCTTGAACTGTGTGACCTGGACACCCGGTGCGCGGGTAAACAGTTCCCAGCTGTAGTCGACGTGCTGGTCCTGGAAAACGCTGGCGCCCAGGACATCGACGGAGCTGAAGATGCTGCGCGCAGACAGAGGCCCGGTGGCGGTGGCCCTGATGTCGACGGTGCCCAACGTGAGGGTCGATTCACCTGTGCCAACAGCAGGCGGACTCTGCGCGACTGCGGGATGGGTCAAGGCGAACGTCACCGCTACGGCTATTGCTTGTTTAAAGAGTGGAAGGGGTGACGGGCGCGGCATAGTGATCAACGGCAGAAAAGCGGGTGCTTCGAGGGACATAGCTCCGGATCAGTGTTTGTGGCTGCCGGAAGCGGCAGCCGCTCCAGTGCTGTTGAGCGGCCTGACCGGGGCGGCGACCTGCAGCGTCTCCCGTTTGCCGTTCTTGTCTTCGAATACGAGCGTGAGCGGCACAATGTCTCCAGCCTTCACCTGCTGCTTCAACCCCATCAACATCACGTGAAATCCACCTGGCTTGAGGTCGAGCGGCTGGCCGGCCACCAGGGAGATGGAGGACACCTGGCGCATCTTCATGACGTCGCTCTGCATGGCCATTTCGTGCACCTCGACTGTCGGCGTGAGTGGTGAACTTGCTCCCACCAGACGGGTGTCCTTCGGGGCAGTCAGCCGCATGAATGCGCCGGTGGCCTGCTGCTGGGGAACGGTGGCACGGACCCAGGCGTCCTCCACAGCGACCTGAGCCTGTGCGGCACAGCAGGCGAACGCGATGGCGGCAAAGGCGGATGAACGGTGAAGAAAAGTAGACATGGCAAAGGTCCTTGGATGAAATTTGTCAGGTGGAACGCAGCAGCTGCAGGACGTCCTGCGCGTACTGGGCTGCGGTCATGTCGTGGCGCATCAACAGCCGCAACCTGCCCTCTGTGTCATAGAGATAACTGAAGGTCGAGTGATCCAGGGTGTAGGAAGAGGCGGTCGGCACTTTCTTGTAGAACACCCGGAACTCACGCGCCGTGGCGGCCGTCTGGACGAGGTCGCCATGCAGGCCGAGAAAGGTCGGGTCGAAGCCTGCGGTATAGGCTTTCAGCACGTCCGGCGTATCTCGCTCCGGATCGAGCGTGACGAAGATCACTTGCAGTTCGTCCGCTTGCTGGCCGAGCAACCGGCGGACTTCAGCAGCCCGGGCGAGTGCGGTCGGACACACGTCGGGACACTGGGTGAAACCGAAGAACATCAATACAGCGCGGCCTCGAAAGTCCGACAACTGACGTATCCGGCCCGTCGAATCCGGGAGTCGGAAGTTCGATGCGTATCTCACATCGTCGATACGGATGCCGTGATAGGTGCGACCGGAGAATCGATCGCACCCAGACAGACCGCTCATGAAACCGGCGGCTACTGCGGCGCCGAAGGTACGGCGAGACGTACGAATGCCGGCCAGACGCAATCTGGCCATCGAAGATGAGTCACGCATGGCTAATCCTCAAGTCCACGCGACGGTGATCACGCGACTCTGCAGAAGCTGACTAAGGAGGGGGCTTTGGTTCGAGACGGCGCGTCGGATGCCTTCAGACCGCAGTCGATGCAAAACGACTAGCGCTGCAAGACCTGCAGAGCCGTGCGAACTTAAAACTTCCCGTGAAAGGCTTCGTCTGACCGACGTCGCCGGTTGGCCTTAGCCGCGTGATGGAGGCCCACGCGGCGGCAACGGTGCCCCCACCATTCCCGCGATATGGGCTCGCGCGAGAGGTCGCATGGCATGCGCCAGCGGTTGCGGCGATACGACCGGAGCCTGCACAAACGCAGGAATGACCGCCGTGCCTGCGCACAGCGGGCAATCGAGCTTGTAGCTCTTGTCAGTATCCGTCGCGTCCCCGTTCACTACCATCTTCATGCCGCCCGCAGAGGAGCAGACCATCTCCATCGCCTGCGGAGCGATGATGGGTGACGCGATTGCGGCACCCAAGGTCAAGGCGTACCACACCAGCACCAAGCGGGCGATCAGTGAACAGGTACGCAGGACGTGCATGGGAGCGCATTATGGGCGGTCCCTGCGCCCTTGTGCGGAGCCGGGGCGTGGACAAATTGTCCGCATGGGCTCGACTGCGTTCTGGCTGGCTCGTCTGCGATGCACGGACCAGCATTACGTTGATTTCGTCTACACCCTCTCAATACACCTCCGGCACATACATCTCCGCCGGCACCGGCCGCCGGATGTAGTCCGCATGCCGCACCCGCGCCGGCAGTTCCACCGGCGGATGCGGCACTTCCTGGTACGGCAGCTGCGCCAGCAGGTGCGCGATGCAGTTCAGCCGGGCCTTCTTCTTGTCCACCGCCTGCACCACCCACCACGGCGAATCGGGGGTGTGAGTGCGTTCCAGCATCGCTTCCTTGGCGCGGGTGTATTCCTCCCACAGCCGGCGCGATTCCAGGTCCATCGGGCTCAGCTTCCACTGCTTGAGCGGGTCGTGGATGCGGCCGAGGAAGCGCAGGTGCTGTTCCTCGTCGGTGATGCTGAACCAGTACTTCACCAGCACGATGCCAGAGCGCATCAGCATGCGCTCGAAGTCGGGCACGGTGCGGAAGAATTCCTCCACCTCGTCGTCGGTGCAGAAGCCCATCACCCGCTCGACGCCGGCGCGGTTGTACCAGCTGCGGTCGAACAGCACGATCTCGCCGGCGGCCGGCAAGTGCGCCACGTAGCGCTGGAAGTACCACTGGGTGCGCTCGCGGTCGTTCGGCGCGGGCAGGGCGGCGACGCGGCAGATGCGGGGGTTCAGCCGCTGGGTGATGCGCTTGATCGCGCCGCCCTTGCCGGCGGCGTCGCGGCCCTCGAACAGCACCACCACCTTCTGGCCGGTGGCCTGTACCCAGTCCTGCAGCTTGGCCAGTTCGCCCTGCAGCCGGAACAGCTCGCGGAAGTAGGTGCGGCGGAAGGCCTGTGCCTCGTCCGAGCGGGGCGGGGCGGCGCCGTCGAAGGCGCGGTCGTCGATCTCCTGCTCCAGCTCTTCGTCGAAGCCGTCCACCAGGTCGGCTTCGAAACGGCGCAGGGCGTCGGCATGCAGATCAGTGTCGGGAGTGAAATTCATCGGGGTCACCGCGGGCGCAAATGGGGGCGATGCTGGCGCCGCCGTGTGGCACGCGTGTGACGGTCCGTCATCTTGCGGTCAAAAAAGGCACCTGGCGCAGATGGGATCTGCGCGAGCAGCTATCGAAATCATAGCAATGGGCGTCTGCACGTCACGCCCGGCCCTCATTCCAGCTTGGCGCCGGACTGCCGCACCAGCTGCTCCCACACCGGCAGCTCGGCCTGGTAGGCCGCGGCGAACTGCTGCGGCGTGTTGGCCCGGCGCTCGAAGCCCATCGCGGCGATGCGGGCGGACACGTCGGGCAGTTCGCTCGCGGTGCGGATCTCATCAGCCCAGCGCTGCACCACCGGGGCGGGCGTGCCGGCCGGCGCGGCGACCGCCAGCCAGCCAGTGAGGCGGTAGGCCGGGTCGGTCAGGCCCTGCTCGGCGAGCGTGGGCAGCTGCGGCAGCACCGACAGGCGGCGCTCGCCGGTCGCGCCGATCGCCTTGATGCGGCCGCTGTCGAGGTACGGCTTGGCCTGCAGCACGCTGGCGTAGGCCATCGGGATCTGGCCGGCCACCAGGTCCTGCATCATCGGCGCCTCGCCCTTGTAGGCGATGTGGGTCATGTCGGCCTGCTGGGTGGCGCTCATGTGGGCGCCGGCCAGGTGCGGATAGGCGCCGACGCCCCAGGAACCGTAGCTCAGCTTGCCTTTGTTCGCCTTCACGTAAGCCAGCAGCTCCGGGCCGGTGGCGGCGGGCACGCTGGGATGCACCACCAGCACGACAGGGCCCATCGCCACCTGCGTCACCATCGTCAGGTCGCGGCGCGGGTCGTAGGGCAGCTTGTCGTAGAGGTAAATGTTGGTCAGCAGCGACTGGCTGAGCGTCAGCACCACGGTGTGGCCGTCGGGCGCGGCCTTGGCGACGGTGTCGGTGCCGAGGATCGCCGAGGCGCCCGGCCTGTTCTCGACCAGCACCGGCTGGCCGAAGCGCACCGCGAGCTTCTCGGCCAGCACCCGTGCCAGGATGTCGGTGGCGCCACCGGCCGGGTAGGGCACGACGATGCGCAGCGGCCGCGCAGGAAAGGCCGCGGCCGCCGGCTGGGCGGCGACCCAGGGCGCGGCGCACAACGCGGGCAGGGCGGCGAGCAGGCGGCGGCGGGTGCGGCCGGGGCGGGCGGATGTCGGTGTCATGGCGGTGTCTCCGGAAATCGTTGTGGGGGATGCCGGCCCATTCTTGGAAATCCGCGGGCCGGCGGGTGTCGCATCGGCTACAGCGGCGGGGCGGCCGCGCGGTGGACGGGCCGCGCGCTTCGCCACACGGCTGTCACGCATCCGTCATCCGCGTGTCGCACGATGCCGGACCGCGCCGCCCCCGTCACCGTGCCTGCCGCCACCCCGCTTCCTGCCGACTCCCCGGTCTACGGCGCCGACAGCGCCGGGCTGATCTGCGGTTTCCTGTTCACGCCCGGCGCACCGGTGCAGGAGATCGACTCGGCCGCGGCGGCCGCCTGGCTCGCGCACCGGGCGCACGCAGGCACCCACGACCGCGCCTTCGTCTGGCTGCACGTCAACCTGGCCCACGCTGCGGCCGAACGCTGGCTGCAGCGCCACGCCGGCCTGCCCGACGCCTTCTACGAGACGCTGCGCGACGGCCTGCATTCGACCCGCATCGAGCGGGCCGACCAATCGCTGGTGGCGGTGGTCAACGACGCGCATTTCGACTTCGCCTTCGAGCCGTCGGACATCTCCACGCTGTGGGCGAGCATCGACCGGCACCTGGTCGTGACCGCGCGGCACCGGCCGCTGCGGGCGGTCGACCAGCTGCGCATCGCCTGCCGGCGCGGCGAGGTGCTGGAGTCGAGCATCGCGCTGCTGGAGCGGCTGCTGCGCGCGCAGGCCGATGTGCTGGTGGAGATCGTGCGCGGCGTGACGCGGCGCATCGACGCGGTCGAGGACGAGCTGCTCGCCGGCCGGCCGGTGCACCAGCGCGCCCGGCTGGGCGTGCTGCGCCGGGTGCTGGTGCGGCTGCAGCGGCTGCTGGCACCGGAGCCGGCGGCGCTGTTCCGGCTGCTGCAGCATCCGCCGGACTGGATGGACGAGGACGGCGTGCAGGCGCTGCGCGCATCGAGCGAGGAGTTCTCGGTGGTGCTGCAGGACATGTCCTCGCTGCAGGAGCGGATCAAGCTGCTGCAGGAGGAGATCGCCGCCAATGTGAACGAGGACAACGCCCGCAGCCTGTTCGTGCTGACCATCGTCACCGTGCTGGCGCTGCCGATCAACATCCTGGCGGGCCTGTTCGGCATGAACGTCGGCGGCATTCCGCTGGCCGAGCATCCGCACGGTTTCTGGATCGTGGTGGGAATCGTCGCGAGCTTCACCGCGGTGGCGGCGTGGGCGGCGTTCCGCAAGAAGAAGGGCTAGCGGACGGCGCTCGGCCCGTCGAAAGCCGCGATGCCGGGGTGCGTGCAAGGGTTGGTGCGCATGCATCGGGCGCCCGGAAGAAAACCTGACGCGGATGGGCGTCCAGGGCTGCATCGGAACGGCCGCCGCCACGCCGTGCCGCATCGGACATACGCCGTCGGCGGGACAATCGCCACGAACGCCATCCGCGAAACGCCAGCGTGCCATGCAAAAGAATCCGCCCTCGAGCCCTACCCGTCCTGATCCGGACGCCCTCGTACAGCAGCTGCGAAGGGACGACGCGCGGGGAAGGCGCGGCAAGTTGCGCATCTATTTCGGCGCGAACGCGGGTGTGGGCAAGACCTACGCCATGCTGCAGGCCGCGCGCCGGGAGAGCGAGTCCGGCCGCGATGTGGTGATCGGTGTCGTGGAAACGCATGGCCGTGCGGACACGGTCGCCCTCAACCAGGGGTTCGAATACCTGCCGCTGCGGCAGATCAGTTATCGCGACAAGACGCTGTCCGAGTTCGATCTGGACGCGGCGCTGATGCGCCATCCGTCCGTCGTCATCGTCGACGAACTGGCGCACACCAACGCCCCCGGCTCACGACACGACAAACGCTGGCAGGACGTGCAGGAACTGCGGGATGCGGGCATCGACGTCTGGACGGCGCTGAACGTCCAGCACCTGGAAAGTCTGAACGGGACGGTCGGCGCCATTGCCGGCGTCCGGGTGCACGAAACGGTGCCCGACACCGTGTTCGACGACGCGGACGAACTCATCCTGATCGACGTGCCGCCGGACGAGATGGTCAAGCGCCTGAAGGCGGGCAAGGTGTACCGGCCCCAGCAAGCGGAACGTGCTGCGCAGAACTTCTTCCGGAAAGGCAACCTGATCGCCCTGCGCGAAATGGCCTTGCGCCGGACGGCCGAACGCGTCGGGGACGACCGCGAAGACTGGCGCGTCGAAACACCGCAGTCCGACGCCCGCACATCGACCGCGTCCGATGCGGTGCTGTGCTGCGTGGGGCCGCAGCCGGGCGCGGAACACGCGGTGCGCGCGGCCGCACGGCTGGCGGGTCTGCGCGACCAGCACTGGTCGGCGGTGTATGTCGAGACGCCGGCCTTGCAACGTTTGCCCAACAAGGACCGGGACCGGACCCTTGCCGTGCTGAAGCTCGCCTCGGACCTCGGTGCCAGCACGCGGGTGCTCACCGGTGCCGATGTGGCGCAGTCGCTGGCCCAGCACGCGGTGCAGCACGGATTCGGCACGCTGGTGTTCGGCTACGAACCGGCGCCGGCCGGATGGCGGGGCCTGTGGTCGCGCCTGTTCGGCCACAGCGTGCGCGACCGCGTGGCGCGCCTGGTCAGCGGGCTGGAATTCCTGGAGATCGGGGATGCGGCCAGCACGCGGCGTATCGCGCAGGTGCTGCCGACGGCCGATGTGCCCGAGGAACGATCCGTCCCCTGGGCGGGCTATGCCAGTGCTGCGGCCGGCAGCGTGGGCCTGACGCTGCTGCTGCAGCAGTTCAGCAGCGCGTTCGAGCTGGCCAACATCGTCATGCTGTACCAGGTGGCGGTGGTGCTGGTCGCCATGCGTTTCGGTCGCGGGCCGGCGGCGGTGGCCGCGGTGCTCAACGTACTCGCCTTCGACTTCTTCTTCGTGCCTCCGCGGTTGTCCTTCAGCGTGACGGACGCCCAGTACCTCGTCACCTTCGTGGTGATGCTGAGCGTGGGGCTGATCATCGGCCAGCTCACCGCCGGGCTGAAGTTCCAGGCGCGGATCGCGAGCGACCGCGAATCCCGGTCGCAGAGCCTGTTCGAGCTGTCCCGCGAGCTCTCCGCGGCCCTGCTCCGGGAGCAGATCGTCGCGTTGGGGGAGGAAGCGGTCCGGCGCAACTTCGGCGGCAGCGCCCACGTCCTGCTGGCCGACGACGCAGACATGCTGCCCGCGACCTCCGCCCTGCCCGCCGGCGTCGATGCCAGTGTCGCGGACTGGGTCTACCGCAACGGCCAGCCGGCCGGACTCGCGACCGCGACGCTGTCGGCGAGCGACTGGCACTACCTTCCGCTGACCGCCCCGATGCGTATTCGGGGCGTGCTGGCCTGCAAACCGGAACATGCCCGCTGGCTGCTGATTCCCGGACAGCAGCAGCTGCTGGAAACGCTCACCCGTCAGATCGCCATCGCGCTCGAGCGGGTGCACTATGTGGATGTCGCCCGCCAGGCGATCGTGCAGATGGAGTCGGAGCGGCTGCGCAACACCCTGCTCGCCACCATGTCGCACGACATCCGCACGCCGCTCACCGCGATGGTGGGCCAGGCCGAAACCCTCCAGTCCGGCTATGCGACGATGCCCGCGGAAAGCCGCGAACAGCTGCTGGCCGGCCTGGTCACGACGGCACGCCAGATGCAGGGCCTCGTCATCAATCTGCTGGACATGGCGCGGCTGCAGAGCGGCGAAGTGCAGCTCCGGTCGGACTGGCAGTCGGTGGAGGAACTCGTCGGCGGCGCCATCGTGGCCGCCGGAGCCGCATTGGGCGACATGCATGTGGTGACCGATGTGCCGCCCGATCTGCCGCTCGTCGAGTTCGATGCGACCCTGATGCAGCGCGTCCTGGTGAACCTGCTCGAGAACGCCACCAAGTACGGAGCCGAGCCGATCGAGGTGCGGGCCCGTGCACTGCCGGACACCCTGGAGATCGGCGTCCGGGATCACGGGCCGGGCCTACCGCCCGCCGGCGTCGAAACCCTCTTCGGCATGTTCACCCGCGGCGCCGTCGAATCCAGCACCCCAGGGGTCGGCCTGGGCCTGGCGATATGCCGCGAGGTGGTCGCGGCCCACGGCGGACGCATCTCGGCAGCCAACGCGGCAGGCGGTGGCGCAGAATTCACGATCAGCCTGCCGCGCCGTCCGGCACCGGCGGTGCACGACGCCGACGCGTGAAGCCTCTTCGTCGTGCGAGCACATCACATCGACTTCGTGAGCGTGAGGATGAAGCGGGCCTTGTTGGGCGAGAAGGTCTGTCCGCCCCCGGCTTCGCTCGGCGTAGCGTAGGCACTGCTGCGGTTGGCGCCCTGGACCGCGCCGGCCAGGCTCAGGCCGCTGCCGAAGTCGTAGGCGGCACCGACGTGGTAGTCCGCGAAACTCGGGTAGCCCAGCGACCGAATATCCCCGCTCATACGCGTGTATCCCAGCGCTGCCTTGGCCGTGACTTGCGGCAAAACCTGCCGGCTGTACGCCAGATTGAAGTATGCGGTATTACGGCCGTCGCGTCCGGAGCCGGCCTTGGTGCCTGCGAAGTTGAAGTAATCCTGCGACACCGTATGGGAGTATTTGAACGTCAGGCTGCCGAATGTGTCGTTGCCGTGCGAAACCGATCCGTACAGCTCGGTGGTATTACCCCGGGTATTGCCTGGATACTGGTAGGTCAGCCCCCCGATATCCCACGCCAGCGATTGCGTGGAAAACTTGTACCCGCCGTAAAAGTCCATCTCGATGCTGTTGCCTGGCAACCAGCGGACGCTGGAGTTCCAGTTGCCGACATAAAACCCTGATTCGCCGAAAGCGAAATCGAAACCGCCCTGGATCGCGGGCTTGAACGTACCGTCTTTTGCCAGACCGGATTGTCCGAGCAGATCCTGGTCTTGTCCGCGAAATTTATAGTTGCTTGTCAGCGCAACATTGGCCGTCAGCTGGGCGGATGCGAGGGCCGGGACCGTCGCCGCGATCATTACGGCAGCGGATTTGAAGAGATGGGGTATTGCAGATTTCATGGGATGAGGCAGAAGTGAGCCTCTCAGCTTATTCAAGCCGCCATAAAATTAATGCAAATCTTTAGTATCTCTGCATAAGCTTTTCATAAAGCTCAACGGTGCCACGCAAGCCGGTAGCCGACGGCATTTTCGGTCAGCAGGAAAACCGGTGTGGCGGGATTGCTCTCCAGCTTTTTGCGGAGATTGCCCATATAGATCCGCGTGTAATGGCTCTGCCCCACAGCGCCAGGCCCCCACACCGACAAAAGCAGTTCCCGATGGGTCAAAACCCTGCCCGGGTTGGCCAGCAGGACCGACAGCAGACCCCACTCCCGGGGCGTCAGGTGGACTCCCCGTCCCGCTTTGCGCACCAAGCGCGCCGCTCTGTCGATTTCGACATCGGCGATGTTGACGACCGCATCGGCCTCCGCTGCTGCGGCTGCCGTCACGCGACGGCCGAACCGCTGGCTGGCCCTGACCCGGGCCATCAGCTCGCCGACCCCGAAGGGCTTCGTCAGGTAGTCGTTGGCCCCGGCATCGAGCACCTTGATTTTCTCGGCCTCGTCCGACCGCGCCGACAGGACGATGATCGGCACGGCTGACCAGGTGCGGACACTGAGAATCACCGCGCTCCCGTCGCCGTCGGGCAAGCCGAGGTCCAGCATGATCAGGTCGGGTTGGCGGGTGGCGGCCTCTACGGTTCCACGCTGGACCCCCTCCGCTTCGTGGACCGTCCATCCTTCCGATTCGAGCGCGGTCCGCACGAATCCCCGGATGTGGGTTTCGTCCTCTATGACGAGCGCAACCGGCATATCGGAGCGGTGAAGATCGCGCAGCTCAGTCGTGTCTGCACTGCCGGTACGTCGCCAGGTGGTCGGCCCATGGCGTCATGCGGCCGAATTCGGCTTCCGTCGCATGGTGCATCACTTCCTGCATGAGATGTCCTACCTCGCAGGCGGGACAGCGGATCTGCAGACGCACCCGGCCGTCGTGCTGCAGGGGAATGCAGCGGACCACGCCTGCGCCGTCGCATGCGCTCGCCGCATGCCGGACGTGCGCCGCTTCGGCGACTGCGGCGACGACGTCGACCACGACGAACGAGACGGCGGTCATGCCGACGGGAGCCGATGCATAGCGATAGGCAGCGTAGGCCATGGTCATTTCACCTTGTCGAGGGCCATGTTGAGTCGGAGCACATTGACGCGGGGCTCGCCGAGCCAGCCCATGATCGGGTGCTGGGTCGCAGCATCGACCAGCGTGCGGACCGCGTCGGCCGGCAGCTTGCGCGCGGCCGCGACACGCGGTACCTGGTACAGCGCCGCGGCCACGCTGATGTCCGGGTCGAGTCCGCTCGCCGATGCGGTGACGAGATCCACCGGCACGGCGGCCGTGTTGCCCGGATCGGCGGCCCTGAGCGCGTCGACCCGCCCTTTCACGGCCTCGGTGAGCGCAGGATTCAGCGGCCCCTGGTTGGAGCCGCTGGAGGCCTGCGCGTTGGTCGCCATCGGCGCGGTGGCCGACGGGCGGCCCCAGAAGTGCCCGGGATCGGTGAAGGTCTGGCCGATCAGTGCCGAGCCGACGGTGGTGCCGTCGCGCACGATCAGGCTGCCGGCAGCCTTCTCGGGAAACGCGACCTGGGCGACACCGGTGACCGCGAGGGGGTAGACGATGCCCGTCAGCGCCGTGAGCACGGCGAAGGAAACGAGGGCAGGACGAAGGATGGATGCCACGATGAAGCTCCTCAAGCCAGGCCGAGCGCCACCAGGATCAGGTCGATGATCTTGATGCCGACGAAGGGAACGACGAGACCGCCCAGTCCGTAGATGAGCAGGTTCCGGCGCAGCAGCGCAGCAGCGCCGATCGCACGGTAGGCCACGCCCTTCAACGCCAGCGGGATCAGCACCACGATGATGAGCGCGTTGAAGACGACCGCCGACAGGATGGCCGACGACGGGCTGCCCAGCTGCATCACATTGAGCGCGGACAGCTGGGGGTAGGTCGACACGAAGATCGCCGGGATGATCGCGAAGTACTTGGCGACGTCGTTGGCGATGGAGAAGGTGGTCAGCGAGCCGCGCGTCATCAGCAGCGCCTTGCCCGTCTCCACCACCTCCAGCAGCTTGGTCGGGTTCGAGTCCAGGTCGACCATGTTGCCGGCTTCCTTCGCCGCCTGCGTGCCGGAATTCATGGCGACGGCGACGTCGGCCTGGGCGAGCGCCGGGGCGTCGTTGGTGCCGTCGCCGGTCATCGCGACCAGCCGGCCTTCGGACTGGTACTGGCGGATCAGCGCCAGCTTGTCTTCGGGCGTGGCTTCGGCCAGGAAGTCGTCGACGCCCGCCTCGGCCGCGATCGCGGCGGCGGTGAGCTTGTTGTCGCCGGTGATCATCACGGTCTTGATGCCCATCCGGCGCAGTTCGCTGAAGCGCTCCTTGATCCCGGTCTTGACGATGTCCTTCAGCTCGACGATGCCGACCACCGTCTTGCCGTCCGCGACTGCGAGCGGCGTGCCGCCCCGGCGCGACACGTCGTCCGCGGCGCGGCTCAGTTCCGGCGGCATGCTGCCGCCGAGAGACTCCACGTACCGCCGGACGGCCTCGACCGCGCCCTTGCGCAGCGCGCGATGTGGGCGGCCGTCGGACGCGGGGACATCCATGCCGCTCATCCGTGTCTGGGCGGTGAAGGGCACCGCTTCCGAACCCGCAGGCGCGGCCGGCACCTTGAATCCCATGCGGGATGCCAGCGCGACGATGCTGCGGCCTTCGGGGGTTTCGTCGGCAGCCGAGGCCAGGCTGGCCGTGGTGCCGACGGCGTGCTCGGTCAGGCCGGGCGCCGCGATGAAGGCGGCCGCCTGCCGGTTGCCGTGGGTGATGGTGCCCGTCTTGTCCAGCAGCAGCACGTCCACGTCGCCCGCGGCTTCCACCGCGCGTCCCGAGGTGGCGATGACGTTGGCCTGCATCATCCGGCTCATGCCGGCCACGCCCACGGCCGACAGCAGGCCACCGATGGTGGTCGGGATCAGGCAGACCAGCAGCGCGACCAGCGCGGTCAGGCTCACTACGGTGCCGGTGCCTGCGGCCTGCACGCTGAAGATCGAATACGGCAGCAGCGTCGCCGTCACCACCAGGAACACGATCGTCAGCGCGACCAGCAGGATGGTCAGCGCGATCTCGTTGGGCGTCTTCTGACGCTTCGCGCCCTCGACCATGCCGATCATGCGGTCGAGAAACGATTCGCCCGGATTGACGGTGATCCGCACCACCAGCCAGTCCGACAGCACGCGGGTGCCGCCGGTGACGGACGAGAAGTCGCCGCCGGACTCCCGCACCACCGGTGCGGATTCGCCGGTGATCGCACTTTCGTCCACCGATGCGACACCCTCGACGACCTCGCCGTCGAGCGGGATCGTGTCGTTCGCATCCACCAGCACCACATCGCCCTTGCGCAGGTTCTCGGCCTGCTCGGACGTCCATTCCGACCCATGGACCGGCTGCTTCAGCTTCTTCGCCCAGGTGCTCTTCTTGAGCCCCTTGAGCGATGCCGCCTGGGCCTTGCTGCGGCCTTCCGCAAGGGCTTCGGCGAAGTTGGCGAACAGGACGGTGAACCAGAGCCAGACTGCGACCGTCAGCACGAACCACGGCGGGGAGGCGGTATCGCCCGGCGACCGCAGGGCGTGGATCCACAGGAAGGTGGTCAGGATGCTGCCGACGTACACGACAAACATCACGGGATTGCGCCACTGCACGCGCGGGTCCAGCTTCAGGAAGGCGTCGCGCAGGGCGGGCACGGCTAGCGCCGGATTCAGCAGCGACAGCTTCCGGCCGGCGGATACGGGGCTCGTCTTATCTTCGGGGCCCGTCGTCTTGGAGGATGTATTCATGTTCTTCTCCGGAATATCAACGGCCGGTCCAGAGCATCAGGTGCTCGACGACCGGGCCGAGGGCCAGCGCGGGAACGTAGTTCAGCAGGCCCACCAGCAGCACGGTGCCGATCAGCAGCACGACGAACAGCGGGCCGTGGGTCGGCATCGTCCCGGCGTTCGCCGGGAGGCGATGCTTGCGGGCCAGGGCACCGGCGATGGCCAGGACGGGCACGATCACGCCGAAGCGGCCGAACCACATCGCGAGGGCCAGCAGAGTGTTGTAGAAGGGCGTGTTGGCCGACAGGCCGGCGAAGGCGCTGCCGTTGTTGTTCGCGGCGGACGTCAGCGCGTAGAGGATTTCCGAGAAACCGTGGGCCCCGGGATTCGCAACGCCGGCACGCCCCGCTTCGGACATGACCGCCACGGCCGTGCCGACCAGCACCAGCAGCGGCGTGACCAGGATCGCGATCGACGCCAGCTTCATCTCGTGTGCTTCGATCTTCTTGCCCAGGTACTCGGGCGTGCGGCCGATCATCAAACCGGCGATGAAGACCGCCAGGATGGCGAAGACCAGCATGCCGTACAGACCGGTTCCCACGCCGCCGAACACGACCTCGCCCAGCTGCATCAGGACCAGCGGGACCATGCCGCCCAGCGGCGTGAGGGAGTCGTGCATGGCGTTCACCGCACCGCAGGAGGCCGCAGTGGTGACGGCGGCGAACAGCGCGGACGCATCGATGCCGAAGCGCACCTCCTTGCTCTCCATGTTGCCGCCCGCCTGCGTCGCGCTGGCCATCTGGTCGACGCCCAGCCCCGTCAGCAAGGGGTTGCCGGCGTGTTCGGCCGGAATGATCGCGATCACCGCCGCCACGAACAGGATCGTCATGGCCGCCAGAACGGCCCAGCCTTGGCGCGGATCGCCGATGACACGCCCGAAGGCGAAGCACAACGCGGCCGGGATGAGGAAGATCGCCACCATCTCCAGCAGGTTGCTGAAGGCCGTCGGATTCTCGAACGGATGGGCAGAGTTGGCGTTGAAGAATCCACCGCCATTGGTGCCCAGCATCTTGATCGCTTCCTGCGAGGCGACCGGACCCATCGCGATCGTTTGCGTCTTCGTCTGCGCCGGTTCGGTGACGACGGTGCCATCCGCCGCCTTGAGCGGCTGGCCCGCGGCATCGAGCTTCGGCGCCGGGTACTGCTGGGTTTCGAGCGTCGTGGCCTCGACCGACGCACTGAAGTTCTGGATCACCCCCTGACCGACCAGTGCGATGGCGAGCACGAACGACAACGGCAGCAGCAGCCAGACGGTGATCCGCGTCAGATCGACCCAGAAGTTGCCGACCTTGCCGGACGCGCGCGCCGCGAACCCCCGGAACAGGGCGAACACCACGGCAATGCCGGTAGCGGCCGAGAAGAAATTCTGACCGGCCAAAGCGACCATCTGCGTGAGATGCGCCATCGTGGCTTCGCCGCTGTAACCCTGCCAGTTCGTGTTGGTGACGAAGCTGACGGCCGTGTTGAACGCCGAGTCCGGCGATACCGCGGCCATGCGGTCGGGGTTCCACGGCAGATGCGCCTGGACACGCTGCAGGCCGTAGACGAACAGCGTTCCCACCGCGCTGAACGCCATCACGGCCAGGGCGTACGGCTTCCAGCCGCCATCGGCATCCGGCGCCACGCCCGCAAGGCGCAGGAGCGGTGTTTCAACGGCGCGCATCCAGGCGGGGTGGGTTCCGTTGCACAGCGCGGCGATCCAGCGGGCCAGGGGCCACGCCAGCAGCAGCAAAATCAACAGGAAAAAAATCAGGAGCGTCCAGGCGGAGGTGTCCATTCAGAACTCCTCGGCGCGCAGGAGCGCATAGACCAGGTACACGAACAGCAGCCCGACCAGCAGGGCCGATGCGCCATAGAGAACTTCGTTGGCAATCACGAACGCTCTCCTTGCTTCGGCGCAGTGCGGGGGCTCAGGCGATCCAGCCCCATAACCAGGCCTGCCACTGCGGCCCACAGAACGGCGATACCGCCGATAAAAACCAGGTCCATGACGACTCCTACGGAAGATCGCCTCAGCTTAGGTTTGTCGGCATAAAAGTGCCGTCAAGAATGGGGCTGCCGCTGTAAAGACTCCATAAAAACCGAGGGGATAGCGGTGGTCTGCACCGCGTCGCCAAGCCGGCTACGGCCACGGCTGTGTGCCGTCACGCCGCCGGTGCGTCGTCCGGCCGCGCAGGCGCCTGCGCCAGCAGCTGCTCCAGCCGCTCCAGTCGGTGGCGGTGCAGCGGCGTGATCGCGTAGAAGTGCTCCTGCAGCCGCGTCGTGCGGGCGACGGTCACCAGCACGCCGGTGCGCAGTTCGTCCTGCACCACTACTTCGGGCAGCACCGTCA
Source organism: uncultured Xylophilus sp. (assembly GCA_913776965.1). GTDB lineage: Bacteria > Pseudomonadota > Gammaproteobacteria > Burkholderiales > Burkholderiaceae_C > Xylophilus. The sequence continues at coordinate 87,458 of CAJYQL010000063.1, forward strand.
GCCAGCCGCTGTCGCGGGCCACCAGCCGCAGCATCGCCATGTCGTCCACCTCGGCGCGCAGCCGGGGCGTCACGCCGGCGGCCACGCACATCGCGTCGAAGGCACCGCGCAGCGCATGGCGCGGGCCGGGCAGGGCGAGCTCGCGCCCGTCCAGGTCCTCGGGCAGGCGCAGCGTGCGGCCGCGCCAAGCGGCCGCCGGGCCGACCAGCGCCATCGCCTGGCTGCCGAGGAAGCGGCAGTGCAGCGGCCGGTCGGGGCCGGCGGCGACCGCCTCGTTGGCCAGCACCACGTCGAGCTGGTGCTCCAGTAGCCGCTGTAGCAGGGTGTCGAGCGGGCCCGATTCGAGCGACAGCACGACGGTCGGCTCGGCCAGCAGCGGGCGGATCCAGTTCTCCTGGTAGTTGCGCGACAGCGTCGCCACGCTGCCGACCCGCAGGCGTACCAGGCTGTCGCCGCGCACCTCCATCCGGCCGAGCATCTCGCGGCTCAGGCCGAAGATCCGGTCGGCGTACGACAGCGCGAGCTGGCCGGTCTCGGTCAGCACCAAGCGCCGGCCGCTGCGCTCGAACAGCGGCTCGCCGAGCCGGTCTTCCAGCTGCCGGATCTGGCTCGACAGCGCCGACTGCGACACATGCAGGTCGCGCGCGGCCTGCGTCAGATGCCCGGCGCGGGCGACGTGCCAGAAATAGAAGAAATGGTGGAAGTTGAGCTGGTCGAGCTGCATGTTCTTGCAAAAAGAACGTACGGTTCTGATCAATGAATTTTACAGAACGAAGTTCTGCCCGCACCATGCAGGCTTCGCTCGTTCCGGTGTTCCGTCCATGCCCCCGATGTCCCTGCTGCTTGCGGCCTGCGGCCTGTTGCCGCCGCTCCTGATGCTCGCCGCCCTGCCGCGCCGGTCGGCGGTGACGCCCACAGCGGCGTGGGGGCGGTTCCGCGTGCTGGCGTCGGCCGCGCTGGCCTGCACCGCGCTCGGCCTCGTGCTGCAGCTCGCCGGGGTGCGGGTGCCCGAGGCGACGGTGCCGGGGCTGGGTTTCACGCTGAACGGGCAGTGGGTGGCGGTGCTGGTGCAGTTGCTGGGCATGACGATCGGCGTGTTCTCGTCGCGTTACCTGCAGGGCGAGCCGGGGCAGCCGCGCTATGTCGGCGCGCTGGCGGGCGTGCTGGCCGCCGTGCAGGTGCTGCTGCTGGCCGACCACTGGCTGGTGCTGATCGCCGCCTGGGCCGCCATCGGCCTGGTGCTGCGGCGGCTGCTGTGCTTCTACCGCGACCGGCCGTTCGCGCTGCTGGCGGCGCACAAGAAGCGGGTGGCGGACCGGGGCGCGGACCTGCTGCTGATCGCCGCCGCGGCGCTCGCCTGGAATGCGGTCGGGTCCGGCGCATGGCCGGCGCTGTGGCGCCACCTGGAAGCCGGCGCGCCGTCGTTCGCGCTGCAGGCGAGCGCCGTCTGTCTGGCGCTGGCGGTGGTGCTGCGCACCGCGCTGCTGCCGGTGCACGGCTGGCTGATCCAGGTGATGGAGGCGCCGACGCCGGTGTCGGCGCTGCTGCACGCGGGCGTGGTCAACCTCGGCGGCTTCGTGCTGATCCGCTTCGCGCCGCTGCTGGAAGCGGTGCCGGCCGCACGCTGGCTGCTGGTGGTCGCGGGCGTCGTCACCGCCTGTCTGGCCGGCCTGGTGATGCTCACCCGCATCAGCATCAAGGTGCGGCTGGCGTGGTCCACCGTGGCGCAGATGGGCTTCATGGTGATGGAGTGCGGCCTGGGGCTGTATGGCCTCGCGCTGCTGCACCTGATCGGCCATTCGGTCTACAAGGCCCACACCTTCCTCGCCGCCTCCGGCATCGTGGAAGAAACGCGGCTGCGGGCGATGCGCAGCGTGGCCGCCCCGGCGGTGGCGAGCGTGCTCATTGCGCCGGTGCTGGCGGTGGCCGTGACGGCCGCGCTGGCGGCGCTGTGGCCGTGGGCCGCTTGGCCCCTGTGGTGGAGCGGCGTGCTCGGGCTCGCCTGGGCGCCGCTGCTCTGGTGGCCGGCCGAGCGTTGGCCCGAAGCGCCGGGCGCCGGGCGCCTGCTGCTCGGCGGCGTGGCTACCGTGGCGGTGCTGGTGCTGGCCGCGCTGGTCGGCCACGGCATGCCCTTCGGCGTGCACGACGTGCCCTACACCCCTGCGGGCGTGACGGCGCTGGCCGCGCTGGCCGCGCTCTACGCGGGCCTGGCGCTGATGCGGACGCGCCCGGCCGCGCTGGCGGCCTGGCGCCGCCGCAGCTATGCCGGCTTCTATGTCGACGAATTCGTCACCCGGGCGGCGCTGCGCCTGTGGCCGACGCGCTGGGCCGCCGCGGCCCCGGCCAACTCCCACGAACCGGGGAACACCTGATGTCCAGCCCGACCACCGTTTCCGCCGACCTGGCCGCTCCGCAGGCCGCAGCCCCGGACGCCGCGTTCGACCGCCGCGTCGATGCCGCCTGCGCCGAGGCCTGCCGCGCCATCGCGCCGGCCTGGCCGCTGGACCAGGCGATCGCCGTCAACCCGCACTGGCAGCGCATCGGCCTCGGCGTGCGGCAGGTGGCGGCGCGCATGGCGGTGCTCGGCGCCATCGCGGTGTTTCCGCCGCGCGCGCTGATCCGCCAGCACTGGGCTTCGGGCCGGATCACGCCCGCCGACCTGGAGACCGCGCTGGCGCAGTGCCCCGCCGCACGGGCGGCCGGGCTGGATGCTGACAGTGCCGTCGCCGCCCTGGCGCAGCCGCTGGCGCTGCACCGGCTGCCCCTCTTGATCGACGTGCTGGACGAGCCGTCGCAGGACGGCGGCCGGCTGTCGTGGCGCCAGGCCGTCACCCACCAGGTGAGCCAGGTGTGCGCCGCGTATTTCGATGTTCACCAGGCCGACTGGCAGCCCGACCGGGGCAGCGGCCTCTATGCCTTCTGGCGCGACACCCTGACGCACGACCACGGCATCGGCGTGCTGATGGGCCTGCCGGACATCGACCGCAGCATCGCGGCCCTGCCGGCCACCCGGGCGGATGCCGAACGCTGGGTGATGCGGCGCCTGGGCCTGCCGGCCACCGCCTGGGCCGACTACCTGGAAGCGGTGCTGCTGACCGTCAACGGCTGGGCCTCCTGGTGCGCCTGGCGCGGCTGGACCGCGCGGCTGCAGGGCGCCCAGGACCCGCACCTGCGCGACCTGCTGGCGATCCGGCTGGCCTGGGGCGCGATCCTGCTGGACGGCCGCGGCGGCATGTCGGCCGCCCGCGCCTTCGCGGAACTGAAGGTCGAATGGGACCGCGCCCCGGCCCTGCTGCGGCACGCCGAGGACGTGCTGCGCGTCGACGAGCTCTGGCAGGCGGCGCTGGAGGTGGGCTACCAGCGCACGCTGGCGCGGCAGCTCGCGGCCCGGCCGGTGCCGGCAACGGCCGCCGCGGCTGGCGCGCCGGCGCTGGAGGCGCAGGCCGCCTTCTGCATCGACGTGCGCAGCGAGCGGGTCCGCCGTGCGCTGGAAGCGGCATCGCCTGCGGTCCGGACGATCGGCTGCGCCGGTTTCTTCGGCCTGCCGGCGGCCTATACCCCGCTCGCCACACCGGCGCGCCGGCCGCAGCTGCCCGGGCTGCTCGCGCCGGCGCTGGAGGTGATCGACCGGGTGGCGCCCACCGCCGCCGACGCCGGCCCGCCGGGCGACGTGCTGCAGTCCGCCGCACGCGCCGACCGGCTGCAGCGCTTCGCGCAGACCGAGCGCTGGAACTCCGCCACCCGCTGGCCGAACGCGGCCTTTTCGTCGGTCGAGGCCATCGGCGCCGGCTACCTGGGCCGGCTGATGCAGTGGCTGCGGCCCGCGCCCGCGGCGCGCCACACGACCGACGGCGCCGGCCTGGCGCCGCGCTACCGCGCCGTCACCCGGCCGGTCATCGCCGGGCTGGTCCCGGCCGCCCGCGTGGACCTGGCGGAGCAGGTGCTGCGGTCGATGGGCCTGGCGCGCGACATGGCACCGCTGCTGCTGCTCGTCGGCCACGGCAGCCAGAGCGCCAACAACGCCCAGGCCTCCGCGCTCGACTGCGGCGCCTGCTGCGGGCAGACCGGCGAGGTCAACACCCGCGCGCTGGCTTGGCTGTTCAACGATCCCGAGGTGCAGGCCGGCCTGCGCGCGCGCGGCATCGCGCTGCCCGACGGCTGGGCCTGCGTCGCGGCACTGCACAACACCACCACCGACGAGATCGAGGGCTTCGACCTCGACCTGCTGGCGCCCGCGGCCCGTGCGTGCTGGGAACGCCTGCAGCCGACGTTCGCCGATGCCGGTGACCGGGTCCGCCGCGAACGCGCGCCGTCGCTCGGGCTGGATGCCGCCGCACCGCCCGCGGCGCTGCACGACCGCCTGCGGCGCCGCGCTGCCGACGGTGCGCAGACCCGGCCCGAATGGGGCTTGGCGAACAACGCGGCCTTCCTCATCGCGCCGCGCGAACGCAGCCGGGCCGCGATGCTCGACGGCCGCGTGTTCCTGCACGACTACGACGCCGCGACCGACGCCGACGGCCGGCTGCTCGAGGCGCTGATGACCGCGCCGATGCTGGTCACGCACTGGATCAACTGGCAGTACCACGCCTCCACCTGCGACCCGGTCCGCTACGGCAGCGGCAACAAGCTGCTGCACAACGTGGTGGGCGGCCGCATCGGCGTGTTCGAAGGCAACGGCGGCGATCTGCGCATCGGGCTGGCGCGCCAGTCCCTGCACGACGGCGACCGCTGGCGCCATGAGCCGCTGCGGCTGACCGTGGTGATCGACGCGCCGGCGACCGCGATCGCCGCTGTGCTCGAGCGCCATGACGCCGTGCGCCAGCTGGTGGAGAACGGCTGGCTGCACCTGTGGCGCTTCGCGGAAGACGGCGGCCTGGTGCGCTATGCGGAGGGGGGCTGGCTGCCGGTGCCGGGCTGATCCGGTTCGACAGCGGTCATCCCGCCGCCTGCAGCGCCCGCCGGTACTGCAGGGCCTCGGCCACGTGCGCCGTCTGGGTGGTGTCGCTGCCGGCCAGATCGGCGATGGTGCGGGCGACCTTGAGCGCCCGGTGGGTGCCGCGGGCCGACCAGCCGAGCCGGGCCGCGGCCTTCTGCAGGAAGGCGAGGGCGGCATCGTCGGCACGGACATGGGCGTCGAGGGCGCCGCCCTGCAGCGCAGCGTTGGGCGCGGCCTGGCGATCCAGCGCCCGGGCATGGGCCGCGGCCACCCGGGCGCGCACCGCCGCGGTCGGCTCGCCCGGGGCGCTGCGCAGCAGCTCGTCCGGCGGCAGGGCCGGCACCTCGACGTGCAGGTCGATCCGGTCAAGCAGCGGCCCGCTCAGCTTGCCTTGGTAGCGCGACACCTGCTCGGGCGTGCAGCGGCAGGCCGGCTGGCGCGCGCCGCGGAAACCGCAGGGGCAGGGGTTCATCGCGCCGAGCAGCTGGAAGCGCGCCGGGAATTCGGCCTGACGCGCGGCCCGCACGATGTGCACCCGGCCGGTCTCCAGCGGCTCGCGCAGGGCTTCGAGCGCAGCGCGCGGGAATTCCGGCAGTTCGTCGAGGAACAGCACGCCGTGGTGGGCCAGCGAGACCTCGCCCGGCCGCGGCGGGTTGCCGCCGCCGACCAGCGCCACCGCGCTGCAGGTGTGATGCGGGCTGCGGGTCGGCCGCTGGCCCCACTGGTCGCGGGCGAAGCGGCCGGCCAGGCTGGCGATGGCCGCGCTTTCCAGCGCGTCGTCGAGCGGCATCGGCGGCAGCAGGCCGGCGAACCGCTGGGCCAGCATCGACTTGCCGGCCCCGGGCGGGCCGACCATCAGCAGCGAATGGCCGCCGGCCGCCGCGATCTCCAGCGCGCGGCGGGCCGCGGCCTGGCCCTTCACGTCGGCCATATCGGCATAGTGCGGCGTGGTCTGCGCGTCGGCCGCTGCCAGGCGTGTCCAGCCGTCGCCGGGCGGACCGGCGGCGTCGGCGGACTGCGACGGCAGGAACTGCTGGACCACGTCGAGCAGGTGGCGGGCGCCGTAGACCTCGCTGCCCGGCACCAGTGCCGCCTCGCCGGCACTTTCCATCGGCAGCACCAGCCGGCTGCCGGGCCGCGCCCGGCGCAGCGCCAGCGCGGTGGCGAGCGCCCCGCGCACCGGCCGCAGCTCGCCCGACAGCGACAGCTCGCCCGCGAACTCCCAGCCGGCCAGCCGCGCCGCATCGACCTGCCCGCTGGCCGCCAGGATGCCCAGCGCGATCGGCAGGTCGAACCGGCCCGAGTCCTTCGGCAGATCGGCCGGGGCCAGATTCACGGTGATGCGCTTGTTGTGCGGGAACTCGAGTCCCGCGTTCTGCAGCGCCGAACGTACCCGCTCGCGCGCCTCCTTCACCTCCACGTCGGCCAGCCCGACCAGGGTGCAGCTCGGCAGGCCGTTGGCCAGATGCACCTCGACCGTGACGGCAGCGGCTTCGAGGCCTTGCAATGCACGGCTCTGGACGGTGGCGAGGGACATGCGTGCTCCTGTACGAAAAAACAGGGTGATTGTGCCGAGCCGTCGGCCAACGCGATGCGGTGCGGACGCAACATGCACCAGGGCGATGCGTTTTGCGAGGCGATGCACGCGACTGGTGCCTGTTGTGGCGCTGGTCAAACCTTTAGCAGGCTGCAGGAGCCATCCGGGTGCGTGCCGGAATCGTCTTTGGTGCCGGACGCATACCGCGCCATGTAGGTCCCGGCTGGCATGGATCGTGCGAAACGTGTACCAGTTTGTCACGTACCGTCATCCACCACCCTCGGAGAAGAGAAGTCATGAAGAAGATCCTGCTGGCCCTGGCCACCGTCACCGCTTCGGCCGCCACGCTGGCCCAGACGGCTGCACCCGCAGCGACCGCGCCGGCCGCCGAGCCCGACTACACGCTCGCCTTCAACGCCGGCCTGATCAGCGAGTACCGCTACCGCGGCATCACGCAGACCCGCTTCAAGCCGGCAGTGCAGGGCGGCATCGACTTCACCCACAAGAGCGGCCTCTACATCGGCACTTGGGCTTCGTCGATCAAGTGGATCAAGGACGCAGGCGGCGGCGCCGACGTCGAAGTCGACGTGTACGGCGGCTACAAGAACACCTTCGCCGAAGGCTTCGGCTACGACGTCGGCGTGCTGCGCTACCAGTACCCGGGTTCCCGCCTGCCGGTCAGCCCGAACACCACCGAGGTCTACGGTGCCCTGACCTACAGCGTCGCCACGCTGAAGTACTCGCACAGCACCACCAACCTGTTCGGCTTCGCCGACAGCAAGAACTCCGGCTACCTCGACCTGTCGGCCACCTTCGACATCGGCAACGGTTTCTCGCTGGTGCCGCACATCGGCCACCAGCGCGTCAACAACAACAGCGCCTTCTCGTACACCGACTACTCGCTGACGCTCGGCAAGGACTTCGGCAACGGTCTGTCGGCCACCCTGACCGCCGTCGGCACCGATGCCGAGAAGTCGCTCTACCGCACGCCGAACAACAAGTTCAGCGGCCGGAACGGCCTGGTCGCCGGCGTCAAGTACACCTTCTGAGCCGGGGGCCGCACAGGACACACGTCATGAAAATCGTCACCGCCATCATCAAACCCTTCAAGCTCGACGAGGTGCGCGAGGCGCTCTCCGCGATCGGCGTGCAGGGCATCACCGTCACCGAGGTCAAGGGCTTCGGCCGCCAGAAGGGCCACACCGAGCTGTACCGCGGCGCGGAATACGTGGTCGACTTCCTGCCGAAGGTGAAGATCGAGGCCGCCATCTCCGACGACCTGGTCGAGCGCGTGATCGAAGCCGTCGAGGGCGCCGCCCGCACCGGCAAGATCGGCGACGGCAAGATCTTCGTCTACGACCTCGAGCAGGTCGTGCGCATCCGCACCGGCGAGACCGGCCGCGAGGCCCTCTGATCCCGACCCGGACGAAAGAAGCATTCCCATGAAAAAACTGCTTGCCTCCCTCGTGCTCGGCGCAAGCCTGGTCGCCGGTGCGACCTTCGCCGTCGCACAGACACCCGCGGCCCCCGCCGCGGAAGCCGCACAGCCGGCCGCGGCACCTGCCGCACCCGCCGCCGTGGTCGTGGTGACCCCGGCCGCGCCCGACGCATCGCTGGCCAACGCCACGGCCGCCAGCGCCGCGGCAGCCGCACCGGCCGAAGCGCCCGCCGCCGCACCGGTCGTGCCCAACAAGGGCGATACCGGCTGGATGATGGTCGCCACGCTGCTGGTGCTGATGATGGTCGTGCCGGGCCTGGCGCTGTTCTACGGCGGTCTGGTCCGCAGCAAGAACATGCTGTCGGTGCTGATGCAGGTGATGGTCACGTTCTCGCTGATCGTCGTGCTGTGGTTCATCTACGGCTACAGCCTCGCGTTCACCGCGGGCAACGCCTTCATCGGCGGTTTCGACCGCTTCTTCATGAGCGGCATCTGGGACAACGCGGCCGGCACCTTCGCCAACGGCGCGACCTTCAGCAAGGGCGTGGTCATCCCCGAGATCGTCTTCGCGGCGTTCCAGGCGACCTTCGCCGGCATCACCTGCGCGCTGATCGTCGGCTCCTTCGCCGAGCGCATCAAGTTCTCGGCCGTGCTCGCCTTCATGGTGCTGTGGTTCACCTTCAGCTACCTGCCGCTCGCCCACATGGTGTGGTTCTGGGCCGGCCCGGATGCCTACACGGCGGCCGACCAGGTCGATGCGCTGAACGCCACCGCCGGCTTGATCTGGCAGTGGGGCGCGCTGGACTTCGCCGGCGGCACCGTGGTGCACATCAATGCCGCGATCGCCGGCCTGGTGGGTGCCTTCGTGGTCGGCAAGCGCGTCGGCTACGGCAAGGAAGCCCTGACGCCGCACAGCCTGACGCTCACGATGGTCGGCGCCTCGCTGCTGTGGGTGGGCTGGTTCGGCTTCAACGCCGGCTCCGCGCTGGAAGCCAACGGCACCGCCGCCCTGGCCTTCGTCAACACCATGCTCGCCACCTCGGCCGCCGTACTGACCTGGTGCCTCGGCGAAGCGATGCTGCGCGGCAAGGCCTCGATGCTGGGCGCCGCCTCCGGTGCCGTCGCCGGCCTGGTGGCCATCACCCCGGCTGCTGGCAACGTCGGCATCGGCGGTGGTCTGGTGATCGGCCTGATCGCAGGTTTCGCCGGCCTCTGGGGCGTGACCGGCCTGAAGAAGATGCTGGGCGCCGACGACTCGCTCGACGTGTTCGGCGTGCACGGTGTCTGCGGCATCCTGGGTGCGATCCTGACCGGCGTGTTTAACTCGCCGTCGCTCGGCGGCCCCGGCTATGTCGCGAACTGGGTCACGGTCACCGTGATCACCGGCGCCGAGTACTCGATCGCCGCCCAGGTCTGGACCCAGTTGAAGGGCGTGCTGCTGACCGTGGTGTGGTCGGGCGTCGTGTCCTTCATCGCCTACAAGATCGTCGACATGACGATCGGCCTGCGGGTGTCGGAAGAAGCCGAGCGCGAAGGCTTGGACATCACCTCGCACGGCGAGACCGCGTACAACCGCTGATCCCCGGAGGGCCGGCCCGGCTGCCGCCGGTGCCGGGACCCCGCTGCACAAGGGCCTGCTGTCGCAGGCCCTTTTTCGTGCGCGTCGGCGCAGGGTTGCTGACTGGCACGCGCCTTGCGAGAAGTGCAGCGCTGCAACCCGTTTGTGGCGTGAGTCTCCTTTGGATGTTGGGCCCGCTGTCAGGCGGGCCCTTTTTTTGGTGCATGCGCCGCCACAATGCGCCATGGCCGTTTCCGATCCGCACTCCTCCACCCCCCCTGAGGTGCCCGCTGATTCCGACCGGGCTGCACCTGCCGCCGACCCGGCCGACGCCGGGTGGCAGACCGTCACGCCGGAGCCCAGCCTGCTCGGCGAGTCGCCGTTCTGGCATCCGCACGAGCGGCTGCTCTACTGGGTGGACATCGCCCGCCGCCAGCTGGTGCGCGCCGACCCCTCCACGCACCAGCGCGAAACCTGGAATGTGCCGAGCGAGCCCGGCTGCATCGCACCGGTGGAATGTGGCGGTCTGGCCATCGCGCTGCGCGACGGGCTGTATCGTGCCCGCACCTGGGGCGGCGCGTTGGAGCCGCTGGTGCGTTTTCCGCAGCACGGCAGCACCATCCGCTTCAACGACGGCAAGTGCGACACCGCCGGCCGCTTCTGGGCCGGCACCGTGTACGAACCGCGCGACCAGCGCCGTGCCGTGCTATGGTGCATCGACATGCGCAGCGGCAAACCCGAGGTGACGCTGAAGGCGCAGAACGCGACCACGGCCAACGGCGTCGCCTGGAGCGCCGACGACCGCACCGCCTGGTGGTCGGACACGCCCGCCCACGTCATCCACGCCTGGGACTACGAAGCCGGCCCCGCGGTGCTGCGCCGCCACCGGGTGTTCCACCGGTTCGATCCCAAACCCGCGGGCTGGACCCCCGGCCTGCCGGACAACGGCGGCTACCGCGGCCGGCCCGACGGCGCCTCGGTCGACAGCGCCGGCATCTACCACTGCGCGATGTTCGAGGGCGGCCGGCTGCAGCGCTTCGCCGCCGACGGCACCCCGGCCGGGGAGATCGCGCTGCCGGTCGCCTGCCCGACCATGCCCTGCTTCGGCGGCGAGGACCTGCGCACGCTGTTCGTCACCACCAGCCGGGAGAAGCGGCCCGCCGAGGAACTGACCCGCACGCCGCTGGCCGGTTGCACTTTGGCGCGGCGGGTGGAGGTGCCCGGTCTGCCGGTCAATTTCTTCAGGATCGGGTAGGCGCGCGGCCCGGGCGGAAAAATCCGCGGGTCGCGCCGCCGAAAAATTCAGCCCGCGGGGCCTTCGCCGAACGGCGCGCCGGGCCTACCATCGTCCGATGACCGAGGCCCTGCGACAGATCACCGACCGCGTGCGCGCGGCCGCCGCCGACGGCACGCCGCTCGCCTTGCGCGGCGGCGGCACCAAGGACTTCTACGGCGAGCCCGCCCGCGGCGCGCCGCTCGACCTGCGGCCGCTGGCCGGCATCGTCGATTACGAGCCGAGCGAGCTGGTCGTCACGGTGCAGGCCGGCACCCCGCTGGACGAACTGGAGGCGGTGCTCGCCGAGCGCGGCCAGTGCCTGCCCTTCGAGCCGCCGCATTTCGGCACCGGCGGCGCGCGCGCCACCGTGGGCGGCATGGTCGCGGCCGGGCTGTCGGGGCCGTCGCGGGCGCGCAGCGGGGCGGTGCGCGACTACGTGCTCGGCGCCCACCTGCTCAACGGCCGGGCCGAGCTGCTGCAGTTCGGCGGTACGGTGATGAAGAACGTGGCGGGCTACGACGTGTCGCGGCTGCTGGCCGGCTCGCTCGGAACCCTGGGCGTGATCACGCAGGTGAGCCTCAAGGTGCTGCCGGTCGCGCCGGCGGAAGCGACCCTGCGTTTCACCTGCAGCCAGGCCGACGCGCTGGCGCTGCTGCACGGCTGGGGCGGCCAGCCGCTGCCGCTGGACGCGAGTTGCTGGGTGCAGGAAGACCCGGCCGACGCCGCCAGCGGCACGCTCTACCTGCGGCTGCGCGGCGCGGTGGCCGCGGTCGAGGCAGCCTGTGCCCGCCTGGGCGGTACCCGGGTCGATGCCGCACCCGAGGACCGCGCGCGGGTCGCTGCCGACTGGACGGCCTGCCGCGACCAGCGCCTGCCCTGGTTCGCCGACCGTCCCGCCGGCCGCGACCTGTGGCGCCTCTCGGTGCCGCAGACCGCGCCGGTGCTGCCGCTGCCGGCCGACCGGTTCGGGGCGCCGCTGGTCGAGTGGCACGGCGGCCAGCGCTGGGTGCAGGCGCCGGCCGGCGACGCCGCGGCCGCGCAGGCGCTGCGCCAGGTCGCCCGCGAGGTCGGCGGCCATGCTACGCTTTTCATAGCTGCTGGCGCAGGCGGGACGGGCGCAGAAGCCCGATTCGATGCACTTTCTGCGCCGCTGGAGGCGATCCACCGCCGGCTCAAGACCGCGTTCGATCCGGCCGGCATCTTCAACCCCGGACGGCTGGTCCCCGGCCTCTGACCGGCGGCGGCCCGTTTCCTGCCTGCGCCGTCCGCCATGCGCCGCCTGCTGCACATCGCCGACCGCCACCGCACGCCGTCGACCACGCGGCTGATGGGCTACCTGCTGGCGTTTCATGCCGGCGCGATCAATGCGGGCGGCGTTCTGGTGGTGCACATGTACACCTCCCACATGACCGGCTTCGCCTCGCAGGTCGCCGACAGCCTGGTGCTCGGCCGCGGCACGCTGCTGCTCGGCGCGCTCGGCGCGATCCTGTCGTTCCTGGCGGGTGCGGCGAGCACCGCGGTGATCGTGCACTGGGGCCGGCAGCACCGGCTGCGCAGCGCCTATGCGCTGCCGCTGATCCTCGAAGCCGGGCTGCTGCTGCCGTTCGGCCTGATGGGCGCGATCACCCTGACCTGGAGCACGCCGTTCGCGGTGCCGCTCACCGTGCTGCTCCTGTCCTTCATCATGGGCCTGCAGAACGCGGTCGGCAGCCAGGCCTCGGGCGGCCGCATCCGCACCACCCACATGACCGGCAACGTGACCGATCTCGGCATCGAGCTCGGCCGGCTGCTGTACCGCAACCGCAGCGGCCTGCCGTCCGACGAGCGGGTACAGGCCAACCGGTCGCGCATGCGGCTCTACGCCGGGCTGCTCGGCATGTTCGTCGCGGGCGGGCTGTTCGGCGCCGCCGGCTTCAAGCATGTCGGCTTCCTCTGGGTGGTGCCGATGGCGGCCCTGCTGCTGACGCTGGCGCTGCCGCCGCTGCTGCGCGACGTGCGGCGCTCGCACCACCTGCAGGCACTGCTGCGCCGGCCGTGGGAGCGCCTGCGCGCCCAGCGCCCCTGATTGGCCACCCGCCTGCCGCCGATAGCCCCTTTCCCGACGCATACCGCCCGACGCACAACGCCCCGACGAGACGACGCCCCGATGCAAACCCACCTCGCCCCCGAATTCGCCGGCACCGCCGAAGGCCGCGAAGCCGAAGCCATCCTGCGCAAGTGCGTGCACTGCGGCTTCTGCACCGCCACCTGCCCGACCTACCAGCTGCTCGGCGACGAACTCGACGGCCCGCGCGGCCGCATCTACCTGATCAAGCAGGTGCTCGAAGGCGAGACGCCGACCGAGAAGACCCAGACCCACCTCGACCGCTGCCTGACCTGCCGCAACTGCGAGAGCACCTGCCCGAGCGGCGTGCAGTACGGCCACCTGGTCGACATCGGCCGCGCGATCGTCGATGCCAAGGTGCCGCGCCCGGCCGGTGAACGCGCGCTGCGCTGGACCCTGAAAGAAGGCCTGACCTCGCCGCTGTTCGGCCCGGCGATGCGCGTCGGCCAGGCGGTGCGCGGACTTCTGCCGGAAAAGCTGCAGGCCAAGGTGCCCCCGCGCCGCGACCCGGGCGCCTGGCCGACCACCGGCCATGCCCGTAAGGTGCTGATGCTCGAAGGCTGCGTGCAGCCGTCGATGATGCCCAACATCGACCATGCGACCGCCCGCGTGCTGGACGCCGCCGGCATCGAGACGGTGGTCGCGCCGCAGGCCGGCTGCTGCGGCGCGGTGAAGTTCCACCTGAACGACCAGGACGGCGGCCGCGCGCAGATGCGCGCCAACATCGACGCTTGGTGGCCCTACGTGGAGCACGGCCCCGAGGCGGGCGGGGTCGAGGCGATCGTCATGAACGCCTCGGGCTGCGGCGTCACGGTGAAGGAGTACGGCCACCTGCTGCGCGACGATCCGGCCTACGCCGCCAAGGCGGCGCGCGTGTCGGCCCGCACCCGCGACCTGGGCGAACTGCTGCCCGGCATGGTCGAGGCGCTGCGGCCCCGGCTGAAGGCACCGCGCGCCCGCGACGTGCTTGCTTTCCATCCGCCCTGCACGCTGCAGCACGGCCAGAAGCTGCGCGGCGGCATCGAGACGCATCTGCGCGCGCTCGGCTTCGACGTGCAGCTGGCGCAAAACGAGGCGCACCTGTGCTGCGGCTCGGCCGGCACCTACTCGGTGCTGCAGCCCGACATCGCCTATCCGCTACGCGACCGCAAGCTGCAGCACCTGGGCCAGTTGCAGCCGGCGGCGATCCTGTCGGCCAACATCGGCTGCATCACCCATCTGCAGAGCGGCACCGACACGCCGGTGAAGCACTGGATCGAGGTGCTCGACGCCGCACTCGCCTGAGGCCGGAAGAGCCGTGTGCGCCGGGCCGGCCGCCGCGGCTGGCATGATCGCGGGTTCGACTGTTCGCCGCCTCTTCCGTGCCATGACCGATTCCGTATCCGACGCCGCCGCCCTCGCCCCCGACGCCTCCGGCGCGCAACCGCTCGCGTCCGCTGCACCGGACACGGCGCCCGCGGCCGTATCCGACGCCGCGCCCGCAGCCGAAGGCCCGGGCCAAGACGCACGGCCTCGCCGGTCCGGCGGTCGGGGCGGCCGCGGCGGCAAGCCCCGCGCAGGTGGTGCCCCGGCGGCCGCACCTGCTGCCGGCCCGCGTGCCGGACGCCCGGTGCCGCCGGCGCTGGAACAGCTCGCCGCGCTGTATCCGGCGCTGTTCGGCGCAGATTTCCTGCCGCTCAAGCGCGGCATCTTCCAGGACATCCTGGCCGCGCATCCCGATGCCTTCGCCCGCGACGCGCTGAAGGAAGCCCTCGGCCAGCACACCCGGTCCACCCGCTACCTGCAGTCCGTCGCCAACGCCCGGCCGCGCCACGACCTGCAGGCGCAGCCGGTGGAAGACCTGGCGCCGGAGCATGTGCACCAGGCGATCGTCGAGCTCTGGCGCCGGCGCCTGCAGCGCACGCCCGCGGCCGAGCAGGACGCCCTGCGCAGCCAGTGGCGTGCCCGCGTGGTGCGGGCCTACGAGGCCTCCGGCCTCGACCGCGACACCTATGCCGAGCGTGTCCGCACCCGCGATGCCGCCGCCGGCGCGCTCCTCGACGAGGCGCTGGCCGAAGCGGGCGAGCGCGCGGCCAAGGACGAGGCGCTGCTGCGGGCCTTCGAGGCGGGCCACACCACCGTCGAAGCCTTCGCCGAGATGTACGGGCTCGATCCGCGGCAGGCCGCGCAGCTGGTCGAGCGGGCCCGCCGCCGGCGCGACATCGCCGCCCGCGCTGCGGCCGCTGCCAGGCAGGACGCACCGCCGGCAGACGCGCCTGTCTCCGACGCCGACCCGGCCTGACAGGGCCCGGCGGGCCTGCCGGGCGTGGCACCGTCCGGAAGGTCCGCAGGGCGCGGTTACAGCGGCTTGCGCGGCGGAAGGGCGCTCTGCCGAGAATGGCGGCCCGTTCCATCCTCGCCTGTCAGGAGCCGCCATGCCTTCGTCCTTCCGTCTCGCGCCGTCCCTGTGTGTCCTCGCCTTCGCCTGCCTCGCCGGCAGCGTGTCGGCCCAGCCGGCGGGCGCCGTGCCGGCCCTGCAGCCGCAGGGTGCCGGCCGCTGGGTCTGCGGCGGCATCGGTTCCGACGAGTCCACCGCCTTCCGGGCGGCAATGAAGCAGCATCCGCTGTCGCTGCTGTTCGCCCGGGCTTCTGGCGACTACTTGGCCGACGTGCAGGTCACGGTGAAGAACGCCCAGGGTGCCGACGCACTGTCGGGCACCGCCCGCGGCCCGGTCTGCCTGATCGACCTGCCCGCCGGCCGCTATACCGTCGAGGCGACGGTCGAGGGCAAGACGCAGCGCCACACCGTCACCGTCGGCGGCACGCCGGCGACGGCCGACTTCCGTTTCTGACCGGCCCTGCGCCCGTGCGTATGCGGGCAGTGCGTCAGGCGTGCGCCTGCAGCGCCGCCTCGATGTCGGTCGTCAGATGCTCGGGCTTGGCCGCTGGCGCATAGCGGCGGATCACCCGGCCGTCACGCCCCACCAGGAACTTGGTGAAATTCCACTTGATCGCCTGGGTGCCCAGCACGCCGGGCGCCGCCGCCTTGAGCCAGACGAACAGCGGATGCGCACCGTCGCCGTTGACCTCGACCTTGGCCATCACCGGGAAGTCGACGCCGTATTCGCGGCTGCAGAAGGCGCCGATCTCGGCATCGGTGCCCGGGTCCTGGCCGCCGAACTGGTTGCAGGGGAAGCCGAGCACCGTCAGGCCCTGGCCGCGGTAGCGCTGGTGCAGGGCCTGCAGTCCGGCGAGCTGCGGCGTGAACCCGCAGGCACTGGCGGTATTGACGACCAGCAGCACGTCGCCGGCATAGCGGCCGAGCGGCACGGGTGTGCCGTCGATGGCACGGGCTTCGAAATCGGCGAGAGTGGTCATCGGGACGGACAGGTGAGCAGCAGGAGCCGGCCATCCTAGCCGGTCGGGCCCGCTGCGGCACGCCGGGACGCGACGGCGCCCCAGGCGGCCGCGAGCACCACCATCGCCCCGCCGACGGCGACGTGCGGCGTCATCGCCGCCGCACCGAGCGCCACCGCCGACGCCGCGGCGAACACCACCTCCGACAGCATCACCAGCGCGGTCCGGTGCGCCGGCAGACGGGCGGCGCCGTACTGCAGCGCCACGTTGCCGGCCAGGAATCCGGCCGCGAGCGCCAGGGCCGGAAGCACCCAGCCCGGCGACCAGGCGGGCGGTGCCGCGACCGTGCCGGCGGCCGTCGCGACGGCGGCGATAGTGGCCGCGGTGGCGAGCCCGCCGGCGAACATGGCGAGCGTGCGGGCGGCGTCCGGCGTGTCGCGCAGCCGGCGCAGCAGCACGTTGTTCAGGGCGAAGCACAGTCCGCCGGCCAGGCCGAGCAGGTCGGGCAGCGAACGGGGCAACGGCCAGCCGGTGCCGGGCGCATGCAGCACCACCGCCACGCCTGCGAGGCCGAGCACCATCCGGCCGAGCGCCGCGGCATCCGGGCGTTCCCCGAGCAGCGGCCACGCCAGCAGCACCATCCACATCGGCATGAGATAGAAGAGCAGCACCACCCGCACCACGTCGCCCTGGGTCACGCCCCAGTTGAAGCAGGCGTTGGTCAGGCCCGCCGTGAGCGCCAGCAGCCACAGGCCGGGCCGCCGCAGGAACGGGCCGAGCGCACCGGGCCGCCACACCAAGACCGCCGCGAGCGCCGGCAGGTAGACCACGGCCGTGGCCCAGAGCGGATGCAGGCCCTGCGCCTCGAGCAGGCGGAACGGCCACCACGACACGCCCCAGACGAAGGCGTTGAAGACGAGCGCGAGATCGGGCACGGGCAGGTTCGCGGATAGAGGATGCAGCACTGCCGACGGCGCGGCGCCGCGGCATGCGCCGGCGCCCGGGCGCTCAGTGGTGGTCGTCGTGCCGCGCGATCTGCAGCAGGTGCTCGACTTCTTCCGGATGGTTGCGCAGGTTGCTCTGGTGCCAGCGCTGGATCAGCCACATCATGCCGGCCACCACCACGCCGAAGGCGGTGATCGCGCCGAACGCCGACAGGCCGAACTTGGTGGAGATGCTGTAGAACGCGCCCAGGCCCAGGATGCAGGCCTGTTCGTTGAAGTTCTGCACCGCGATCGAGCGGCCGGCTCCCATCAGGTTATGGCCACGGTGCTGCAGCAGCGCGTTCATCGGCACCACCAGGAATCCGCCGATGCCGCCGAGCAGGATCAGGAAGGGCGCGGCCACCCAGACGTTGGTGATGACGTTCATCAGGATCACCAGCAGGCCCATCGCGATGCCGAGCGGGATCACCCGGGTCGCCATGTCGAGCCGCATCCGCATCGACGCCACCACTGCGCCCACGGCAGTGCCGATCGCCACCACGCCGACCAGCGAGGAGGCCTGCGTGGTGCTGTAGCCCAGCGCCGCCGCGCTCCAGGCCAGCACGATGTAGCGCAGGTTGCCCGAGACGCCCCAGAACAGCGTGGTGGTGGACAGCGAGATCTGGCCCAGCTTGTCGCGCCACAGCCGGGAATTGCAGCTCCAGAAGTCCGGCAGCAGTTCGAGCGCGTTGCGCAGCACGCTGCGGTTCGGGTCCTTGCGCATCGGCCGCATCTCGACGCCGGTGTGCGGGATGCGGGTGTTGAACCAGGCCGCGATCGCATAGACCACGATCAGCACCAGGATCGCGGCCTCCGGCGGCGAATCGATGCCGGTGTCGATGAACGGCAGGTCGAAGCCGAGCAGTAGCCGCGACGCGTGGTAACCCACCAGCTGGCCGCCGAGCAGCACGCCGAGGATGATGGAGCCGATGGTCAGCCCCTCGATCCAGCCGTTGGCCTTGACCAGTTGGGATGCGGGCAGCAGTTCGGTGAGGATGCCGTATTTGGCGGGCGAATAGGCCGCGGCGCCCAGGCCCACGATCGCATAGGCCATCAGCGGATGGGTGCCGAACAGCATCATCAGGCAGCCCACCACCTTGATGGCATTGCTGACGAACATGACCTTGCCCTTGGGCAGCGCATCGGCGAAGGCGCCGACGAAGGGCGCGAGCACCACGTAGAAGAGCGCGAACATCGGCACCAGCGCGGCGCGCTGCCATTCGGGTGCGCCCCCGGTGCGCAGGAGTTCGACGGCAGCCACGAAAAGCGCGTTGTCGGCCAGCGACGAGAAGAACTGCGCCGACATGATCGTAAAGAAACCGCGCTTCATCGATAACTGTCTGGCCGGCCGTGGATGCCGGCAAAGAAGAGGAGGGGGTTGCTTCGACGCTGGAGAAGAGGTCGGTTTATAGCATGGGGGTTTTTGCTGCGCCGCGGCATGTCCGACTGCGGCGCGAGGGCCCGTCAGGCGACCCCGACACTGCCAGAATGGCCGGTCCATTCTCCGTGTATCCGCAGGCCCTGCATGCCCCGTCCGATCCTCGCCACCGTCCATCCCGAAGCCCTGCGCCACAACCTCGACCGGCTGCGCCGCGCAGCCGGCGATGCGCGGGTCTGGGCGGTGGTGAAGGCCGATGCGTACGGCCACGGCATCGCGCGGGTGTTCGATGCGCTGCGCGCGGCCGACGGCTTCGCGCTGCTCGATCTGGACGAAGCCGCACGGGTGCGCGCACTGGGCTGGCGCGGGCCGATCCTGCTGCTCGAAGGCGTGTTCGATCCGCGCGACCTGGAGTTGTGCTCGCGTCTCGACCTCTGGCACGTGGTGCACGGCGACGCGCAGATCGACATGCTCGCGGCCCACAAGACCCAGGTGCCGCACCGCGTCTTCCTGAAGATGAACAGCGGCATGAACCGGCTCGGCTTTCCGGCCGAGCGTTTCCGTGCGGCCTGGACGCGGCTCGATGCGCTCCCGCAGGTCGACGAGATTTCGCTGATGACGCATTTCTCCGATGCCGACGGCCCGAAGGGCATCGACGCGCAGATGGCGGTGTTCCAGCGGGTGACCGAAGACCTGCCGGGCGAACGCAGCGTCGCCAACAGCGCGGCGCTGCTGCGCCATGGCCACGACGCCGCGGTGCAGGGCGACTGGGTGCGGCCCGGCATCGCCCTCTACGGCAGCGCACCGGACGCGCCGCTGCACGATGCGGCGCGCTGGCAGCTGCAGCCCACGATGACGCTCGCGACCCGCCTGATCGGCCTGCAGTCGCTCGCGGCGGGCGAGACGGTCGGCTACGGCTCGCGCTTCACGGCGCCGCAGCCGATGCGCATCGGCATCGCCGCCTGCGGTTATGCCGACGGCTATCCGCGCCACTGCGATACCGGCACGCCGGTACTGGTCGACGGAGTACGCACCCGGCTGGTGGGCCGGGTGAGCATGGACATGGTGGCGATCGACCTCTCGGACGTGCCGCAGGCGGCCGTCGGCAGCGAGGTGGTTCTGTGGGGCCGGTCGGCCGGCGGCACGGTGCTGCCGATCGACGACGTGGCCGCGGCTGCCGGCACCGTCGGCTACGAGCTGATGTGCGGCGTGGCGCCGCGGGTACCGCGGGCCGAGCCGACGGGCTAATCACCAGCCGGCGATCCGGCGAGCCTGCATTCCGTCTATCGCCCTTCTTGACCTTTCGCACTTTCACCGGAGCGTCTTCCATGGCCATCGACCGTATCCGCCCCGCGGGCCGCCGCACCTTGCGCTGGCACGGGGCGGCGCTCGCGGCCTGGGCGCTGATGGTCGGTCTGCTGGTGGATCTGCTGCTCCTGCATGGGCTGCACGTCCACACGATGGCCCTGCGCTATGCGGCGGGTGCCGGCGCGATGTACTTCTTCGGGTTCCTGCTCGGCGGCTGGTGGTACGCCCTGTGGTGCGCGCGGCGCGACCGCCGGATCGATACCTTCCTGCAGCACGCCACTCCAGCCGAACGCGCCGACTATGAAGCCGAGCGGCAAAAGAAATCCGAGTACGGCGAATGGCTCGACGGTCTGCCCGACCTGGGCGCGATGGACGATCCAGTATCGATCGTGCTGGGCCTGATCGGCCTGGCCCTGGCGGCCATCGGCCTGTTCTTGGTGGCGAGCTGGCTGCCGCTGCTCGCAGCCGACGCTGTGGCGGGCTATCTGGCGGAGATCGTGCTGGAGTTCGTGATCGGCGCGGCGTTCTATCGCCATGTGGCGAAGCCCCGGCCGCTGGACGCGTACTGGGGCTTCATGCTGCGTCGGACTGGGCTCGTCGGCCTGTTGGTCATCGTGCTAGCCGGTGCCGCAGGGCACGTGGTGCAGGGCTTCGCGCCCGATGCCCGGACGCTCGGGCAGGTGCTGCGCGCTGGCCGCTAGGCCGCTGCGCAGCACCCGTCGATCAGGCCAGTGCCTTGTGCTGGTCGCGCAGGGCCTTGATCTGGTCGTGGTTCTTCTGCACGCCCTGCAGCTGGCGCTCGACCAGTGCACGCACCGGTGCCGGCAGGTCCTGCTTGGCGGCCTTGCGGTAGGCGGCCAGGGCGCTGTCCTCGCCACGCTCGGCTTCGTCGAGCAGGGCCTGGTCGGTGGAGGTGCTCAGCACGCTGCGCACCGAGACCCAGCCGCGGTGCAGGGCACCGGCGACCGAGCCGCTGTCTTCCGGCTTGCCGCCGTGGGCGGCGACTTCGCGCTGCAGTTCGGACACGGCGCCCTGGATCTCGTCGGCGCGGCGGCTGAAGGTCTGCTTCAGCGCCGGCGACTTGGCCTCCTCAGCCAGCGAACGGAAACCATAGGCGCCGTCCAGCGAGGTTTCGATCAGGTCGTTGAGGGTGTCGATGGTGTCGTCGCGATCTGCCATGAGAGAACTCCTTGAAGATTGGATGGATACGGCATCGGGGCCGCTGGGTTCTCATCTTGGTGCGACGGCATCGGCATCCTGTCGGCAGTGCGACCGAACAGGTGTAGGACAGCCGATGCGCGCATCCGGCACCGTCCGCCGGCTGCAGGTTCAGCGGAAGAACGCGTAGGCGATCGCGATGGCCGCGACGATGCCGGCGCCGTCGGCGATCAGTGCGCATGCCAGCGCATGGCGGGTGTGCTTCAGGCCGACGCTGCCGCAGTAGACCGCCAGCACGTAGAAGGTGGTCTCGGTCGAGCCCTGGATGATCGCGGCGAGCCGGCCGGCGAACGACGCCACGCCGTGCGTCTGCAGCACGTCCACCATCAGCCCACGCGCGCCGGCGCCCGACAGGATCTTCATCAGCCCGACCGGCAGCGCGGGCAGGAAGGCGGTGTCGAGGCCCAGGCCCCGCACCGCCGCGGCCAGTGCCGCCATCACCGCATCCATGCAGCCGGCCGCGCGGAACACCGCGATCGCGGCCAGCATGCCGACCAGGTACGGCACGATCTGCACCGCCACGCCGAAGCCTTCCTTCGCACCGTCGACGAAGGCTTCGTAGACCGGCACGCGGCGCCAGGCGCCGGCCGCCAGGAAGGCGACCACCAGCGTGAAGATGCAGCCGGCACCTGCCAGGCCCGCGACCCGCGCGGCCGTCTCGGGCGGCAGGCGCGCGAGGCCCGCCATCGTCGCCAGCACTGCCGCCACCACCGCTGCGAGCGGCAGCAGCAGGCGCGGCTTCCACAGCGGCAGCCGCTGCCAGACCGCCACCGCCAGCAGGCCCGCGAGGCAGGAGGCGAGCGTCGCCAGCAGCGTCGGCAGGAAGATGTCGGCGGCATTGAAGTTCTGCACGCCTTGGCGCAGGGCGATGCTCTGCCGGATCGCGATCACCGAGGTCGGGATCAGCGTCACGCCGGCAGTGTTGAGCACCATGAACAGGATCTGCGCATCGGTCGCGGTGCCGGGGCGCGGGTTCAGCGTCTCCAGCGCGCGCATCGCCTGCAGGCCGAGCGGCGTGGCCGCGTTGTCCAGGCCGAGCAGGTTGGCCGAGAAGTTCATCGTCATCGCGCCCTGGGCCGGATGGCCGGCGGGCACACCGGGGAAAAGCCGCCGCAGCAGCGGCGCGGCTGTGCGGGCCAGCGCGTCCACCATGCCGGCACGCTCGCCGACCTTCAGGATGCCGAGCCACAGCGCCATCACGCCGGCGAGCCCGAGGGAGATGTCGAACCCGGTCTTCGCCGCCTCGAACAGTGCGGCCAGCAGCCGGCCGAAGACGTCGAGGTCGCCCTGCGCGAGGCGCACGCAGGCGGTCGCGAAGGCGGCGACGAAGAAGCCGAGCCAGACGAGGTTCAGCACCATCGCGCAGCGGGCGGCTCAGCCGCGGCGGACACCCGCCAGCAGCGCGGCCGCCGCGACGAACAGCGTGCCGAAAGTGCGCTGCACCGCCCGGACCTGGCGCGGGCTGCGCAGCCGGCGCAACAGCCGTGCGGCCAGGCCGGCATAACCGGTCATGATCGCCGCCTCGGTGATGCCGAGGGTCGCGCCGATGGCCAGGTACTGGGCGGCCAGTGGCGCACCGGCATCCAGGAACTGCGGCACCACCGCGAGCAGGAACACCGTGCCCTTGGGGTTGAGCGCATTGACCGCGAAGCCGCGGCCGAACAGCCGCCGGCCCATGCCGGACGCGGTGGACGCGGAGTCGGCGGCCGGCATCAGCGATGCCGCCGGGGCACGCCACTGCTGCACGCCGAGCCACAGCAGGTAGGCCACGCCCGCCCACTGCACCGTCTGAAACGCGACGGCCGAGGCCGCGATCAGCGCGCCGAGCCCGGCCCCGACGATCGCCACCTGCGTCCACAGGCCCGCCACCAGGCCGGCCGTCAGCGGCACGGCGCCGCGTGCGCCGCCATGCTGCAGGGCGGCGCTCATCGCGGCGACGGCCGCCGCGCCCGGTGACAGGCTGATCGCCCAGGCGGCAGCGAAGAAGGTGAGCCAGACATGAAAATCCATGGCCGGCATTGTCGTCCAGCGCCTGCCGGCTCCTGCCCGTTTTGCCCGTCCTGCCTGTTCCGCATCCCCCACCTCCACCGCCGATGACTGCGCCGCACCCGATCGTTCCGCCCCAGCTTCCCGCCACCGACGCCGAGGCCCGCGCGTGGATCGCCGCGGTCGACGCCCGCACCGCGCATCACGGCGTGATGGTCGACGGCGCGCGCGTCGTGTTCCGCTGTGTGGGCGAAGGCCCGCCGCTGGTGCTGCTGCACGGCGGCCACGGGTGCTGGCTGCACTGGGTCCGCAGCCTCGATGCGCTGGCCCGCACCCGCACGCTGTGGCTGGCCGACATGCCGTCGTACGGCGACTCCGCCACGCTCGCCGACCCGCCCACGCTCGACCGGCTGGCAGCGGCCGTCGCCACCGCGATCGACGGCCTGCCGGGCCTGCGCGGCGTGCCGTTGGACATCGCCGGCTTCTCCTTCGGCGGGCTGGTGGCGACGCATGCCGCGGCGCTGCGGCCGGCGGTGCGCAGCCTCGCCTGCATCGGCGTGGCCAGCCACGGCCAGCCGCGCCGCGAAATGCCGACGATGCAGGACTGGAAGGCGATCGACGACCCGGCCGAGCGCGACGCCCGGCTGCGCCACAACCTGGGCGCGCTGATGCTGCACGATCCGGCCCGCATCGACGCGCTGGCCTTGGCGATCCACCGCAGCGCCTGCGAGCGCACCCGCTTCCGCAGCGCCGGGTTCGCCCGCCGGCCGCTGCTGCAGCCGGCACTCGACCGGCTGTCGGCCCGCGGCGTGCCGGTGCTGCTGGCCTGGGGCGCACACGACGTCACCGGCGATCCGGAGGTCGTCGGGCCGCTGCTCGCGCCGGCCGGCACGCATCGCCGCTGGGCCGTGCTGCCCGATGCCGGCCACTGGGTGCAGTACGAGAATCCCGAGCCGCTGCACGCCCTGCTGCTGCCGTGGCTGGACGCACCGACGGCCTGAGGGCGCAGCGCCGCTCAGGCCGTCGGTTGGGGAGTAATTTGAGAAGAAAATCGTGCTTATGCGCAGGTGGTGCCTGCGCATAATGCTATCGATTCAGGAGCAATCAGCGGCCCTGTTCGCCCACGAAGATCTCGACGCGACGGTTGCGTGCGCGGCCGTCGGCGGTGTCGTTGCTGGCGATCGGCTGGCGCGAACCGCGGCCTTCGATCGCGATGCGGCGGCTGTCCACGCCGCGCATCGCCAGGTAGTCGCGGGTGGCGGCGGCGCGGTCCATCGACAGCGGGTCGTTGATCGCGTCGGAGCCGGTGCTGTCGGTGTGGCCGACGATGCGCACTGTCGCGCCGGGGTTGTTCTGCAGTCCGGCGGCGAAGCGGTCCAGGATCGGCGCGAAGTTGGACTTCACGTTGGCGCGGCCGGTGTCGAACGAGATGTCGCTCGGGATGTCGAGCTTCAGCTGGTTGTCCGAGGTCTGCGACACGCCGATGCCGGTGCCGCGGGTGGCGGCTTCCATTTCCTGCTTCTGGCGCTCCATGCGCTGCGACCAGATGTAGGTGCCCAGGGCGCCCACGCCGGCCCCGATCACCGCACCGGCGCCGGCATTGTTGCCGGTGGCCGCACCGATGGCGGCACCGCCGAGCGCACCGGCGCCGGCGCCGATGGCGGTACGGCGCTGGGTGTCGGACATGTTCATGTCGGCGCAGCCGGTGACGAGCAGGACGGCAGCGGCGCTGCCGGCGAGGATGAGCTTCTTCATGGAGTGGGTTTCCTTGTCGCTGGATGTGGAAGAAAAGCGGCCCTGAGAGGGCCGCCGTTGTTGCAAATCCATTATTCGAAGCCGCACTGCCGAAACGGTTTCTCCATGTAAACCGCCCTGTGCCGGCCCTTCAGTGCGGGGGCAGCGGCGGTTCGCCCGCGCGAGGGTCGGAGATCGGCGCCGGCGGCACGATCGGGGCCGGCGGTGCGGGCGGTGGTGCCGCGTCAGACGGTGCAGGCGACGGTGCAGGGGCGGGCGGCGAGGGTGGCGGCGTGAGCAGTTCGCCGCGGCGCCGGCCGGAGAACATCGTCCACCAGACGATCCCCACCAGCACCACCAGCGCCAGCAAGGCTTCGAGCAGAATCAGGACCATGACACAACGACTCCTGCAGGTGGTGGCGACGGCCTGCATTGTAGGAATGCTCGCGGCCTGCACCGGGGCGCCGCCGGCCCTGCCGCCGCAGGCCGCACCGACGGCGCCGCCGGCCGCCACCGCTCCGACGCCGGCCCCCGCGCCGGCTGCGGCGATCCCCACGCCGGGCCAGGGCAAGAGCCGCTGGGTACCGGTCGGCTGGAACGAGCTGCCGGGCTTCGCCAACGACAACCTGTTCGAGGCCTGGAACGCCTGGATCAAGAGCTGCGAGCGGCCGGGCCCGGCCTTCGCGTCGCTCTGCGCCGAGGTGCGGCGGCTGTCGATCGCCGGCGCCGATGAGCAGCGGGCCTGGATGACGCAGCGGCTGCAGCCCTACCGCATCGAGGCCGCCGACGGCAACCCCGACGGCCTGCTCACCGCCTACTACGAGCCGGTCATCCCCGCCAGCCGGCTGCCCGGCGGCGCATTCACCGTGCCGCTCTACAAGGCGCCGGCGGGGCTCGCAGCCCGCCGCCCGTGGTTCAGCCGCCAGCAGATCGAGACGCTGCCCGAGGCCCGCGCCGCGCTCGCCGGCCGCGAGATCGCATGGCTCGCCGATCCGGTCGAGGCGATGGTGCTGCACATCCAGGGCTCGGGCCGGCTGCGCATCGCCGAACCCGACGGCACGACCCGCACGGTGCGGCTCGCCTACGCCGGCACCAACGACCAGCCCTACCGCAGCATCGGCAGCTGGCTGCTGCAGAACGGGCTGACGCGCGACGCGACATGGCCCGGCATCCGCGCGTGGCTGGCGCAGAACCCGCAGCGGCTGAACGAGTTGATGTGGACCAACCCGCGCTACGTGTTCTTCCGCGAGGAGCCGCTCGAAGGCCTGGACGCCAGCTTCGGCCCGCGCGGCGCGCAGGGGGTGGAGCTCACGCCCGGCCGCTCGATCGCGGTGGACCGCACGAGCATCCCGTACGGCACGCCGGTCTGGCTGGTCACGCCCGGCCCGCAGGCGTCGCTGCAGCGGCTGGTGATGGCGCAGGACACGGGGTCTGCGATCGTCGGCGCGGTGCGGGCCGACTTCTTCGTCGGCTGGGGGGCCGATGCCGGCGAGATCGCCGGGCGGCTCAAGCAGGGACTGCGGCTGTGGGCGCTCTGGCCCCGCTGAGGCTGGGTCAAACACCGCAGACGTCACAGGCCGTTCCGGACACCGTCCGTCACGCCTGCGCGGGCCGCCACGTCTACGCTCCAACCCATCGCCACCGACCGCTCCTTTCCACCATGTCCGCCCTGCACCGCAGCCGCCGTTTCCTGGTTCCCGTCGCCGCCACCGTCCTGCTGCTCGCCGGCTGCGGCACCGACCGCTTCCTGAGCGGCGCCGTGCGCTACAGCTGCGACAACGGCGTGCAGGTGACGGTGCGGCCGGACGGCAGCGCCGTCGTGCGCAGCGGGCGGGGCGAGGATCTGCTGCTGCGCGATGCCGGCGGGGTCGGGCCGCTGCAGCAGGTGTTCAGCAATCCGCAGATGCGCTTCGAGACCGGCCTGGGCGCCGCCGGCACGCGGGGCCGCATCGAAGGCATGGTGCCCAACCGCAATGCCGGGTGCGTCCGCACCGGCGGGGCGCTGCCGCAGACGATGATGGCGCCGTACACGCCGCCGCAGTCCTGAGAAACGGCCGTCGGGAGGGCGGTCCGGGCGCCAGAGGCGGAGCTGTACCGTCGCCGCTTCGGGAGCGACCGCCAGCAAGGCGAGGTCGACTTAACCGAGCGAGTCACGGCCGCTGTGTCCGGATGTCACCGAACCGTCATGGTGCCTGACTAAGGTGCGAGGGTTTCCGGGAGTCCGCTCCCGCTTTCCCCACGATCCACAGGTACCTGCGCAATGCATGACGCGAAGATTTCGTCCGCTCCCCTCGGCTTGCCCGCCATCGATCCCGATGACATCGGCCACAACACCAGCGCCAATCCCAGCTTCAACGACCTGATCGCGCCGCGCCTGTCGCGCCGCGGCCTGCTGCGGGCCGGCTTCGGCACCGCCGGCGCCGCGATGCTCGGCAGCGTGTCGCTCACCGCCTGCGGCGGCGGTGGCGACGGCGGCGGCGACCAAGCCCCGCAGAACCTGACGCTCGGCTTCAACCCGGTCGCCAAGAGCCTGGCCGACGCGGTCGTGGTGCCGGCCGGCTACACCGCCACCGTGCTCTACCGCCTGGGCGACCCGATCGCCGCCGGCGTGCCCGAATACCGCAACGACGGCACCGACGCCGCCACCACCTACGACCGCCGTGCCGGCGACCACCACGACGGCATGACCTACTTCGGCCTCAGCGGCAACGACCTCTGGGAGCCGGCCAACGCCGGCCGCGGCCTGCTGGCGATGAACCACGAGGCGATCACGCCGACCTACCTGCATCCCACCGGCCAGACCACCAGCGGCACCGGCAACGCGCAGGTCCGCACCGTGCCCGAGGAAGTGCTGCGCGAGTTCTACCTGCACGGCGTCAGCGTGATCGAGGTGGCGCGCAACAACGGTGCCTGGGCCTACAACCGCACGTCGCGCTTCAACCGCCGCGTGCACACTCTCACGCCGATGACGCTGTCCGGCCCCGCCGCCGGCACCGCCGCGATGGTCACCAAGTACTCGCCGCAGGGCACCGCCACCCGCGGCACGGTCAACAACTGCGCCAACGGCACCACTCCCTGGGGCACCTACCTCACCTGCGAGGAGAACTGGGCAGGCTACTTCCGCCGCGTCACCGCCACCGACAACGCCGCCCGCACGGCCAAGGAGCTCGTGTCGCTCAACCGGTATGGCGTGGCCGGCAACGGCCGCGAGCTGTGGGCCACCGTCACGCCCGACACCAGCGACAACCTGTATGGCCGCTGGAATGCCCAGGTCACCGGTGCCAGTGCCGCCGACGATTTCCGCAACGGCCCCAACACCTATGGCTGGGTGGTGGAGATCGACCCCTTCAACCCGCTCTCGACGCCGCGCAAGCGCACCGCCCTGGGCCGCTT
>CAJYQL010000064.1 GCA_913776965.1 uncultured Xylophilus sp.
TGCCCGCCGGCTACACCGCCACGGTGATGTACCGCCTGGGCGACCCGATCAGCAGCGACGTGCCCGCCTATGCCAACGACGGCAGCGACGACCCCACCACCTACGACCGCCGCGCCGGCGACCACCATGACGGCATGACCTACTTCGGCATGGGCGCTGGCGGCACCTGGGCGCCGAGCGCCACCGACCGCGGCCTGCTGGTGATGAACCACGAGGCGATCACGCCCGCCTTCCTGCACCCCGCCGGCCAGACCACCACCGGCAGCGGCACCGCCCAGGTCCGCACCGTGCCCGGCGAAGTGCTGCGCGAGTTCTACCTGCACGGCGTGAGCGTGATCGAGATCGGCAAGACCGGCAGCACCTGGGGCTACAAGCGCAGTTCCAGCTTCAACCGCCGCGTGCACACGCTGACCGAGATGCGCCTGTCGGGCCCGGCCGCCAGGACCGACTACGTCAAGACCCGCTATTCCACCGATGGCAGCAGGACCCGCGGCACCGTCAACAACTGCGCCAACGGCACCACGCCCTGGGGCACCTACCTGACCTGCGAAGAGAACTGGGCCGGCTACTTCCGCCGCATCGCCGCGACCGACAACGCCCAGCGCAGCGCCCGGGAACTGGCCTCCTTCGCCCGCTACGGCGTCGCCGGCACCGGCCGCGAACTGTGGGCCACGGTCACGCCCGACACCTCGGACGACCTGTACGGCCGCTGGAACGCCGAAGTGCGCGCCGCCAGCGCCGCCGCCGACTACCGCAACGGCCCGAACACCTACGGCTGGGTGGTCGAGATCGATCCGTTCAACCCGACCGCCATGCCGAAGAAGCGCACCGCGCTCGGCCGCATGGGCCACGAGGGCGCCTGCCTGGGTCCTGTCGTCGCCGGCCGCCCGCTGGTCTGGTACATGGGCGACGATTCGCGCAACGAGTACATCTACAAGTTCGTCTCCACCGCCAACTGGGACCCGGCCGACGCCAGCCGCGGCATCGCCGCCGGCGACAAGTACATGGACAGCGGCCGTCTGTACGTCGCGCGTTTCAACGCCGACGGCACCGGCGTGTGGCTGGAACTCAAGCTCGGCGTCAACGGCATCACCGGCAGCAACACGACTTACGCCTTTGCCGACGCGGCCGACGTGCTGATCAACACCCGCCTGGCCGCCGACATCGCCGGCGCGACCAAGATGGACCGCCCGGAGTGGACGGCCGTCAACCCGAAGAACGGCGACGTGTACGTGACCCTCACCAACACCAACGCCGCCTCGCGCCCGATCACCGCGACCGACGCCGCCAACCCGCGGTTCTACAACGACCCGAAGGGCTCGGCCCAGACCGCGCAGACCGGCAACCCGAACGGCCACATCGTGCGTTTCGCCGATGCCAACCGCGATCCGGCCGCGACGACCTTCACCTGGGACGTGTACCTGTTCGGCGCCCGCTCCACCGCCGCGCGCGACATCAACATCTCGGGCCTGACCGCGGACAACGACTTCTCCAGCCCGGACGGCATGTGGTTCAGCCAGGCGACCCAGGGCCTGCTGTGGCTGCAGACCGACGACGGTGCCTATACCGACGTGACCAACTGCATGATGCTCGCGGCGGTCCCGGGCCAGGTCAACGACGGCGCGGCCCGCACGATCACCAACGTCGGCACCGACGGCACCACCCGCCAGCAGGCCACCCGCTTCGGTGCCGCGCCCGGCACCGCGCTGCGCCGCTTCCTGGTCGGCCCGAAGGAGTGCGAGCTGACCGGCATCGCCGAATCCGGCGACGGCCGCGCGCTGTTCGTCAACATCCAGCACCCGGGCGAGGACACCCGTCCGGACTTCGCCAACCCGGCCTCCTTCGGCAGCCACTGGCCCGACGGCGGCAGCGCCCGCCCGCGCTCGGCGACGGTGGTGATCACGAAGAACGACGGCGGCCGGATCGGCGTCTGACGCGACCCCGTTACCCGGGCAGGCGTTCGGCGCCGACCGGTTGCGGCGATCCAGCGGCCGGTGGCCGGTAGCCGGTGGCCGGTGACGGTCGTCTGCTATCGAATGCATAGCTGCCCTAAAAGTGCTGCCTGCGCGGGCAGCACTTTTAGGGCCTAAGATCGCGTGCGACGCGGTGGACCGAGCGGCAGACGGTCAGCTGTCCGGCGACACCGTCCATCGGTGCAGTTCGCGCAGCGTCAGCGGACCGTAGGCGGCCGGCGTGCCCTGGAAGCCACCGGGCCGGAACAGCAGGAAGAAGACGCGGTCGCTGCCGGCCGCAGCCTCCACGTGCCGCGGCACCAGCACCGTCAGACGCGAGGCTGGCGACAGCCCGTCTCGCAGCGCGACGGGCAAGGCGTCCATCCTGTCGGCGGCAGCAGCTGCGAGCAGGGCGTCGGCCGAGCCGGCATAGCGCCTCAGCGGAAAACCCGGGGCGGTGCCGTCGTCCACCATCAGGAGCGCGAGCAGGTCGTCGCCGCGCAGCGCTTCGACCCACCGGCTATTGGTCCAGGACGGTGTGGCCGCAGCCGTGCCCGTACCGGGCGCCGCGGCCGCGGCCGCGGTCGTCCGGACGGCCGGTGCCGTCGCGGTGCAGGCACCCAGCGTCACGAGGGCCGACAGGGCGGCCAGGCCGCGCAGCAGGGTCAGGAATGCAAACATGCGGCGATGCTAGCCGCACCGCAGGCCTGCCGGCCGGCAGACGATTCCCTCAGCGCTCGACGATCCGCCGCGTGACCTTCGGCGGCGTGTCGCCGACGTGGAAGGCCAGCTTGCGGTCGCGCAGCGCCACGTCGGACGCGGTCACGCGGTCGAAGCGCCGCAGGTGTTCGGTCCAGGATTCGTCGGTCACCTGCTCGACGAACACCGCCGGGTCGTACACGTCGCGCTGCAGCTGCCAGTCGCGCGCGCCCTGGCGCAGGCGGCTGCGGCGGCTGTCCTGCATCAGCAACCGGAAGTCGTCGGCCCGCGCCGGGTCGATCCGGTACTCGATCGACACCTGGATCCGCCCGCCCTCCGGCGCCGCCTCCACCACCGGGGCGGTGAATGCCTTGGACGGCGTCAGGTCCTCGATCAGGCTGCGGTCGGGCATGAAGCGCTGCACGCCGAACAGCGTGAGCACGCCGCTGATCGCCGCCAGCACCAGCCCGGTGTGCAGGCTGGTCATGCTCGCCACCTGCCCCCACAGCGCGGCGCCGAGCGCGGTCGCACCCATGATCGCCATCTGGGCGATCGCCATGCCGCGCGCCCGCACCCAGTCGGGCAGCGCGAACTGCGCCGAGGTGGTGAGCGAGTTGGCCGCGCACAGCCATGCCGCGCCGCCGAAGGCCATCGCCGGAATCGCGAACCAGAGGCTGGGCGAATAGGACACCGCCGCGGTGACCAACGCCATCACGATCGTGCCGATGCGCACGATGCCGTCGCGGCCCATGCGCTGGCGCAGCCGCGGCTGGATCACCAGCGCACCGACGATCGCGCCCACACCCATCGAGGCGAGCAGCACGGTGAAGGTGCCGGCATCGCCGCCGGGCAGGGCCCGCGCGACGAGCGGCAGCATCGCCAGCAGGGCGGTCGAGTGCAGGAAGAAGATCGCCAAGCGCACCAGCACCGCCCGCATGCGCGGCGATTCCCGCACGAACTGCAGGCCGACCCGCATCGCGCCGCCCAGCCGCTCGCGGCCCAGCGGGCTGGCCACGTGGACCCGCTTCCACCGGGT
The DNA here is from genome assembly GCA_913776965.1 of uncultured Xylophilus sp. Classification (GTDB taxonomy): domain Bacteria; phylum Pseudomonadota; class Gammaproteobacteria; order Burkholderiales; family Burkholderiaceae_C; genus Xylophilus. Next base: position 3,688 of record CAJYQL010000064.1, read on the forward strand.
GATGACATAGGCCGAGCCGATCGACAGCAGCGCGTTCAGCACGAACACCCAGTGGCTGCCCGCGCTCGCGATCAGCGCCCCGGCGACCAGCGGGCCGACGATCCGCGAGGCGTTCATCGCCACGCCGTTGAGCGCCATCGCCTGCGGCAGCTGCTCGCGCGGCACCAGTTCCGGCACGATCGCCGAGAACACCGGCCAGCGCATCGCCAGCCCGATGCCGTTGAGGAAGGTCAGGGCCAGCAGCGCACCGGCGTTGACCCAGCCCGACAGGATCACCACGCACAGCAGCAGCGCCACCGCGGCCACCCAGAGCTGGGTCGCGATGAAGTAGCGGCGCCGGTCCAGGATGTCGGCCAGCGCCCCGCTCGGCAGCCCGAGCAGGAACACCGGCAGCGTCGAGGCCGACTGCACCAGCGCCACCATCACCGGCGAGGTGGTCAGCGAAGTCATCAGCCAGGCGGTCGCGACGTCGTTCATCCACATGCAGGTATTGGCGGCCAGCCAGGTGAACCAGAGCATGCGGAACACCGGCGTGCGCAGCGGCAGGATGGCGGACGCGCGGGGCGGCGGTACGGGCGGGGTGGCGTCGGGTGCGTCGAGGGGTTGGGGTGGCATGGGGCGATTCTCCGCCGGGGCCGGGCGATCGGCGTGCGCCCTGCGCGATACCGGACCGCTCGTTTCCGGCTCCAGCCGCCGCTGGGCAAGACGTAACTACGTGTTATTAAACGCGTAAGCGTCTGTTATTCTGCGGACCGTTTTTCGGCCATTTTTGGATTCCGAACGTCTCGACTGCAGGGCTCTCGTGTGGACGCCGCTCACCTTGAATATTTGACCGACCAGCAGTGCTCGCGCCAGTGGAAGGGCTTCCTGCGCGCGTTCTCCGAGGAATTCGCGACGCAACTGCAGGAAGACGATCTGCGCGCGCTGATGCGCCGCCTAGGCAGCCGGTTCGCGGCTTCGACGCCCCTGGGTGCTGCCCGCAGCGTCGACGAACTGCAGATGGCCATGGGCCGCGCCTGGATCGGGCTGGACTGGGGCTGGACCGCACTGACCGAGCAGGATGCGAGCCTGGAGATCGTCCACCACTGCGCACCACTGCAGGCGGCGTTCGGCGCCGCGGCCGTTCGCTGGTCGCCGGCGTTTCTCGAAGGGGCATACCAGGAGTGGTTCGCGCAGGCGGATGCCGGCGGGTTGCAGGTGCGCCAGGTGGGTGGGCCGGATGCCGACGGTTCTTTCACTTTCCGTCTGGCCCGCCCTGGGGCCTGACCGCCATTTCCAGCAGGCCCATGAGCAGCTCCAACGATATCGCCAACCTGTTCCGCCAGTTCGGCGGCACGCCCGGCCAGTACCAGGAGATCGGCCAGACGCGCCTGGCGCAGGAGTCGCGCGAACGCTGGCCGTTGCTCGCTGCGGTCGATCCGGGCGAAATGCCCGACATTCCCGCCGTGACGCCTGCCAGTCCGTTTGCGGCACCGCCATCGCCTGCCGCTCCGTCGTTGGCCGTGCCGGCGTCGGTGCCCGTACAGCCCTCCGCAGCCCGGGCGCCGTTCCTCCGCAAGGAGCGCCAGCCGGATGCGGTGCAGGTGCCTCCGCCGGTCGCGGTCGCCCCGCCTGCGCCGGTCGCGCCGGCACCGGTCGCGGCGCCTCCTGTCGTTCGCGTGGCAGTGCCGGTGGAAACCTCGGTGGCGCGGTCCGCCGCACCTGCCCCGACGCCGCTGCAGGATACCTTCGCCCGGCTGGCCCGTCCTGCCCATCCGGTGGCGCCGCCCGCGGACGCCGGCATGTCCCTGCTGCGCAGATTGCTGCGGTCGTGAAGATCGTCGCCATCGTTTCAGCCAAGGGCGGTGTCGGCAAGACGACTGTCACAGCCAATCTCGCGACCGCGCTCGCCCATGCGGGCCGTGCGGTGCTGACGGTGGATCTCGATCCTCAGAATGCGCTACGCCTCCATTTCGGTCTCGATCCGCATGGCGTCGGCGGCAGCTCGCGCGCCACGCTCGCCGGCAGCGACTGGCGTGCGGAATGCGTGGTCAGCCGCGGCGGCATCGTGGTTCTGCCCTACGGTCTGGTGAACGAAGACGACCGCCGCCGGTTCGAGCAGCGGCTGGACGCCGAACCGCGCTGGCTGGCCGACCAACTCGAGTCGCTCGAACTGCACCATGACGCGATCGTGCTGCTCGACACCCCGCCCGGTCCGTCGGTGTACCTGCGCCATGCGCTGACGCTGGCCGACATCGCGGTCAACGTCACGCTGGCGGACGCAGCGTCGTATGCGACGCTGCCGATGACGGAGAACCTGGTGCACAGCTACTGCGCAGGGCGCCCCGGTTTCGGCGGTCACTTTCACCTGATCAACCAGACCGATGGCAGTCGCCAGCTGGCGGTGGACGTGGTCGAGGTGATGCGCCAGCGCTTCGGCGACCGGGTGCTCGCCACGGTGCACCGCGACCAGGCTGTGGGCGAGGCATTGGCGTACGACAGCAGCGCGCTCGACTACGCCCCCGACAGCCAGGCGGCTGCCGATTTTCGCGCTGCCGCTGCGGCAGTCCTGCGCCGGCTGGACCGGCATCCGGAGGGTAGCCGGTGAGCCAAGACAATTTCCCCGTTCCGCAGGAGAGCGTGCGTGCACGGCTGCGGGCATGGATGTTGCGCGGCGTAAACCACAAGGCCTGGCAACACCCCTCCCTGCGCTGGGCGACCGGCCTGTTCGGCATCGCGCTGGCGGTGCTGGTGTTCACGGTGCCCCTGGACTTCACCGGGCAGGTCGTGTTCGCAGGGGTCAGCTTCTGCGCTGCCTTGGCACTGCGGCGGGTTCCCGGCCGGCTGCCCACGCTGACGATGGTGATCTTCTCCATCTCGGCGTCGATGCGGTACATGTACTGGCGCATCACCGAGACCACCGGTTTCGAAGGCTTCGTCGATACCTTCTTCGGTACCGGCCTGATCATCGCGGAGTTCTACGCACTGGCGGTGCTGCTGCTCGGCTACTTCCAGACTGCCTGGCCGCTGGAGCGCAAGCCGATGCCGCTGCCGGCCGACACGGCGCTCTGGCCCACCGTCGACGTCTTCATCCCCACTTACAACGAGCCGCTCGACGTGGTGAAGCAGACCGTCTTCACCGCCATGGCGATCGACTGGCCGCCGGAGAAGATCAAGGTCTTCGTGCTCGATGACGGCCGGCGCGACGAATTCCGCGATTTCTGCGCCGAATTGGGCGTCGGCTACATCACCCGCGACAACAACCACCACGCCAAGGCCGGCAACATCAACGCGGCGCTCAAGGTCACCTCGGGCGAGTACATCGCGATCTTCGACTGCGACCACATCCCCACCCGGTCGTTCCTGCAGATCTGCGCCGGCTGGTTCCTGCGCGATCCGAAGCTCGCGATGCTGCAGACGCCGCATTATTTCTTCTCGCCCGACCCGTTCGAGAAGAACCTCGACACCTTCCGCGCCATTCCCAATGAAGGCGAGCTGTTCTACGGACTGGTCCAGGACGGCAACGACCTGTGGAACGCGACCTTCTTCTGCGGCTCCTGCGCGTTGATCCGCCGCGCGCCGCTGGAGGCGATCGGCGGCGTGGCGATCGAGACGGTGACCGAGGACGCCCACACCGCACTCAAGCTCAACCGCCAGGGCTGGAACACCGCCTACCTCGCGATTCCGCAGGCCGCGGGCCTCGCGACCGAAAGCCTGTCGAGCCACGTCGGCCAGCGCATCCGCTGGGCACGGGGCATGGCCCAGATCGCACGGACGGACAACCCGCTGCTCGGACCGGGCCTGCACATCGGCCAGCGCCTGTGCTATCTCAACGCGATGCTGCACTTCTTCTACGGTGCGCCGCGGCTGATCTTCATGACGGCGCCGCTCGCCTACCTGTTCTTCGGCGCCCATGTGTTCCAGGCGACAGCCGCGATGATCGCCGCCTTCGCGCTGCCCCACCTGATGCACGCCAGCATCACCAATTCGCGCATGCAGGGCCGCTTCCGGCATTCGTTCTGGAACGAGGTCTACGAGTCGGTACTCGCCTGGTACATCCTGCGGCCCGTATTGGTGGCCTTCATCAACCCGCGGCTCGGCAAGTTCAACGTGACGGCCAAGGGCGGCATCATCGACCGTTCCTATTTCGACTGGGACATCGCCCGGCCCTACATCTTCCTGATGGTGCTCAATCTGGTCGGCGTCGCCATCGGCGTCCACCGGCTGCTCACCGGCCCGGCCGATGCGGACATCACCGCGACGCTGATCATCAACCTGGTCTGGACGGCCTACAACATGATCATCGTCGGCGCGAGCATCGCTGTCGCCAGCGAGACCAAGCAGGTGCGCCGCACGCCGCGGGTGCCGGCGGCGCTGCGCGCGGCGATCATCTTTCCGAACGGCCGCACGCTGGTGTGCCAGACCGAAGATTTCTCGCAGACCGGTGTCGGCTTGATCGTGCCGGAGAGCGTGGTCGTGCCCCTGGGCGAGTCGATCCGGGTCTCGATCTTCCGCGACGAGCAGGAAGCCTCCTTTCCGGCCGACGTGGTCTTCCGCCGCGGAGACCGCCTGGGCGTGCATTTCGGTGCGCTCACCACGGCCCAGCAGCTCGCGCTCGCGCAGGTGACCTTCGCCCGTGCCGATCTATGGGCGGCCGACTGGGGCCACGGCGAGCGCGACACGCCCCTGCGCGCCCTTGCTGGCGTGTTCCGCATTGGCCTCAAGGGCTTCGGCATCTTCTTCGTCAACCTGTGGAACATGGTGCGGTCGCCGCGCCTGGTGCACTGGATGGCCCACAAACTTCACCTGGGAAAATGATGGAACCGATGATCCACCGCCGCGGCCCACGGGCGCGACTGCACATGGCCCGCAAGGCGTTGCCGTCCGCCGTGGCGTTCGCGGTGCTGCTGCTGGGCACTGCGGGCGGCGACCCGGCGCAGGCCGCCTCGCGTGCCGAGCGCGAGCGTGCGCGGGAGGCGCGTGCCAAGGAGCGTGCTGCCGTCCCAGCGGCCGCTGCCGCGACGGCGGGCGCCGTCTCGGTTCAGCCGACCCCGATTACGGCCGCGCCGCCGCCGGCCGGTTCCCGCACCTACACCGTGTCGTTCAAGCAACTCGGTGCCAATTTCCCCCTGCAGCTGCGCGGCGTCCAGGGCTCGGGTGGCGTGCCGTTCAGCGTGCGGGCCGACGAGGTCGTCGTGGGTGCGCGGCTGAAACTGCATTACGCCCATTCGCCGGCCCTGCTGCCGGATCTGTCGCACATCAACGTGCGGGTGAACCAGGAAGTGGCGGCGACGATCGCGGTGCCGAAGGAACGCGCCGGGACTGATCTGACGGCCGACATCGAGATCCCGACGCGCCTGATCACGGATTTCAACCGCATCGACCTGGAGTTGATCGGCCACTACACGCTCGAGTGCGAGGACCCGGCCCATACCAGCCTCTGGACCAATATCAGCAACCAGAGCGCCCTGGAGCTCACGGTGACGCCGCTGGCGCTGCCGGACGACCTCGCGCTCCTGCCCGGGCCGCTCTTCGACCGCCGCGACGTGCGGCCGCTGCGCCTGCCGTTCGTGTTTCCCGCCGCGCCCGATCCGGCGACGCTGGAAGCCGCCGGAACGGTGGCGTCGTGGTTCGGCAGCCTCGCCGGCTACCGCGGCGCGAAGTTCCCGACCGCCGGCAGCGCCCTGCCGGAGAAGGGATCGGCCGTGGTGTTCGTCGTCGGATCGGGCGGCGTGCCCGGCGTCGAGCTGCCTGCGCCGGCCGGCCCGACCCTCGCGATGGTCACCCATCCGGCCGACCCGATGTCCAAGCTGCTGGTGGTCATGGGCCGGGACGCCGCCGAACTCCGCACTGCGGCGCGGGCGCTCGTGATCGGCGGGCCGGCCCTGTCGGGGCGGGTCGCCACCATCGGCGCGCTCAAGGAGCTCGAGCCGCGCAAGCCCTACGACGCGCCGGCCTGGCTGCGCGGCGACCGGCCGGTCAAGTTCGGCGAGCTCGCGGATCAGCGCACCCTCAACGTGTCGGGCTACACGCCCGACCTGGTGCGGATCAACTTCCGCGTGCCGCCCGACCTCTTCGGCTGGCGCGAGAAGGGCATTCCGGTCGACCTGCGCTACCGCTATACCCCGCGGCCCACTCCCGACAAGTCGACCCTGAACGTCAACGTCAACGAGCAGTTCCTGCGCGCCTATCCGCTCAAATCCGCCAAGCACACGTCGCCGGGCATCGTCGATGCCCTGCTGCCTGCGGCCGAAGACGGCACCGTGATGGCGCGCGAAAAGCTGCGGGTGCCGATGTTCATGCTGCCGTCGCAGTCGCAACTGCAGTTCTACTACTACTACGACTACGTCAAGCAGGGCTTCTGCAAGGACGTGCTGCTCGACAACGTCAAGGGCGCGATCGACGCCGATTCGACGATCGACATCTCGGGCTTCCCGCACTTCCTCGCGATGCCCGACCTGGCGGCCTTCGGCAACAGCGGCTTCCCCTTCACCCGCATGGCCGACCTGTCGGAATCCGCGGTGGTGCTGGCGGACAACTCGACCGTCGCCGACTGGTCGGCGTACCTCGACCTGATGGGTCTGATGGGCCGCTCCACCGGCTATCCAGCGACCCGCGTGACGGTGCTGCCGGCATCGCAGGTGGACAAGGCCTCGTCGAAGGACCTGCTGGTCATCGGTACCGGCGGCAACCAGCCGCTTGTGCAGAAGTGGCAGGGTTCGCTGCCGGCCGGCGTCACACCGGAATCGCGCCGTTTCGCGCTGTCGGACCTGGCGGGGCGGGTGCTGGACTGGTGGGACTGGAACCACCGCGAGCGGCCGGTGGAGCGCCGCGACGAGATGGTCTTCAGCGGCGGCAGCCCACAGGCGGTGATCACCGGCTTCGAGTCGCCACTGTCGGGCGGGCGCAGCGTGGTGCTGGTTTCGGCCGACCGTGCCGAGGCGCTCGACGGCGCGGTCAATGCGCTGCTCGACCAGGATCTGGTGAAGCACGTGCAGGGCAGTGCGGTGACGATCCGCGGGCAGCAGGTCACCAGCCTGGTGGCCGAGCAGACCTACCATGTCGGCCGGTTGAACCCGATCACCTGGCTGCAATGGTTCCTGTCGCGCAACCCGCTCGTGCTGGTGCTGGTCGGACTCGCCAGCGCCGGACTGCTGGCGGTCGTGATGTACCTGCTTCTGCGCGCCCGGGCTCGCAATCGGCTCCAGGGGTAACGCCATGCCTTCGGCGAAAGTGACTGCCGGGTCGGGCCGCACGGTCCCGCTCGTCCTGCTGACCGCGACCTTGCTGGGCGCGCCGAACACCGGTGCGTCCCAGGGCCAGCGGGCAGCGCCCAAGCGCGGCGAGACGCCCACCCAGGCCACCGCGCTGCCGGATACCGTGCCGGCGGCCTGGGAAGAGACGCGCCGCTACCTCGAGCAGCGCGTGCTCGAAGCGCCCGACGATGTCCAGGCGCGTCTGGCCCTGGCCCAGCAGCAGATCACCCGCGCCTCCACGCTGCGCAGCGGCATCGTGCAGCTGTCGCAGCTCGCGGCCCATCGCGAGGTCGGTGCCGCGGCGCTGGAGAGCTGGCGCGACGCCCTGTTCTGGACGACCGGCCAGCCGTCGGACCTGCCCCTGTTCCGCGCCTACCTGCGGTTGCGACCGAAGGACGCCGCGGTCCAGGCCCGGCTCCAGGAGATCCAGCGCCGGGGAGGCGTGCAGGTCGCCGCGGCGCCTGCCGCCGCACCCGTCCCGGCTGCGCCCGCGGCATTCGCCACGGCGTCTCCGATGATCGCGCCCGCGCCGCTCCCCGCAGCCACAGCCATCGCTACCGGGCCGGCTGTCCGCCCGCAGGACCTGCCGCCTGCATGGACCGTACCGGCTGCCACCGAGAGCCGCGGATGGGGTGTCGCTGTGCCGATGTCGACGAGCCGCGGTGCGGTCCTGCCGCCAGCATCCGCTCCTGCGCCTACTCCTGCACTCGCATCGATGGCCGACGCCGTCGTGCCGGCCGGCGCGGGCGCGACATCGACGCTGTCCCTGCCACCGGTGGCAGGCAGCTCTCCCCTCCCTGCGCCGCGACCCGTTCCGTCGTCCGCGTATCCGGCCTACACCGTCGTGGCCGCGGCGCCGGATCCCGCGACCCTCGACAAGGTGCAGAACCTGCAGCGCGAAATCGCCGAGCTGGAGCAGGACCGGATCACCTTCCTGTCGGCCGGGCCGCTGGTACGCACCCGCCAGGGCGAACGGGGGCTGAGCAAGTTCACCGATACCGAGATCCCGCTGCAACTGCGCTTCGACCTGGGCGCGGGCAAGGCGACGATCTTCGTCACGCCCGTCTCCCTGGTCACCGGCAGTCCCGGCACCGATCTGCCGACGATCAACCGCTTCGGTGGCGGCCCGCCCCTCGCCACGGCGCTGCCGGGCGTGTCGGCCGGCTCGCAGGACACGGCCGGCGTCGGCTTCGGCATCGGGTACGAGCAGGGCAACTTCGCGGCCGACATCGGCACCACGCCGGTCGGCTTCCGGTATACCGATGTCAACGGCGGCGTGCGTTACCGGCTGCCGGTCGGCGAGGATTTCTCGTTCAACCTCAACCTCTCGCGCCGCGCAGTCAACGACAGCGTGCTGTCCTTCGCCGGGCTGCGCGACGCGCGGACCGGCGTGACCTGGGGCGGCGTGTCGGCCACGGGCGGCCGGCTGGACGCCAACTACGACAACGGCCGGTTCGGGATCTATGGCTACGGGGCACTGCACCGGTTGACGGGGCACCAGGTCCAGTCCAACACCCGTGCCGAGCTGGGTGCCGGGATGTACTGGCGCCTGTTCCGCACGCCGGATGCGAACCTGACCGTCGGCCTGGCGGCCAGCGGCCTCGCCTTCGACAAGAACCTGAGCTACTTCACCTACGGCCACGGTGGCTATTTCAGCCCGCAGCAGTACGTCACGCTGGCGCTGCCGCTCGAATGGCAACAGCGCAGCGGCCGGCTGTCTTACCAGATCAAAGGCTCGATCGGCGCGCAGAACGTGCGGACCGACGGCGCACCGCTGTTCCCGCTCGACGGCAACCTGCAGGCAGCGGCGGGCAATCCGTACTACACCGGCTCCAGCCGTACCGGTCCGGGCTACAACCTGGGCGCAGCGCTCGAGTACCAGCTCGATCCGCAGTGGTTCCTCGGCGGCCGCGTCGCGCTCGACAATGCCCGCGACTACCGGCAGTTCATCGGCGGGATGTACCTGCGCCACGCTTTCGGCCCCTACCGCGGGCCGCAGGCGCTGCCGGTGACATCGCTGCGCTCGCCGTATGGGTACTGACGTGGCCTGTCGTGCCCATCGGTCGGCGGATTCAGGCGGCGTGCGATGACGGCGCCCGGCGACCCGCCTTCCGCCCTGCGCCGGCAGTTGTTCCTGGCACCGCTGCTGTCTGCCGGTGTGGCCGTCCACGCCGCTTCGCCGGCATCAGCATCGGCAGGCTGCGACTGGCCGCTCTGGCGCAGCTTCGTCCAGTGGCTGCTGCAGCCCGACGGCCGGGTGCTCGACGCCAGCACGCCGCAGAAGCACAGCTCGTCCGAAAGCCAGTCCTATGCGATGTTCTTCGCGCTGGTGGCCAACGATCGGCCGCGCTTCGACAGCATCTGGCGCTGGACGGTCGACAACCTGATGGGCGGCCGCATCGACGGCCGGCTGCCGGCCTGGTTCTGGGGGCTGGCGCCCGACGGCGCCTGGCGGGTGATCGACGACAACTCGGCCTCCGACGCCGACCTCTGGATCGTCTACGCGCTGCACGAAGCCGCCCGGCTGTGGCGCGCCCCGGAGTACGCGCGGCAGGCCCGCACGCTGCTGGCCGAGGTCGAGCGACGCGAGGTCGCCGACCTGCCCGGGCTCGGCCCGATGCTGCTGCCGGGCGAACGCGGTTTTGTCCACGCGGACAAGCCACCCGCGACCGGTCGTAGCTGGCACCTCAATCCCAGTTACCTGCCGGTGCAGCAGCTGCGTTGCTTGGCCACGATCTCCCCGCAGGGACCCTGGGCCGCCATGGTCGACACGACGGTCGCGCTGCTGCGCCAGGCGACGGCGCCTGCGGGCTTCGTACCCGACTGGACCGCCTGGGCCGTCGACGGCAGCGGCCGTGGCGCCGTCGTGCCGCATCCGACCAAGGGCGACACCGGCAGCTACGACGCGATCCGGACCTATCTCTGGGCCGGCATGCTGCCGCGTGGCGAGCCCGTCGCGGCGAAGCTCCTGCCCCTGCTGCGAGGATTGCCTGCGCAGACGGCCGAGACCGGCGTGCCTGTCGAGAAAGTCGTGGTGTCGACCGGCCAGGTATCGGGCACCGGATCCTTCGGCTTTTCTGCCGCGCTGCTGCCGTACTTTCAAACGACCGGCCAGTCCGCCGCGCTGGCGGCGCAGCGCCGCCGGGTGGAAGACGGTCTGCGGCAGGCTTTCGCGCCGGAGACAGCTGCCACGCGGCAGCCCCCCTACTACGATGTGATGCTCAGTCTCTTCGGCCTCGGCTGGCTGGAAGGCCGCTACCGTTTCGCCCGCAACGGCGCCCTTGAACCCGCCTGGAAAACGACGCCATGCCGCGCCTCCTCCTCCACGCGCTGACGGCCGCGGTGCTCGGCGGCGTGTTTCTTGTCGCCGGTCCGGCGGCGGCGCAGGCCCAGCCGGCCGGCATCGAGGCGGCCCTGGTCGAACAGGGCCGCTACTGGCAGTCCCGCAATACCGAGCGCGCCACCGAAGCCTGGGAAAAGCTGTTGCGCGTCCAGCCGGCCCAGGCCGAGGCGCTGGTCAGCCTGGGCCGCCTAGCCCTCACCGACAAGAAGCCCGAGCGCGCCCGCGGCTACCTCGCCCAACTGCGCAAGGCCCATCCGGGCAGCACCGAAGCCGCACAGCTCGAGCAGGAAATCGCCCTGGCCGCGCCCGCGGCGCAGGCAGACCTCGATGCGGCCCGGCTGCTGCTGCGCGAACGCAAGATCGACCAGGCCGCGAACCGCTACCGCGACCTGTTCAAGGGCCAGTCGCCGCAGGGGCGGCTCGGAATCGAGTACTACTCGGTGCTGGGCTACGTGGAAGGCCGGCGCGCGGAGGCGATCGCCGGTCTGGAGCGGCTGCTGCGCGACTACCCGGGCGATCCGCAGATCCGCCTGGCGATCGCCAACCTGCGGTTGGCCGAGACCAACAGCCGCCTGCCTGCACTGCAGACCCTGCTCGAACTCTCCAAACGCCAGCAGGACGTGGGCGGCGAGGCCGGGGAGCAGCTGCGCGATGCGCTTACCTGGCTGGGACGGCCGCCGCCGCCGGCTTACGTGCCGATCTTCCGGGCCTACCTGGCTGCGAACCCGGACGACCAAGAGATCCGCGACCAGCTCAATGCCAAGGGGGCGCCCCGTGCAGCGGCGCAGGTCGACCCGGTCGGACGCCAGATCGCCGCCGGCTACACCGCCCTCGAGGCCGGCGACCTGACGCGGGCGGAGACGGCCTTCCAGGCAGCGTTGAAGCTGCGCGCCCGCAGCGGCCCGGCTCTCGGCGGCATCGGACTGGTGCGCCTGCGGCAGGAGCAGTTCGGCGCCGCGCGCGACTACCTGGCGCGGGCTGCCCAGATCGACGGGTCTTCGCGCTGGCGGTCGTCGCTGAACAGCGCAACCTACTGGGCGCTGGTGAACGAGGCCGCGGCGGCGCGGGCCGCCGGCCAACTGGAGGACGCCCGCGTCCGCCTGGAGCAGGCTCGGCGGATCGACCCGGACGAGCCGACCTCGCAGGTCGCCCTCGGCGGGGTGCTGCTCGACGAGCGGCGCACCGCGGCCGCCGAAGCCGAATTTCGTGCGGTCCTGGCGCGCGCCCCAGGCAACGTGGACGCGCTGCGCGGCGTGGTCGCGGCCCTGACGGCGGACGGTCGCGCCGCCGAGGCGCTGCGTTTCATCGATGGCCTGCCGCCCGAGCAGGCCGCCCGCATCGACGTGCGTCAGCTGCGCGCAGAGCGCGCGGCCGCCGACGGCCGAGCCGCCCTGACGGCGGGCGATCTGCCCGGCGCCGAGCAGCGGTTCGAGGAAGCCGTCGCATTGGCGCCGGACGATGCGTGGATCCGCCTCGACCTGGCCCGGCTGCAGCTGCGCAGGGGTGCGCCCGAGCAAGCCCGGGCCACGCTGGCCGCGTTGCTGGACGCTTCGCCACCGCCGCCCGCAGCGCTGTACGTCAACGCGCTGCTGCAGGCCGACCAGAAGGACTGGCCTGCGGCCTACACCCTGCTCGAACGCATTCCGGCCGCCGACCGCACGGCCGACATGGCCGCGCTGCTGCTGCGCGCTGCCGTCGGCGTGGACACGACCGGTGCCCTGGTGGCGGCGCGCGAAGGACGGCGCGAGGAGGCGGCCGCCCGGCTCGACCGGGCGGTGTCGCGGCTGGACGACGGTAGTCCTGCCGACCTGTACGGTCAGGTCGCGCAAACGGCGGTGGACATTGGTGACCTGACGCGTGCCCGTGCCCTGCTGCGGAGTGTCATCGCACGGCCCGACGCGGACGCCGGGTTGCGGCTCCAGTACGGCGGGCTGTTGCTGCGCGGTGGCGAGGATGTCGAACTCGCCGGCCTGCTGCGCGACATTCCGCCAACGGGGCTGACCGAGGGCGACCGCCGCAGCTACGAGGGCCTTCGCCGCGGACTCGCACTGCGCCAGGTCGAGGCACTGCGCGAGCGCGGCGAGCTGGCGGCCGCCTACGAATGGCTCGCGCCGATGCTCGCCGCCGAGCCGGACGATCCGGCGCTGCTCGGCGCGCTCGCCCGTCTCTATACCGCGGCCGGCCAGCCCGACACGGCAGCACGGCTCTATCGCACGGCATTGCAGCGCTCGCCCGACGACGTCGGTCTGCTTCTGTCGCTTGGCATCCTCGCCACCGGACAGCGCGACGACGTGCTGGCCGAACAGGCCCTGCGGGCTGCTCAGCGGATCGAGCCGGGGAATCCCGATGTGCTGGCAGCCCTCGGCCGCCTCGCCCGGATCCAAGGCCGCAAGGGCGAAGCGGTCACGCTGCTCAAGGCTGCACTGTCTGCGACCGCCGCTCCGGCCGACACGGCGTCGTCGGGTGCTGCATGGCCGGCTGCGCCCGGCGGCATGCCGTCGGTGGCGGTACCCGGAGCCAATCCCTTTGCCGGTTACCGGCCTTCGGCGGCCGGGGTGCCGTTGCCGGCGGCGGCTCCGTTCGCACCGCAACGTCCGAGAACGGGCGGATGACGCCAGAATCCTGAAAAATCGCTTCATCCGCATTTCCAGCACCGAAAGGAAACCCCATGCTCGCGACCCTCGCCGGACTCAGCATCCTCATGATCGGCGATAGCCATCTCACCAACACCGGCTACCTGATCGACACGCTGCACGACCAGTTCACCGCAGCCGGCGCCAATGTCCACACGGTCGGCGTCTGCGGCTCGACGCCGGCGGACTGGACCACCGTCAAGAAGGGCGACTGCGGCGGCGCCGAGCGCGTCAACAAGGGCGCAATCAGCTTCACCGGCGCCAACGCCGCGACCAAGCCGGCCAAGCAGCTGATCGCTGCCGAAAAGCCCGACCTGGTGGTCGTGGTGATGGGCGACACCATCGGCAGCTACAAGCAGCCGACCTTTCCCAAGGCCTGGGCCTGGCAGCAGACCAGCGCGCTGACGAAGGACATCGGCAGCACCGGCGCGGCCTGTGTCTGGGTCGGGCCCGCCTGGGGCACCGAGGGCGGCAAGTTCGGCAAGACCTTCGACCGGGTGAAGGCCACGTCCGAGTTCCTCGCGTCCAACGTCGCGCCGTGCACGTATGTCGATTCGCTCAAGCTGTCCAAGCCGGGCGCCTGGCGGACGATGGACGGCCAGCACTTCACCGCCAGCGGCTACAAGGAATGGGCCAAGGGCATCGCCGAAGCGGTCGCCGCCGCGCCCGGCGTCGGGAAAAAGAAATGAGCGCGGCGCTGCGGCGGCTCGCCCTGCCGGTCGCCGCCGCGATGGCGGCGGCCGTGCCCGGGCTCGCGATGGCGACCACCCTCTACGAAACCGGGCCGGCCCAGGATTCCGCCTTCGTGCGCTTCGTCAACGGCACCGGTGCCCCCCTCGACGTGGTGGCGGACGGCGCCAAGGCGCGCCTGGCGCTGCCGGTCGACCGGCCGGTGTCGGATTTCCAGTCGGTCAAGCCGAACAGTGCGATCGGCGGCCAGTTCGACGGTGCGGCCGGCCGTGCCCCGATCCGGGTTCAGGCCGGTCCGGGTGCGTTCGCCACCGTGGTGGCCTGGAAGGCGCCCGGCCAGAAGTCGGTGCAGACCACGGTCCTGACCGAGACGCCGGACGACTTCAACAGCCTGCGCGCCTCGCTCGCCTTCTACAACCTCGATGCGCAGTGCAAGGGTGCCGGCCTGCAGGCAGCCGGCCGCAACGTCGCGCTGTTCACCGGCGTGGGCCCGAGCGCCCTGCAGCGCCGCGCGATCAATCCGGTGAGCTTGGCGGTGCAGCTGACCTGCGATGGCGCTCCGGCCGGTGCGCCCCTCGACCTCGGCGCGCTGCAGGCGGGCCAGCGCTACACGGTGCTGGCGGTGCCGGCGGCCGACGGCGGACGGCGCTTGATCCGCGCCACGGATACCGTCGCACGCTGACGTCCGGCCGTGGTCTTCGCCTCGCTCGAATTCCTGCTGCTGTTCCTGCCGCTGTTCCTGATCGCCTACGCCGCCACGCCGGCGGCGGCGCGCAATGCGACCCTGCTGGCCGGCAGCTGGATCTTCTATGCCTGGTGGAGCCCGCCGTATCTGCTGCTGCTGATCGGCATCACCGCACTCACCTGGGCCGGCGGCCTGCTGATCGGCCGCACCGTTGCGTCGCGCGCGCGCCGGCTGCAGCTCGCGGCACTGATCGTCGCGATGGTCGGTCTGCTCGCCTGGTACAAGTACGCCAACATCCTGGTCGAGACGGTGAACCTGCTGCGCGGCTGGAGCGGGGCGCTGCCGCTGCCCTGGCAGGCGGTGGTACTGCCGATCGGCCTGTCGTTCATCGTGCTGCAGGCGATCTCGTACCTGGTGGACGTCTACCGCGGCCAGGTCGTCGCGCAGTGCAGCTTCGTCGCCTTTGCCGCCTATAAGGCGATGTTCGGTCAGCTCATTGCCGGGCCGATCATCCGCTACGACTGGGTCAAGCACGAGATCGGCGCGGCCGGCCGCAGGTTCGACGGGGCCGGCTTCGGCAGCGGCGCCCGCCGCTTCATGGTCGGCATGAGCATGAAGGTGTTGATCGCCGACACGCTCGCACCGGTCGCCGATGCGGCCTTCGGCCAGGCGCATCCCAGCTTCGTGGACGCCTGGGTCGGCTGCGCGGCCTACACCCTCCAGCTGTTCTTCGATTTCGCCGGGTACAGCGCGATGGCGATCGGCATCGGCGCGATGCTCGGCTTCCGCTTTCCCGAGAATTTCCGCCATCCCTACCTCGCCCACAGCATCCAGGACTTCTGGCGGCGCTGGCACCTGTCGCTGTCCAGCTGGATCCGCGACTACCTCTACGTGCCGATGGGCGGCAACCGCCGTGGCGCGATCCGGACCTACGTCCATCTGATCCTGACGATGGCGATCGCCGGTCTCTGGCACGGCGGCGACAGCTGGAACTACCTGCTCTGGGGCCTGGCCCATGGACTGGCGCTGGCCGGCGCCCGCGCCTTCACCCAGGCCGGCGGGCAGATGCCGCGGCTGCTCGCCCGCATCGCCACGCTGCTGTTCGTGATGCTGGCCTGGACGCTGTTCCGCGCGCACGGTTTCGAGAACGCGCGGACCATGCTGGCAGGGCAGTTCGGCCTGCAGGGCTTCGCGCCGGGCGATGCGATGCAGGCGGTCTTCCGGCCGGCGCACGCGCTGGCCTTCGCGCTCGGCACCGTTTGCGTGGTGATGCCGGCTTTCGCCGGCCGGCTGCAGCGGGCGGCGGGCCCCGGGCTGTCGGCGGTCGCGGCGCTGTGGCCGGTACCGGCCTTCCTGCTGTCGTTCGCCCTGATCGCCAGCCGGGGCGCCGTGCCCTTCCTGTACTTCCAGTTCTGACCTGTCGGAGAACCCTGCGGTGACCATGCCCTCGTCCACCCATGCCGCACCGCCGGTCGAGGCGCCGGCGCAGGGCCCGACCGGCCGGATCGCGGGCGTGGCGCTGCTGCTGTTCCTGGCGGCGGGCTGCGCGAGCACGCTCTGGGCCGTCGCGACCGGCCGGCTGGACCTGCAGCCGAAGCCGGTAACGCCTGCAGCAGTGGTGGAGGGTATGGCGATGCGCGACATGGCCGCGGCGCTCGCACGGGCGCCGGTCGCCGCAGGCGCCGCAGCGCTGGAGCGCCAGGCCAGCTGGCTGGTGCTGCGCGACCTCGGGCCGCAGGTGCGCGAGGGGTGTCCCGGCTGGCTGTTCCTCGCCGACGAGCTGCGGCCGCATCCGCAGGGCGATGCGGCCCTGGCGGCGCGTGCCCAGGCGGTGGTGGACGTCCGCGACCGCCTGCGCGATCGCGGTATCGCGTTGGCGGTGGTGCTGGTGCCGGACAAGAGCCGGGTCGCCGCGGCCGCCCTGTGCGGACTGCATCGGCCCGCCGCCTTCGCGCCGCGCCTGGCGTCGTTCGACCGCCGCCTGCGCGACGCGGGTGTGCCGGTCGTCGATACGACCGCGGCGCTGTCTGCCCTGCCCGCGCCCTTCCTGCGGACCGACACGCACTGGACCGAAGCCGGGGCGCAGGCCGCCGCGCAGGCGGCGGCCGGCCCGATCCGCAACCTCCATCTGGACCTGCAGCCCGTGCGGCAGTGGGAGGTGGAGGCGGGCGCTCCGCAACGGCGGCCGGGCGATCTGGTGCGACTGGCCGGACTCGATACCCTGCCGCTCGCCTGGCAGCCGCGGCCCGAAGAGGACACGCGCAGCCGGTTCACCGAAAGGTCGCCGGCCCCGCCGGGCGTTGCCGCTGCGCCGGCCGCGGCCAGCCCCGCCGACGACCTGTTCGGCGACAGCCAGCTGCCGCAGGTCGCGCTGGTCGGCACTTCGTTTGCCAACACCTCGCAGTTCGTGCCCTTCCTGGCGGCGGCGCTCGGCACGCCGGTCGGCAACTTCGCTCGCGACGGCGGCGATTTCTGGGGCAGCATCGGTGCTTACGTCCGTTCGCCGGCCTTCCGCGATACGCCGCCGCGCCTGCTGGTCTGGGAGATTCCGGAGCGGACGCTGCAGATGCCAATGAATGGGGAGCGCTGGACCCTCGACTGAGGGGGGGCAGGAGCTAGCAGCCCATCGTAGGTGCAGACAGAGCGCAAGGGGGCTCCCGGTCCGGTGCGTCCGGCCGCACCATCGGCGACATTTGCACCGCCGATGTGCGTTGTGTCACAGATGCATAGAGCCGACGAATCTATGCTGGAGGCAGAAAGGAGCTGCCATGCTCAGCCTGCCCCTTCATGCCCCGCCAGCAGCGCCGCTGCAGCCTTCCTTGGCCACAGGGCCAGCGCGTTTCGGATTCTGGATGGCGCGCGCCACGGCCGCGTTGCCCACCCGCGGGAATGCACCCAAGGCGTCCGAGCCCGACCTGCGCGATCTCGACCAGCGCGTGCGCGAATCCGGCGAATGGTGAAAGCGGCAGCCGGCAGTCGGGCCTGCCGCCGGCACCGATCCGCGGGTTGATGCCCATCCGGGCGGCAGAGGTGCGTCGATAAAATGGATTTTTCCCGCGCCTTCGGAAACGTCCCTTGTCACGCCTGCCCGTCCTGCATCAGTATTTCCTCCCCAAGCGGGCCCTGACCCGTTTCGCAGGACGCGTCGCCGGCCGCGAACGCGGCGAGCGCACCACCTCGATCATCCGGTGGTTCGTCAGCAAGTACGGCGTGAACATGGACGAGGCAGCCACGCCCGACATCACCGCCTACCCGACCTTCAACGATTTCTTCACCCGCGCCCTGCGTCCCGGTGCGCGTCCGATCGCCGATGCGGACCTGACCAGCCCGGTCGACGGTGCGATCAGCCAGTTCGGCGCGATCGAGCAGGGCCAGCTGTTCCAGGCCAAGGGGCACCGCTACACGACGCAGGCACTGGTCGGAGGCGATGCGGACCTGGCCCGCCGTTTCGACAACGGCCACTTCGCGACCATCTATCTCAGCCCGCGCGACTACCACCGCATCCACATGCCCTGCGACGGCCGGTTGCGCCGGATGGTCTACGTGCCGGGCCACCTGTTCTCGGTCAACCCGGCGACGGCCCGCGGCGTGCCGGGCCTGTTCGCCCGCAACGAGCGGGTGGTCTGCCTGTTCGAGGGCGCGCAGGGCCCCTTCGTCATGGTGCTGGTCGGCGCCACCATCGTCGGCAGCATGCAGACCGTCTGGCACGGCACGGTCAATCCGCCGCGCGGCAAGGATGTGAAGGCCTGGGACTATGCCGACGGCGAAGTCGTGCTGGAGCAGGGCGCCGAGATGGGCCGCTTCCTGCTCGGGTCCACCGTGGTGCTGCTGTTTCCGCAGGGGCCGCTGGTCTTCAATCCCGCCTGGGCGCCGGGCGGCACCGTGCGGCTGGGCGAGCCGATGGCGGCGTTCGGACCGTCGGACCGCTGATTTTTCGACCGAGTGCTGCAGACGCTGCCTCGATGCTTTCGACTCTCCATCCATCCCTTCTGACATGACCCCTACGGATTCCTTGCGTCGCGGCAGCGCGGCGCTGTCGCTCGTGCTCCTGACCGCCTGTGCCGGTAATGGTGGCTCGGCGCCCGCCGCTGCACCCGCCGCGCCGCCTGCCCCGGCCGCTGCGGCCCGTCCGCCGGCACCGGCACCGGTCGCCGTGGCGCCGGACCCGGCCATGCTCGATCCGGTGGTCCTGGAGTTCGAAAAGACCGGTACGGCCCTGTCCGAACCCGCCCGTGCAACCCTCGTGCGGCTGGCGGAGCGGGCCCAGGCGGCACGCCGGATCGTCGTCACCGGCTACGCGGACCGGGCGCTGGGCGCCAACGCGCGGGAGACCGCGGTCACGCGGGCGACCGCCGTGCGCAACGAACTCGCGAAGGCCGGCATCCCGGCGGCCCGCATGCGCATCAAGTACGTGACCAGCCAGCCGCGCCATGCGGTCGAGGTCGAGCTCGACGACGTCGCGCCGGCACGCGGGCGCTGACGGCACGACGCCGGTCCGGAGGGCACCGGCCCGGTTGCGGAGGCGGCGCCTGCGTCACTGCGGCGGAATTCCTACAATGCCGCTCTCGCCCCGCCGTTCCTCGCTTTTCCTTTCCCCATGCCCAATCTCATCGTCCACGGCGGAACGCCGTTGCGCGGCCGTGTCGTGCCGTCGGCCAACAAGAACGCCGTGCTGCCGATCCTCTGCGCCACGCTGCTGACCAGCGCGCCGCTGCGGCTCCACGGGGTGCCGGACATCACCGACGTCGCCAAGATCCTGGCGATCTTCCGCACGCTGGGCAGCGAAGTGCAATTGGATGCCGACACCCGCACGCTCGACCTGCACCACCGCGCCACCGCGTTCGACCCGGGCGCCCACCGGCTGCCGGAGGAGATGCGCTCGTCGATCATGCTGGTGCCGCCGCTGCTGGCGCGTTTCGGCGTGGCGCGGCTGGAGGACAACGTGAAGGGCTGCACGCTCGGCGTGCGCGAGATCGATCCGCACGTGGAAGTGTTCCGGCGCTTCGGCGCCCAGGTGGAACGGGCCGAAGGCTCGCTGATCGTGCGCAGCGGCGACGGCGGCCTGGCGCCCAACGACCACTGGCTCGACTACGCCTCGGTCACCACGACCGAGAACTTCGTGCTGTGCGCGGCGGCGACCACCGGCGGCAGCTCGACCCTGACCAATGCGGCGTCGGAGCCGCACGTGCAGGAGTTCTGCCGCTTCATGCAGATGATCGGCGTGCGCATGGAAGGGGTCGGCACCTCGCGGCTCACGGTATACGGCGGCGCGGCGCTGCACGGCGGCGAGTTCCGCTTCGACGAGGACTTCCACGAGATCACCACCTTCCTCGCGCTCGGCGCGATCACCGGCGGCGAGGTCGAGGTGCAGAACCATGCGCCGGAGCAGTTCCCGCTGATCGACCGCACCTTCGAAAAGTTCGGCGTGCGGGTGGAACACCGCGATGGCTGGTCGCGCGCGGTGACCGACGGTCCGCTGCGGGTGCAGACCCCCTTCACCGCCAACGTGCTGACCAAGGTCGAGGCGGCGCCCTGGCCGTATTTCCCGGTGGATCTGCTGCCGATCTTCATTGCGCTGGGCGTGCGCGCCCAGGGCAACGCGATGTTCTGGAACAAGGTCTACGACGGCGCGATGGGTTGGACCGGCGAACTGTCGAAGTTCGGCGCCCATGTGTTCCAGTCCGATCCGCACCGGCTGGTCACCTTCGGCGGCGGGCCGCTGACGCCGGCGGTCGTCGACAGTCCCTACATCATCCGGGTGGCGATCGCGCTGTTCATGGTGGCGGCGAGCATTGAGGGGCGCTCGGAGATCTGCCACGCCGGCCCTATCCGCCGGGCGCATCCGAAATTCGTCGAGAACCTGCGCAGCCTGGGCGCGCAGGTCGAGTGGACCGCCGGCGACTGAGCCGCGCGGGTCCGCGCCGCAGTCACCGTCAGCGCGGCTGCAGGTGCCCGAGCGGCAGCGCGCCGCCGGACTTGACCTCGCCCAGCGAGAAGCTGGTGTGCAGGTCCTTCACGAAGGGCAGGTTGGCCAGCCGGTGCAGCGCGAAGCGCGAGAAGCTGTCCAGGTCCGGCGCCACGACCTGCAGCTCGAAGGTGCCGGTGCCGCTGATGTAGTGGCAGCTGGTCACTTCCGGCAGCTGCCGCACCGCTTCTTCCAGCTGGCGCATCGCGTCGCCCGAATTGCGCTCGGCATCGAGCCGCACGAAGGCCAGCACGCCCAGCCCGATCTTCTGGCGGTTGAGTTCGGCACGGTAGCCGACGATGAAGCCGGCCGTCTCCAGCGCCCGCACCCGTCGCCAGCAGGGCGCGGCCGACAGGCCCACGCGCTGGGCCAGTTCGGCATTGGTGAGCCGGGCGTCGGCCTGCAGCTCGCGCAGGATGGCCAGGTCGAATTTGTCGAGTGTGTCCATGAATCGGCAGATTATGGAAAGGATCTTGCGCAAGAGGGTATTTTCAGGGCAACGAACGCAAACACCTGTCGGGCACGGACACCTACACTGGTCCCAGAACAGGCGCACCGCGCCATGGAGACACGCCCGATGAACGCCCCCCTGCCCGACCACGTCCTGCGCGCCCTGCAGACCGCCACGCTCGACGACAAATACGCCCTCGACCACGGCCCCGCCTTCATGAGCGGCATCCAGGCGCTGGTCAAGCTGCCGATGCTGCAGCGCCTGCGCGATGCGAAACAGGGTAGGAACACCGCGGGCTTCATCAGCGGCTACCGCGGCTCGCCGCTCGGCGGCTACGACCAGGCGCTGTGGAAGGCGTCGAAATACCTGCAGGCGCAGAACATCGTCTTCCAGCCCGGGGTGAACGAGGAACTCGGCGCCACCGCCGTCTGGGGCACGCAGATGCTCGGCTACGCGCCGCAGGACGCCCGCAAGTTCGACGGCGTCTTCGGCATCTGGTACGGCAAGGGCCCGGGCGTGGACCGCTGCTCCGACGTGTTCAAGCATGCCAACATGGCCGGCACGACCGAATGGGGCGGCGTCATCGCGGTGGCAGGCGACGACCACATCAGTAAGAGCAGCACCGCCGCCCACCAGAGCGACCACATCTTCAAGGCCTGCGGCTCGCCGGTGTTCTTCCCGTCGACCGTGCAGGAGATCCTGGATCTCGGTATCCACGCCTTCGCGCTCAGCCGCTTCTCGGGCGTCTGGTCGGGCCTGAAGACGATCCAGGAGATCGTCGAGTCGAGCGCCACCGCGATGATCGACCCGGATCGGGTGAAGATCGTGACGCCCGAAGACTTCCAGATGCCGCCCGGCGGCCTGCACATCCGTTGGCCCGACGCGCCGCTGGAGCAGGAAGCCCGGCTGATGCACTACAAGTGGTATGCGGCGCTGGCGTACATCCGGGCCAACCGGCTCAACCACAACGTGATCGAGGGGCCTAACGATCGCTTCGGCATCATGGCCAGCGGCAAGGCGTACAACGACACCCGCCAGGCGCTGATCGACCTCGGCCTCGACGACGCCACCTGCCGCCGGCTCGGCATCCGGGTGCACAAGGTCGGCGTGGTCTGGCCGCTGGAAGCGCAGCTGACCCGCGATTTCGCCACCGGCTTGCAGGAGATCCTGGTGGTCGAGGAGAAGCGCCAGGTCATCGAATACCAGCTGAAGGAAGAGCTCTACAACTGGCGCTCCGACGTCCGGCCCAACGTGGTGGGCAAGTTCGACGAGGGCGAGGTGCATGCGGCCGAGGGGTACTCCGGCGGCGAATGGTCGATGCCCAACCCGACCTCCCACACGCTGCTGCGCGCCAACGCCGACCTGTCGCCCGCGCTGATCGCCCGCGCGATCGCCGCGCGGCTGAAGAAGACCGGCCTGCTCGCCGCCGCCGGCGCCGACATGGCGGCCCGCATCGACGCGCAGCTCGCGGTGCTGGAGGCCAAGGAGCGCGCGATGCAGGTGCTGCACGTCGGCGGCGTGCAGGGCGCCGAGCGTACGCCCTGGTTCTGCTCGGGCTGCCCGCACAACACCAGCACCGTGGTGCCCGAAGGCTCCCGCGCGATGGGCGGCATCGGCTGCCACTACATGGCGACCTGGATGGACCGCCAGACCATCGGCTTCACCCAGATGGGCGGCGAGGGCGTGCCCTGGGTCGGCCAGCAGCCGTTCCTGAAGGACACCCACATCTTCGCCAACCTGGGCGACGGCACCTACTTCCACAGCGGCCTGCTGGCGATCCGCCAGAGCATCGCCGCGGGCGTCAACATCACCTACAAGATCCTCTACAACGACGCGGTCGCGATGACCGGCGGCCAGACCGTCGGCGAGCGGCCCGAGGGCCACAGCGTGCTGCAGATCGCCCAGAGCCTGCAGGCCGAGGGCGTCGCGAAGCTGGTGATCGTGAGCGACGAACCGGAGAAGTACGACGGCGTGCAGGTCGCCGGCAATCCGCGCGTCTACCACCGCGACGACCTGGATGCGGTGCAGCGCGAGCTGCGCGAGACGCCCGGCACCACCGCCATGGTCTACGACCAGACCTGCGCCACCGAGAAGCGCCGGCGCCGGAAGCGCGGCACTGCGGTCGATCCCGCCAAGCGGGTGGTGATCAACGAGCTGGTCTGCGAGGGCTGCGGCGACTGCAGCGTGCAGAGCAATTGCCTGTCGGTCGAGCCGGTGGAGACGCCTTTCGGCCGCAAGCGCACCATCAACCAGAGCACCTGCAACAAGGACATGAGCTGCCTGAAGGGCTTCTGCCCGAGCTTCGTGACGGTGGAGGGTGGCCAGTTGAAGAAGAACAAGGGCAAGGGCGCCGCCGCACCGGCGCCCGCATCGCTCGGCGAGCTGCCGGAGCCGGCGCTGCCGGTGCTCGCCGCGGGCGGTGCACCCTGGGGCATCGTGGTCGCGGGCGTCGGCGGCACCGGCGTGATCACCATCGGCCAGCTGCTCGGCGTGGCCGCGCACCTGGAAGGCAAGGGCATCGTCACGCAGGATGCGGCCGGCCTCGCGCAGAAGGGCGGCGCCACCTGGAGCCACGTGCTGATCGGCGCGCAGCAGGACGACATCCGCACCACCCGCGTCGGCACCGCCGCCGCTGACCTGGTGCTGGCCTGCGACCCGCTGGTCGCGGTGCACGACGAGACGCTGCAGCGCATGCGCGAGGGCCGCACCCACGTCGCGCTCAACGGTCACGGCACGCCGACGGCGGCCTTCGTGCGCAATGCCGACTGGCAGAACCCGGCCGACGCCTGCGCTGCGCAGGTGGCGCGCGTGGTCGGCGCGGAGGCGGTCGGCGCCTTCGACGCGGACGCCGCCGCGACGCGGCTGATGGGCGACACACTCTACGTCAACCCGATGCTGCTCGGCTATGCCTGGCAGCGCGGCTGGATCCCGCTGTCGCTGGCAGCGCTGATGCGGGCGATCGAGCTGAACAACGTCGCGATCGAGGCCAACAAGACCGCCTTCGCCTGGGGCCGGCAGGCCGCCGTGCGGCCCGAAGCGGTGCGGGCGCTCGCCGAGCCGGGCCAGGTGATTGCCTTCACGCCGCGCGAAACGCTGGAGACGCTCGTCAAGCGCCGCGCCGCCTTCCTTGCCGACTACCAGAACGCCGCCTACGCCGCGCAGTACACCGCCTTCGTGGACCGGGTGCGGCAGGCCGAGGCACCGCTCGGCAAGACCGCGCTCGCCGAAGCGGTGGCGCGCGGCCTGTTCAAGCTGATGGCGTACAAGGACGAGTACGAGGTGGCGCGGCTGCACACCGACCGCAGCTTCCGCGACCGGATCGACGGCATGTTCGAAGGCGACTACACGCTGCACTACCACCTGGCGCCGCCGCTGCTTGCCAAGAAGGACGCGCAGGGCCGGCTGCAGAAGCGCAAGTTCGGACCCTGGATGCTGCGCGCCTTCGGCGTGCTGGCAGCGCTGCGCGGCCTGCGCGGCACCGCGCTCGACCCGTTCGGCTACACCCACGAGCGCCGCACCGAGCGGGCGCTGGTCGGCGAGTACCGGGCCGGCGTGGAGGAGCTGCTGACCACGCTCGACGCCGGCAACCATGCGCTGGCGCTGGAAATCGCCCGCCTGCCCGAGCAGATCAAGGGCTACGGCCATGTGAAGGAGCGCAACCTTGCCGCGGTGCGGCCGCGCTGGGAGGTGCTGCGCCAGCAGTGGCGCCAGCCGGCAGCGGACCGCCGGGCGGCCTGAGGGTTGCGAGCCAAATCGGCCCGCAGCGCCCACGCTGCCTGCGCATGCTGCTATTGAAGATGTAGCAACGGCGCCCCGATAGACCCCCGCTGCCTGCGGGTTCCCCGGGGCGTGCCGCAGGGGGCGCCGCATACAATCCGCGGTTCGCCCCGGGGGTGCGGCGCCTGCTGCGCCCCCTAACCGGCTCCCCTGCGGAGCCCTCGTGGAGTCACCCCCGTGTTCATTTCTTCCGCTTTCGCCCAGGCCGCGCCGGCCGCTGCCCCTGCCGGCGGCATGATGTCCTCGATCACCGGCATGCTGCCGCTGCTGCTGATGTTCGTCGTGCTGTATTTCGTGATGATCCGGCCGCAGATGAAGCGCCAGAAGGAGCACCGCGCGATGATCGAGGCGATCGCCAAGGGCGACGAAGTCGCGACCGCCGGCGGCATCATGGGCCGCGTCACCCAGCTCGCCGAAGGCAACGTGTCGATCCTGATCGCACCGAACGTCGAAGTGCAGATCCAGCGCAGCGCCATCGCGCAGGTGCTGCCCAAGGGCACGGTCAAAGTCTGACCCCCCGTTTCTTGCTCACTTCGTGTAGCCGAATCCCCCCCTTCCAGGGGGGCGACACCGGCGGACCGGCGAAGCCGGCTCCGCGGTGTCCCTGGTAGGGGCAGACGCTCCGCCATGTGTCCTGCGCCGCGGCGCCAACAGGTCCACGCATCATGAACCGCTATCCCGTCTGGAAGTACACGATCCTGGTGATCGTGCTGCTCGTGGGCATCCTCTTCACCCTGCCCAATTTCTTCGGCGAGGCGCCGGCCGTGCAAGTCTCGGCGGCCAAGACCGCGGTGAAGGTCGACGAGGCGACCCGCGGCCGCGTCGAGGAGACGCTGAAGGCCGCCGGCCTGCCCGCCGACGGCGTGACGCTCGACGGCAATTCGGTGCGCGCCCGCTTCGCGACGCCCGACGACCAGCTGCGCGCCCGCGACGCGATCCAGCGTGCGCTGGTGCCGGACGCGAACGATCCGTCGTACATCGTCGCGCTCAACCTGATCTCGCGGTCGCCCGCCTGGCTGACCGCCATCGGCGCGGTGCCGATGTACCTGGGCCTGGACCTGCGCGGCGGCGTGCACTTCATGCTGCAGGTCGACATGGCCGCGGCGCTCGACAAGAAGGCCGAGTCCTTCGCCGGCGACCTGCGCAGCCTGCTGCGCGACAAGAACATCCGCCACGGCGGCATCGCCCGCGACGGCCAGACGATCACCGTCGCGGTGCGCGACGACGCCACCGCCACCGCGGTGCGCAACGTGTTCGCCGACAGCCTGCCCGACCTGGCCGTGACGGCCTCCGGCGAAGGTGCCGACCAGCGCCTGGTCGCCCGCATCAAGCCCGAGGCGGTGCGCAAGGTGCAGGACCAGGCGCTCAAGCAGAACATCACCACACTGCACAACCGGATCAACGAACTCGGCGTGGCCGAGCCGGTCATCCAGCAGCAGGGCCTGGACCGCATCGTGGTGCAGTTGCCCGGCGTGCAGGACACCGCCAAGGCCAAGGACATCCTGGGCCGCACTGCCACGCTGGAAGTGCGCATGGTCGACGAAGGCGGCGAGGCGCGCGCGGCCGAGCGCAATGCCGGCGCGGTGCCGTTCGGCTCCGAGAAATACCTGGAGCGCAGCGGCGCACCGCTGGTCGTGAAGAAGCAGGTCGTGCTGACCGGCGAGAACCTGACCGACGCCCAGCCCGGCTTCGACAGCCAGACCCAGGAGCCGACCGTCAACCTCACGCTCGACGCCAAGGGCGCCCGCATCTTCCGCGACGTGACCCGCGAGAACATCGGCAAGCGCATGGCGATCATCCTGTTCGAGAAGGGCAAGGGCGAGGTCGTGACCGCGCCGGTGATCCGCTCGGAAATCTCCGGCGGCCGGGTGCAGATCTCCGGCCGCATGACCTCGGTCGAGGCCAACGACACCGCGCTGCTGCTGCGTGCCGGCTCGCTCGCCGCCCCGATGGAGATCATCGAGGAGCGCACCATCGGCCCGAGCCTGGGCGCCGACAACATCTCCCGCGGCTTCCACAGTGTGGCCTGGGGCCTGGCGGCGATCGCCGTCTGCATGTGCGTGTACTACGCCTTCTTCGGCGTGATCTCGAGCATCGCGCTGCTGGTCAACGTGGCGCTGCTGGTGGCGCTGCTGTCGATGCTGCAGGCGACCCTCACGCTGCCGGGCATCGCCGCCATGGCGCTGGCGCTCGGCGTGGCGATCGACTCCAACGTGCTGATCAACGAGCGCATCCGCGAGGAACTGCGCAACGGCGCCTCGCCGCAGGCGGCGATCCACGCCGGCTACGAGCGGGCCTGGGCGACCATCCTGGACTCCAACGTGACGACGCTGATCGCCGGCCTGGCCCTGCTGGCCTTCGGCTCCGGCCCGGTACGCGGCTTCGCGGTGGTGCACTGCATCGGCATCCTGACCAGCATGTTCTCGGCCGTGTTCTTCTCGCGCGGACTGGTGAACCTCTGGTACGGCCGCCGCAAGAAGCTCAAGAGCGTGTCGATCGGCACCGTCTGGAAACCCGAGACATGAGCACGCCCCCAGGCTTGCCCACTTCGTGTGGCCGCCAACCCCCTCGCCGGGGGCAACACCAGCGGCCCGGCAAAGCCGGTTCCGCGGTGTTCGCTGAAATGAATGCAGGGCGGCACCCGCACCCCATCAAGGAATAGCATGGAATTCTTCCGTATCCGCCGCGACATCCCGTTCATGCGCCATGCGGTGATCCTGAACGCGGTCTCGATCCTGACCTTCGTTGCCGCCGTCTTCTTCCTGTTCCACCGCGGGCTGCACCTGTCGGTGGAATTCACCGGCGGCACGGTGATGGAAGTCACCTATTCGCAGCCGGCCGACCTGGAAAAGGTGCGCGCCACCGTCGCGGGCCTGGGCTACCAGGACGTGCAGGTGCAGAACTTCGGCAATGCGCGCGACGTGATCATCCGCCTGCCGGTGCAGAAGGGCACGACTTCAGCCCAGCAGAACGAGCGCGTCATCGCCGCGCTGAAGGCCGACACCGCGGCCGGCCCCGACGCCACGCTGCGCCGCACCGAATTCGTCGGCCCGCAGGTCGGCGAGGAGCTCGCCGCCGACGGTCTGAAGGCGCTGGCGATGGTGGTGGTCGGCATCATGGTCTACCTGGCGTTCCGCTTCGAATGGAAGTTCGCCGTTGCCACCGTGCTGGCCAACCTGCACGACGTGGTGATCATCCTGGGCTTTTTCGCCTTCTTCCAGTGGGAGTTCTCGCTCGCGGTGCTGGCCGCGGTGCTGGCGGTGCTGGGCTACTCGGTCAACGAGTCGGTCGTGATTTTCGACCGGGTGCGCGAGACCTTCCGCCGCCAGCGCCGGATGGATACCGAGGCGGTGATCAACCACGCGATCACCTCCACCATCAGCCGGACCATCATCACCCACGGCTCGACGCAGCTGATGGTGCTGTCGATGTTCTTCTTCGGCGGCCAGACGCTGCACTACTTCTCGCTGGCCCTGACCATCGGCATCCTGTTCGGCATCTACTCGTCCTGCTTCGTGGCTGCCGCCATCGCCATGTGGCTGGGCGTGAAGCGCGAGGACCTGGTGAAGGCGCCGCCGAAGAAGGAAGGCGAGGCGGGCGACCCCAACGCCGGCGCGCAGGTCTGAACGCCATGCGCAGCGTCTTCCACCTCGCGATCCACGTCCGCGACCTCGACGCGGCCCGCGACTTCTACGGCCGCATCCTCGGCTGCACCGAAGGCCGCAGCACCGACACCTGGGTGGACTTCGACTTCTTCGGCCACCAGCTGTCGCTGCACCTCGGCGAGCCCTTCGCCACCGCCAGCACCGGGCGCGTCGGCGACAAGCTGGTGCCGATGCCGCACTTCGGCATCGTGCTGCTGCTGCCCGACTGGCTCGCGATGGCCGAGCGGCTGCAGGCCGCCGGCACCGACTTCGTGCTGGCTCCGCAGGTGCGCTTCGAGGGCGAGCCGGGCGAGCAACGCACCATGTTCTTCCTCGACCCGTTCGGCAATCCGATCGAGGTGAAGGGCTTCAAGAGCTGGGACGCGGTGTATGAGAGCACCCCCCGGCTTATCACGCCGCTGCGCGGCGTGTAACGCCACCCCCTGAGGGGGAGACCCCGCCTGCCGCCGGGAGACCCGTCGTCGGCGGGTGGCTGAAATATGGCTGCGCTTGACCGTCCCGCTGTGGCAAATCAGGCCCGCGCCACGCGCTGGAACAGGCCGCCGGCGACGCGGACCACCCGGTCGTCGAGTTCGAGTTCCAGCAGCCGCACCTGCAATTCGGCGGTCGGGATGCCGGTCCGGGCCACCAGCGCATCGAGGCCGACGACGTCCCAGCCCAGGGCGTCGAGCAGCGGATCGTCGCCGTCCGCTGCAATTTGAGAGGGTTTTGGGCCTCCAGCGCACGTTCCGCCTGCGCCATCCGCTATCGAAATGGTAGCAGCGGGCAGCCGCAGTTCCTCCCGCACGTCCTGCGCCGACTCGACCAGCTTGGCGCCCTGGCGGATCAGCGCATGGCAGCCGCGCGACTGCGGGTTGTGGATCGAGCCCGGGATCGCGAAGACCTCCTTGCCCTGCTCGACCGCGCACTGGGCGGTGATCAGCGACCCGGACGGCTGTGCCGCCTCGACCACCAGCGTGCCGAGCGACAGGCCGGCGATCAGCCGGTTGCGCTTGGGGAAGTTCGCAGCGAGCGGCGGCGTGCCGATCGGGT
This sequence comes from uncultured Xylophilus sp., assembly GCA_913776965.1. Classification (GTDB taxonomy): domain Bacteria; phylum Pseudomonadota; class Gammaproteobacteria; order Burkholderiales; family Burkholderiaceae_C; genus Xylophilus. Next base: position 33,164 of record CAJYQL010000064.1, read on the forward strand.
ATTCGCTCACCAGCAGGCCCTCGGCCGCGATGCGGCGGGCGAGCGCCAGATGGCGGCGCGGATACACCCGGTCGAGCCCGGTGCCGACCACGGCGATGGTCGCCGGCCCGGTGCCGCCACCGGCGGCGGCCGCACCCTCCAGCGCGCCTTCGTGCGCCGCGGCGTCGATCCCCAGCGCCAGGCCCGAGACGACCGCGAGCCCTTCGGTCGCGAAATGCCGCGCGAAGGCATGGGCGTTCTGCGCGCCCTGCGGGGTGGGATGGCGGGTGCCGACGATCGCGATCGCCGTGGCCGGCGGCAGCCGGTTGCCCATCAGGTAGAGCGCCACCGGCGGGTCGGCCATCGCGAGCAGGGCCGGCGGATAGGCCGGATCGCCCAGCGGCGCGAAGCGGCGGGCGGGGCCGCCGTCGCCGGCGCCCTGCAGCCAGGTCCAGGTCGCCTCGACCAGCGCCGCATGGCCGAGGGGCGGCGCGCGCAGGGCCCGCACCTGGGCCGGTCCGATCACTGCGCCGAGCGCCGCATCCGTCGCATCGAACACCGCCGGCGGCAGGCCGAAGGCCGCCAGCAGTCGGCGCACCGACACCGGCCCGAGGCCCGGTGTCTCGGTCAGCCGCAGCCAGTCCGCGAGTTCGTCGCGCTCCACGGCGGATGCTCCGCTCAGTCCGGCAGGACCAGCCGGTCGCCGACCTTCACGCCGGTGCGGATGTCCAGGATCAGCGCATAGGACACGCGCTCGAACGGCCGGAACACCATCAGCAGGCCGTTGCGCTCGTCGGGCAGCTTGATCGATGCGCGGCTCGGATCGGTCTTGTCGACGATCCGGGCGCCTTCGGACAGGATCGCCAGCACGTGGCCGCTCTCGATGCCGTCGCGGGTGCCCTTGTTGATCGCGACGACCTGGCTCTGGGCGCCGTTGGCCACCGCGCTGCCGTAGATCGACACCACCCGCGCGTTGTCGACCGGCACCTCGGGCGCGCGCGGCACGTAGCTGACCGCCATCGGCGCCGGTTCGGGCAGCAGCCGGTCGCCGACCCGCATCTCCTCCTTGGAGCCGACGATGTCGAGCGAGGCCGGCACGATCTCGTCGAGCTGCTTGCCGTCGCGCAGCGTGGACTGGGTCGTCTCGCCGCGCAGCAGCCGGGCCTGGCCGACGTACTGCGCCTCGTAGCCGAGGATCTCGCCGGTCGCCGGGTCCTTCAGCGGCACGGTGTTGCGGAACACCCGGAAGTCGTGCGGCTGGCCGGCGGCGGTCGTCATCGGCCCGGTGTTCGGGGCGCTGCGGGCGTAGGCGCGGTCGCCGCGGGCGAGCAGCACCCGGTCGTCCAGCGTGGCGACCAGCCGCGGCGCGCGGTCGAAGGAGGCGGCATCCACCACCAGCGGCTCGGCCAGGAACGGGTCGATGAACTGCGGCCGCAGCGTGGCGAGAGCGCTGTCGGCGAGGCTACCGTAGCGCGTCGCGGGGCTGACCCGCACCGTGCCGCCGTCGAGGCCGGCGTCGCCGCCCGGCCGGCTGGTGCGCAGCCGCGCACGGCCGCCCGTGCGTTCCAGGTACAGCGTCTGGCCGGGGTAGATGCGGTGCGGGTTGCGGATCTCGGCGAGGTTCATGCCCCACAGCTCGGGCCAGCGCCAGGGCCGCAGCAGGTACAGGCCCGAGATGTCCCAGAGCGTGTCGCCACGCTTGACGACGTACACATCCGGCGCATTGGGCGCCAGTTCGCCTTCGGGGATGCCGGTCTGGGCGGTGGCCTGCGCCACGGCCCGCTGCTGCGGGGTGACCGGATAGTCTTGGGCGGCGGCCGGCAGGGAGCACAGCAGGACCGACAGGCCCAGGCCGGCGGCGGCGCACATCGTGGTCATCTGTCGCATCGGCACCAGGCTCCCGGGTGAGCGGCCGCCCACGGCGCGCCGCAAAAAGTCGTTACAAACAGCGCCCGATTCTGCGCGCATGCCCTTGACGGGGCAACGATTATGGGCGACCGGTCCGCGGCCCCCGAGGAAAATGGCGAAAATAGCGACAGTTCCCCACCGCTAATGCCATGGCCCTGCTCCCGATCCTCCGCTATCCCGATCCCCGCCTGTCGAAGGTCGCCCGCCCGGTCGCGGCGGTCGATGCGCGCATCCAGCAGCTGGTCGACGACATGGTCGAGACGATGTACGACGCCAACGGCATCGGCCTGGCCGCCACCCAGGTGGACGTGCACGAGCGGCTCGTGGTGATCGACACGTCCGAGACCCGCGACCAGCCCCGGGTGCTGATCAACCCTGAGATTGTCTGGTATAGCGACGAGAAGACCGTCGGCGAGGAAGGTTGCCTGTCGGTGCCCGGCATCTACGACGGTGTCGAACGGTCCACCGCGGTCCGGGTCGAGGCGCTGGACCGCCAGGGTGCGCCCTACACGCTGGAGGCCGACGGGCTGCTGGCGGTCTGTATCCAGCACGAGCTCGACCATCTGCAGGGCAAGGTGTTCGTCGAATACCTGTCGCCGCTGAAGCGCAACCGCATCCGGACGAAGCTGGTCAAGCAGCTGCAGCGCGACGCCGCCTGACCGGCGAACGCCCCGTCCGGCGCCTGCCGCAGCGCCTTTTTCCCGCAACCCATCGACGGCCGGAGACACCCATGCCCCTCGTCCTTTCCCGATCCTGGAAGACCGCCTGCGCGGGCGGCCTGCTCGCCGCGGCGGCACTGCTGTCGGGCTGCGCCGCCCCGGGACGCGCGGCCCCCGGCACCACCGTCGATGCTGCCCTCGCGCAATACGGCGCGCCCACCGCCCGCTATCCGCTACCCGACGGCCAGCGGCTGCAGTATTCCGAGATGCCCGCCGGCTCCAACGTCTGGAACCTGGACTTCGACACCGCCGGGCGGCTGCGGTCGGTGGACCAGGGACTGCGCTACGCCAACTTCAACCAGATCGTGCTCGGCCAGTGGACCGCCGCCGACGTGGAGCGCATGCTCGGCCGGCCGATGCGGGTCGAGCGGGTGATGAGCTTCCAAGGCCCGGTCTGGACCTACCGCTTCAACGACCTCAACAACTTCCGGCTGGTGCACATCCACATCGACCCGGCCGGCATCGTGCGCAAGATCCAGTACACCGACGAGCTGCTGTTCCGCGAACCGCTCGGCCTCTGAGATGCGGGTCGTCTTCGCGGGTACGCCCGAATTCGCCCGTGCGGCGCTGGAGCACCTGCACGCCGACGGCTTCACGATCCCGCTGGTGCTGACTCAGCCCGACCGGCCGGCCGGCCGTGGGATGCAGCTGCAGGCCTCGCCGGTCAAGCAGTTCGCGCTCGACCAGGGCATCGCGGTCGCGCAGCCGCGCAGCCTGCGCCTCGACGGCAAATACCCCGACGACGCGGCGGCCGCCCGCAACGCGCTGGACGACGCCCGGCCGGACGCGATGGTCGTCGCCGCCTACGGGCTGATCCTGCCGCAGTGGGTGCTCGACCTGCCGCGGCTCGGCTGCCTCAACATCCACGCCAGCCTGCTGCCGCGCTGGCGCGGCGCGGCGCCGATCCACCGCGCGATCGAGGCGGGCGACGCGGAGACCGGCATTACCCTGATGCAGATGGATGCCGGACTCGACACCGGCGCGATGCTGCTGGAAGAGCGTCTGCCGATCCCGCCCGACGACACCACCGCCCGGCTGCACGACCGGCTGGCCGCGCGCGGCGGACCGCTCGCCGCACGGGCGCTGCGGGCCGCCGAGGCCGGCACCCTGCAGCCGGTGGCGCAGCCCGAGGCCGGCGTCACCTACGCCCACAAGATCGAGAAGGCCGAGGCCGCGCTCGACTGGCGGGCGCCGGCAGAGGTGCTCGCGCGTCGTGTGCGGGCCTTCGATCCCTTCCCCGGCGCGACCGCGCGGCAGGGCGCGACCGTCGTCAAGGTGTGGGGCGCTGTGGCGGAGCCGGCATTGGCGCAGGACACGGCGGCGGCCCCCGGCACGGTGCTGCAGGCCGACGGCACCGGCATCCGCATCCGCTGCGGCGACGGCGTGCTGCGCGCGACGCTGCTGCAGCGCGCCGGCGGCCGGCGGTTGCCCGCGGCCGATTTCCTGCGCGGCCACGCGCTCGCGGCCGGCAGCCGCTTCGACCTGCCCGACGCCGCCGCATGAACCTCCGCAACACCGCCCGGACCCTCGCCACCGTCGTGCGCGATGCGGAATTCCGGCGGGGCGTTCGGGAGATGTCAGGAATGAGCGTCGGCATCGCCGCCTGGGGGCTGGTGACCGGCATCGCGATGGTCAAGAGCGGCATGCCGCTCGGCGTGGCGGTGGCGATGTCGCTGCTGGTCTATGCCGGCAGCGCCCAGCTGGTGGTGGTGCCGCTGATCGTCGCCGGCTCGCCGATCTGGGTGGTCTGGCTCACCGCCTTCTGCGTGAACCTGCGATTCGTGATCTTCAGCACGCTGTGGCGGCGCTACTTCGGCACGCTCAGCCGCGGCCGGCGCGCCGCGATCAGCTATTTCAGCGGCGACGTGAGCTTCGTGCTGTTCATGAAGCGCTTCCCCGACATGCGGCCGGCGCCGGGCCAGGAGCGGTACTTCTGGGGCATGTCGACGATCAACTGGTTCGCCTGGCAGATCTGCTCGATCCTGGGCATGGTGCTGGCCGACGCGATTCCGGTGTCCTGGGGCCTGGGCTTCGCGGGCGTGCTGGCGCTGCTCGGCGTGCTGTGCTCGATGCTCGGCAGCCCGATCGCGCAGGTCGCTGCCGGCGTGGCGGGGGCGGCGGCGGTGGCGGCCTATGCGCTGCCGCTCAAGCTCAACATCGTGGTCGGCATCGCGGTCGCGGTGGCGGTTGGCCTCGTGCTGGAGGCGAGCCTGCCGCAGCGCTCGCGCATCGTGCGCAAGGACGGTCCGCGATGAGCGTCTGGGAGTCGCTCTTCACCATCGTCGGCCTGGCGGCGATCACGCTGCTGACCCGCGGCTTCTTCATGCTGCCTCAGCGCGAGTGGCCGCTGCCCGACTGGCTGCGCCGCGGCCTGCAGTACGCGCCACTGGCAGCCCTCGCCGCGGTGCTGGTGCCCGAGATCGTGATGCGCGACGGCCAGCTGATCGGCACGCTGGCCGATGCCCGGCTGCCGGCCGTCGCGGCGGCAGTCGCCTTCTATGCGTGGCGGCCGAACCTGCTCGGCACCATCGCGGTCGGCATGGCGGTGTACCTGCCGTTGCACATCGGGCTGGGCTGGTAGCCGGGCGGGGGAGGGCGCTCCCTACAATCCGCCGTCCTCACCGATCACCCTTTTTCCCATCTTCCGGACCCCGTAGCTCCATGAACGTCCTCCGTTTTTCCGACCTGTGCGACCAGGGCCGTGCCGCCGGCCAGCGCGTCTTCATCCGTGCCGACCTCAACGTTCCGCAGGACGACGACGGCCGCATCACCGAGGACACCCGCATCCGCGCGTCCGTGCCGTGCATCGAGATGGCCCTGAAGGCCGGCGCCGCCGTGATGGTCACCTCGCACCTCGGCCGCCCGACCGAAGGCGCCTTCCAGCCCGCCGATTCGCTGACGCCGGTCGCCGAGCGCCTGGGTGAACTGCTCGGCCGCGAGGTACCGCTGGTGCGCGACTGGACTGACGGTGTGGACGTCGCCCCGGGCAGCGTCGTGCTGCTGGAGAACTGCCGCGTCAACAAGGGCGAGAAGAAGAACGACCCGGCGCTGGCCAAGAAGATGGCCGCGCTCTGCGACATCTACGTCAACGACGCCTTCGGCACCGCGCACCGCGCCGAAGGCACCACCTACGGCATCGCCGAATACGCGAAGGTCGCCTGCGCCGGTCCGCTGCTGGCCGCCGAGATCGACGCGATCACCCAGGCGCTGGCGAACCCGAAGCGGCCGCTGGCGGCGATCGTCGCCGGCTCCAAGGTCTCGACCAAGCTGACCATCCTGAAGGCCCTGTCGGCCAAGGTCGACCAGCTGATCGTCGGTGGCGGCATCGCCAACACCTTCATGCTGGCCGCCGGCCTGCCGATCGGCAAGTCGCTGGCCGAGCCCGACCTGGTCGAGGAAGCCCGCGCGGTGATCGAGGCGATGCGCGCCCGCGGCGCCGCGGTGCCGATCCCGACCGACGTGGTCGTCGCCAAGGCGTTCAAGGCGGATGCCGAAGCCACGGTGAAGCAGGCCGCCGACGTGGCCGAGGACGACCTGATCCTCGACATCGGCCCCGACACGGCCGCCCAGCTGGCGGCGCAGTTGAAGGCCGCCGGCACCATCGTCTGGAACGGCCCGGTCGGCGTGTTCGAGTTCGACGCGTTCTCCAAGGGCACCGAGACGATCGCCCGTGCGATCGCCGACAGCGCCGCCTTCAGCATCGCCGGCGGCGGCGACACGCTGGCCGCGATCGCCAAGTACGGTATCGAAAAAGACGTGGGCTACATCTCCACCGGCGGCGGCGCCTTCCTGGAGATCCTGGAAGGCAAGACGCTGCCGGCCTTCGAGATCCTGCAGAAGCGCGCGGCCGGCTGAACGCTGCGCCCGGACGGCGGCCCGCGCTCAGCGGGTGCCGACCAGCGGGAATACGGCAAAGGCCAGCGCGGCGGCCATCAGCACCAGGCAGACCAGCACCGCCCACTTGAGCGTGAAGCGCTGGTGGTCGCCGAAATCCACGCCGGCCAGGCCGACCAGCAGGTAGGTCGAGGGCACCAGCGGGCTCAGCAGGTGCACCGGTTGGCCGACCAGCGAAGCGCGGGCCATCTCGGTCGCGGTCACACCATAGTTCGCCGCCGCCTCGGTCAGGATCGGCAGCACGCCGAGGTAGAAGGCGTCGTTCGACATGAAGAAGGTGAAGGGCATGCTGATCAGCGCGGTGATCGGCGCGAAATACGGCCCCATCGACGGCGGGATCACCGCCAGCAGGCTGCGCGACATCGCCTCGACCATGCCGGTGCCCGACAGGATGCCGGTGAAGATGCCGGCCGCGAAGATCAGCGACACCACCGCCAGCACGTTGCCCGCGTGGTTGGCCACCCGGCGGCGCTGTTCGGCCAGGTCGGGGTAGTTGATCACCAGCGCGACCGAGAACGCGATCATGAACAGCACCGGCAGCGGCAGCACGCCGACCACCAGGCAGACCATCAGCACCCCGGTCAGCAGCGCATTGACCATACGCAGGCGCGGACGGCGCACGTCTTCCTCGGCGGCGGTCTGGTCGGGCGGCAGGCGGCGGTCCTCGTCCTCGGTGATGTCGGTGTTCACCTGGCCGGGCACGCCGGTGCGGCGGCCGCCGCCGAGCACCGCGTAGCCGAGCCGCCGGCGTTCCTGCAGGCCGAGCCAGAACGACACCGCCAGCAGGCCGGCGATGGCCACCACGATCGGCGCGACCAGCGGCACGAACACGTCGCCTACGTCGAGGTGGAGGGCGCTCGCGGCACGGGCGGTGGGGCCGCCCCAGGGCGACAGGTTCATCAGCCCGCTGGCGATCAGCGACACGCAGGTCAGGTGCAGCGGGTTCATCTTCAGCCGCTTGTAGAGCGGCAGCATCGACGCCACGGTGATCATGTAGGTGGTCGAGCCGTCGCCGTCGAGCGAGATGACCAGCGCGAGCACGGTAGTGCCCATCACGATCTTCAGCGGGTCGCCCTTGACCAGCCGCAGGATGAAGCCCACCACCGGGTCGAACAGGCCGGCGTCGATCATCACGCCGAAGTACAGAATCGCGAACATCAGCAGAATGCCGGTGGGCGCGATCTTCTTGATGCCGTCGAGCATCATCGGGCCGAGGCCGGCGTGGAAGCCGCCGATCAGCGCGAACACGATGGGCACCAGGGTCAACGCGACCAGCGGCGACAGCCGCTTGGTCATGATGAGGTACATGAACGTGATCACCATGCCGAAGCCGAGGAGGGTCAGCATGTCGTCGTTCCTTTTTCCATGGGGGTGGTCTCCGGGGGAAGGGCCGGTGCGCAGCGGATGGCGCACGGCGAAGAGCCGCGAGGTTAGGAACCCAGCCTGTCGTGCCTCTGTCGTCCCGGCTCGGTACAAACCCCATGCGGGAAAACCCGTATCCCGCGGCGCCGCCCGGCGCGGGGGGGCCGGCTGATGCGCGTGCTGCTGGTGGAGGACACGCCCGACCTGGCCGATGCGGTGCTGCGCTGCCTGCGCCGCATGGGCCACGCGGCCGACTGGCAGGCCGACGGCGGTGCGGCCGACGCAGTGCTGCAGGCGCCGGCCCACCATGCCTACGACCTGGTGGTGCTGGACATCGGCCTGCCGCGGATGCCGGGCACCGAGGTGCTCGCCCGCATGCGCGCCCGCGGCGACAAGACGCCGGTGCTGATGCTGACCGCCCGCTCCGACATCGAGGACCGGGTCGCCGCGCTCGACGGCGGCGCCGACGACTATCTGGGCAAGCCGTTCGATTTCCGTGAATTCGAGGCCCGCTGCCGCGCGCTGCTGCGCCGGCCGCAGGGCCAGGCGGAGGCGGTGCTGCGCATCGGCGGCCTGGCGATCGACAGCGCCGCGCGCCGGGTGACGCTCGACGGCGCGCGGCTCGAACTACCAAATCGCGAATACAGCCTGCTGGAGATCCTGGTCGGCCGGCTCGGCCGGGTCGTCACCCGCGAGGAGATCGCGGCCAAGCTGTTCGGCTTCGACGACGAGGCCGGGCCCAACGCAATCGACCTCTACATCGGCCGGCTGCGCAAGAAGCTGGGCGATGCCGCGCTGGTGATCGGCACGGTGCGCAGCGTCGGCTACATCGCCGAGCCGGCACCGGGCGCGGACGATGCCGGCTGAGTCGGCCCGGGAGGCCCAAGCGACCGGGCCGGCCGTCGCCTCGCCGGCCGGCGTGCCGGGCAGCATCCGGCGCCGGCTGATGCTGTCGCTCGGCGCGCTGTTCGTCTTCGCGATGGTGCTGCTCTTCGTGGCTGCGCGCAGCTACGGCCGCCAGGCGGTCGACCTGTCCTACGACCGGTTGCTGGCGGCCTCAGCGCTGGCGATGGGCGAGACGGCGACCGTAGCCGGCGGCCGCTGGTCGATGGACCTGCCCTATGCCGCGCTCGACGCGCTCGCGATGGCGCCGGACGACCGGGTCTTCTACAGCCTGCGCACGCCCGCCGGTGCGCTGGTGACCGGCTACGAGGATTTGCCCGGGCCGCCGGAAGCGCTGGAGCGCCGTGCCCGCCGGGCGGCCGACGCGCTGCGCAGCGCGGCCGGCGTGCCCGACGGCGCGCGCGACGAGCCGCCGGTGTTCTTCGACGCGCCATACCACGGCGAGACGGTGCGCTTCGCCCTCGTCGGCCACTGGGTGGCCGGCGCCCCGGGCGAGGGCCGGGCCTGGCTGCAGGTCGGTCAGACCCGGCGCGCCCGAGACGCGCTCGCCGCCCGGATCACCGGCGCCGCCACCGCCGCCATCGCCCTGCTGACGGTCGCGGCGCTGGGCCTGTGCGGCTGGAGCGTGCGCCACGCGCTGGCGCCGCTGGGCCGGCTCGAAGCCGAACTGGCCGGGCGCGACGCCGCTGACCTGCGGCCGATCGCCACGCCGGTGCCGGCCGAGATGGCGCTGGCGGTCGGTGCGCTCGACCGCTTCATCGGCCGGCTGGCCGCCAACCTCGACACGCTGCGCGTCTTCATCGCCGAGGCGGCGCACCAGATGCGCACCCCGCTGGCCACGCTGCGCGCCCAGGCGCAGCTCGCGCTCGACGAGGACGACCCGCTGGAGCAGCGGCGCAGCCTGGTCGCGATCGAGCGCAACGCCGCGCGGCTGACCCGGCTGCTCAACCAGCTGCTGGCCGACGCCAGCACCGCCCACCGCGGCAGCCTGCAGCGCTTCGACACGGTGGACCTGGTGCGCATCCTGCGCGAGGCGCTGCGCGACGCGGTGCCGCAGGCCGACCCGCAGCCGGTGGTGCGGCTGCGCTGCGCAGTGGCGACGGCCCCGCTGCGCGGCGACGCGCTGATGCTGGGCGAGGCGATCAAGAACCTGGTGGACAACGCGCTCAAGCACGGCGTGGTGCGCGGCGACGACCCGGACGTCGTGGCCGAACTGGACATCGCGCTGCAGGCCGCACCGGCCGGCCGGCAGGAGGCGCCGACGGCTGCGGAACCGGACCCGGCTGCCGCGGCCGGCTGGGAACTGTCGGTCGCCGACCGCGGGCCGGGCATCGCGCCGGACGAAGTGGCCGCCGTGTTCGACCGCTTCGCGCGCGGCCGCGAGGCCGGTGCCGGCGGCGCCGGTCTGGGCATGGCGATCGTGCGCCGGGTGGCCGACAGCCACGGCGGCCGCATCGCGCTGCAGCCGCGGCCGGGCGGCGGGCTGGTGGCACGGCTGTGGCTGCCCGCGGCCGGACCGGCGGCCGCGGCACCGCCGAGCGGAGGGGGCGCTGCATGACGGCCGCGGATCACGACGGCACGGCCGAACGGGCGGCAGCGGATCGGCGCGCATGGCTGCAGCGCGCGGCTTCCCTGGCCGGCGCCGCGCTGCTGCTGCCCACGTCTTCCCGCGTGCAGGCGCAGATCGGCCCGGCGTCCGACAGCGGCGTGCTCCGGCTGCCCGCCGCGGGCCCGGCCGCCGACGCACCGCCCGGCCTGTCGATCGCCGGTGCCACCGATCTGCCGGCCTTTGCGCCGGTGCTGCGCGACTACCAGCGCCTGCATCCGGCGGTCGCGATCCGCTACGAGGAGTTCTCGACCCAGGGCCTGTACCGCCGTTTCGCCGGTGCGCCGCCGCCCGAGCGCCCCGCGCCGACCGGCGAGGTGGACCTGCTGGTCAGCAGCAGCATGGACCTGCAGGTCCGGCTGGTGAACGGCGGCCATGCCCAACCCCATGCATCGCCGGCCACCGCCGCGCTGCCCGCCTGGGCGCGCTGGCGCGACGAGGTGTTCGGCTTCAGCTACGAGCCGATGGTGATCGCCTGCGACACCCGCCGCTTCGGGCCGGGCCGGCTGCTCGGGCCGGCGCCGGCGACCCGGCAGGCATTGCTCGCGTTGCTGCGCGACCCGGCACGGCCGCTGGCCGGACGGGTCGGCACCTACGACCTGGCATCGAGCGGTATCGGCTACTTGGCCGCGACGCAGGACGCGCGCATCGACGGCAGCGCCGGCGCGCTGCTCGCCGCCCTGGCCGACAACCGCGCGTTGCGGGCCCCCCATGCGGCGGTGTTGCTCGACGCGCTGGAGCAGGGCGGCCTCGCGCTGGCCTACAACGTGCCCGGCGCCTACGTGCAGGCGCGCATCGACGCCGGCGCGCCGCTGGTCATGGTGCTGCCGCAGGACTACACCCTGGTCATCGCCCGCACCGCCGTCATCCCGCGCACCGCGCCGCATCCGGAGGAGGCGAAGCGCTTCCTCGACTACCTGCTGTCGCCGCGCGGGCAGGGCGTGCTGGCGAACGAATCGCGCATCCTGCCGATCCGCACCGACGTGCCCGGCGTGCGCCACCCGACCGGCGCGCTGCGGCCGATCCCGCTCGGGCCGGGGCTGCTGGTCTACCAGGACCGGCTGAAGCGGGCGCGCTTCCTGGAGGCGTGGAACGCGCCGGCGGCGGCCGTGCAGCGGTGAGCGGAATGCTTGCAGCGAAGGAGCTCACATTTCGATAGCGCACTGCGCAGGTGCCATCTGCGCAAAGTGCCGAAAAGCATCGGAAATACCGCCAGCGGCCATCGGCAGCGCCCAGCAAAAAGGGCCGGCCGCTTGCGCGGTCCGGCCCTCGGGGGCGCGGCGGCAGGCGTGCCGCCGTGTCAGGCCGCCACAGCCGCGCCGGCCGGCGTGCCGGTCGTCGCCGACGACGGCAGGGCGCGCATCGCGCTGGTCGCGCGGCCCTTGAAGTCGGTCCAGCAGCCGCGGCCGAAGTCGTAGAGCTTGCAGGCGCGGGCGGTGCTGAAGTACCACTTCCAGGAGAAGCGCTGGATGATGATCCGCTCGGGCAGCAGGTGCTCCAGCATCTTCTGCGCTTCCTTCAGCTTGTAGAGCGGGATGCTCATGTCCACGTGGTGGGCGGTGTGCTCCATTATGTGGTGCATCATCGCGCCGATCTTGAACGGGAAGGTCAGGTGCACGGTGGTGGAGACGAAGGGCTGGGCGCGCTGCCAGGCGGCCCGGTCGTCGTGCCAGGACACCTTGACGTGCGTGTGGTGGACGTACACCACGAAGCCGATCATCGCGAACCAGAACAGCACCGGCACCGCGAAGCCGACGGCCAGCAGCAGCAGCACCGACTGGCCGGTAGCGAGCGCCGCGCCGACCATCGCGGCCAGCCACACGGCGGCGAAGCCGAGGACCAGCGCGCAGTCGCGCGAGAAGATCGGGCGCTCGGTCTGGGCCGACCGGTCGCGCGCGATCATGCGGCGCCACCAGATCTCCACCATGTAGTACACGCCGGGGGCCCAGCCGCTGCGGTAGAGCCGTTCCATGAAGCGGCGGGCCGGCGGCAGGGCGTCGTATTCGGCCTGGGTCAGCGGCGCCCAGACGAAGTCCACGCCCTTCAGGTTGGTGAAGCCGTGGTGCACCACGTTGTGGCCCATGTCCCAGAGGCTGTAGGGCGTGAGCGAGGGCAGGAAGGCGATGCGGCCGATCCAGCGGTTCAGGCCGCGGTGCGGTGTGAGGCTCTGGTGGCAGCCGTCGTGGCCGATGATGAACAGGCGGCCTATCACGAAGCCCGCGGCCAGTCCGCACAGCAGCTTGGCCCACCAGGGCTCCAGCAGCACCGCGCCGGCGAGCAGGCCGGTGAACAGCGCATAGTCGAGCAGCAGCAGCAGGATGGCGCGCACCGTGGTGCGCTCGGACAGCGGGATCAGCCAGCCGCGGATCACCTTGCGGTGCGGCAGCGGGGCGCCGGGTGCGAGCGGTTCCGGCAACGGTGGAGCGGTCAGCAGTTCGGACGGTTGGGTCATGTGTGGACGGGGTTGCGTCTGGATGGCAGGGCCTGCCAGGGCGCGGACGACGGCCGCGAGGGTGCTCCGGGTGTCGACTGCCCGGAACTGCGCGATGGTACGCGAGCCGCCCCTCCGGCGCCCCGAACGTCCCTCTATGCCCGTGCGGGATACAGGTTGTGCGGACGCGGTTTCGGGGCGGTTACCGCGGCGCCGGAACCCGCATGACAGAATCCGCCGGCCCTATTGCAGACCACCAGGAGACATGCCCATGCGCCAACGCCGCGCCACCAAGATCGTCGCGACCCTCGGGCCGGCCTCGAGCGCCCCCGAGATGCTGGAACGGATGATCCGTGCGGGCGTCAACGTCGTGCGGCTCAACTTCAGCCACGGCGTGGCGCAGGACCACATCGACCGTGCCCGGCTGGTGCGCGAGGCGGCCGTCCGCGCCGGCCGCGAGGTCGCGATCATGGCCGACCTGCAGGGCCCGAAGATCCGCGTCGGCAAGTTCGCCGAGGGCCGGGTGCAGCTCGAGCCGGGCGCCGCCTTCGTGCTCGACGCCTCCCGCACCACGCCGGGCGACGTCGCGGGCGTCGGCCTCGACTACAAGGAGCTGCCGCGCGACGTGAAGTCGGGCGACGTGCTGCTGCTCAACGACGGCCTGATCGTGCTGAAGGTCGAGCGGGTGCTGGGCGAGGAGGTCCACACCACGGTGAAGATCGGCGGCGAGCTGTCGAACAACAAGGGCATCAACAAGCAGGGCGGCGGCCTGACCGCGCCGGCCCTGACGGCCAAGGACATGGAGGACATCAAGACCGCGATGAGCTTCCAGGCCGACTACGTGGCCGTCAGCTTCCCGAAGAACGCCACCGACATGGAGATGGCGCGCCAGCTCTGCAACGTCGCCGCGGCCGAGTACCGCCACCGGCCGGGCTTGATCGCCAAGATCGAGCGGGCCGAGGCGATCCCGAAGCTCGAGGAGATCCTGAAGGTCAGCGACGGCATCATGGTCGCCCGCGGCGACCTGGCGGTCGAGGTCGGCAACGCCGCGGTCCCGGCCCTGCAGAAACGCATGATCACGCTGGCCCGCCAGTACGACAAGGTGGTGATCACCGCCACCCAGATGATGGAGAGCATGATCACCAACGCCTCGCCGACGCGGGCCGAGGTGAGCGACGTGGCCAACGCGGTGCTCGACGGCACCGACGCGGTGATGCTGTCGGCCGAGACCGCCGCCGGCCGCTATCCGCTGGAGACGGTCGAGGAGATGGCCGCGATCTGCGCCGCCGCCGAGGCGGCCGAGGACGTGCAGCTCGACGCCGACTTCACCGGCCAGACCTTCGGCCGGATCGACCAGTCGATCGCCATGGGCGCGCTTTTCACCGCCCACCACCTGGGCGCCAAGGCGATCGTGGCCCTGACCGACAGCGGCTCCACCCCGCTCTGGATGAGCCGCCACCGCATCCATGTGCCGATCTACGCGCTGACCCCGCGGGTGGCAACGCAGCGGCGCATGGCGCTCTACCGCAACGTGCGTCCGCTGCTGATGGATTCGAGCGTGGATCGCGACACCGCGCTCGCCGACGCCGAGCTGCACCTGAAGATGCGGGACATCGTGCAGAGCGGGGATGTCTACGCCATCACCTGCGGCGAGCCGATGGGAGCGCCGGGCGGCACCAACATGCTGAAGATTTGTAGGGCAAGCTGACGGCGCCGTTAGCGCAGCTTTCGCCCCGTTCAGCTCCCGCCAGGCCAGGGTTCCCCTGGACTCGGCGGGGCCTCCCCCTCGGGGGGTGGCGAATTACACGACGCGGCAGCGGCGTGAAAAGCCGGGGGGCTCAATCAAACCGCAGCGACACGCCGGTCACGAAGGCGGCGTCGCCCTTCTTGAGGCCCACACCCGGCAGGCCGATGCCGGGGTCGCTGTCGTAGCGGTAGCTCAGGCCGGCGGTCAGGCTGAGCGACTTGGTCATCGCGACCGACACGCCGGTGTCGAGCAGCGCGCGGTAGGCGCCGCGGTCGGTCAGATTCGGGAACAGCGCGACGCGCTGGCGCAGCTTGGTGGTGTCGCTGATCTTGTGGTTCGATTCCTCGGACATCACCAGCTCGGTGCGGCCGTAGTCGGTGCGGGTCTGGCCGAGCAGTTGCACCGTGCGCATGTAGCGGTCCTGGGTGTAGCCAAGGCCGAGGGAGATGTCGAAGGTGTTGTCGATGTCGTCGAGCCGCATGTGGCGGCCCACGCCGGCCGCCAGCGAATAGCGCAGGTCGATATTCGCCGGCCGGTCGCGCAGCAGGTCGGCCGAGCCGAAATAGAAGCTGTGGCGCGAAATGTCGCGGTTGTACTGCGACCCGAGCAGGTAGCGCTGGGTGGCGGTCGCGCCGTTGACCTGGCCGTAGTTGGCCTGCCCGCGCACGGTCAGCTTGTCCCGCTCGGTGACTCGGGCGCCTTCGCCGACCGCGTTGAGCTGCGTGGTGTTGCTGTTGCCGGAGGTGGCGTTGGCCCCCGCAGTGAACAGGGAGCGCCACTGCCCGTCCGGCTTGAGCGTCACCTGGGTCCAGGCAGTGCTGCAGGCGCCGGCGGCGAGGCAGGCGACGAGGAATGGCGCGTGGAAATGCACGGCAGAGGCTCCTTGCGAGGCGGGACGGCAGACGGGGGACGGGACGGGACGGACCGGCGGGCGCCGCGGCGACGCCCGACGGGATGGTGCCCGGATGCCCTCCATCGGTTCCAGGCGCCGGGCGACACAGTTGTATCAAGGTGCTAACAGGGCCGTGACGGGCCGGCGGCACCATGGGCGGAATCGTCGCACGAAGCCGGGACCGCACGGGGCGGGTCCGGTCGTGCCGTATGGATATTCGCGATGCCTGCACCGTCTCCCGGGCTTTCTGCCACGACCCGCCGCGCCGGCCTGCTCGCAGCCGGTGCAGCCCTGCTGTCGGGCTGCTCCGGCCCCCGCATCCTGGACCGGCTGGTGCCCGACGGCGATTACCGCGCCGAGACCGGCATCGCCTACGGCGACGACCCCCGCCAGGTGCTCGACGTGTACCGGCCGGCGCAGGACTCTGCCCCTGGCGCCGCGCGTCCGCCGCTGGTGGTGTTCTTCTACGGCGGCACCTGGACCCACGGAACGCGGGCCGACTACCGCTTCGTCGGCGAGGCGCTGGCCAGCCGGGGCGCGGTGGTGGTGATCCCGGACTACCGGCTGAGCCCGCAGGTGCGCTATCCGGCCTTCCTGCAGGACAGCGCCGCGGCCGTGCGCTGGGCGGCCGACCGGGCCGCCGCACTCGGCGCCGATCCGGACCGGATCGTGCCGATGGGCCACAGCGCCGGTGCCTACAACGCGGCGATGCTGGCGCTCGATCCGCGCTGGCTGGAGGCCGCCGGCGTGGCGCGGCGCCGGATCGCCGCCTGGATCGGCATGGCCGGCCCCTACGACTTCCTGCCGATCGACGATCCCGAGGCGCAGGTCGCCTTCGGCTGGCCGGACACGCCGCGCGATTCGCAGCCGATCGTCCATGCCGGCCCGGGCGCGCCGCGCACGCTGCTGCTGGCCGCCGACCACGACCGGGTGGTCGATCCGGACCGCAACAGCGCCGCGCTCGCGGCCCGGCTGCGGGCGGCGGGGGTGGAGGTGACGATGCACCGCTATCCGCGCGTCGGCCACGTCGCGCTGGTCGGCAGCCTGGCACGGCCGCTGCGCTGGCTGGCGCCGGCGCATGCCGACGTGGTTGCATTCCTCGGCCTGCCGCCGCCGCGCTGACATCGGCCGGTTGCGGCTGACACCGGCCGACGGAGCCCGCGGGTAAAATCCCGCGCGGTTACCGCACGGTTACCAGCAGCCATCCCCGGCTGTCTCCCGATTTCCATTTCCCCTTTTTCTGGACCACGACCATGCCTTTAGTCTCGATGCGAGAACTGCTGGACCATGCCGCCTCGAACGGCTACGGCATCCCGGCTTTCAACGTGAACAACCTCGAGCAGGTGCAGGCCGTGATGGAAGCCGCCAAGGAAACCGGCGCGCCGGTGATCCTGCAGGCCAGCGCCGGTGCCCGCAAGTACGCCGGCGAATCGTTCATCAAGCACCTGATCCAGGCGGCCGTGGAGGCCTACCCGACGATTCCGCTGGTGATGCACCAGGACCACGGCCAGACCCCGGCGATCTGCCAGGGCGCAATCGACCTCGGCTTCGGCTCGGTGATGATGGACGGCTCGCTGCGCGAGGACGGCAAGACCCCGGCCGACTTCGCCTACAACGTCGACGTGACCCGCCGCGTGGTCGAGATGGCCCACAAGGTCGGCGTGACCGTCGAGGGCGAACTGGGCTGCCTGGGCAACCTGGAAACCGGCGACGCGGGCGAGGAAGACGGCATCGGCGCCGATGTGAAGCTCGACCACAGCCAGATGCTGACCGACCCCGAGGAAGCCGCCCAGTTCGTGAAGGCTACCCAGCTCGACGCGCTGGCCATCGCCATCGGCACCAGCCACGGCGCCTACAAGTTCAGCCGCCCGCCCACCGGCGACATCCTGGCGATCAGCCGCGTGAAGGAGATCCACGCCCGCATCCCCAACACCCACCTGGTGATGCACGGCTCGTCGTCGGTGCCGCAGGAACTGCGCGCGATCATCAACCAGTACGGCGGCCAGATGAAGGAGACCTACGGCGTGCCGGTCTCCGAGATCCAGGAAGCCATCAAGTACGGCGTGCGCAAGATCAACATCGACACCGACATCCGCATGGCGATGACCGGCGCGGTGCGCAAGTTCATGGTCGAGAACTCCGAGAAGTTCGACATGCGCGAATGGATGAAGCCCGCCCGCGAGGCCGCCAAGGCGGTCTGCAAGCAGCGCTATATCGAGTTCGGCTGCGAAGGCCAGGGCGCGAAGATCAAGGGCCAGAGCCTGCAGGTCATCGCCGCCCAGTACGCCCGGGGCGAGCTCGCCCAGGTCGTGCAGTGACCGCACCGCGCCGGACGCGATAATTCTGCCCAGGCCCGCGCCGTCCGCGGGCCTTTTTTCATTGCCGAGCCGACGACGACGACCATGACCGCCACCGCCCTCCACACCTCCGCCCTGACCTCGCTGCCGCTGCTCGCACGCGGCAAGGTGCGCGATAACTACGCGGTCAGCGACGACCGCATCCTGATGGTCGCGAGCGACCGGCTGTCGGCCTTCGACGTGATCATGGGCGAGCCGATTCCCGGCAAGGGCGAGCTGCTCACCCGGATGGCCCTGTTCTGGTTCGACAAGCTCGGCGATCTGATCCCGAACCACCTGACCGGCGACGCGCCCGAGAGCGTGGTGAGCGCCGCCGAAATTCCGCAAATCCGCGGCCGCTCGATGCTGGTGCAGCGCCTGAAGCCGATCCCGGTCGAGGCGGTGGTGCGCGGCTATTTGGCCGGCAGCGGCTGGCAGGAATACCAGCAGTCGCAGTCGGTCTGCGGCGTGCCGCTGCCGCCGGGCCTGCAGAACGCGAGCCCGCTGCCCGCGCCGATCTTCACGCCGGCCGCCAAGGCCGCGGTCGGCGAGCACGACGAGAACATCACCTACGAGCGGGTGGTCGAGATGATCGGCCCGGAGCTCGCTGCGCAGATCCGCGACGTGAGCATCGCGATCTACGAAAAGGCGGCGGCCATCGCCCGCGAGAAGGGGATGATCATCGCGGACACGAAGTTCGAGTTCGGGCTCGATCCGGTCGGCAAGCTGGTGCTGATGGACGAGGTGCTGACGCCCGATTCCTCCCGCTACTGGCCGGTGGAGGGCTACGACGCCGCCTTCGCCGCCGGCGCCAACCCGCCGAGCTACGACAAGCAGTTCGTGCGCGACTGGCTGGAGGCGGTGCGCATCCACGGCAAGCCTTGGGACAAGACCGCGCCGGCACCGCGCCTGCCGCAGGACGTGATCGAGAAGACCGCGGCCAAGTACCGCGAGGCGCTGGAACGGCTGACCGGCTGACCGGGGGGCGTCCGCCCCATCCGGTGGGCTGAGGTTTCGGAAGGAAATCGGCCTCTTGCGCAGGTGGCGCCTGTGCCGGAAGCTATCGTTTCAGGAGCGTTGCGCCGCCGTCCGTTGCGACGACAGCACCAGCGCCGCCAGGGCCAGCACGATCAGCGTGCCGCCGTAGCCCAGCGCCGCATGGTCCAGCCCGACCGCGCCGGCCGCCACGCCGGCGGCGATCGCTGGCAGCGCGAACGCCAGGTAGCTCAGCACGAAGAAGCCGGCCATCATGCCGGCGCGTTCCTGCGGCGGCGCCAGCGGCACCAGGCTGCGCACCGCGCCGTTGAAGCCGGCGCCGAAACCCAGGCCCGCCACCAGCGTGCCGCCGAAGAACAGCGCCGCATCGTGCCGCCAGACGCCGACGAGCGTCACCGCCAGGCCGGCCGTCAGCGCGACTGCACTGCCGCGCAGCACCGCCTGCGGTGTGCGGCGCCGCACCATCAGGATGGCGGCCGCGCCGCTGGTCACCAGCAGCGCGATCAGCGCACCGCCCACCACCGGCGACCGGCTGCCGGTGACCGCCCGCGCCAGCGTCGGCCCGAGCGACAGGTAGAAGCCGCCGAGCGCCCAGCCCGCGGTGTTGAGCGGCAGGATGCGCCAGAGCGTCGGCCGCACCGGCGGCGGCAGGTGCACCTGCGGCAGCAGCGACTGCCAGGCGCCGGGCCGCGGCCGAATGGTGTCGGGCAGCCGCCAGGCGAGCAGCGTCTGCACCGCGAGCACCGGCAGCAGCAGTTCGAAGACGAGGTGGGTCGGCCGGTCGGCGAACTGCACCAGCAGGCCGGTGCCGAGCGCGCCGAGCGCCATGCCGAGCATCGGCGCCACGCTGTTGAACAGCGCGCCGCGCACCGGATGCAGGTCGAGCAGCGTCGCGCCGAGCACGCTGGTCGCGATGCCGGTGGCCAGCCCCTGCACGATGCGCGCGGCGAACAGCCAGGGCACGGACTCCGCCTGGTGGAACAGCACGACCGAGGCGATCTCCAGCAGCAGCGCCGCCACGATCACCACCCGCCGGCCCAGGTGGTCCGACAGCGCGCCGAACACCAGCAGCGCCGCCAGCAGCGCGAAGGCGTAGCTCGAGAAGATGGCGGTGAGCATGGCCGCCGAAAAGCCCCAATCGTCGCGCCAGAGCGCGTACAGCGGCGACGGCGCGCTCGATGCCGCGAGGAAGGCGATCAGCACCGAGGCGACCAGCGCCATCGCCGCCGGGGGCGAGAGGCGACCGGGGGCGGCGGTGGAAGGCGAGGAGGGCTGCGTCATGGCGCCGAACCGGAAGGGGTGCCGGGCGCGGCCCGCGGGATCAGCTCAGCACCACCGAGCTGAGCCGGCGGCGGTAGGTCGCCACGGTCGGGTCGGTCGGCGGGATCTGTCCGTCGGCCACCTTGACCTTCGGCGGCTCGATGATCTCGAGGATGGCGATGTAGGTCTTGCGGGCGAGCTCGTCGTTCCAGGACTTGTCGCGCATCAGGATCTCGAGCAGCTCGTCCATCGCGGCGGTCCACTGGCCGGCGGCCATCAGCGCCTGGGCCTTGCCGAAGCGGGCGTCGAAGTCGCGCTTGTTCGCGGCGATCCCGGCATCGAAACCGGCGGCAGCGGCCGCGGGGTCGGTGCCTTCGGCGACGGAGTCAATCGCGTGCATCCAGCGCTGCAGGGCGTCGAGCCGGCGCACGCCCGGCGCCTTGGCGATGACCGGCGCGAAGGCGACCTTGGCATCGTCGGTGCGCCCGAGCTGCAGCAGCAGCTTGATGTAGTCGAAGCGGGCGTCGTCGTTGGCCGGGTCGGTGGCGACGGCGTGCTGCAGCTTCTCCAGCGCGGTATCGGTGTCGCCCTCGGCCAGCGCGTCCTGGGCTTCTTCTTCCTCGGCGGCGGCTTCGGCCTCGTCGGCCGACGGCACGTGCTTGTCGAGGAAGGTGCGGATCGTCGCCTCGGGCTGGGCGCCGACGAAGCCATCGACCGGCTGGCCGTCGACGAACATCACGCAGAACGGGATGCTGCGCACGCCGAACATCTGCGAGAGCTGCTGCGAGATCTGCGGCACCTTGTCGGCGTCGAGCTTGGCGAGCGTGAAGCGGCCGGCGTAGTCGACCTCGAGCTTCTCCAGCACCGGGCCCAGCTGCTTGCAGGGGCCGCACCACTCGGCCCAGATGTCGAGCAGCACCGGGCGGACGGACGAGGCCTCGATCAGCTCGGACTGGAAATTCGCAAGGGTGATATCGATCATGGGCAGGCAGCTCGGGGCCTAAAAGTAAAATTCAACGTTGCATCACAACAGCGGACGGCGTGCGCCTTCCTCCTATGACACCCCTCTCCATCGGCGTCGTCATGGGTTCCAGCTCCGACTGGGACACCATGCAGCACGCGGTCCAGATTCTCCAGCAATTCGGCATCGGCCACGAGGCGCGGGTCGTGTCGGCCCACCGCATGCCTGACGACATGTTCGCCTATGCGGAAAGCGCCGCCGGCCGCGGCCTGCGGGCGATCATCGCGGGCGCCGGCGGCGCGGCGCACCTGCCGGGCATGCTGGCCGCCAAGACGTCCGTGCCGGTGCTCGGCGTGCCGGTCGCGAGCCGGCACCTGCAGGGCGTCGATTCGCTGCACAGCATCGTGCAGATGCCCAAGGGCATCCCGGTCGCGACCTTCGCGATCGGCACGGCGGGCGCGGCCAACGCAGCGCTGTTCGCCGTGGCGCTCTTGGCGACAACCGACGCCGCGCTGCGCGCGCAACTCGACGCCTTCCGCGCCGCCCAGACCGAGGCCGCCCGCGCGATGGCGCTGCCGGATACCGGCGGGACGCTGACCGCATGAGCGCAGGTCGCGCCCCGACGGCCCCCGCGGTGCTGCTGCCCGGCGAGGCCACGCTCGGCGTGCTCGGCGGCGGCCAGCTCGGCCGCATGTTCGTGCATGCGGCGCAGGCGCTCGGCTACGCCACCGCGGTGCTCGACCCCGACGCCGACGGTCCTGCCGGCCGCGTCACCGAGCATGCGATCGCCGCCGCCTACGACGACCCGGCCGGCCTCGACGCCCTGGCCGCCCGCTGTGCGGCCGTCACCACCGAATTCGAGAACGTGCCGGCGCCGGCGCTGGCGCGCCTCGCGCAGTCGTTGCCGGTCGCGCCCTCCGCGTCGGCCGTCGCCATCGCGCAGGACCGGGCGGCCGAGAAGGCGCATTTCGACCGCTGCGGCGTGCCCTGCGCGCCGTACGCGGTGATCGACACGCCCGACACGCTGGCGGCGGTGCCCGACGCGCTGCTGCCCGGCATCCTGAAGACCGCCCGGCTCGGCTACGACGGCAAGGGCCAGGTGCGGGTCGCCGACCGCGCCGCGCTCGCTGCCGCCTGGGAACGGCTCGGCCGGGTGGCCTGCGTGCTGGAGCAGATGCTGCCGCTGGAGGCGGAATGCTCGGTGATCGTCGCGCGCGGCCGCGACGGGGCGATGGTGCACTTTCCGGTGCAGCGCAACCTCCACCGCGACGGCATCCTGGCGGTGACCGAAGTTCATGATGGAAATGTGCCTTCTGCGCAGGCGCAGCAAGCGGTGGATGCTGCGAAATCCATAGCAGAAGGGCTGAACTACGTCGGCGTGCTGTGCGTCGAGTTCTTCCTGCTCGCCGACGGCCGGCTGGTCGTCAACGAGATCGCGCCGCGGCCGCACAACAGCGGCCACTACACGATCGACGCCTGCGACAGCTCGCAGTTCGCGCTGCAGGTGCGCACGCTCGCCGGCCTGCCGCTGGTGCAGCCGCGCCTGCACAGCCCGGCCGTCATGCTCAACCTGCTCGGCGACCTGTGGCAGGCGGAGGGCGGCACCGTCCGCACCCCGGCCTGGGACCGGGTGCTGGCGCTGCCCGGCGCGCACCTGCACCTCTACGGCAAGCACGACGCCAAGCCCGGCCGCAAGATGGGCCACCTGACCTTCACCGCCGCCACCGCCGAGGCCGCCCGCGCCGCGGCGCGCGAGGCCTGCGGCATCCTCGGCATGGCGCCGTTCTGAGCGACGCCGCGACGATGATCCTGCCCGGCGATTCGCCCGACGCCCTCGCCCGTGCCGCCGACGCCATCGCCCGCGGCGAACTGCTCGGCCTGCCGACCGAGACGGTCTACGGCCTGGCGGCCGACGCGTCGAGCGACGCGGCGGTCGCCCGCATCTTCGCGGCCAAGGGCCGGCCGAGCGACCATCCGCTGATCGTGCACGTGGCGCCGGCCGCCACGCCGGGCGACGTACCCGCGGGCGTGGCCGCCTTCGCCGCTGCGCTGCCCGACTTCGCCGAACGGCTGGTCCGCGCCTTCTGGCCCGGCCCGCTGACGCTGATCCTGCCGCGCCGGCCGGACGCGGGCGCGGCCGCCGCCGGCGGCCAGGACTCGATCGGCCTGCGCTGCCCGTCGCATCCGGTCGCGCAGGCGCTGCTGGCGGCCTGCGCCGCGCGCGGCGTAGCCGGCGTGGCCGCGCCCAGCGCCAACCTGTTCGGCCGGGTCAGCCCGACCACCGCCGCCCATGTGCAGGATGAATTCGGCGACGGGCTGCTGGTGCTCGACGGCGGCGCCTGCGCGGTGGGCATCGAATCGACCATCGTCGACTGCACCCGCGGCGCGCCGGTGCTGCTGCGCCCGGGCGCGGTGACCCGCGACCAGGTCGAGGCCGCCTGCGGCCGTGCGCTCGTGGCACCCGAAGCGCTCGACGATGCCGCGCCGCGCGCCTCCGGCACGCTGGAGGCGCACTACGCGCCGCAGGCCAAGGTCCGTCTGATGGAGGCCAAGGCGCTGCAGGCCGGCCTGGACGTGCTGGGGCCGGATGCGGCGCACATCGCGGTCTGGTCCCGCACGCCGCTGGCACTGCGGTCGCAGGCGATGGTCGCGCGCCGCATGCCCGACGACGCCGAGGCCACCGCGCAGCAGCTGTTCGCGGTGCTGCGCGGCTTCGATGCGCAGGGCGTGAAGCTGATCTGGATCGAAACCCCGCCCGCCGACGCCGCCTGGGAAGGCGTGCGCGACCGGCTCCAGCGCGCCGCCGCGGCCTGAGCCGCCCATCCGTACCCCCTCGCTACACTCCCGTCACCTTTTCCGGAGAATTGCCATGACCACCACCTGGTTGCGCCGCACCGCCGTGCTGGCCGCCTGCGCCTCGGCCGCCCTGCTGTCCGCCTGCGGTTCGAGCACCGTCGAATCCGCCATCAGCCCGAAGCGCTTCTACGCGTTCGGCGACAGCGTGAGCGACCTGGGCCAGACCGGCACCCGCTACACCGTCAACGACGGCTCGAACAACATCTGGACGCAGCAGCTCGCGTCGCGCTACGGCATCACCCTGACCACCGTCGCAGCCGGAGGCACCAGCTATGCGACGGCCAACGCCCGCATCACCGCCAAGCCGGATGCGGTCGGCAACAGCGCCACACCGACGGTGACCGAGCAGGTGTCGGCCTACCTCGCCTCCAACACCCCGGCGTCCAGCGACGTGCTGGTCATCAGCGGCGGCACCGCGGACATCGTCGCGGACTTCGCCCGTGTCCGCACCGGCGCGATCACCGGTGCCCAGCTGGTTGCCAACGCCCGGCAGGCCGGTACCGACCTGGCCACCCAGGTCCGCCGCTTGGTGACGGCCGGTGCGCGCTACGTGGTGAGCGCCGGCACCTACGACCTGGGCCGGTCGCCGCTGGCGATCGGCACCGGCCAGGCATCGCTGCTCAGCGAGGCGAGCACCGCGTTCAACAGCGCCTACCTGGTGGCAATCGCCGACCTGGGCGCCAACGTGCTCGCGGTCGACGCGGCCTTCTACTTCAACCTGCTGACCGGCCTGCCCGGCAACTACAGCCTGAACGACGGCGTGACGCAGGTCTGCACCTCGGTCGATCCGGGCGTGGGCATCGGCACCGGCACCGGCCAGGTGAACTCCGGCCTGTGCACCCCCAGCACGATCAAGCCGGGCCTGGACTACAGCCGCTACGTGTTCGCCGACAACGTGTACTTCACGCCGCGCGCCCAGCAGCTGTTCGGCGACTACGCCTACGACCGGCTGCGCACGCGGTTCTGATCGCGGGAACGGCCGAGCGGCGAGGCCGCCGGGGTCGTTCGGACCGTCCGGGGTCCGGAGCGCACCCACAAAAAAGCCCGTGGACCTTCGCAGGTCCACGGGCTTTTTGCTGGCCGCTCGCCGGTCAGAACCGGTAGGCCGCCGCCAGCGTGAACACGACCGGCCGGAACTTGATGTCCAGTTCGCGCGCCTGGCCGGCGGTGGTGGCGACCAGATGGGTCTTCACGCGGGCGGTGGCCAGCGAACCGTGGATCGACCAGCGCTCGTTGATCTTGTAGTCCAGGCCGGCCTGCGCGGCCAGGCCCCAGGAGTCTTCCAGTTCGATGCGGGTCGGGCCGCCGTTCAGGCCGTTGCCGGCAGCCGTCGAGGTCCGCTTGTCGAACTTGGTGTAGTTCACGCCCAGGCCGACGAACGGCCGCAGGCGGCTGGTCGGCTCGCCGAAGGCGTAGTTGACGAACAGCGTCGGCGCCATTTGCCGGACCTTCGCGATCGTCTGGCCGTTGTAGCCCTGCACGTTGGCGGGCAGGTAGGAGGCGATCCGCGCGGTCACGTCGTGGGTGGGCGGATAGCCCAGGGCGAGCTCCACCTCGGTGTTCGGCGTGATCGCCCGGGCGATCGAGAAGAACGCGGTGGTCTTGTCTTCCACCCGCAGGCTGACGCCCGACGGGTTGGGCGGCAGGAGGGGGCCGGTCGCGTCGGTGGCGCGGGAGTGCGGCACGATGTGCGAGACGCCGCCGCGCACCGTCCACGGGGTGGACGGCGTGGGCGAGGAGAGCGACGCGAGGAACGACGGCGGCTCGGAGGCCTGCTGCGCCTGGGCGGCGGTGCCGGCGGCGGCCAGCACGCAGGCCGCGGCGAGGAGATGACGGTGCTTCATGGCAAAGAGTCCTTGTGACGGAGGGCCGGCGCTCAGCCGCCGGCGGCCAGCACCTGCTGGAAGAAGCCGCGGGCGGCCGCATTGCAGAACGGCGGCACCAGCGTGCCGTGGTAGGCGGTGGTGACCGCTTGGGCCTGCGCGGTGGCCGAGCCGCCGGCGGCAGCGACCTGGGCAGCGGTCGCGGCCTTGGCCTGGGCGAAGCCGCCCTTGGCAGTGGCGAACGGATCTGCGGCGCTGGTCGGCGCGGTCTCCAGATCGAGCACGGTCAGCGCCGCGGCCGGCACGCCGCGGGCGGCGAAGTAGCCGGCGGTGGAGCGGGTGCTCTCGAAGTTCACCGTCGGGTCGTTGGCGCCGCCGCAGAAGAACACCGGCCGGCTCGGCACGAAGTTGCGCAGGTCGTTGGCGACCGCCGCGCGGCGGAAGCCGACCGCCGGCGCGCAGGCGAGCGGCGACGTGCTGGTGCGCGATGCCGCGGTCGCCGGGAAGGCGTTGCCCGGGCAGGGATTGGCCGCGGTCGCATCGACGGCGCTGGCGGTCAGAAAGCGTTGGGTCAGCAGGTTGTTCGGGCCGTAGAAGGCCGCGAAGGCCGGCAGCGCCGGGCCGGGCACCGCGTTGGCCGGATACAGCGCGGTCTGCGGCAGGCGGCCGGTGGCGAACAGCGTATTGACCGGCGTGGTGCTCGGCAGCAACGTCTCGATGCCGGTGGCGTACTGCGCTTCGTAAAGGTCGGTCGGCGCCGTGTAGACGTTGCCGAACTGCTTCTGCCAGCTGGTCGACAGCAGTGGCGTGAATACCGTACCGCCGAGCGCCGGCGCGCCGAGCGAGGCGTAGTCCACCAGCAGGCTGATCGCCGACGGGGCCGACAGCGGCGCCGCAGCGGTCACGGTCTGGCCGGCGGCCTGCAGCGCGCGCTGGGTGGCCAGCGCCACATAGCCGCCCTGCGAATAGCCGGTGACCAGCAGCTTGCCGGAGTCGGTCGCGCCGCCCAGGCCCGGCAGCGCCTTGCGGGCCGCGGTGAGCGCGTCGATCATGTCCTTGGACTGCTGGTCGGCGTTCAGGTAGGGGTGGTAGGGCAGGGTGGAGCCGGTGTAGCCCGCATAGTTGGGCGCCACCACGGTGAAGCCCTGCGCCGCGTACAGCGCACCGACCAGCGAGCCTTCGCTTGCGCCCGGACGGGTGCTGTCGAGGATGTCGGCGATGTTGTAGTTCTTGTCGGTCGTGGTGCCGTGGGCATACAGCACGATCGGCTTCGGGCCCGCGCAGGCCGGGTCGGTGCCGGTCGGCACCATCAGTGCGCCGGAGGCGGTCGTCGCCTCGTTGGCGCCGCCGACCGTGCCGTACTGGATGTAGTGGAAGTTGACGCCGCACTTCGGCGTGCCGGCCACCGCCAGCAGCTGCTTGCCGCTCGCGGTCTCGTTCAGGCGGGCGGTGAATTCCGCGGCCGTCAGCGCGGTCACCCGCAGCGGCGGGTTGAACTGCAGCGTGCCGCGGCCACCGCTGTTGTCTACCGTCTCCGGGCCGCCGCTGTCCGCGCCGCCGCCGCCGCAGGCCGACAACACGACGGCGCTGGCGACCGCCAGCAGGGGGAATTTGGTCATCTCGACTCCTGAAAGAAAAATAGAACGGGCGTTCTTTTTGGTGGGCCTCATCGTAGCGAGAGGACTACCAAGGGCCTATCGGGTTAGTACCGAGCGCGCCGACCAATCCACCAATGCATCGAACACCGGCCGCGCCGCTGCGGCCTCCGGATGGTTCACCACCGCGACCAGCACCATGCGGCGGCCGTCGGCGCCGTGCACGTAGCCGGCCACCGCCGCCACGTCGCGCAGGCTGCCGGTCTTGAGATGCGCGGTGCCCTGGCGGGCCTGGCTGCGACGCAGGGTGCCGTCGATGCCGCTCTGCGGCAGGGAGGCGACCAAATCGGGCATCAGCGGCGAGCGCCAGGCGGCCTGCAGCATGCGGCCGAGGCCGGCGGCAGTCAGGCGCGCCTCGCGGCTCAGGCCGGCGCCGTTGCCGACGACCGGCGGCGGCGCGTCGCCGAAGCGCTCGCGCCACCAGCGGTCGAGCAGCTCGCGCGAAGCGTCGACGCTGCCGGTGCCGCGGGCCTGCAGCGACAGTGTCAGGAACAGCTGCTGGGCCATCACGTTGTTGCTGAATTTGTTGGTGTCGCGCACCGCCAGCGCCAGCGGTTCCGAGGCGAAGACGAAGGCCGGCCGCGCACCCGCAGGCGCCCGGCCGTCGCGTACCCGGCCGGCGAGCCGGCCGCCCATCGCCCGCCACAGTCCTTCGATGGCGCGGCCGGCGAAGCCGTCGGCATCGGCCGGCGCGAAGGGCCACTGGCGTTCGCCGCAGCTGGCGGGGTAACTGCCGGCGAAGGCGATGCGCTGCGGGTCGGCCAGCTCGGCGCGCAGGCCGCCGCGCCAGTCGCCGCAGTCGGTGCCGGCCGGCGCGAGCGGCACCGCGGCCGGCAGCCGCAGTCCGGCGAGCGGCGGCTCAATCGCCACCCGCGCCTGGCCGGTGGTTGGTTCGGGGATGAAGGTGAGCACCGCCGAGCGGAAGTTCACCAGCAGCGCGTCGGGCGCGGCGTTGTAGGGCTTGCTCGGCTCGCCGTCGAAGGCGGCCGGGTCGTGCGGCGGCAGCACGAAGGCGCTGCGGTCGAGCACGATGTCGCCGGCGATGCTGCGCACGCCCTGGGCCTGCACCCGCCGCAGCAGCAGCCACAGCCGCTCGGCGACGAGGGTCGGATCGCCCTGGCCGCGCAGGATCAGGTCGCCCTGCAGCGTGCCATCGACATCCACCGGGCCACCGAAGGTGACCGGCGTGCCCCAGGCATAGGCCGGTCCGAGCAGGTCGAGTGCGGCATAGGTGGTGACCAGCTTCATCACCGACGCCGGATTGACCGATGCATCGGCCCGGTGGGCGAGGCGCGGCGGGCCGCCCTGCGCATCGGCCACCAGCAGCGCGAAGGCCTCGCGCGGCAGGCGGGTGCGGGCGATCGCGGCATCGATCTCGGCGGGCAGCGGGGCGGACGCGGCCAGGGCGGCGGGCGGAACCAGCGGGCCGGCGGCAGGCGGCGGCTGCTGCGCCCGGGCAGCGCCGAGCAGCGCGGGCAGGACGGCGCAAGCGACGAGACAGGCGCCGGTGCGGAGCCGGAGGCGTCGGGACGCCGGTGCAGGTGGGGATACAGCTGTGGGCGAGAGGGCAGGGGCGAGGGTCACGGCAGACGGACCGCCCGCAGGCGGCGGAGATGGAACGGGCGCAGGGCGCAGGACGGCGGACCAGTCTAGCCCCCGGCTCCGCGCGGCCCAGCGTCCGATAATCGCCGGATGCAGATCGACCCCGCCGCGCCGTGCCTCGCCTTCGATACCAGCACCGAGCAGCTGTCGGTGGCGCTGTCCGCCGCGGGCCGGGTCTACCAGCGCAACGGCGCCGGCGGCGCGCAGGCGTCGGCCACGCTGATCCCGGCGCTGCAGGCGGTGCTGGACGAGGCGGGCATCGGCTTTGCCGACCTGGGCGCGATCGCATTCGGCCGCGGGCCGGGTTCCTTCACCGGCCTGCGCACCGCCTGCGCCGCCGCCCAGGGCCTGGCTTGGGGGGCGCGGCCCGGCGGTGTGCCGGTGCTGCCGGTCGACACCCTGCTCGCGGTCGCCGAGGACGCGCGGATGCGCCACGGCGCCGAGCGGGTCGTGGCTGCGCTCGATGCCCGGATGGGCGAGGTCTACACCGCTACCTACCTCTGGGAAAATGGTGCCTGGCGGCCAGACGGTGAGTTGCGGCTGGCCGCGCCGGAGGCGGTCGAGGTGCCCGCCGGCTGGACGCTCGCCGGCACCGCCCGCGCGGCCTACGGCGAGCGGATCGCGCCCGGTGCCGCATCGGTGCCCGCGCTGCCGACGGCCGATGCGCTGTTGCGGCTCGCGCCGGCGCTGATCGCCGCCGGGGGCCTGGTGCCGGCGGCCGGCGCGCTGCCGCTCTACATCCGCGACAAGGTCGCCAAGACGACGGCCGAACGGCTGGCCGAGCGGGCCGGGGCGCAGCCATGAGCGCCCGCATCGACGCGGTGGAGGCGCGCTTCGAAAGCCTGACGCCGCAGGACCTGGACCGGCTGCTGCCGGTCGAGGACGCGGCGTATTCCCATCCCTGGACCCGCGGCAACTTCCTCGATTCGCTGCGCGCCGGCTACGAGGCCCAGCAACTGCTCGCCGACGAGACGCTGCTCGGCTACTTCGTCGCGATGAAGGGCGTGGACGAGGTGCACCTGCTCAACCTGACGGTCGCGCCGGCGTACCAGCGCCAGGGCTGGGCCCGGGTGCTGCTGGATGCGCTGGCGGTGTGGTCGCGCGGCCAGGGCGCCCGCTGGCTGTGGCTGGAGGTGCGGATGAGCAACCTGCGCGCGCAGCAGATCTACGAGGCCTACGGTTTCCGCAGCGTCGGCACCCGCAAGCGCTACTACCCCGCCGACACCGGCACACGCGAGGACGCCCGGGTGATGAGCCTGGCGCTGTGGCCATGAGCGGCACCACCGCTGCAGGGCTGGTGCTCGACGACCGGCAGCGCGCGATGCTGCAGGAGATGGGCGTGACCGTGTGG
Source organism: uncultured Xylophilus sp. (assembly GCA_913776965.1). Classification (GTDB taxonomy): domain Bacteria; phylum Pseudomonadota; class Gammaproteobacteria; order Burkholderiales; family Burkholderiaceae_C; genus Xylophilus. The sequence continues at coordinate 63,445 of CAJYQL010000064.1, forward strand.
CTGCCGCGCACGGCGCCGGCCACCGCAGAACCCCAACCGGCGGCCGATGTTGCGCCGGCGCCCGTCGCACGCACTCCGGCTGACGTGCCCCGACCGGCGGAGGCGGACGCCGCGCCCCGCGTTCCGAACGCGGCATTTCCGGCCCCGGCACCCGCCCGTGTGCCGCAACCCGCGCCGGCCCTGCAGCCGAGCCCCATCCCCGGCACCGCGCCGGTCGTCGCCCTGGCCTGGGAGGCGCTGGCCGACCCGCCGCCGGCCGGCGATGCCGCGCCGCTCTGGCTGGTGCTGGCCGAGGGCATCGGCGATTCGCTGCGGCACGGCGATGCCGGGCGCCTGCTCGACGCGATGCTGCGCGCCGCCCGGCTGCCGCAGCGGGTACGCCTGCAGGGGGCGCTGGTGCGCCGGGCACCCGACGGCAGCGCCGACGGCACCGCGCCGGCCGACGCGCTCGACGTCGCCGTCGCCCGCGAACGGCCCGCGATGGTGCTGGCGATGGGCCGGCTCGCGGCGCAGGCGGTGCTCGCCAGCGGCGAACCGCTCGGCCGGCTGCGCGGCCGGGTGCACGACCGTGCCGGCGTGCCGGTGGTCGCCACCTACGACGCCTGCTACCTGCTGCGCGCCCAGGCCGACAAGGCCCGTGCCTGGGAAGACCTGTGCCGCGCCCTGGACGCCGCGCCGCCGGGCTGATGCGCTCCTGTTTTCATAGCTGGTAGCGCAGGTGGGACGGGCGTTGGTGCCCGATTTACTTCTCAAATTCGACCTGTCCGGCGCAGGGCCCGCCCGTAGAATCGCCGCCCATGACCTTCCTCGACATGCTGCGCGCCGCCGAGCGGCAGAACGGCTCCCTGCTCTGCGTGGGGCTCGACCCGGAACCCGCCCGCTTCCCCGGCGGCTGGCGCGACGATCCGTCCAAAATTCACGACTTCTGCGCCGCCATCGCCGAGGCCACCGCCGACCTCGCCATCGCCTTCAAGCCGCAGATCGCCTACTTCGCCGCCCACCGGGCCGAGGACCAGCTCGAACGCCTGATGGCCACGCTGCGCCGCATCGCGCCGCAGGTGCCGGTGATCCTCGACGCCAAGCGCGGCGACATCGGTTCCACCGCCGAGCAGTACGCGGTCGAGGCCTTCGACCGCTACGGCGCCGACGCGGTCACGCTGTCGCCCTTCATGGGTTTCGATTCGGTCGAGCCGTACCTGCGGCGCGCAGGCAAGGGCGCCTTCCTGCTCTGCCGCACCAGCAACCCCGGCGGCGACGATCTGCAGGCACAGCGGCTGGCCGACGTGCCCGAGGCGCCGCTGCTCTACGAACACGTCGCGCGGCTGGCGCAGGGCGACTGGAACCGCAACGGCCAGCTCGGCCTGGTGGTGGGCGCGACCTACCCGGCCGAGATCGCGCGGGTCCGGGCCGTCGCGCCGACGGTGCCGCTGCTGATCCCGGGCGTCGGCGCCCAGGGCGGCGACGCGGCCGCCACCGTGCGCGCCGGCTGGCGGCCCGATGCGCCGATCGTCGTCAATTCCTCGCGCGCGATCCTCTACGCCTCCTCGGGCGAGGACTTCGCGGCCGCTGCCCGCCGGGCCGCGCAGGCCACGCGCGACCAGTTGCAGGCAGCCAAGCCGGCCTGACCGGCGCCTGACGGCGAAGCGGGGCCGCGGCCGACCGTGGCGCGGCGGCCGCAGACCGGCAAAAAAGGCAGATTTGGCACGCCAATTCCGGTGCTGAAAATGTAGGCAGTCTCCTACACTGGTGCATCTTTTTTCGGCACCCGACCATGGCCCCCTCGACCCTTCCGGATGCGTCCGCCGACTTGGCCGACGCGGGCGATCCCCACACTGCTGTTGCGCACTGCGGCGCTGACGCTGCGGACCCGGACCGCCGCTCCCCGGCGACGCTCGCCGCTCTTTCCGCCTTCGCCAGCTTCGCGCTGCAGGCCTGCGGCGGAGGCGGCAGCGATGCCGCAGCCCCCGCCACCCAGGCACCGACCGCAGGTAGCTTCGCGCCCACGGCCGACACGGCGACCGCAGGCACGGCCGGCGACAGCGATGCCCGCTTCGCACCGATGGCGGCCGAGGACATCGCCAACGTCGCCGGCGGCACCGCCGGCCCGCTCGGTGCCGCGCGGGCCTATCCGGCGCCCGCCAGCGATGCCGATGCCGCCCGCTTCCTGCTGCAGGCGCAGTTCTCCGCCTCCGACGAGGAAATCGCCGCGGTGCGCGCCCAGGGCTATGCCGCCTGGCTCGCCGGCCAGTTCGCGATGGCGCCCGACATCAGCGCCTGGGACTGGCTCAACCAGCGCGGCTACGCGGCGATCGACAACGCCACCCGCTACTACGACGCGACCTACCCGGCCGACTACATGATCTGGTCGCAGCTGATGACCGGCCGCGACGCGGTGCGGCAGCGCGTCGCGCTCGCGCTGTCGGAGATCTTCGTGGTGTCGGTCAACGGCGTGGAGACCGCCTGGCGCAGCCACCTGATGGCGAGCTGGTGGGACATGCTGTCGGCCAACGCGCTCGGCAGCTATCGCCAGCTGCTGGAAGACGTGACGCTGCATCCGGCGATGGGCGTGTACCTCAATACCCGCGGCAACCAGAAGGAAAACGCGGCTACCGGCCGCCAGCCCGACGAGAACTACGCCCGCGAGCTGATGCAGCTGATGACGATCGGCGTGTCGCGCCTGAACGCCGACGGCAGCGTGCAGCGCGGCGCCGACGGCCTGCCGCTCGACAGCTACACCCAGGCCGACGTGACCAACCTGGCGCGCGTCTTCACCGGCTACGACTTCGACCAGAGCCAGAACGTCAACACCGTCGAGCCGGTGCAGAACCGCACCGTCGGCAACACCGCCTTCGCGCGGCTGCCGATGACGCTGCGGGCGGCGCTGCATTCGACGCAGGACGTGAACTTCCTCGGCACCCGCATCGCCGGCAGCACCGACGGCGCGACCGCCCGGCGCATGGCGCTGGACGCGCTGTTCGCCCACGAGAACGTCGGCCCGTTCATCGCGCGGCAACTGATCCAGCGGCTGGTCACCAGCAACCCCGGCGGCGGCTACGTGGCGCGGGTCGCCGCGGTGTTCGCCAACAACGGCCGCGGGGTGCGCGGGGACCTGGGAGCGGTGGTCGCGGCGATCCTGCTCGACGACGATGCGCGCGGTCCCGCCGGTCTGCGCTGGATCGGATTCGGGCACCTGCGCGAGCCGATGCTGCGGCTGGTCCAGTGGGGCCGCACCTTCGGGCTGCAATCGGCGCGCGGCTCCTGGAAGATCGGCGACCAGTCCAACCCGGCGACCCAGCTCGGCCAGAGCCCGCTGCGCTCCGGGTCGGTCTTCAATTTCTTCCGGCCGGGCTACGTGCCGCCCAACACCATCGTCGCTGCGGCCGGCGGGGTGGCGCCGGAGTTCCAGCTGGTCAACGAATCGTCGGTCGGCGGATACCTGAACTTCCTGCAGAGTGTGGTGCGCAACGGCTTCTACGTGAACGCGCCCGATGTGCCTGCGGCGACCAGCAACGGCACGAACGGCTATGACATCACCGCCGCCTACACCCGCGAGAAGGCGATCGCGCACGACACGGTGGCGCTGATCCTGCGGCTCAACCTGCTGCTCGCGGCGGGTCAGCTGTCCTACGACACGATGGTCACCATCTACTACGCCTTGATCGCGACGCCGGTCAAGCCGACCGACACCGACGCGGTAAAGCTCAACCGCATCGCCGCCGCCGTCCTGCTGGTGATGGCCTCGCCCGAATACCTGATCCAGAAATAGCAACCGGACCCCCACGGACGCCCGACGGTCATGAACCCTCCTTCCGCTCACACCGCCTGCCCGGACGCCTATCCGGCCGACATGCACGGCAGCGACGCATCCGCCGTGCCGGATGCTGCCCGCCGCGCCTTCCTGCGCCGCTCCGGCCAGCTCGCGATGGCCGGCACCGCGCTGCCATTCGCGCTCAACCTCGCCGCGATGGGCGAGGCCGCGGCCGCCGGCGCCGACGACTACAAGGCGCTGGTCTGCGTCTTCCTCTACGGCGGCAACGACTACGCCAACACCGTCGTGACCTACGACGACGCCAGCTACAACGCCTATGCGCAGATCCGCGGCGGCAGCGGCCAGGCGGGCGGCGGCATCGCGCTGGCGAAGAGCGCGCTCGGCGCCACGCTGCTGCGGCCGACGGTGCCGCTGCCCGACGGTCGCCAGTACGCGCTGCATCCGGCGATGGCCGAGATGGCGACGCTGTTCAACAGCGGCAAGGCCGCGGTGCAGCTCAACGTCGGTCCGCTGGTGGTGCCGCTGACCCGTGCGCAATACAACAGCGCCGACCGCACGACCTACCCGCTGCCGCCCAAGCTGTTCTCGCACAACGACCAGCAGTCGGTCTGGCAGTCCTCCTCGCCCGAGGGTTCGACCGTCGGCTGGGGCGGCCGCATCGGCGACCTGGCGATGGGCGCCAACGCCAACAGCCTTTTCACCTGCATCTCCGCCACCGGCAATGCGGTGTTCCTGTCGGGGCGGCAGGCGCTGTCCTACCAGGTCAGCACCAGCGGCGCGGTGCCGATCAACGGCATCAAGTCGGCGGTGTTCGGCTCGACCGCGGTGCGCGATGCGCTCGGCCGCATCGCCCAGCAGCCGCGCGCCCATGCGCTGGAGAACGAATATGCCAAGGTGGTCGCCCGCTCGGTCTCGGCCGAGCAGCAGATCACCGGCGCGCTGGGCAGCACGCTCGCCACCGGCTTCGTCGCCGGCAATCCGCTGGCCGACCAGCTGAAGATCGTGGCCCGGCTGATCGCGGCGCGCAGCGCACTCGGCGCGCGGCGGCAGGTGTTCTTCGTCTCGCTCGGCGGCTTCGACCTGCACGACAACCTGATCGCGCAGCAGCCGACGGTGCTCGGCCGGATCAGCAATGCGATGGCGTCCTTCTACAACGCGACGGTCGAGCTGGGCGTGGCCGACCAGGTCACCGCCTTCACCGCGTCGGACTTTGGCCGCACGCTGGCCTCCAACGGCGACGGCTCCGACCACGGCTGGGGCAGCCACCATTTCGTGGTGGGCGGCGCGGTGAAGGGCCAGGCGTTCTACGGCACCGCGCCGCCGGTCAGCGTGGGCAACACGTCAGCCGCCCAGGACCAGTGGCACGTCGGCCAGGGCCGGCTGCTGCTGACCACCTCGGTGGACCAGTACGCCGCCACGCTAGCGCGCTGGTTCGGGGTGCCGGCCGACGCGCTCGGCGGGCTGCTGCCGAACCTGCGCCGCTTCGGCGCCGAAGCCGGCCGGCCGGACTACCCGACCGACCTCGGCTTCATGGGCTGAGGCCCGGCTGCTCCGCCGGCCCGCCGGCCGGCACGCGCTTGGCGCGGTACATCGCCGCGTCGGCGCGGCGCAGCAGCGCGGAGGCATCATCGCCGTGGTCCGGATAGCGCGCGATGCCGATGCTCGCGCCGACATGCACGCAACGGCCAACGAGGTCGAACGGTGGTGCCAGGACCGTCCGCAGGTGGTCGGCGACCGCATCAGGATCCGAGGCACCGTCGGGGCTTTCCAGCAGCACCAGGAACTCGTCGCCTCCCAGCCGGCCGACCGTGTCGGAGGCCCGCACCGCCGTCCGCAGCCGTTGCGCCACCTGGCGCAGCAGCAGGTCGCCGGCGGCATGGCCCAGGGTGTCGTTGACCGCCTTGAACCGGTCGAGATCGATGAACAGGAGCGACAGGCCACCACCGTGCCGGCGTGCCCGGTCCAGCGCATGGGCCAGGCGGTCGTCGAGCCGCAGCCGGTTGGGCAGGCCGGTCAGACCGTCGTGATGCGCCATGTGTGCCAGCCGGGCCTCGGCCTGGCGCCGTATCGCGGCCGCCGCAAGCTGCTGGCCGACGAACTGCAGCAGGGCGACGTCGTCCTCGCGATAGGCAGGTTCGTCGGGCTCGCGCTGCACGGCCAGGGCACCCACCACCCCATGCTCCGGCGTCGCAAGGGGCACGCCGAGCCACTGCGCTGCCGCCGGCGACACGTCAGCGGCGCAGCCGTGGTGCGCCGGCGCATCCTCCAGCAACGGAAGGCCGCTGCGCACCACCTGCGCAGCCCGGGTGGCGCCGGCGTCGGCCGGCGGTGCGGCCGGTCCGTCGGGCGTGAGGATGCACGGAAAGTCGATGGTGCCGTTCTCCACGTCACGCAGGGCCACGGCGAAATGACGGCAGGGCAGCAGCGGCAGCAGCGCAGTCCTGACCTGTGCGCACAGGGCGGCCAGGTCGTCCTCTGCGAAGCTGGCTTCGGCCACGGCGTACAGCGCAGCCTGGCGCATCTCTGCCTGTCGCAGCGCCGTGACATCGCGGGCGACCGCGACACGGACCTGCTTCTGCGGCGACCAGCGCGCCGTCCACATGATGTGGACCGTGCTGCCGTCACGGCGTACATAACGGTTGTGGAAATGCGGCTCCGCCGTGTCGGCGACGATGTGCGCCATTTGGGCGCGGGTGCGCTCCCGGTCGTCCGGATGCACGAGGTCCATGACCCGCAGGCTGCGCATCTCCTCGGCGGTGTAGCCGAACAGCTGTTCGCCCGCGGCACTGACGAACAGGAAGCGGCCCTCGACATCGACGACGCAGACCGCATCGACGAGCATGTGGATCACTTCGGCAAGCGGCAGATCGAAACCACGAAGCGGCATGGAGGGGGCGACGGTCATCGGATGCGGGTGACACATTCTGGCCGAGGACTCCGCCGGCGTGCCGCCCGTGGCGCGGCTGCGGTCCAATCGGCGCCATGGACGCATCCCTCACCATCCGCCGCCTGGACGACCTGGAGGTCAAGGCCGCCTATACCGAAGACCTGCTGGACCAGCTCAACCTCACGATCTACCGCCAGCAGCAGCAGATCGACCGCCTGACCGAGCAGGTGCGCCTGCTGCGTGAGCAGGCGCCGGAGGCCGGTCCGGGCGCCCGGGGGCCCGCAGACGAACGCCCGCCCCATTACTGAAAGACGCCGTGCGGCGCGCCTCGTTGTAGGACAGGAAGCCGAGGCGCCGGCGGACACCATGCGCGGTGCTCTCAAAAAAAGAGCATGCCACGGGCCTGGTGCATGGCCTAGTGGCCGATTGGGGCAACGGTCAAAACGCTACCGGTTGTTAAATCTGGTCACACATTGCACGGGTGGCGCTGTTCTCATCGACGGCGCCCGACCTTCCGGCGGACCGATGTCCCAGGCCGACCCTCCCGTTTTTTTCGTTTCGCACGATGTCCATCTTCCACTCCACCCGGCAGCGGTTCGCTGCGTTCGCCGTCTGCGTCGCAGCGGTCCTGCCCGGCCTCGCGGCCGCCGCGCCGGCCGACGTGTTCCGACAATGGGCGGCGGACCCGTCGCTGGAGCGGCAGATCACGCTGGCCGAGCTCGGCTTCCAGACGCCGATCGCGCTGCAGGGCGGCGAGAACGAAAGCCGGCGCGAATTCTTCCTGCCGGTGCCGGCCGGCCTGCAGCTGCAGGGCGCCACGCTGCAGCTTGATGCCGACTATCTGCGCGGCGACGGCGGACGCTCGGTGTTCGTGCTGTCGCTCGACGGCTACCCGGTGTCCTCGCGCCGCTTCACCGACGACAAGGGCGATGCCAGTCTGACGATCGGCGTGGACGGGGCACCGCGCGACAGCGGCTTCGTGCGGGTCGGCGCCGTCTGGAATTCGACCATCTCCGATGTGGTCTGCGCAGACCAGCGCGCGCCCGGCAACGTGCTGCGCATCCTGCCCACCACCCGGCTGCGCTACCGCATTGACCGCAACCGGCTGACCAGCTTGGCGAGCGTCTGGAGCACGCTGCCGCCGCGGCCGGTGCTGCTGGTGGCGGGCCGCAACCTGTCGCAGCCGGCCTACGACGCCGCTTGGCGCGTCGGCCTGGCGCTCGAACGCGCCGGCAAGCGGGTGCAGGTCCGGTCGCTGCCTGCGGTGGGCGACACGGTCGACGTGAGCGCCGACATGGTGCCGGCCGACCTGCGCAGCCTGCCGGCCTTCGCCGCCATCGCCGGTGACGGCGTGAGCGGCGCCACCGTGCGCAGCCACCGTATCGGCAGTCAGGCCGAAGTCGGCGCGCTGCTGGCGCTTGGCGCCCGCGGTCCGCTGCGGGCCGACATCGTCGTGGCCGACCCGGCGCTCGGCACTGCCATCGGCGGTGCGCTCGACGCGCTCGGCACGCAGATGGCGTCCGATGCGGCGGCCACGGCGTCCTATACCCAGTGGCGCACCGGCGCCTTCGGCGTGACCGGCCAGCCGCTCGCCGCCGGCGAAGTGTCGCTGCGCAGCATGGGCGGCGCGCCGGTGGTGGCGATCGCCTCCGACGCCGGCCCGCAGGCCGCACTGCTGTTCGACAGCCTGTGGCGTCCGGTGGCCGGCGGCGGCAGCATCGCGCCGGCGACCGTCGCGCGTCCGCGTCCGGACGACCGCATCCTGCTGTCGCAGCTCGGCGGCAAGCCCGGCTCGATCGACGTCGGCAACCGCAGCGACTGGACTGCCACCTTCTCGATCGAGGACGTGGTCGCCGACGGCCGCGCGCCCAAGGCCCTGGTGTTCGACCTGTCCGCCACGCCCGACAGCAGCGGCGCCGGCCCGGTCGCCTCGGTCTACCTCAACGACTACCTGCTGTCGGCCAAGACCCTGACGCCCGACGGCAAGCCCGAGCGCCTGCGCGCCGAGGTGCCGCAGCACATGCTGGCACCGCGCAACGTGGTGCGGGTGACCTTCCTGCGCCAGCTGACCAAGCCGCGCTGCCACGACCAGCAGACCGCCTACCCGGTCAGCGTGCTGCCGGCCAGCCATGTGGAACTCGGCAAGGTCGACACGGGCAACGACTTCTCGGGCGTGGCCCGTCGGCTGGCCGACGGCGGCGAGGTGCTGGTGCCGGCCTCCTGGCTGTCCGACGCCACCCGCAGCCTGCCGCGCGCGATCCGCCTGGCCGATGCGGCCGGCGTCACGCTCTCCAACACCAAGCTGGTCGTCGTGCCGTCCGATGCGGCCGCCAAGCCGGTGTCGCCGGGCAATACCTTCCTGGCGCTGGACCTGCCGGTGTCCGACGCGACGGCGCGGGTCGATGCCGCGCAGGGCCGGCTGGTGCTCGCCAACGGCAAGACGACGATGCTCGACGTGGCCCGGCTGAGCAGCGTCAGCGTGCTCGACGTGGCCAAGGCCGGCGGCCACCACGGCGTGGTCTGGCGGCCGGTCGGCAGCGACGTGCAGGTGCCGGTCAAGCCGATCCAGCTCGGCCGCGGCGACGTGGCGGTGCTCGACGCGAACGGCGTGGCGCTGGAGATCGACAGCCGCGATCCGCGCGGCGCCCAGCTCGCCGACGACGCCAATCCGGAGTCTCCGCTGGCGCGCTACGCCGGCTGGTGGATCGCGCTGATCGTCGTGCTGCTGCTGATCCTGCTCGCCGCCCGCATCGCACAGGTGCGCCGCCAACGCCGGGCACGCCTGGGTCGCCCGACGGAGACGCCGCTTTCGTGATGCAGCGGGTAGGACGGCCATGAACCTCGACTGGCAGATCGCGCTCGCGCAGCACTACAGCTGGCTGGAATGGTTCGCCGCGGCGGTCGCGGTGATCATCCTGCTGTCGAGCATCGACGACCTGGTGATCGACGCTTGGTACTGGACCAACCGCATCTGGCGCCGGCTGACGGTGCTGGAGCGCAAGGACTACCGGCCGCTCACGCCCGAGCAGCTGCACATCCGCGCCGAGCAGCCGCTGGCGATCATGATCCCGGCCTGGCTCGAGTACGACGTGATCGCGCAGATGCTCGAGACCATGGTCGGCACACTCGACTACCGGAACTACCGCATCTTCGTCGGCACCTATCCGAACGACCGCCGCACCATCGAGGAAGTCGAGCGCATGCGCGGCCGCTACCGCCAGCTCGAGCGGGTGGAAGTGCCGCACGCGGGGCCGACCTGCAAGGCCGACTGCCTGAACTGGATCGTCCAGGCGATCGTGCTGCACGAGGAGCGCAGCGGCGAGAAGTTCGCCGGCATCGTGCTGCACGACAGCGAGGACGTGCTGCATCCGCTGGAACTCAAGTTCTTCAACTACCTGCTGCCGCGCAAGGACATGATCCAGCTGCCGGTGGTGTCGCTGGAGCGCGAGTGGTTCGAGCTCGTCGCCGGCACCTACATGGACGAGTTCGCCGAATGGCATGCCAAGGATCTGGTCGTGCGCGAGGGCGTGACCGGCATCGTGCCGTCGGCGGGCGTCGGCACCTGCTTCTCGCGCCGGGCGATCCAGGCGCTGATCGACGGCACCCGCAACCAGCCCTTCAACACCGACAGCCTGACCGAAGACTACGACGTCGGGGACCGCCTGGGCAAGCTCGGCATGCGCTCCATCTTCGCGCGCTTCCCGGTCGAATTCCGGGTGCGCCGCAAGCGCTGGTTCGGGCTGCGCAAGGACCGGATGCTGACGGTCACGATGCCGCTGTGCGTGCGCGAGTTCTTCCCCGGCACGCTGCGTGCGGCCTACCGGCAGAAGTCGCGCTGGGTGCTCGGCATCGGGCTGCAGAGCTGGGAGCAGATCGGCTGGAAGGGTTCGCTGGTCACCAAATACCTGCTGTTCCGCGACAGGAAGGGCATCGTCACCTCGTTCGTCAACGTGCTGGCCTACCTGCTGGTGGCCGACTTCATCCTGCTGTGGCTGCTGGAGACCTTCGAGTTCACCACCGTGCGCTTCCCGTCGCCGGTGGACGAGGGCGGCTGGCTCGCCGGCCTGATCGCCATGAACGCGGTGGCGCTGGTGCTGCGGGTGGTGCAACGTGTCTACTTCGTCTGGAAGCTCTACGGCTGGGAGCAGTCGCTGATGTCGGTGCCGCGCATGGTGGTGGGCAACGTCGTGAACTTCATGGCGACGGCGCGCGCCTGGAAGCTGTTCCTCGGCCATCTGCTGCTCGGCCGCGACCTGGTCTGGGACAAGACCATGCACGACTTCCCGACCACCGACCAGATCGCACGCACCCGGCGGCGCCTGGGCGACCTGCTGGCCGGCTGGCAGGCGGTGGACGACGCACGTCTCGCCGCGGCGATCGCCGAGCAGCGCAGCCGCAGCGTGCCGCTCGGCCGCATCCTGGTGTCGCGCGGCTGGCTCGACGACGAGACGCTGGCGGAGGCGCTGTCCTACCAGTCGGGCCTGCCGCGGGCCCAGCCGGATGCCGACCAGATCGAGCGCGCCGCCGGTCTGCTGCCGGTGGCGGTCTGCGTGCGCTGGCGCGTGCTCGCGCTGGGCGTGGACACGCCGCAGATGATGCCGCTGCCGACCGGGCCGGCGCCCGAGCCGCACGAGCTGGAAAGCCTGGAATCCGCGCCGGCCCTGCGCATCGCCGTTGGCAGCCCGCTGTCGGACGAGGCGCGCGCGGCGATCGCCGAGGCCGCCGGCATGCCGCTGCTGCAATGCATCGTGCGCGAGAGCGAAATCGTGGCCGGCCTGCGCCTGCTGCGCGGCGGGCAGGACGGGTTCGCCCCCGATGCGGCGCCGCTGCTCGGCGAGATCCTGATCGACATGGGCCTGGTGGATCGCGAGGACTTCCGGCAGGCGCTGATCCGCTACCGGCCCGACCGCGACGGCCGCATCGGCGACTACCTGGTGTCGCGCAGCGTGGTGTCGCGCAGTGCGATCGAGCAGGGCATCGCGGCCCAGCGGGCCCGCTGGCAGGCGCCGCCGCCGGCGCCGCTGCCGCCCGGTCCGTGGAACGCGGCCACGGCGTCCGACGGGCGGTCGTCCGATCTGCCGCCGTCCGCGGGTATGGTGCAGGCATGACCCCGATTCCTTTCGCCCAACCGGTCCCGCACGGCCGTTCCAGGGCCCCACGATGACCCATTTCCGCCCCTCGCCGGCGCTGCTGCGCCGGGGTGTGCCTGCGCTGCTCGCCGCCGCCGTGCTGGTGCCGCTGGTGCCGCAGGCCCAGACCGACGAACTGCCCTTGACCGGCCCGGCCTACCGGATCGCCGACGAGGCCTACCGCGCCTACGAACGCGGCAACTACGCCGCCGCCGCGGCGCGCGCACGCGAGGCGCTGCGGCTGCGTCCCGACGTGCAGCGGCTGCATGCGCTGCTGCGAGACGCGGAAGCCGCCGCCCGGCGCCAGGCCGACTCCGCCGGCCGCACCGACGCCACGCCGCCGCCGACCACGACGGCGCGCCGCGCCGCGCCCGCAGGCCGCAGTGCGGCTCCGGCGACCGCCACGGCGCGGGCCGACCGGGCGCGTACCGGCGGTCGTACGGCCACGGCCCGGGCCGCTGCCCCCGCCTTCCCGCCCGGACCGGCGGATCGCATCGTCGCCGACGGGCCCGACGACGCCTACGGCGTGCCGATGCTGCGCATGGCCTGGTCGCTCGGTGCCGCGCCGCCGGCGGCCTCGCTCCAGGCCCTGGCCGCCGAGCCGCCTCCGCCGCCCCCCGCACCCCTGCCGGACGCGCCGCCGCCGAGCGATGCCGAACAGGCCTACCAGTACCTGCGCGAACGCCGTTCGCGCGAGGCCGCGGTCGCCTTCGCCCGCGCCGACCAGGCCGGGGCGCTGCGGCCGCCGCAGCTGCTCGATGCCGCCTACGCCAGCCTTGCCGCCGGCGACCCGACCGCATCGGCGGCCTACTTCCGCCGCGCGCTCGACGCGGCCGATGTCGGCCAGGTGCCGCTGACCCCGCAGCAGCGGCTGGACACCAAGCTCGCCGTGGCCGACCAAGAACGGACCAGCGGCGCGAGCGCGGCGCTCTTCTACCGCGGCGGCGGCACGCTGCCGGGCCTCACGCCCGAGCAGGGCGGCGACGGCAGCGGCGGTGGCCGCGACCGCAGCCTGCAGGCTGTCGCCGAGGCCTACTGGCGGCCGCGGCAGCTCAAGAGCTTCGCCGGACCCAACACCTATGTCGACCTGTACGGCCGTCTGCTCGGCACGCCCTACAGCGGCGCGGGCTTCGCCGAAGGCGGCGCGAGTGCGCAGGCCGCGGTCGGTGTACGGGTGCGGCCGCTGAGCTCGGTCAACGCCGTACTGGCGGCCGAGCGGCTGATCAAGGTGGGCTCGGCCAGCCGCAACGACTGGCTGCTGCGCGCGGCCGTCTCCGACGGCTTCGGCATGGCGCCGCGGGTGGACCGCGACAGCTGGTGGGCCGGCGACGTCTACGCGGAAGCCGGCCGCTACCTGGACGCCGGCGAAAAGTACGTCGTCAGCGAAGGCCGGCTCGGCCGTGCCTGGCGGCTGCAGCGCCTGGACGCGCCGGCCGTTCCCGGCCTGTCGCAGGCGGTGCTGATGCCGCATGCGGTGGTCGCGGCCGACTACAACACCGGCTTCGCCCGGCCGCGCGCCGTGGGCGCCGGCGTGGGCGTGAACCTGCGCACCTGGTGGCGGGAAGACGACCGGTCCGGTCCCAAGTCGTATTCCGACCTGACGGCCCAGTACCGCTGGCGCCTGGGCGGCGACGACCGCGCACAGGGCCTGGTCGTGCGGCTGTCGTACAACTACTGATGGGCCCCGCCCGCTTCTTCGGCCGGACTGCGGCCGTGCCGGGGGCTTCCGCTCGCGCTGCGGCCGTGGTGCTGGCAGCGGCCGCGGCACTGCTGCTCGGCGGCTGCCGCAACGCCACGACGGCGCCCGGCGCGCAGGCCGCCGTGCGCATCGCCGGCACCGTGTGGCAGCCCGATGCGCAGACGGTGCATCCGCAGGGCATCTGGGAACGTCTCGGCGCCCGCACGCTGCTGGTCCAGTGGACCGCCCGCGACGGCCACGCCTTCGTCGACGGCTGCCCCGCTGCCGGCGCGGTCGAGCCGCCGCAGCCCCGGCCCGACTGGGCGCGCATCGCCCGCGAACCGTGGGCGCAGAACGTGATCCTGGGGCTGGCCGCGCACGGCGACGAGACCGCGGCTCGCGCGAGCGTCGAGTCGCTGGTGGCGCGCTCGCGCTGCCTGGCGGCGCTCGCCACGCCGCTAAAGGTGACCGGCTGGTACTTCCCGGTGGAGGTCGATCCGACCTGGAAGGACGCCGCCGGCCTCGCCCGCCAGCTCGAAGGTCTGCCCCGGCCGCTCTGGATCAGCGCCTACGACGGCGCCAACGTCGGCCCGGCGGCGCTCGCCGACTGGCTGCACGGCTGGCTGCCAAAGGACGTGGGTGTCTTCTTCCAGGATGGGGTGGGTGTGCATGCGCGCAGTGCACCGGTGGCGCGCGACTACCTGCTGGCGCTGCGCCAGCGCCTCGGTCCGCGGCGGGTCAGGCTGATCGCCGAAGCCTTCCGGCCCGCGCCCGGCGGCGGTTTCCGGCCGGCGACGCCGGAGGAACTGGTGCCGCAGCTCGCCACCTACGGGGGCCACGAAGTGTTCCTGTTCGACGGGCCGCACTACGTCGATACCCGGCTGGTCGAGGTGTTGCGCGAAAAACTGGTGCCGGCAGGCCGTTAGCGCCTGTCCTGCCTGCGCAGGCAGCTATCGAAAAAGGAGCGACGGCCGTTCAGCTGGCGTTGCGCGACGCATCCAGGTGCGCCTTGGCGCGCTGGGCGAGCGCGATGTCGCCCGGCGTCTCCGGGTTCCAGGGCGTCACCGGGATCGGCCGGCCGTGCGAATCGACCGAGACGAAGACGATCAGGCATTCGGTCGTCTTCTCCATCTGGCCGCTCTTCATGTCGCCGCTGCGCACCTCCACCGAGATGTTCATGCTGGTCTTGCCGGTGTAGGCCATGCGGGCCTCCACCTCGACCAGATCGCCGATCATGATCGGCCGGTGGAAACGGATGCTGCCCAGGAATACCGTCACGCAGTAGCGCTTGGCCCAGCTGGTCGCGCAGGCGTAGCCGGCCTCGTCGATCCACTTCATGACGGTGCCGCCGTGGACCTTGCCGCCGAAGTTGACGGTGCTGGGCTCGGCGAGGAAACGCAGGACGATGCTGGACATGGTGGGGGCGTGCGCGCGTGCGCCTCTCTAAGGGTGGACGGACGGCAAGGGGCCGCAGGAGCGCGGATTATGGAGCTCGCGTTGCTGCTGCCGGATGGTCGGGACGGTAGGAATCGGACGACGGCATCTGGGTACGCGCCGCTACAGCACAGGTATGCGGATCATGGGAAGAATCCGCTCCACTACAACTCGCCGGCAGCCGGCAAGAGGAGCTTTTCATGTCTTTCGCCCTGTACATGGTTGGATTCGCGATCTTCCTGGGCGGCCTGATCTGGGCCGCGGTGGTGGCCGGTGTGCCGCAGCTCTACATCGGCATCGGCACCCTGATCCTGCTCGGCATCGGCATCTTCAGCGCCGTCGCGCGCACCCGCAGCAAGGACCCGTCCTGATCCAGCGCTCTGCGGGCAGGCGAGGGAAAGCACGCCTGGGCAGACATCGCAGGGCCGCCGACAATGGCGCCCCTGCCGCATCCGCACCCGGATGCGCTGCCGTTCCATCCTGATTCCGGGGTTCCCTCGCATGATCCGCAAGTTGCTTTCCTTCGCCGTCCTGGCGTTCGCCGTCGGCGCCCAGGCACAGACCTATCCCACCAAGCCGATCCGCCTGATCGTCCCGTTCCCGCCGGGCGGCGGCACCGACATCCTGTCGCGGCTGGTCGCCACCCGGCTGGCCGAAGCCACCAAGTGGACCGTGGTGCCCGACAACAAGGCGGGCGCCGGCGGCACCATCGGCATCACCGAGGCGGTGAAGGCGCCGCCGACCGGCTACGACATGGTGATGGGCCAGAAGGACAACTTGGTCGTCGCGCCCTACCTCTACAAGAACCTCAGCTACGAGCCGACCCGCGACCTGGCTGCGGTGGCGCACGTCGCCTACACCCCGGTCGTGATCGTGACCGCCGCCGGTTCGCGCTTCAAGACGCTGGCCGACGTGGTCGCCGCCGCCAAGGCCGCGCCCGACACCATCACCTACGGCTCGCCCGGCAACGGCACCACGATCCACCTGGCCGGCGAGATCTTCAACGGCGCGGCCGGCGTGAAGCTGCGCCACGTGCCGTACAAGGGTTCCAACCCCGCGATGGTGGACGTGCTGGCCGGCAACGTGGACCTGATGGTGTCGTCGGTGCCGTCGGCGATGGGTCAGCTCAAGGCGGGCAAGTTGCGGGCGCTGGCGGTCACCTCGGCCAAGCGCAGTTCTTCCCTGCCGGACGTGCCGACGGTCGC
Organism: uncultured Xylophilus sp.; assembly: GCA_913776965.1. Taxonomy (GTDB): domain Bacteria; phylum Pseudomonadota; class Gammaproteobacteria; order Burkholderiales; family Burkholderiaceae_C; genus Xylophilus. The sequence goes on from CAJYQL010000064.1 coordinate 79,547, forward strand.
CGAGTCCGGCTACAAGGACTTCGACGTCAGCACTTGGTACGGCCTCTTCATGCCGGCCGCCACGCCGAAGGACATCGTGACCCGGGTGAACGGCGAGGTGAACAAGCTGCTCGCCACGCAGGAGATGAAGGACGCGATCCTGGCCCAGGGCGCCGAGCCGCAGGCGATGACGCCCGAGCAGTTCGGCAGCCTGCTGAAGACCGACTACCAGAAGTGGAAGGCGATCGTGCAGGCGTCGGGCGCCACGCTCGAGTAAAGGGCATATTCCGACCCCGAAGGGCGCGGCCGCAGAGCCTGCGCCCTTTTTTAGCGCCGACGGTGCCGCCGCCCGCCGCCGTCAATCCGGCAGCGCCCACCACGCCGGCAGCAGCCGCCGCGTCTCGGGCCGTGCGAAGCGGTCGTCCATCAGGCAGAGCACGCCGCGGTCGGTGGGCGTGCGGATCACCCGGCCGGCAGCCTGCACCACCTTCTGCAGGCCGGGGAAGCGGTAGGTGTAGTCGTAGCCCGCGCCGAAGGTCGCCTGCATCCGGTCGCGCATCCGCTCGTTGACCGGGTTGACCTGCGGCAGCCCGAGCGTCGCGATGAAGGCGCCGACCAGCCGGTCGCCCGGCAGGTCGATGCCCTCGCCGAAGGCGCCGCCGAGCACCGCGAAACCGATGCCGCGGCCGGCCGGCACGAAGCGCTGCAAAAAGGCGGTGCGGGCGGCTTCGTCCATGCCGCGCGACTGCTCCCAGACGGGGATGTCGGGTGCCGCGGCGCGCAGCGCGTCGGCGGCCTGGCGCAGGTAGTCGAAGCTGCTGAAGAAGGCGAGGTAGTGGCCGGGCGCCGCGGCGTACTGCGCGCCGATCAGCGACACGATCGCCGGCAGCGAGCGCGCCCGGTCGGGCCAGCGGGTGGAGATGTCGCGGGAGACGCGCACCTGCAGCTGAGCGGCGGCGAAGGGCGGCGGTACGTCGATCCAGGCGGCGTCTGCCGGCAGGCCGAGCAGGTCGCGGTGGAAGGCCTGCGGCTCCAGCGTGGCCGAGAACAGCACCGCCGACCGCGCGGCCGCCCAGCGGGGCGCGAGGAAGGGCGCGGGCACCACGTTGCGCAGGTGCAGCACCGCGGCCGGGCCGCCGCGCACGCCGGGCGGCGGCGCCTGGCGGGTAGCGTCGCAGAGCGAATGCGCACCGAACGATTCGGCCAGCCGCAGGAAGCGCGCGGCGTCGAACAGCAGCCGCTGCAGCGCGCCGCCGGGCGTGGTGTCGGGTTCGGCGGCGAGGTGGTCGGCGATCGCGGTGGCGGCCTGCTGCAGCGCGCGGCATAAGGCGGCGGGCACGGCGTCGTGCTCCTGGGTGGGCGCGTCGTCCGGCGGCAGCAGGGGCTTCCAGGCGCGGCGCAGTCGCTCCAGCGGCGTGCGCAGCGCGGCCGGGGCGGCGGCGCGGGCGGCGTGCAGGGCCGCCGGGTCGAGCGCGGCGGAGTACATGCCGCGGGCGCGCTCGACCAGGTTGTGGGCCTCGTCCACCAGCAGGCCGCAGCGCCAGTCGTTCTCGGCGGCCAGGGCCGGCAGCAGGGCGCTGGCGTCGAACCAGTAGTTGACGTCGCCGACCACCACGTCGGCCCAGCGGGCCATCTCCTGCGCGAGGTAGTAGGGGCAGACCCGGTGTGCGGCGGCGGCGCGACGCACGCCGGCGCGGTCCCAGAAGCCGTCGCCCGCGGCCAGCGCGGCGCGGGCGGCGGGCAGCCGGTCGTAGAAGCCCGCCGCCAGCGGACAGGAGGCGCCGTGGCAGGCGCGGTCCGGGTGCTCGCAGGCCTTGTCGCGGGCGACGAGTTCGAGGACGCGCAGCGGCAGGCGGGGCGGCGTGACAGCGGTCCCGGCGGGGGCCGCGTCGCCCGTGCCAGCCGCATCGTCAGCGACACGGATCGACGTAGGCGCGGATGCGGCCGGCGTAGGGCCCGCATCGCCCGCGCCGTCGGCACCACCTGCGCCGGCGGCCGCATCCACCCGGTCCACGGCCGTCCTGGCAGCCGCATCGGCGCCCGGGGCGGCCGGCACCGCCGGCCCGCGCAGCAGCGCCAGCGCATCGAGCGCCAGCTGCCGGCCGGAGGTCTTGGCGGTCAGGAAACACAGCCGGTCCAGCCCCGGGCGGTCCGGCCCGGCGGGCGGGCAGGCGCGCAGCGCCGGGAACAGCGTGCCGACCGTCTTGCCGATGCCGGTCGGCGCCTGCGCCATCAGCACCCGACCGCTGCGCTGGGTGCGGTAGACCGCCTCGGCCAGCCCGCGCTGGCCGGCACGGAAATCCGGATGCGGGAACGCGAGCACCGCCAGCGCCGCATCGCGCGCGGCGCGGTGGCGGCGCTCCTGGTCGGCCCAGGCGACGTAGCCGGCGCACAGGGCATCGAATTCCGCGTGCAGCGCCTCGGCGGTCCAGGTCTCGGCGAAGACAGTCTCGCGCAGGTCGGCGATATCGACGTAGACCAGCGCCAGTTCGACCTGCGGCAACCCCTGCGACTGGCACAGCAGCCAGCCGTAGACCCGCGCCTGCGCCCAGTGCAGGTGGCGCTGGTTAGCGGGCTGGCGCGCCAGGTCGCCGCGGTGCGTCTTGATCTCCTCCAGCCGCACCGCCTGCGGGTCGAAGCCGTCGGCCCGGCCGCGCACGGTCAATCGGCCGCGCCAGTCGCCCGACAGCACCAGCTCGCTGCGGTGGTGGGCCGGCCGGCGGGCGGCGATCGCGGCATGGCCGGCGATGCCGTCCTCGGCGGTGGGGGAGGGCGTGAAGCGCCGGTCCAGGTCACCCCGCCGCGCACCGAAGGCGCAGAGCGCCCGCACGGCGACGGTCGGGAGCGGGGTGGCGGGCGTACTGGACATAACGACAGTCGATGGTAGCGGGCAGAGGGGTGCTCCTGTTTCGATAGCGCGTTGCGCAAGCCCTACGGGCGCAGGAGGCGTTTTTCCGTCGAATCCTGCGATGCGGCACCGCATCGCCTACCCTTCGCGCATGCCGACCCGCTCCGCCCCGCCGTACCACCCGTCCCGCACCCCCCAACGTATCGCGATCGCCGGCGCCGGTCCGGCCGGGCTCGCGGCAGCGATCGCCCTGGCGCGCGACGGCCATGCGGTCGACGTATTCGAGCGCCACCCCGGCCTCGCACCGGTCGGCGCCGGCCTGCTGATCCAGCCGCAGGGCCTGGAGGCGCTGGCCGCGCTCGGCCTGGCCGACGCCTTCGCCGCGGTCAGCGTGCCGGTCACCCGGCTGCTCGGCCATGCGCACCGCGGCTGGACGCTGGTGGACCTGGACTTCGCCCGCCGCCCGGCGCGCGGCGTGAGCCGGGCCCGGCTGTCGTGGCTGCTGCACGGGGCGGCCATCGCGGCCGGCGCGCAGGTGCATTTCGGCCAGCCGATCGACACCCTCGGCCGCGACGGGCCCGATGCCGTGCTGCGCATCGGCGGCCGCGACGAACGCTATGCCCTCTGCGTGGTCGCCAACGGTGCCGCTTCCACGCTGCGCGAGTCCGCCGGGCTGGCCGCCGCCGCCCGGCCCTACGCCTGGGGCGCGTTGTGGGGCCAGTTCACCGTCGCGGACTGGCCGCAGGCCGACGTGCTGCTGCAGCGTTTCCGCGGCACCCGCGAGATGGTCGGCCTGCTGCCGACCGAGGCGACGCCGCAGGGCCTGCGGCTGTCGCTGTTCTGGAGCCTGCGCCGCGACCGCTACGACGCCTGGCGCACCGGCGACCTGGCCGCTTGGCGCGACGGCGAGCGGCGGCTCTGGCCCGAGGCCGCGCCGGTCCTGGAGCAGATCGTGCGGCACGACGACCTGGCGCTGGCCGTCTACCGCCACAGCTGGCCGCGCGCGATGGCGCGGGCGCCGTTCGCGGTGATGGGCGACGCCGCGCATGCGATGAGCCCGCAGCTCGGCCTGGGCACCACGCTCGCGCTGCAGGACGCGCTCGGCCTGGCCACAGGGCTGCGCGGCCACACCACCCTGGCCGACGGGCTCGCCGCCTACCAGCGGGCCCGCCTCGGCCCGTCGCGCGCCTACCAGACGCTCAGCCGGCTGCTCACGCCCTGCTTCCAGGCCGACCGCGGCGGCTGGCTGCGCGACCTCGCCTTCGCCGGTGGCCGGCGGCTGCCCGGCGTGCGCTGGGCGATGCAGCGCAGCCTGGCCGAGCCGCCGCCGCTGACCTGACGCTCCGCCGCGACGCGCTGCCGCCGCAGGCGCGCGATCCCGCGTCCGATGCAGCCCATCTGCTCCGGTTGCCGGCTTTCGCCTACAGCCCGGCGTGCGCCATTCGGCCCACACTGCGCGCCTGCCCGCTGCGCCACATCTGACCCTTTTGCCTCATGACTGACCCTGTCGCCGCCCGACCGCCTGCCTCGCCGACGGCCCCGGAGGACGGCGCACCCGCCGGCGGCAACGGCCTGCTGTGGGTGCTGCTGGCGGTCGCCGCGCTGTTCCTGGTGCTGCGCCCACGGCCGCCGATGGAACTGCTGCGGCTGGTCGACTGGCAGACGGTCGGCGCGCTGGCCGGGCTGCTGGCGATCACGCAGGGCGTGGAGAAGAGCGGCATGCTGCAGGCCACCGCCCAGCGGCTGCTCGGCCGCATGACCGACCTGCGCAGCCTGGCGCTGCTCTTGACCGGCGGCGCGGCGGTCCTGTCGGCCCTGGTCACCAACGACGTGAGCCTGTTCCTGCTGGTGCCGCTGACGCGGGTGCTGGCCACCCAGGCCGACCTGCCGCTGGCCCGGCTGGTGGTGCTGCAGGCGCTGGCCGTCAACGCCGGCTCGGCCCTCACGCCGATCGGCAATCCGCAGAACCTCTATCTCTGGCACCGCTCGGGCGACAGCTTCCTCGGCTTCATGGCAATGATGGCGCCGACCGTCGCGGTCATGCTGTTCTGGCTGTTCGTCGCGGTGTGGCTGCTGGTGCCGCGCAGCCCGATCGCGCTGCGACCGGCCACCGCGCCGACCGCCGTCCAGCCGCGCCTGCTGGCGCTCGCCGGCGTGCTGTTCGTCGCCTTCGTCGTCGCGCTGGAGCGGCACTGGCTGCCGGCGGGCCTGGCGCTGGTCTTCGGAGCCTTCCTGGTGTTCTTCCCGCGGGTGCTGCGCGGCGTGGACTGGGCGCTGCTGGCGATCATCGCGCTGATGTTCGTGGACCTGCGCCAGCTCGCCGAGCTGTCCGCGGTCGCGGCGCTGCTGCGCGACGCGCCGATCGCCGAGGGCTGGCGCGCCTACCTGGCGGCGATCGCGGCCTCGCAGGTGATCAGCAACGTGCCGGCCGCGATCCTGCTCGACGGCCCGGTGCGCGACCTGCCGGCGCTGGCCGCGGGCGTGAGCGTTGGCGGCTTCGGCTGCGTGCTGGGCTCGCTCGCCAACCTGATCGCGCTGCGGCTCGCCCGGCTGCCGCACGGGCTGCGCGCCTTCCACACGATCAGTATTCCGTTCCTGCTGGTGTGCGCCGTGTCGGCGCTGCTGCTGCGGCTCGGGTGACGGCCCCGACCGATCCGTTCCTTCCTGTGCTTCCCCCACCTTCCAGAAAGATGCCCATGTCCGCTTCCTCCCCCCGCGAAATCGATGTCTGGTCCGTCGAGGGCCGCTTCCAGCATCCGGTCTACGGCCCCAAGGGCACGGTCGAAGGCGTGCTGATCGACTGCGACGGCGCCCCGGCGCAGTTCGTGTTCGAGGCCCACCATCCGGCCGCTACGGCGCTGGCGGCCCTGCAGCCGGGCCAGGCGGTGGTGCTCGAAGGCACTGCCGCCGAGGCGTCGTCCAAGGGCGAGCCGGCGCACGAGGTGTTCGCTCTGGAGCGGCTGGTATCGGTGGACGGCCATCCGCACGCCCTGTCTGCGCCGCAGCCGGTGCAGGGCCGGGTGGTGCGCCTGAACTACGCCAAGCACGGCGCGCCCAACGGCGTGGTGCTCGACAGCGGCGACTTCGTGCACGTCAAGCCCGGCGGCTTCACCCGGCTCGGCCTGCAGGTCGGCGACACGGTCGAAGCCGAGGGCGAGGTGCGTCCGCTCGCAGGCGGCACCGGGAGGGTGATGGAAGCCCGCACGGTCAACGGCCGGCCGGTCGAGGCCGACCGTGGCTGAAGCCGCCGCCCTGTCGCCGGGCCGCGGGCTCGGCTCCGGTGCCGCTACGGACGGCGCCGAAGCGCTTCCGCGGTCCCTCGTGGCGCTCACGCTGCTCGCCTTCTTCATGGCCGACGTGCGCGACGGCCTGGGGCCCTTCCTCGCCACCTACCTGCAGGAAAACCGGGTCCGGCAGGAACTGATCGGCTACACCATGACCGCCGGCGGTCTGGCGGCCGTGGCGATGACGCCGTTCGCCGGCGCCTGGGTGGACCGCTCCACCGCCAAGCGGGCGCTGACCGTCGTCGCGGCGGTGGCGATCCTCGCGGCCAGCGCAGTGGCGTTCTCCACCCTCGACGGCCGCTGGCTGGTGGCCTCTCAGGTGGTGACCGGCGTGGCCGGCGCGCTGCTGGCCGCGACGATGGCCGCCCTCACGCTCGGCCTGGTGCGCGCCACCGGCTTCAAGCGGCAGACCGGCCGCAACGAGGCCTGGAGCCACGCCGGCAACATGGTGTCCGCCATCGGTGCCGGCTTGGCCGCCCACTGGTTCGGCGCGCCGTGGATCCTGGCGGTGATGGGGGCGATGGCGGTCGGAGTCATGCTGTCGGCCCTGTCGATCCGCGCCGCCGACATCGACCACCAGGCCGCGCGCGGCTGCGAATCGCCCGAAACGCTCGGCGAGACGGTGGAGCGCGACAGCGACGGCGGCTGGCGGGCGCTGCTGGCCAACCGGCCGCTGCTGCTGTTCGGCCTGACCTGCCTGTGCTTCCACCTCGGCAACGCGGCGATGCTGCCGCTGCTCAACCAGCGGCTGGCCGCCACCGTGCCGGACTCGGCACCGCTGCTCTGGACCGGCATCGCCATCGTGATCGCACAGCTCACGATGATTCCGGTGGCGCTCTGGGTGTCGCGTAGCCGGCGGTTCGACGTGTCGTGGTTCGTCTATGCGGCGATCCTGGTACTGCCGGTGCGCGGCGCGCTCGCCTGGCTGATCGCCGACAGCTGGGGCAACATCCCGGTGCAGATCCTCGACGGCCTGGCCGCCGGCGCGATGGGCGTCGCCACGCCGCTTTTGGTGCAGCGCTTCACCCAGGGCAGCGGCCGCTTCAACACCGCGCTCGGCTGGGTGATGACGCTCCAGGGCATCGGTGCCGCGCTGAGCCCCACGCTCGCCAACTCGGTGGTCGGCGCCGAACAGCGCTTCGGCTTCGCCTTCCTCGCGCTGTCGGCGGCGGCGCTGCTGGCGCTGCCGGTGTTCGCTTGGGTGCAGCGGCATGCGCCGAAGGTGGCGGAGCACGCCGCCTGACGGCACGTCGCTATCGAAATCGTAGCTGTCAGCGCAGGCGCCGCCTGCGCTGGGGCCGTATTTCTATCCCAGGTAGCGCTGCAGGTACCGCCCGGTGTGGCTCGCCGGGTGCGCCGCCACGTCCTCGGGCGTGCCCTCGGCCACCACCGTGCCGCCGCCGGCACCGCCTTCGGGGCCCATGTCGATCACCCAGTCGGCGGTCTTGATCACGTCCAGGTTGTGCTCGATCACGACGATGGTGTTGCCCGCGTCGCGCAGCTGGTGCAGCACCTTCAGCAGCAGGTCGATGTCGGCGAAGTGCAGGCCGGTGGTCGGCTCGTCGAGGATGTAGAGCGTGCGGCCGGTGTCGCGCTTGCTGAGCTCCAGCGCCAGCTTCACCCGCTGCGCCTCGCCGCCCGAGAGCGTGGTCGCGGCCTGGCCGAGCGTGATGTAGCTCAGGCCCACTTCCAGCAGCGTCTGCAGCTTGCGGGCGATGGACGGCACCGCGCCGAAGAAGCCGTGCGCCGCCTCGACCGTCATCGCCAGCACGTCGGCGATGTTGCGGCCCTTGTACTGGACCTCCAGCGTCTCGCGGTTGTAGCGCGCACCGTGGCAGACGTCGCAGGGCACGTACACGTCGGGCAGGAAGTGCATCTCCACCTTCACCATGCCGTCGCCCTGGCAGGCCTCGCAGCGGCCGCCGGCGATGTTGAAGGAAAAGCGGCCCGGGCCGTAACCACGCTCGCGGGCGGCGGGCACTTCGGCGAACAGCTCGCGGATCGGGGTGAAGAGGCCGGTGTAGGTCGCCGGGTTGCTGCGCGGCGTGCGGCCGATCGGCGACTGATCGACGTTGATCACCTTGTCGAAGTACTCGATGCCCTCGATCGCCTCGTGCTCCGCCGGCTCCTCGTGGGCGCGGTAGAGCTGGCGCGCCACGGCGGCGTAGAGCGTGTCGTTCACCAGGGTGGACTTGCCCGAGCCCGACACGCCGGTCACGCAGGTCAACAGCCCGACCGGGAATTCGACGCTCACGCCGCGCAGGTTGTGGCCGGTGGCGTTCACTACCCGCAGCGCCTGCAGGTCGCCCTGGGTGGCGCGGTGGGCGGCCTGGCGTTCGGCCCAGGCGACCGCGGCGGCGCTCGCCTTGCCGGTCTTCTTCGCGACCTTGGCTTCGGCCTTCGCGTCGTCGCGCACCACCGGCAACCACGCGGTGCGGTGCGCCGGCACCGCGATCGTCCGGATGCCCGCCATGTACTGGCCGGTGAGCGAATCCGGGTTCGCCTTGACCTCGTCGTAGGTGCCCTGCGCCATCACCCGGCCGCCGTGCACGCCGGCGCCCGGCCCCATGTCGATCACATGGTCGGCGGCGCGGATCATGTCCTCGTCGTGCTCGACCACGATCACGCTGTTGCCGATGTCGCGCAGGTGGCGCAGCGTGTCGATCAGCCGGTCGTTGTCGCGCTGGTGCAGGCCGATGCTGGGTTCGTCGAGCACGTACATCACGCCGGTCAGGCCCGAGCCGATCTGGCTGGCCAGCCGGATGCGCTGCGCCTCGCCGCCCGAGAGCGTCTCGGCGCTGCGGTCGAGGCTCAGGTAATTGAGGCCGACGTCGTTCAGGAACTTCAGCCGCAGACCGATCTCGCGCACGATCTTGTCGGCGATCTCGGCCTTGGCGCCGGCCAGGCGCAGCGCGCCGAAATGCGCCTGGCTGTCGCGCAGCGTCATGCGGCTCACGTCCTGGATCGGCAGCGCGCCCGTGCCCTCGCCGAGCCGCACGTGGCGCGCCTCGATGCGCAGCCGCGCGCCGTCGCAGGCCGGGCAGGGCTGGGTGGCGCGGTAGCGGGCGAGTTCCTCGCGCACCGCGGTCGAGTCGGTCTCGCGCCAGCGGCGCTGCATGTTGGGAATGACGCCCTCGAACGGATGCTTCTTGCCCAGCTTTTTGCCGCTCTGCGGGCCGGAGGCGAGCGTGTAGGCGAAGCGGATCTCCTCGTCGCCCGAGCCGTGCAGAACGACCTGGCGGACAGCGTCGGGCAGTTCCTCGAACGGCGTGTCTACCGAGACACCGTAGTGCGCCGCGACGCTTTCGAGCATCGCGAAGTAGAAGGCGTTGCGGCGGTCCCAGCCCTTGATCGCGCCGGCCGCGAGGGAGAGCGACGGGAAGGCGACCACCCGTTCCGGGTCGAAGACCTCCTGCACGCCCAGTCCGTCGCAGGCCGGGCAGGCGCCGACCGGCGAATTGAAGGAGAAGAGCCGCGGTTCCAGCTCGGCGATCGACCAGTTGCAGATCGGGCAGGCGAAGCGCGCGTTGAACAGGTGCTCGACGCCCGTGTCCATCTCCAGCGCCACCACCCGGCCGCCGCCCTCGACGCCGCCGACCCGCAGCGCCGCCTCGAAGCTCTCGGCCAGGCGCTGCTGCATGTCGGGCCGCACCTTCACCCGGTCGATCACCACGTCGATGTCGTGCTTCTCGGTCTTCTTCAGCGCCGGCAGGTTCTCGTGCTCGACCACCCGGCCATCCACCCGGAAACGCACGTAGCCCTGCGCCTGCATCTCGGCGAACAGCTCGGCGAATTCGCCCTTCCGGTCCCGCGCCATCGGGCACAGGATCATCAGCTTGGTCTCGGCCGGCAGCGCCAGCACCGCATCGACCATCTGCGAGATGGTCTGCGCCTGCAGCGGCACGCCGTGCTCGGGGCAGTGCGGCGTGCCGGCGCGGGCGTAGAGCAGCCGCAGGTAGTCGTGGATCTCGGTGACGGTGCCGACGGTGGAGCGCGGGTTGTGGCTGGTCGCCTTCTGCTCGATGCTGATCGCGGGCGACAGGCCCTCGATCACGTCCACGTCGGGCTTGTCCATCAGCTGCAGGAACTGCCGCGCATAGGCCGACAGGCTCTCGACGTAGCGGCGCTGGCCCTCGGCGTACAGCGTGTCGAACGCGAGGCTCGACTTGCCCGATCCCGACAGTCCGGTGATCACCACCAGCTGGTGGCGCGGGATGTCGAGGTCGATGTTCTTCAGGTTGTGGGTGCGCGCACCGCGGATGCTGATGCGCTGCTCGCGCAGCGCTCGCGCCAAGTAGCGGCCATCGGCGTCGTCCGGTGCAGCGGGGGAGGGGAGGGTCAAGGTGGGCGCGTCCGCGGGGAAACCGACCATGATAGTCAGGGCGGGGCCGCACCGCCGCAGGCGGGCATGGACCTGCGGCCCCATCCGCCGCCCGGTCAGGCGGACGCGTCCCTGGCCTGCACCCGGTTGCGGCCGGCGCGCTTGGCGGCGTAGAGCGCCTCGTCGGCCTGGCTCATCAGGCTGGCCGTGTCAGGGCACTGCGGATAGCAGGCGATGCCGCCGCTGAAACTGGCGGTGAAGATGCCCTCGTCGCAGGTGTGGAACACCCGGGCGAAGCTGTCGCGGATGCTCTCGACGAGCGCCAGCGCCTGGTCCGGGCCGCAGTCCAGCAGCACCAGCGCGAATTCCTCGCCGCCGTAGCGGCCGACGATGTCGGTCGCCCGCACCCGCCGCCGCAGGTGCCGGGCGAGGGTCATGATGACCTTGTCGCCGGTGCCGTGGCCGTAGCTGTCGTTGATCCGCTTGAAGTGGTCGATGTCGATCAGCGCGTAGGTCAGCGGGACACCCTGCCGCTCGGCCTGCGCCAGGCTCTGCTGCAGCAGCGCCTTGGTCTTGCCGTGGTTGTAGAGGCCGGTCAGGCTGTCCTGCTCCATCAGGCGGCGCAGTCCGCGGTAACGACGGGCGCGCTGGGTGATCGCCTCGTAGAGCTGCACGGTGGGCACCGGCTTGACCAGGAAGTCGTCGCCGCCCTGGCGCATCGCGGCCTGCTGCGCCGCCTCGCTGCGGTCGCTGGTCATGTAGACGATCGGCACCGACTCGAAGGCCTTGTGCTGGCGGATGATCTTCGCCACTTCGAGCCCGCTGCAGCCGTCCAGGTGCATGTCGAGCAGCAGCACGTCGGGGGTGAAGAACTGCAGCACGTCCAGCACCTTTTCCGGCTGGCTCAGGATGCCGAGCCGCACGTCCGGATAGGCCGCCATCGCCGTCCGCACGCTGGCCAGCACGGTGCGGGAGTCGTCCAGCAGCAGCACCCGGAAAGGTTCCTCGTCCGCGGGGAAGGCGACCGGATCGACCACCTCGGCGATCGCGTCGATCGACAGCGGGGCCACGAAATAGAACAGCGCGCCGTGCCGCACCGCCTCCAGCCGCAGGGCGTAGCTGCCGTGGCCGGCCATGGCGCACCAGGGGATGCCCCGGCGTTGCAGGGTCGCGACGGTTTCGGCCGTGCCGCTGTCGAAGCCGTCGCCGATGTCCACCACTGCCGCCACCGCGCCGCCCCGGACCGCCGCGGCAGCGCCTTCCCGGGGATCGGTGTACTGGGCCATCCGGTAGCCGTAGTGCTCCATGTGCAGCAGGGCGTCGCGCGCCGCGGCATCGTGGCCGCCGATGACGACGATCAGCGGCAGTTCGCCCTTGCGGCGATGGCCGGCCGGCCGTTGGAACGCCCGTGCCTGGAGGCTCGCCTGCTGCACCGCCGCTTCGAGCGCCAGCCACAGCTGCTCGACCTCGGCCACGTCCCGCTCGTCGGGCGTCGACACGGCTTCCAGCCGCAGCAGCAGCGGTGCGAGCGCAGCGAGGACGTCCGGCAGGCCATGCTCCTCCGCCAGGGTGCCGAGCCGGTCGCAGTGCAGCATCAGCACCGCCCAGTGGGCGATGTCCGCAGGCTGGGTGCCCACATCGTCCCAGGCCTGGGAGAGTCCGCTCCAGACGGGGTCGAGGTCGTACGGCATCTGCATATGAAAATTACAACATGCACGTACCGGAAGGGAAATAGAAGCCGGACCCGCGGCCGCGGAGGCCCGACCGGCGGCTTGGCGGACAATGCGGCTCGCCGCGGCCCGATCCGTCTGCGGCCTGTCCTGTCCCTCGTCCCTTCTCCGTCTGCCCGTCCTGCGCAGCCCGTGCCCACGGGCTCCGCGTCCCGGTTGTCCCTGCCGTGTCCGATCCTGCCGCCGCCTCCTCCGCCGCCCTGCCGCCCGCTGCCGGTGCGCCGTCCGCCCGCGCGATGACGCCCAGCGAGCGCCGCTCCGCCGTGTCCCTGGCGTCGATCTTCGCCCTGCGCATGCTCGGCCTGTTCCTGGTGCTGCCGGTGTTCGCGCTGGAGGCGCGCCGCTATCCCGGCGGCGACGACGCGGCGCTGGTCGGCCTGGCGATGGGCATCTACGGCCTGACCCAGGCCTGCCTGCAGATGCCGTTCGGGCTGGCGTCCGACCGGTTCGGCCGCAAGCGGGTGATCGTCGCCGGTCTGCTGGTCTTCGCGTTCGGCAGTTTCGTCGCCGCCCTGGCCGACAGCCTGACCGGGCTGGTGGCGGGCCGGGCGCTGCAGGGCGCCGGTGCGGTCTCGGCCGCCGTCACCGCCCTGCTGGCCGACCAGACCCGCGAGATCGTGCGCACCAAGGCGATGGCGCTGGTCGGCGGCAGCATCGGCCTGATGTTCGCGCTGGCGCTGGTGGTTGCGCCGGCGCTGTCGGGCTGGATAGGCCTGTCGGGCCTGTTCGCCTTCACCGGGCTGCTGGCGCTGGCGGGCGTGGCCGCCGTCGTGTGGTGGGTGCCGGCGGAGCAGCCGCACGGCGCCGGCCAGCCGCGCGGCCGGCTCGCCGACGTGCTGGCCCACCGCGACCTGCTGCGGCTGAACGCCGGCGTGTTCGCGCTGCATACGGTCCAGCTCGCGATGTGGGTGGCGGTGCCGGCCATGATGGTGCAGGCCGGCCTGCCGAAGGAGCACCACTGGTGGATCTACCTGCCCGCGGTGCTGGCATCCTTCGGGGTGATGGGCGGGGCGCTGTTCCCGCTGGAGCGGCGCGGCCACCTGCGGGCGGTGCTGCTCGGCTCGATCGGGCTGGTGATCGTGGTGCAGGCCGGCCTGCTGGCGCTGGCCTGGGCCGGGCCGGGCGCCGGCGGCGGGCTTTGGCCGCTCGGGCTGTTGCTGTTCGTCTTCTTCTGCGGCTTCAATGCGCTGGAGGCGAGCCAGCCGAGCCTCGTGTCGCGCATGGCGCCGGCACCGCTACGGGGGGCGGCGCTCGGGCTCTACAACACGCTGCAGTCGCTCGGGCTGTTCGCCGGCGGCGCCGTCGGCGGCGCCCTTGTGCATGGCGCCGGGCCGGTCGGCCTGTTCGCGGCCACGCTGGCTCTTGCGCTGGGATGGCTGGCCCTCACCTGGGGACTGCGGCCGGTCGGCCGGACGCTCCACTAGGCGGGCAGCGGGCCGGCACCTCCGGCGCAGGTCGATGCGGCACAATGGCGCGCTCCGGCGCCGCGCCCGCCGGCCCCGCGCCGCCGCGGCCCGCCAGCTTCCATTTCCCTCATCTCCCAGCACAGGCAGAGCACCATGGCATCCGTCAACACAGTCATCATCGTCGGCAACCTCGGCCGCGATCCGGAGACCCGCAGCTTCCCGAACGGCGGCCAGGTCTGCAACATCCGCGTCGCCACGACCGACCGCTGGAAGGACAAGCAGAGCGGCGAGATGCGCGAGATCACCGAATGGCACAGCATCGTCTTCAACGACCGGCTGGCCGAAATTGCGGCGCAGTACCTGCGCAAGGGCTCGCAGGTGTACGTCGAGGGCCAACTGCGCACCCGCAAGTGGACCGACAAGGAAGGCGCCGAGCGCTACACCACCGAGATCCGTGCCGACCAGATGCAGATGCTCGGCAGCCGCCAAGGCCAGGGCGGCCCCTCGTCCTCGTCGCAGGAAGACGACGGCTACGGCGGTGGCGGCGGCTACGACAGCGCGCCGCGCCGCGCACCGGCACCGGCCCCCCGTCCTTCGGCCGCGCCCGCACCCCGCGCCGCGCCGGCGCCCAGCCGCGCACCGCAGTCGTCGGGCTTCGACGACATGGACGACGACATTCCGTTCTGAAGTCAAGCGCGTTGCGCGCAGGGATCGACACCCGCCGGCTCCTTGCGAGCGGCGGGTTTTTTCATGCCCGGTGCCGCGGGGCAGGTTGTCGCCATCGCTCCGCCGCACGCCGTGGCGGTCGGCCGACGCTCAGGGGAACTGCCCGCCGCCGGCCACCTGCAGCGCGCTGGCGGGGGCGGGCAGCGTGTCGATCAGCACCGCGCCGGTCACGGCCGTGATCCGCACCTGCAGCGGACCGTCGGCGATCTGCTGCGGGTACACGAAATAGTTGTAGTCCATCCGGGCCACCGGCGTCCACGCGGTGGCGCCCGCCGGCCGGATCTCGAGCGCCGTCACCGGCCAGCGGTGGTTGCGCACCTGCAAAGCCACCCAGTAGCGGCTGCTGCCTTCCTTGTAGCGGTACTGCACTGGCCCCTGCACGTCGCCTGCCACCAGTTGCCAGCGGATCGGCACCCGACCGGCGACCGGATCGGCGATGCGGGCGAACGCCTGCTGGCTGAGGTCGAGGTGGCCGGTCGGGCATTCGGGGCAGCGGTCGGTCACCCGCACCGTGACGTTGCCGCGCGGCCCGGAGACGGCGAGGTAGGCGCCGCAGACCGCACTGTTGGCGTAGTCGGGCGCGTTCATCGCGGTGACCCGCAGGTCGCCCGGGCTCGGATCGAAGCCGCAGTTGCCGGCGCCGGTGGCGTCGTAGTAGGTGGCATTGCCGGTGCGGATCACGCCGGCGGTGGTCGGGGGCGGAGCAGGGGCCGGAGCAGGGGCGGGCGATGGTGCCGGTGCGGGCGAGGGCGCCTGCGCACCCGGTGCGGGCTCTGCCGCCGGTCCGCCATCGCCGCCGCCACCGCCGCAGGCAGACAGGCTGGCCAGAAAAAAGGGAGCGGCGGCGCGGAACAGTCGGGGCATGGAAAGACGCTGTAGAGAAGGCCGCGGAGTATTCGCCGGGGCCGGACCCTGTTCGCCGGAAACCTTGTGACCAATCATGTCGACATGCAGCCGCCCAGGCTGCAGCGGCCGTTGCGCCCTGTTACGACTGTGACGTATCGGCGCGGTCCACCCGGTCGATCACGCCGCCGCCCAGGCACACATCGCCGTCGTACAGCACCGCCGACTGTCCCGGCGTCGGCGCCCACTGGGCGTCCGCGAAGTCCAGCGCGAAACGGTCGGCGGTCGGGCCGCCGTCGGCCGACAGCGTGCAGCCGGCATCTGCCTGGCGGTAGCGGGTCTTGGCCGCATAGGCGCCCGGCGCGGGCGGTGAGCCGGCGACCCAGCTCGCGTCGCCCGCGGCGAGCCGGTGCGACAGCAGCCACGGATGGTCGTGGCCCTGCACCACGTACAACGTGTTGCGCTCGACGTCCTTGCGTGCGACGAACCACGGCGCATGCTCGCCGCCGCCCTTCTGCGCACCCTTGTCCTTCACCCCGCCGATGCCCAGCCCCTGGCGCTGGCCGAGTGTGTAGAACGACAGGCCCTGGTGCCGGCCCAGCGTGCGGCCAGTGTCGTCGCGGATCGGGCCCGGCGCATGGGCGATGTAGCGGTTCAGGAATTCCCGGAACGGCCGCTCGCCGATGAAGCAGATGCCGGTCGAATCCTTCTTCTTCGCGTTCGGCAGCCCGATCTCGGCGGCGATGCGGCGCACCTCGGTCTTGTGCAGCTCGCCCACCGGGAACAGCGCCTTCGACAGCTGGGCCTGGTTCAGCCGGTGCAGGAAATAGCTCTGGTCCTTCGACGGGTCCAGGCCCTTCAGCAGCTGGTAGCGCTGCGAGGCATCGTCGAGGCGCACCCGCGCATAGTGGCCGGTGGCGATCTTCTCGGCGCCCAGCCGCATCGCATGGTCGAGGAAGGCCTTGAACTTGATCTCGGCGTTACAGAGCACGTCGGGATTCGGGGTGCGGCCGGCCTGGTACTCGCGCAGGAATTCGGCGAAGACGCGGTCCTTGTAGTCGGCCGCGAAGTTCACATGCTCGATGTCGATGCCAAGCACGTCGGCCACCGCCGCCGCATCGACGAAATCGACGTTCGACGAGCAGTACTCGCTGTCGTCGTCGTCTTCCCAGTTCTTCATGAAAATGCCCACGACCTCGTGGCCCTGCTGCTGAAGGAGATGGGCGGTGACGGCGGAGTCAACCCCTCCGGAGAGGCCGACGACGATGCGGTGACGGGACATAGGTGTGCGATTATCCCGGGCCCCCTTTTCCGCCCGCCGGCACGCGGGATTGCCGCCCTGTCATGGAACTGCGCCAGCTCCGCTACTTCGTGCGCACCGTCGAGCTCGGCAGCATCAGCCGCGCCGCGGGCGAGCTGGGCATCGTGCAGTCGGCGCTCAGCCAGCAGATCAGCCGGCTGGAAGGCGAACTTTCGGCCCGGCTGCTGCAGCGCAGTGCCCGCGGCGTGCTGCCCACGGAAGCTGGCGCCGCCTTCTTCCGCGAGGCGCAACTGACCCTGCGCCATGCCGAGCAGGCCCAGCGCGCGGCGCAGCAGGCGCGGCTGTCGGGCACGGTGAGCGTGGGCCTCGCGCCCACCACCGCGGCGGTGCTGGCCATGCCCTTCCTGCGTGCGATGCGGGAGCGGTATCCCGACGTGCGGCTGCACATGGTCGAGGCGCTGTCGGGCCACCTGGCGACGATGCTCAACGCCCGCCAGCTCGACCTGGCGGTGCTGTTCTCTACCCAGGTCGGCCGGCGCTGGAGCGTGCTGCCAGTGCTGGAGGAAAAACTGCTGCTGATCCGCGCGCGGGCGCATCTGCCCGCCGGCGCGCCGCCGCAGAGCCGGCCGGTGACGACGCGGGCGCTCGCCGCGCTGCCGCTGATCCTGCCGACCCATTCGCACGGCCTGCGCGCGACGATCGACGCCGCGTTCCTGCGCGCGCGGGTCCCGCTGCGGCTGGTGGCCGAGATCGATTCGCTGGCCATGCTGATGGACGCGGTGGACCTGGGAATCGGGGCCACGGTGCAGCCGGGCGCCGCGGTCGGCCGGTTCGCCGACGCGGCCACGCGCTTCCGCCTCGCGCCGCTGGCCGACCGGCAGGCCCGCCGGCTGAACGCCGTCTGCAGCCTGTCGGACGACGAACTGCCACCGGCCGCGCTGGCCGCCCGGGTGGTGCTGGGCGACACCGCCCGCGCGCTGGTGGCCGGCGGCCAGTGGCCGGGCGCGGAACTGGTCGCGCCGACCTGATCCGGTTGCTTCCTGGGCGGGGAGCCATCACAAAAACCGATGGCCCCATGGCCCCCGCCGGTCTGGCGGGCCGCGGCGGCGGCGCCTACAGTCTGGCCTCCCCATGAGATACCTACAACATTCGCGCCCCGTGCGCACCGGCGCGGCCCCGCGCGCCCATTGTTCCCCCGGCGCACATCCGCGCCGGCCCCAGCCATGACCGCGATGCCCGATGTCCTCGTCATCGGCGGCGGCAACGCCGCGCTCTGTGCGGCCTTGATGGCCCGCGAGGCCGGCGCCTCGGTGCTGCTGGTCGAATCCGCGCCGCGTGCCTGGCGCGGCGGCAACTCGATGCATGTGCGCAACCTGCGCTGCATGCACGACGCGCCGCAGGACGTGCTGGTCGAGGCCTATCCCGAAGAGGAATACTGGCAGGACCTGCTGAAGGTCACCGGCGGCCTCACCAACGAGGCGCTGGCGCGGCTCGTCATCCGCCATTCGTCGCGCTGCCGGCCGTGGATGCGGCGGCACGGCGTGCATTTCCAGCCGCCGCTCTCGGGCGCGCTGCATGTCGCCCGCACCAACGCGTTCTTCATGGGCGGCGGCAAGGCGCTGGTCAACGCCTACTACCGGAGCGCCGAGAAGCTGGGCGTGCAGGTGCGCTACGACACGCCCGTCGCCCGGCTCGAACTCGACGGCGGCCGCTTCATGGCGGCCATCACCGAATCCGGCGAGCGCATCGAAGCCAAGGCCTGCGTGATGGCCTGCGGCGGCTTCGAGTCCAACCTCGCCTGGCAGCGCGAGGCCTGGGGCCAGAACGCGCGCGGCGAATGGACTGCCGAGAACTTCCTGATCCGCGGCACCCGCTTCAACCAGGGCGTGCTGCTGAAGTTCATGCTCGACGCCGGCGCCGACAGCATCGGCGACCCGACGCAGGCGCACTGCGTGGCGATCGATGCGCGCGCGCCGCTCTACGACGGCGGCATCTGCACCCGCATCGACTGCGTGTCGCTCGGCGTGGTGGTGAATCGCGATGCCGAACGCTTCTATGACGAGGGCGAGGACTTCTGGCCCAAGCGCTATGCGATCTGGGGCCGCCTGGTGGCCCAGCAGCCGGGGCAGGTGGCCTATTCGATCATCGACCAGAAGGCGATCGGCCGCTTCATGCCGCCGGTGTTCGACGGCACCAAGGCCGACACGCTGGAAGACCTGGCCCGCCAGATCGGCCTGGACGTGCCGACCTTCCTGAAGACGGTCGGCGACTACAACGCCGCCTGCCGCGTCGGCACCTTCGACCACACCGCGCTCGACGACTGCCACACCGAGGGCGTGTCGCCCGCCAAGACCCACTGGGCGCGGCCGCTCGACACGGCACCCTTCTACGCATACCCGCTCAAGCCCGGCATCACCTTCACCTACCTGGGCATGAAGGTCGACGAGACCACCGCAGTGCGCTTCGGCGGCGTGCCGAGCGAGAACCTGTTCGTGGCCGGCGAGATGATGGCCGGCAACGTGCTCGGCAAGGGCTACACCGCCGGCGTCGGCATGAGCATCGGCACGGCCTTTGGCCGCATCGCCGGCGTGGGCGCAGCGCGCTCGGCCGGTTTCCACCACCCTGCCTTCGACGAGGAATTCGCCCATGCCGCCGCTCGATGAACTGGTGCGCAGCGTGCAGGCCGAGACCGATGCCGTCGGCCTCGACGGCCGCGCGTCCGTCAACCCCCGCGTGATCCCGATCCGCCCCGCGCTGTTGCTGTCGGCCGGCGAGAAGGAAGTCGCCCGCATCCTGCAGATCTGCAACGCCTGCCGCTACTGCGAAGGCTTCTGCGCAGTATTCCCCGCGATGACGCGCCGGCTGGAATTCGGCCAGGCCGACACCCACTACCTGGCCAACCTCTGCCACAACTGCGGCGCCTGCCTGCATGCCTGCCAGTACGCACCGCCGCACGAGTTCGCGGTCAACGTGCCGAAGGCGATGGCCGAGGTCCGCATGCAGACCTACCACGACTACGCCTGGCCGCCCGCGCTCGGCGCGCTGTACAAGCGCAACGGGCTCACCGTGGCGATGGCGCTGGCCGGTGGACTGGCGCTGTTCCTGGTGCTGGCGGTGGCGATGAGCGGATCGCTGATCCACGAGCCGCTGGCGGGCAACTTCTATGCGATCTTCCCGCACAACTTCCTGGCCGCCGTGTTCGGCGTGGTGTTCGGCTATGTGGTGTTCGCGCTCGGCATGGGCGTGCGGCGCTTCTGGCGCGAGGTTTCGCCCGGCCACGACCACCAGCCCGGCCGCGGTCCCGAGATCGCGGAGGTGCGCACCGCCGCCGCGGCCGAGGCGGCGCACGACGTGCTGCGGCTGAAGTACCTGGGCGGCGGCCACGGCGAAGGCTGCAACAACGAGGACGACGCGTTCACGCTCTGGCGCCGGCGCTTCCACCACTTCACCTTCTACGGCTTCCTGCTGTGCTTCGCCTCGACCAGCGTGGCGACGCTCTACCACTACCTGCTCGACCTGCACGCGCCCTATGCGCTCACCAGCCTGCCGGTGATCCTCGGCACGCTGGGCGGCATCGGCCTGGTGGTCGGCCCGACCGGGCTGCTGTGGCTGAACCTGCGGCGCGATCCGCAGCACGGCGACCAGGCCCAGCGGCCGATGGACCGCGGCTTCATCGCGCTGCTGCTGCTGACCAGCATCACCGGCCTGGCGCTGCTGGCACTGCGCGACACCTCGGTGATGGCGCTGCTGCTGGCGGTGCACCTGGGCGTGGTGATGGCGCTGTTCCTGACGCTGCCCTACGGCAAGTTCGCCCACGGCATCTTCCGCAGCGCGGCGCTCTTGAAGCACACCATCGAGAAGCGCCTGCCCAACCGCCTCCAGCTCGGCAGCGATTGAGCGGCCGGCCGGCCGTATCCCGAGACAAATCCCCGATTCACGAAAGCACGACATGCACAAGCGCCTCTTCCTCGCCACCGCCGCCGCAGCCCTCGCTGCCGCGGCCCCCTTCGCCGCCTCCGCCCAGGACTTCCCGCCGAAGAAGCCGGTCACGCTGGTGGTCGGCTTCGCGCCCGGCGGTGCGGCCGACGCGGCGGCGCGCCTGATCGCCAAGAAGCTCGGCGAGAACATCGGCCAGTCGGTGGTGGTGGAGAACAAGGGCGGTGCGGGCGGCAACATCGCCCACCAGTTCGTCGCCACCGGGCCGGCCGACGGCAGCATGCTGCTGTTCGGCTCGATCGGGCCGCTCACCATCGCGCCGCACCTGATGAAGCTGCCCTACGACCCGTTCAAGGACCTGGCGCCGGTATCCGGCGGCGTCAATTTCCCGAACGTGCTGGTGGTGCACAAGGGGCTGGGCGTGAAGAACCTGGCGGAGTTCGTCGCGCTCGCCAAGAAGGGCGAGAAGGTCGAGTTCGCCTCCACCGGCGCCGGCTCGGCGTCGCACCTGGCGGGCGAACTCTTCAACCAGCGCGCCGGCATCGAGATGGTCCACGTGCCCTACAAGGGCGGGGCCCCGGCGCTGCAGGACATCCTGGGCGAGCGGGTCGCGTCGTACTTCTCGGCACCGCCCACCGCGATGCCGCAGGTCGAGGCCGGCAAGCTGGTGCCGCTGGCGACCACCGGCCTCACCCGGCCGGCCTACCTGCCGGGCATCCCGACGGTCGCCGAGGCCGGCTACCCGGGCTTCGAGGCGCTCAACTGGTACGCCTTCGTCGCACCCGGCAAGACGCCCGCGCCGCTGCTCGACCGGTGGAACACCGAGATCGTCAAGGTGCTGAACGACGCGGGCGTGAAGGACGCGCTCAACAAGCACGGCCTGACGCCGCAGCCCACCACCCGCCCCGAACTCGCCGCCTTCATGCGCAAGGAGTCGGACAAGTGGAACAAGGTGGTCAAGGAACGCAAGATCACCGCCGAATAAGGAGACCCGCATGCCCGACATCCGCATTCCCTCGATGCAGGACCGCTGCAGCCCCGCCGAATGGCAGGCCCGCGTCGACCTGGCCGCCTGCTACCGGCTGGTGGAGCTCTACGGCATGGCCGACATGATGGCCAACCACATCTCGTCGCGCGTGCCGGACGAGGATGGCGCCTTCCTCATCAACCCCTACGGGATGATGTACGAGGAGATCACTGCCTCCAGCCTGATCAAGGTCGACCACGACGGCACGGTGCTCAGCCAGCCCGACTTCGGCGACCTGAAGTACGGCGTCAACAAGGCCGGCTACGTGATCCACAGCGCGGTGCACGAGGCCCGGCCGGAAGTCGCCTGCGTGATCCACACCCACAGCTGGGCGTCGATGGCGGTGTCGTCGCTCGCCTGCGGACTGCTGCCGATCACCCAGACCGCGATGCGCTTCCTGAAGATCGGCTACCACGACTACCAGGGCGTGGTGCTCGACACCGCGGAGCAGGAATCCCTGGTGGCCGACCTGGGGCAGGGCGAGGCGCTTATCCTGCGCAACCACGGCGCGCTGGTCGTCGGCCGCACCGTCGGCGAAGCCTTCAACTGGATGCACCGGCTCGAACTCGCCTGCCGCTCGCAGCTGGCCGCGATGGCCTGCAACACACCGCTGCAGGCGGTGCCGCAGGACGTGCTGGAGGAGACCTGGAACAACTACCAGCCCGGCACCCGCCGCCCCTACGGCGTGATGGAGTGGCCGGCGCTGCTGCGCAAGCTCGACCGGATCGATCCCGGCTACGCGAGCTGAGGCGCTACACGGGTGCCGGCGTGGCCGGCGCCGCCTTTACGACAAGAACCGAGACAAAGCCATGCATCGCAGACCCCTCCTGACCCGCGCCGTGCTGCTGGCGTGGGCCGCCACCGCCGGCATCGCCGCGCCGGCCTTCGCCGCCGACCCCTTTCCCTCCAAGCCGGTGACGCTGGTGGTCCCGTTCGCGCCGGGCGGCAACCTCGACGTGGTGGCGCGCACCGTGGCGCCGGCGCTCGAGCGCGCGCTCGGCCAGCCGGTGATCGTGGACAACCGCGCGGGCGCCGGCGGTGCCATCGGCGCGGGCTATGTGGCGCGCGGCGATGCCGACGGCCACCTGCTGCTGGTGACCACGCCCAACGCCGTCGCGGTGCTGCCGCGCATGGCGAAGACGCCGTATCAGCTCTCCTCCTTCCAGGCGGTGGGCCTGGCGGCCACCACGCCGCTGGTCGTGGTGGTGCGCAACACGTCGCGCTTCAAGGACGTGGCGGCCCTGCTGGCGGAGGCCCGTGCCAAGCCCGGCCGGGTGAGCGCCGGCCATGCGGGGCCGGGCACCACCAACCACGTGGCCACGCTGCAGCTGGAGACGGCCGCGAAGATCGAACTGAACGCCGTGCCGTACAAGGGGTCGGCACCGGCGCTGGTCGACCTGATCGGCGGCCAGACCGACATGGTGGTGGACCAGCTCACCAGTTCGGCCACCCACATCCAGTCGGGCGCGGTGCGCGCGCTGGCGGTGATGTCGCGCGACCGCGATCCGGCGCTGCCCGGCGTGCCGACCCTGCGCGAGTCCGGCCTGGCCGACTTCGAGGCGACCACCGCCACCGGCATCCTCGCGCCGGCGAAGACGCCGGCCGCCACCGTGGCGCTGCTCAACGCCGCGCTGCGCAAGGCCCTGGCCGAAGACGCCGTGAAGGCCCGCCTGGCGCAGCTCGGCAGTCCCGCGCGGCCCTCGTCCGTCGAGGAATGGCAGCGGCTGCTGCAGCAGGAAGACGGCCGCGCCGCCGCGCTGGCCCAGGCCGGCAAGCTCCAGTCCGAGCCCTGACCGCCGATCCGGAGAGTTCCATGACACGCCCCTGCCTGCCCGCGCTGGACGTCCCCAGTCCGCCGTCCTTCACCCCGCCGCCCGGCGCCTGCGACAGCCATGCGCACGTGTTCGGTCCCTTTGCCCAGTACCCGCTGGCCGACGACCGCAGCTACACGCCGGCCGAATACCCGGGCGCGGCCTTCGTCGCCCACCTCGACCGCCTCGGTTTGTCGCGCGGCGTGCTGGTGACCGGCAGCGCCAGCGGCACCGACAACGGCGCCGTGCTGGAGGCGCTGCGGCGCTATCCTGACCGGTTGCGCGGGGTCGCCGTGCCGGCGCCCGACACCACCGATGCCGACCTCGATGCCTGGCATGCCGCCGGCATCCGCGGCGTGCGGGCCAACCTGTTCCGGCGCGACGGCCACGCGGTCTACCGCAACGGCGTCGGCATCGAGGTGCTGGAGGCCCTGGCGCCGCGCCTGGCCGAGCGCGGCTGGCATGCGCAGATCTGGATCCATGCGCCCGACCTGGTGGAGATGGCGCCGCGTCTCGTGCGCCTGGGCGTGCCGCTGGTGGTGGACCACATGGGCCGCATGGCCAGCGCCCGCGGCGTGCAGGACGCGGGCTTCCAGCAGCTCTGCCGCATGCTGGCCGACGGCACCGCCTGGACCAAGATTTCGGGGGCCGACCGCAACGGCGCCTCGGGCGCGCCCTACACCGACATCGACCCGTTCGCGCGCGCCCTGCTGGCGGCCAACGATGCGCGGGTGGTCTGGGGCACCGACTGGCCGCACATCAACTATTTCGAGGCCGCGCAGATGCCCGACGACGGCGTGCTGCTCGACCTGCTGGCGCGCTGGATGCCCGACGAACGCCAGCGACGCCGCGTGCTGGTGGACAACCCGGCCGCGCTCTACGACTTCGCGCCCGTACCCGGCTGAGGCCGGGCGCCGTTCCCGATGCACTGGAGGAGACACCCCATGGATTCGATCGCATCCCATTCTTCGCGTCGCGCGCTGCTCGCCGGCGCCGGTCTGTACGCCGCGGTATGCGCGCTGCCGGCATGGGCGCAGGCCCCGGCCTGGCCCGCTAAGCCGGTCAAGGTGGTGGTCGCCTTCACCGCCGGCGGCACCACCGACATCCTGGCACGCGCCGTGACGCAGAAGCTCACCGAGAAGCTCGGCCAGCCCTTCGTCATCGACAACAAGCCCGGTGGCGGCGGCAACATCGGCACCGAGATGGTGGTGCGCGCCCCGGCCGACGGCTACACGCTGATCGTCAACTCGGTCGGGCCGATGGCGGTCAACCAGACGCTCTACAAGAACCTGCCGTACGACCCGCTCAAGGACCTGATGCCGGTGGTGCAGATCGCCGACGTGCCCAACGTGCTGGTGGTGCATCCCGACGTGCCGGCGAAGACCTTCGAGGAATTCATCGCCTATGCCAAGGCGAACCCGGGCAAGCTGAGCTACGGCTCCACCGGCGTCGGCACCTCGTCGCACCTGTCGAGCTACATGCTGAGCCAGCGCATCGGCGCCGACACGCTGCACGTGCCCTACAAGGGCGCCAATGCGCTCAACGACCTGCTGGCCGGCCGGCTGCAGTTCATGTTCGCCACCATCCCGTCGGTGATCCAGCACATCCGCGCCGGCAAGCTGCGCGCCGTGGCGGTGTCGAGCGACAAGCCTTCGCGCTCGCTGCCGGGCGTGCCGACCGTGGCCAGCAAGGGCTTCCCGGGGTTCGCGGCAGGGTCCTGGTTCGGCTTCTTTGCACCCAAGGGCACGCCGCAGCCGGTGATCGCGCTGCTGAACAAGTCGGTCAACGAGGTGCTGCCCTCGCTGGAGGAGCAGATGGTGCGCGAAGGCGCCGATCCGGTGGGCGGCACGCCCGCGCAGTTCGGCGCCTTCACCCAGCGCGAATACGAGAAGTGGAAGGTAATCGTGCGCGACTCCGGCGCCACAGCGGAATGAGCGGCGCCGCGCCGCTGCGCATCCTGGTGTCGGCCGAGGCGGCGGCCCGCCATGCCGACGCGATCGCCGACGCCACCGGCGGCCGGCCGCACCGGCTGGTCCTGCCGGGCGCAGGCGATGCCGACGTCGCCTTCGTCTCGCGCGACGTGACCGGCCTGTCGACCAAGCACCGGGTGCTGCCGGAGACGCAGCTGTTCTACGACGCGCTGACCGCGGCCCCGTCGCTGCGCTGGGTGCATGTGCACTCGGCCGGCGCCGACCGGCCGGTGTTCGTCGCGCTGCGCGCGGCGGGCGTGGCGATCACGACCTCGTCGGGCGCGAATGCCGAGGTGGTGGCGCACTCGGCGCTGGCCGGCATCCTGTCGCTGGCGCGGCGCTTTCCGCAGCTGATGGCGGCGCAGCGCGCGCACGCCTGGGCGCCGCTGATCGCCGGGCCGCTGCCGCGCGACCTGCCGGGCCAGCGCGCCACCATCGTCGGCTGGGGCCCGATCGGCCGGCACATCGCCCGCCTGCTGCAGGCATTCGGGCTGGAGGTCGCGGTGGTCCGCAGCCGGGCCGAGCCGGTGCCGTCGGCCGTCGCGACCGTGGCCTTCGAGGACCTGCACGGCCTGCTGCCCGTCACCGACTGGCTGGTGCTGGCCTGCCCGCTGACCGAGCGGACCCGCGGCCTGGTCGGTGCGGCGGCGCTGGCACGGCTGCCGGCGGGAGCGCACGTCGTCAACGTGGCGCGCGGCGAGATCGTGGACGAGCCCGCGCTGGTCGAGGCGCTGCGGTCCGGGCACGTCGCCGGAGCCTTCCTGGACGTGTTCGCCCACGAGCCGCTGCCGGCAGATTCGCCGCTGTGGGACCTGCCGCAGGTGATCGCCACGCCGCACAGCGCAGGCTTCGCCGACGGCAACGCGGCGCGGGTGGTGGAGATGTTCCTGGCGAACCTGCGGCGCTGGTGCGCGGGCGATGCGCTGGCGTAGGCCGCGCCCGCCTTTTCACAAGAAAAATGGCACTTTGCGAAGGTCCTGCCTGCGCCGCTTGCTATCGAAAGAAGAGCGAACGGCTGCCGGCGATCCCGGCCCGTCCGGTCAGGCCCAGCCGAGCCGGCGGGTGAGTTCGGTCGCGGCGTCGCGCAGCAGGGCCAGCCACCGGTCCTGCCGGGACGGATCGAACCGGAAATGCGGCACGGTCAGCATCACGTTGCCGCGCACCTGGCCGTCGCTGTCGAAGAAGGGCACCGCCAGGCCGTGCATGTCGGGCGCCCGCTGGGCGTACGAGCAGGCGTGGCCGTCGCGCCGGATCGTCTCCAGGGCGGCGCGCAGTTCGGCCGCGTCGAGCGGGCGGCCGTCGAGCGGCGAGGCTTCCTCGCGCGCGATCACCGTGTCGATCTCCGCCGGGTCCAGGTAGGCCAGCAGCGACCGGCCGGCCGCGCCCCAGGCCAGGGATGCGAGCCGGTTGCGCTCCAGCGCATAGCGCAGCGGATGCGCGGGCGACGCCCAGTGCGAGAAGAACATCTTCAGATCCTGGCGGGCCAGCAGCACCAGCATGGTGGTCTCGTCCGTCTCGTCGCGGATCGCCTGCAGCAGCGGATCGGCCAGGCGGTTGATCGGCATGTCGGTGCCGATCCGTCCGGCCACGCGGTAGTACTCGATGCCGGGGCGGTACAGGCCGTCGGCGTCCTGCTCCACATAGCCCAGCGGCTTGCACAGGTTCAGCAGCCGGTGGGCGGTGGCGCGCGGCAGGTTGAGGGCCCGGGCCAGGTCGTTGAGCGCCCAGCGGTCCTTCGCGGCGAAGGCCGACAGGATGCGCAGCGTGCGGTTGACGGTGCCGCTGTCGGCGGCCGGACGGTCGGTGGAAGGGGAGGCGGAAGAGGGGGCGGAAGTGGTGGCCATCGGCGACGAAAGAAGCGCCGCCGGACGCGGGCATCTGAGGATAACCCTCATTGGCGAGACCACCGCTTGGCCGTATCGTATCGATATTCGATATGAAGTTCCGTTAAACGGAACAACGCGAGAAGGTCGATTCCATGGATCACACCGTTTCCCCGCCGTCCGCCTTGTGCGCGGACGCACCGCCCGCCGCCGCCCAGGAAACCGTCGCCGCCCGGCTCGGCGCCTTCGTGGCGGGGACGGATGTCGCCCGCATGCCCGCTGCGGTGGTGGCGCTGGCCCGCAGCCGCCTCCTCGACGCCTGCGCGACCGCGATCGCCGCACGCGGCCTGCCGGTGCCTACGGTGGCGTGCGCCTTCGTCGGCAACGCGGCCGGCGCCGCCAGCGTGATAGGGCAGGCGCAGCGGGTACCGGCGGCCGATGCGGCCTTCGTCAACGCCACCCTGGTCAACGGCTGCACGCACGACGACTTCCTCGCCAAGTCGCATGCCGGCGCGGTGGCGATCCCCGCGGCGCTGGCGGCGGCGGAGGAGTGCGGCGCTTCCGGGGCCGACCTGCTGGCCGCGGTGGTGGCCGGCTACGAGGTGACGGCCCGTGCCTACCGCGGGGCGCCGGGCATGCTGCCGCGCTTTCGGGCCACCGGCGTGCCCGGGGCGGTCGGCGCGGCGGCGGCGGCGGCCCGCGCGCTGCGGCTCGGTCCGGTGGCGACGGCGCAGGCCCTCGGACTCGGCGCGATGTTCGCCTCGGGCTTCGGCGAGGGCTTCGTCGCCGGCACGATGGACGTGAAACTCAACGTCGGCTGGGCATCGCGCAGCGGCGTGTCGGCCGCCCGGCTGGCCGCCTGCGGCGCCACGTCGGCGCCGACGGTGTTCGAAGGCGCCTCGGGCTTCTTCGCCGCGTTCGGCGACAGCACCGCCGACGCCGGCGCAGCGCTGCACGGTCTGGGGGAGCGCTTCCTGATCGAGGACACGGTCTACAAGGAACGCCCGGTCTGCATCTTCGTGCAGACGCCGGTGCAGCTCGCCCGCACGCTGGCCGGCGAACCGGGTTTCGACGCGGGGCGCATCGAGGCGGTGCGCATCCGTGCGCCAATGGCCACCCTCACCAATCCGGGCTACCGGAACGTCGCGCCCTTCGCCACGCAGCTGCAGGCGCGGATCAGCGCACGCTTCACCGTCGCGGCGGCGCTGCTCGGCCGGCCGGTGGACACCTACCGGTACTTCGACAACCTCGGCGATGCCGACGTGCTGGCCCTGGCCGAACGCATCGAGCTGCTGCCGCCCGGCGGAGACGACACGGTCGTGGTGCAGGTGCAGAGCGCCGGCCGCACCTTCGAAGCCGCAGGCGTCGAGATGGACCACCTGCTGCCGACCGCGGACAAGGTGCTCGCCAAGTTCCGCCGGCTCACGGCGGACCTCGCGCCCGGCCGCGCCGACCGGTTGCTGGCGGAACTGTCGGACCTCGAGGCCCGCCCCGACGTCGCGGGTCTCGCCGCGGCCCTGCGCGATCTCTGACCCCGCCGATCACCGGCCCCTTTCCAGGAGACCTTGCCATGCTGACGAAACGATCCCTGCGCACCGTGCTGGCCGCCCTTGCCGCCGCCGGGGCGGCCCTCGCCCACGCGGCGTATCCCGAGCGTCCGATCCGGCTGGTGGTGCCGTTCCCGACCGGCGGCTCCACCGACGTGGTGACCCGCATCGTGGCGCAGAAGGCGCAGCAGCTGCTCGGCCAGCCGCTGGTGGTCGACAACAAGGGCGGTGCCGGCAGCCTGCTCGGCTCCGATGCGGTCGCCAAGGCGCCGGCCGACGGCTACACGCTGCTGGTCACCCAGACCGCGTTCGCCGTCAATGCGTCGCTGATGAAGAAGCTGCCCTACGACACGCTGAAGGACTTCACGCCGATCGCCCTGCTGGCCGACCACCCCGGCGTGGTCGTGGCGGCCACCGCGAAGCCGTACAACACCTTTGCCGAATTCGTGCAGACGGCCAAGGCGAACCCCGGCAAGCTCAACTACTCGTCGGCCGGCAACGGCACCTGGCCGCACCTGTCCATGGCACTGCTGGCGAGCGAGGCGGGGCTCGACATGGTCCACGTGGCCTACAAGGGGACCGGCCCGGCCAAGGTCGACCTGGTGGCCGGCCGGGTGGACGTGAAGATCGAGGCCTATGCCACGACGATGGAGATGATCAAGGGCGGGCAGCTCAAGGTGCTGGCCGTGACCAGCAAGGCCCGCATGCCGGAGCTGCCGCAGGTGCCGACCGTCGCGGAACTCGGCTATCCGCGCTACGAGACCTCGTACTGGATCGGCGTGGCCGGACCGGCCGGCCTGCCGGCCGACGTCACCGCCCGGCTGGAACGCGCGTTCGTCGAGGCGCTCCACGATCCCGAGGTCAAGCGCCAGCTCGCCGCGCAGAGCATCTATCCGCGCGGGCTGCCGGCGCGCGACCTGGACACGCTCACCCGCGCCGAGATCGACAAATGGGGCCGGGTGGTGCGCGCCACCGGCATCCAGGAATGACGCAGACACAGTCCACCCGGCTGCCGTCGGGCGTCTCGATCGCCTGGCGGCAGGACGACTTCACCGACGGCTGGAAGGCGGCCGACACCGTCATGCTGCTGCACGGCATCGCCGAGGACGGCGACGCGTTCTCCGCCTGGGTGCCGCACCTGGCGCGCGATTTCCGCGTGTTGCGGCCCGACCTGCGCGGCTTCGGCGCGTCGTCGCCGATCGACGGCGACGCACCGCTCGACATCGCGATGTTCGCCGACGACCTGGACGCGCTGGTGCAGGCGCTGGGCCTGGCGCGGGTCCATGCGGTGGCGACCAAGCTCGGCGCGCAGGCCGCGCTGGTCCTGGCCCAGCGCGGGGTGCCGTGGCTCGCGTCGATGGCGCTGGCCGGCATGCAGATCTCGCCGGGCGGCGCGCTCGGCCGCTGGGTCGACGCCTGGATCGACCTGGTCGACCGCGAGGGCGTCGAGGGCTGGGCCCGCGCCACCATGCCCGGCCGGCTGGGCGCCACGCTGCCGCCCGAGGCGATGGACTGGTGGGCGCGAGCGATGGGCCGCGCGCCGGCGGCGTCGGTGAAGGCGTGCCTGCGCATGCTGCCCGGCCTGGGCGAGGCGCCGGCGCTGGAATCGATCCGCTGCCCGACGCTGGTGCTGGCGGCCGTGCAGCCCGGCGAGGCCGACGGCTTCGACCAGCGCACGCCGCTGGCCAAGATCGCGCGCTGGCAGCAGCGCATCCCCGGCTCGCGGCTGTGCCGCATCAAGGCCGACGCCTACCACGTCGCCGCATCCCATCCCGACCTGTGCGCCGCGGCGGTGCGGTCGTTTCTCCTGGAGGTGTCCCGATGATGGGCTGGCGCGGCCGCATAGGCTTTCTGATTCCCCCCGGCAATCCGACCGTCGAGCCCGAGATGGCGTCGCTCGCGCCGCGCGGCGTATCGGTGCATTTCCACCGCATGGTGGCCAGCGGCGCGACCGGGTCGCTGTCCGGGCAGGACGAGCGCAACCGCTCGCAGATCGCGCACCTGCAGGACACCGCCGACCTGCTCGCGCTGGTGAAGCCGGGCGTGATGGTGATGGCGCACACGGCCATGAGCTACACGCTCGGCCGCGAGGCCGAGGCGGCCCTCGTCGACCGCATGCAGGCGCGCTACGACCGGCCCTTCGTCACTGCCTTCGGCAGCGTGGTCGCGGCGCTGCGCCACCTCGGCATCGACCGTGTGGCCTACGCCACGCCGTACAGCCCCGAGACGACCCTGCAGGGCAAGGCCCACCTGGAGTCCTACGGCTTCGCGGTGCCGGCCTTCGGCCACCTGCCGGGCGTCACCAACATCTACGACGAGACGGCCGAGCGCGCCTATGCGCTGGCCCGCCTGGTGGACCGGCCGGAGGCGCAGGCGGTGTTCCTGAGCGGTGTCGGCATGCCCACCCTGGAGGCGATCGACCTGCTGGAGCGCGACCTCGGCAAGCCGGTGATCTCCAGCGCCTCGGCCATGATGTGGAACGCGCTGCGGGCCCTCGGCGTCGGCGCCTCGGTGCCGGGCGGCGGGCGCCTGCTCGCCACGATGGGCACCGCGCCGGCCGCCACGGCCCTTTCTTCACCCGACCCTGGAGCCTGACGTCCATGGCCCTGTTCCTGAACGAAGCCGACGTGCGCGCGCTGCTGCCGATGGCGCTGGCAATCGAGTGCGTCGAATCCGCCTTCCGCGACCGTGCCGCCGGCCAGGCCTTCGACGTCCCGCGCCGGCGCACCCGCCTGCCCGGCGGCCACCTGCACATCCTGCAGGGTGCCTCGGTCGCGCTGAACCTTGTGGGCTACAAGGCCTACTACATCCAGCCCGACCGGTCGCGCACCTCGCTGCTGCACCTGATCGACCGCGCGCAGGGCTGCGTGGTGGCGGTGATCGAATCCGACGGCCTGAGCCAGATCCGCACCGGTGCCGCGACCGCGGTGGCGGCGCGTGCGCTGGCCCGGCCCGAATCGTCGGTCATGGGCCTGTTCGGCTCGGGCCGCCATGCCGTCACCCAGCTGGAGGCGGTGTGCGAAGTGCTGGCCCTGGAGGAGGTGCGCGTCTTCGGCCGCGACCGAACGCGGCTGGACGCCTTCTGCCGCACGATGGAAGAACGGGTGGCGCCGCGCGTGGTGCCTGCGGCCACGCGCGAGGAGACGGTGCGGGGCTGCGACGTGGTGGTCGCGATGACCCGCGCGGCCGAGCCGGTGTTCGACGGCCGCTGGATCGAGCCCGGCCAGTTCATCGCGGCGACCGGCTCCAACGCGCTCGACCGCCGCGAGATCGACCTGGAGACGGTACGGCGCGCCGACCGGCTGGTGGTCGATTCGCGCGAGGTCGCCCAGGGCGAGAGCGGCGACCTGCTGCCCGCGTTCGAGAACGGCCTGCTGTACTGGGAGAACGTGGCCGACCTGGGCGACGTCCTGGCCGGCCGCTGGCCCGGTCGCACCGATGCCGCCGAAGTCACGCTGTTCGAGTCGCACGGCATGGCGCTGCAGGACATCTACTGCGGCGAACGCATCCTGGCGCTGGCCCGCGCGAGCGGCCGGGGACAGGCCCTGCCGTACTGACGACCGGTTTAGGCGCTAAAAGTCATCTAGCGCCCGTTGCGCTTGCGTTATCAGCTATCGAAAAAGGAGCGGATGCGGTGCGGCCGCCGCCGCCGGGTGCTGGTCAACCGCCGGTCACGCTCGGATCGCAGTACACCGTCTCCAGCGGCAGCCGCCGGCCGCCGAGGTAGTCCTCCAGGCAGCGCAGCAGCAGCGGGCTGCGGTGGCGCTCGGGGCAGGCGCGGATCTCGTCGGCCGTCATCCACACCGCCCGCACGATGCCCTCGTCCAGCGGCTGGTCGGGGAAGTGCTCGCCGACCTCGCCGCAGAAGGCGAAGCGCAGGTAGGTGATGTCCTCGCCGTCGCGGCTGCGGACGAAACGCGAGATGTAGACGCCCACCAGCGCGGTGGGTGTGAAAACGTGGGCCGATTCCTCCAGCGCCTCGCGGGCGCAGCCCTGGGCCGGCGTCTCGCCGAGGTCCAGGTGGCCCGCCGGGTTGTTGAGCTTCAGGCCATCGGCGGTGTGCTCCTCCACCAGCAGGAATCGGCCGTCGCGTTCCATCACCGCCGCGACGGTGACGTTGGGTTTCCAGCGGGGGGAGGCGGCGTGGTGCATGGGCCGGCATTATCCCGGCCCGCGGGGCCGCCGCCGTCGCCTAGTCGACCTTGATGTTCGCCTTGCGGATCACGTCGCGCCAGCCGTCAGCCTGCGCATGGATGAAGCGGCCGAAATCCTGCGGCGTGCCGGGCACCGCGCGCAGCGCCTGGGCCTGGAACAGGCTGCGCAGCGCAGGCGTCTCCAGCGCCGCATGCACCTCGCGGTTGAGCCGCGCGACGATGTCGGGCGGCGTCTGGCCGGGCGCCAGCATGCCGAGCCAGGACTGCGCCACGTAGCCCGGATAGGTCTCGGCGACGGTCGGCACGTCGGGCAGCTGCGGAATGCGCTCGGGCGTGGTGGTCGCCAGCACCTTCATCTTGCCGGCCTTGATGTGCTGCAGCACCGAGGTGGCGCTGACGAACATCACGTCCACCCGCCCGCCGAGTACGTCGGTGATCGCCGGCGCGCCGCCCTTGTAGGGCACGTGCGCCATGTCGATGCCGGCCGTCATCTTGAACAGCTCCGCCGCGAGCTGGTTGGAGCTGCCGGCGCCGGTCGAGGCGTAGTTGAGCGCGCCCGGCCTGCTCTTGGCGAGCGCGACCAGCTCGCGGATCGACTGCACCGGCGCGTCGGCCGGCGTCACCACCAGCAGCGGCGACACGCCGATCAGCGCCACCGGCGTCAGGTCCTTGTCCGAATCGAAGGGCAGCTTGTAGAGCAGCGGGTTGACCGCATGCGTGTCGAAGGCCATCAGCAGCGTATAGCCGTCGGGCCGGGCCTTGGCGACCACCGCGCTGCCGATCGAGCCGCCCGCGCCGGCGCGGTTCTCGATCACCAGCGGCTGGCCGAGCGTGGCTTCCAGCCGCGGCTGCAATGCCCGGGTCACGTTGTCGATGATGCCGCCCGGCGGGAACGGCACCACCACCTGGATCGGCTTGGACGGCCAGGCGCCCTGGGCGCGCAGGGCGGGCGCGGCCAGGGCCAGCGCGAGGGCGGAGCCGCCGGCGCGCAGCGCGGCACGGCGGTCGGACGAGAACGGATGGTCCATCGGAGGTGTCTCCTGCAGGGTCAGGGGGTGTCGAGGATCGCGACCGTGCGGCACCAGCCCGCCGAGCCGCGCTTGATCTTGATCGGGAAGCAGCTCACGGTGAAGCCGGTGGCGGGCAGCTGCTCCAGGTTCACCAGCTTCTCCATCTGGTAGTAGCCGATGTCGCGGCCGGCCTTGTGGCCCTCCCAGATGACCGAGGCGTCGCCGGTGGCGCGGAAGCGCTCGATGACGAACGGGAAGGCCGGGTCCCAGCTGTACGAGTCGGTGCCCACCACCCGCACGCCGCGCTCCAGCAGGTAGAGCGTGGCGGCCCGGCCGAGGCCGCAGGCGCTCTTCCAGTAGTCCTCCTCGTCGTGGCGGGTGCCGGCGCAGGTGTTGACCAGCACGATGTCCAGCGGCTGCAGCGTGTGGCCGATGCGGGCCAGCTCGGCCGCCACCTCCTCCGCCGTCACCAGATGGCCGGCAGGCAGGTGGCGGAAGTCCAGCTTCACGCCGGACTGCAGGCACCAGTCCAGCGGTACCTCGTCGATGCCCGGCGACGGTCGGCCGCCGGGCACCAGCGCATGGTCGGTGGTCGGGTGGTAGTGCCAGGGCGCGTCCATGTGGGTGCCGGCATGGGTCGAGAGCGCGACCTGCTCGACCGCCCAGGCCTTGCCCTCGGGCAGGTGCTCGGGCCCCACGCCCGGCAGCAGCTTGCCGAACAGGTCCCAGGCGGAGTCGTGGTCGGTACGGGTGATCTGCGGACGGTGGTGCGCAGGCGAGGTGGGCTTGTCGTCGAGGGTGACGGAGAGGTCGATGATGCGGCGGGGCATGGCGGTCCTGGGCGCGGGTATTCAGGGACGGCCGGCGCGGATGCCGGCGGTGATGAAGGCGACCAACTGGCGCACGATGGCCTGGGGGTCGTCGGTGTCGCAGAGGCCGCCCGACAGCCGGTGCAGCCGGTGGTAGCCCTGGTCGGAGTCGCTCACGATGTACATCAGCGCGCCGATCGCGAAGGCGTAGCGCCAGAAGGCCTCCTCCCGGGGCAGGCCGGGTTCGGCCGCGATCAGCGCATCGACGAAGCGCACCGCCATCGCGTCGTACTGCTCGAAGATCGCCTGGTTGGTGGTCTCGCGCGGCAGCGCCCGGGCCTGGACCAGCAGCCGGATCAGCAGCCGCGATTCGCCGGTCGCCTCGAAGCTCATCGTCACCGGCGGGCCGACCAGCGCCTCGACCACTGCCGCCAGGTCGGGCCGGCCGGCGGCACAGGCGCGGTCGAGCGCCTCCAGCCGCAGCCGGTTGAGCGGGCCGGCCACCGCCCGCAGCACTTCCTGCGCCAGCGCCTCGCGGCTGCCGAAGTGGTAGTGCACCGCGGCCACGTTGGCCTCGGCCCGGTCGGTGATCTCGCGCAGGGAGGCGGCCTCGAAACCCCGCGTGGCGAACACCTCCAGCGCTGCCCGCAGGATGCGGGAGCGGGTGGCCTTTTCCCCGGCGAACAGGTCGGCGGAGGCGGGCGGGGCAGGGGCCACGGTGGCGGGAATCGGCGGTCTCCAGAATTCAAATGGTTGTTTGAATTCTGCGGTCGGCGCAGTCGTGGCGCCACCGGGTTTGCCCTGCGCCCCGCGTCGCGCGGCAGGGCGGGCCGGGCACCGGAAGCGGCGCCGGAAGGCCAATCCTTTAAGCTCCGCCCCCACACCTTCCTGATCACACAGAGGAGAAGCCATGCAGATAGGCGTTCCGTCGGAAACGACGGCAGGGGAGACAAGGGTGGCCGTCACGCCGGAGACGGCGAAGAAGCTGGTGGCGCAGGGCCATGCGCTGCAGGTGCAGGCGGGCGCCGGCCTCGCGGCCAGCGCGACCGATGCGGCCTACGAGGCGGCGGGCGCCCGGATCGTGGATGCGGCCGCGGCCTTCGGCGCCGACCTGGTACTGAAAGTGCGCAGCCCCTCGCCGGACGAACTGCCGCTGCTGCGCCCCGGCACCGCGCTGGTCGGCATGCTCGACCCCTTCGATGCCCCCGGCCTGCAGCGCCTCGCCGCCGCCGGCCTCACCGCCTTCGCGCTCGAGGCCGCGCCGCGCACCACCCGCGCGCAGAGCATGGACGTGCTCTCGTCGCAGGCCAACATCGCCGGCTACAAGGCCATCATGGTGGCGGCCGACCGCTACCAGCGCTTCTTCCCGATGCTCATGACCGCCGCCGGCACGGTGAAGGCGGCCCGCGTGGTGATCCTGGGCGTCGGCGTCGCGGGCCTGCAGGCCATCGCCACCGCCAAGCGGCTCGGCGCGGTGATCGAGGCCTCCGACGTCCGGCCGTCGGTCAAGGAGCAGGTCGAATCGCTGGGCGCCAAATTCATCGACGTGCCCTACGAGACCGAGGAGGAGCGCGAGGCCGCGCACGGCACCGGCGGCTATGCCCGGCCGATGCCGCAGGGCTGGCTCGACCGGCAGAAGGCCGAGGTCGCCAAGCGGGTGGCTGCGGCCGACATCGTGGTCTCCACCGCGCTGATCCCCGGCCGTGCCGCGCCGACGCTGGTGACCGAGGAGATGGTCCGGGCGATGAAGCCGGGCTCGGTCATCGTCGACATCGCCGCCGGCAAGGGGCCGGGCGGCGTCGGCGGCAACTGCCCGCTGACCCAGGCCGGGCGCACGGTGGTGAAGCACGGCGTGACGATCGTCGGCGAGACCAACCTGCCGGCGCTGGTCGCGGCCGATGCGTCGGCGCTCTACGCACGCAACGTGCTCGACTTCCTGAAGCTGGTGCTGCCGAAGTACGCGGCGGCGCTGCAGATCGATACCGCCGACGACATCGTCGCCGCCTGCCTGGTCGCCCGCGACGGCCAGGTCACCCGCAGTTGACCGACGAGGACCCCGACGCCATGGACATCTCCCCCACCATCGTCAACCTGATCATCTTCGTGCTGGCGATCTACGTCGGCTACCACGTGGTCTGGACCGTGACCCCCGCGCTGCACACCCCGCTGATGGCGGTGACCAACGCGATCAGCGCCATCGTCATCGTCGGCGCCATGCTGGCCGCCGCGCTCACCACCACGCCGCTCGGCAAGACCATGGGCGTGCTGGCCGTGGCGCTGGCGGCGGTCAACGTCTTCGGCGGCTTCCTGGTGACGCGCCGCATGCTGGAGATGTTCCGCAAGAAGGAGAAGAAAGCGCCCGCTGCCGCCGCCGACGGCAGCAAGGGGAATACAGCATGAGCGCCGCCCAGTGGCCCGAAGGCACCCGCTCCCGGAGGGGAGTGGGTGCCGTACACGAAGCGACAAGCCTGGGGGGGAACGAATAATGTCCATGAACGTCGTCACGCTGCTCTACCTGGTCGCCAGCGTCTGCTTCATCCAGGCGCTCAAGGGCCTGTCCCATCCCACCACCTCGATCCGCGGCAATGCCTTCGGCATGGCCGGCATGGCGATCGCGGTCGCCACCACCGCGGCGCTGATCGTCACGCTCGCCGGCAGCGCGCTCGGCCTGGGCTGGGTGCTGCTCGGCCTGCTGATCGGCGGTGCGGCCGGCACGGTGATGGCGCAGCGGGTGGAGATGACCAAGATGCCCGAGCTGGTCGCCTTCATGCACAGCATGATCGGCCTGGCGGCGGTGTTCATCGGCATCGCCGCGGTGGTCGAGCCCTGGGCCTTCGGCATCACGCCGGCCCCGGTCGCCGCCGCCGTCGGGGTGCCGACCGCCGACGGCGCGGTGATCGTCGACGGCTTCCTGCGCTACGCCATCCCGTACGGCAACCGGCTGGAGCTGTTCCTGGGCGCGGCCATCGGCGCGATCACCTTCAGCGGATCGGTGATCGCCTTCGGCAAGCTGTCGGGCAAGTACCGGTTCCGGCTGTTCCAGGGCGCGCCGGTGGCCTTCCGCGGTCAGCATGCGCTGAACCTGGTGCTGGGCCTGCTGCTGATCGGCCTGGGCCTGGTGTACGTCGCGACCGAGAGCTGGGCGGCGTTCGCCGCGATGCTGGCGCTGGCCTTCGTGATGGGCGTGCTGATCATCATCCCGATCGGCGGGGCCGACATGCCGGTGGTGGTGTCGATGCTCAACAGCTACTCCGGCTGGGCGGCCGCGGGCATCGGTTTTTCGCTCAACAACAGCATGCTGATCATCGCCGGCTCGCTGGTCGGCAGCTCGGGCGCGATCCTGAGCTACATCATGTGCAAGGCGATGAACCGCTCGTTCTTCAACGTGATCCTGGGCGGCTTCGGCGGCGATGCGGTCGGCGCGGCCACCGGCGGCGCGGCCGAGCAGCGGCCGGTCAAGAGCGGCAGCGCCGACGACGCGGCCTTCGTGCTCGGCAACGCCGAGACGGTGGTGATCGTGCCGGGCTACGGCCTCGCGGTGGCCCGTGCGCAGCATGCGGTGAAGGAGCTGGCCGCCAAGCTCACCGAGAAGGGTGTCACCGTCAAGTACGCGATCCATCCGGTGGCCGGCCGCATGCCGGGCCACATGAACGTGCTGCTCGCCGAGGCCGAGGTGCCCTACGACCAGGTGTTCGAGATGGAGGACATCAACGGCGAATTCGGCCAGGCCGACGTGGCGATCGTCCTGGGCGCCAACGACGTGGTGAACCCGGCCGCGCACACCAAGGGCAGCCCGATCTACGGCATGCCGATCCTGGAGGCCTACAAGGCCAAGACGGTGATCGTCAACAAGCGCTCGATGGCCGCGGGCTACGCTGGCCTGGACAACGACCTGTTCTACCTCGACAAGACCATGATGGTGTTCGGCGATGCCAAGAAGGTGGTCGAGGACATGGTGAAGGCGCTGGAATAGCCGCCGCGCCCGCCGCAGGGCGGTCGGCGGCCTGCCGCCCGTCGGTCCCGGCTTGGCACCGTCCGGGCACTTCGGCAGAGTGCGCGACTTCTCGAAAACCCGATTTGCGAACGGTCGTGCTGAATTCAGAATCGACCGGTTCAGGAGAGACGATGGAAAAAATCTGGTTGTCCAGTTACCCGCCGGGCGTGCCCGCGGAAATCGACACGCGGCAGTACCGCTCGCTGGTCGCGCTGATGGAGGAGAGCTTCCGCCAGTACGCCGATCGCACCGCCTATTGCTTCATGGGCCGCAGCATCAGCTACGCCGAGACCGACGCCACCAGCCGCAAGCTGGCGGCATACCTGCAGAGCCTGGGCCTGGCCAAGGGCGACCGCGTCGCGATCATGATGCCCAACGTGCCGCAGTACCCGGCCGCGGTGGCGGCGATCCTGCGTGCGGGCTGTGTGGTGGTGAACGTCAACCCGCTCTACACGCCGCGCGAACTGGAGCACCAGCTCAAGGATTCGGGCGCCAAGGCGATCGTCATCGTCGAGAACTTCGCCCATGTGCTGCAGCAGTGCATCGCCTCCACCCCGGTCAAGCATGTAGTGCTCTGCGCCTTCGGCGACCGGCTCGGCTTCCTGAAGGGCGCGATCGTCAACTACGTGTTGCGCAGCGTGAAGAAGCTGGTGCCGGCCTACGACCTGCCGGGCGCGGTGCGCTTCAACGATGCGCTGGCCCGCGGTGCCGGCGCGACGTTCACGCCGCCCGAGATCGGCCCGGACGACGTCGCCCTGCTGCAGTACACCGGCGGCACCACCGGCGTCGCCAAGGGCGCGGTGCTGCTGCACCGCAACGTGATCGCCAACGTGCTGCAGTCCGAAGTGTGGAACGCACCCTGCATGAAGAAGGTGCCGAAGGACGAGCAGCCGACGAGTGTCTGTGCGCTGCCGCTCTATCACATCTTCGCCTTCACGGTGAACATGATGCTGTCGATGCGCACCGGCGGAAAGACGCTGCTGATCCCCAATCCGCGCGACATCGCCGCCACGCTGAAGGAGCTGTCGAAGCACCGCTTCCACAGCTTCCCGGCGGTCAACACGCTGTTCAACGGCCTGATGGCCCATCCGGATTTCGGCACGGTGGACTGGAGCCACCTCAAGGTGTCGGTCGGGGGCGGCATGGCGGTGCAGGGCGCGGTGGCGCAGCGCTGGCTCGAGAAGACCGGCTGCCCGATCTGCGAGGGATACGGCCTGTCTGAAACGTCCCCGTCGGTCAGCTGCAACCCGACGACCAGCCGCAGCTACACCGGCACCATCGGCGTGCCGCTGCCGTCCACCGAGATCAAGCTGATCGACGATACCGGCCGTGAGGTGCCGCCGGGCGAGCCCGGCGAGATCGCGATCCGCGGCCCGCAGGTCATGGCCGGCTACTGGCAGCGGCCCGACGAAACCGCCAAGGCGATGACCGAGGACGGCTTCTTCAAGTCCGGCGACATCGGCGTGATGGATGCGCGCGGCTTCTTCAAGATCGTGGACCGCAAGAAGGACATGATCCTGGTGAGCGGCTTCAACGTCTATCCGAACGAGATCGAGGACGTAGTCGCGGGCCTCGCAGGCGTGGCCGAATGCGCGGCCGTCGGCGTGCCGGACGACAAGACCGGCGAGGCGGTCAAGCTGGTGATCGTCAAGCGCGATGCGGCGCTGACCGAGCAGCAGGTGCTCGACCACTGCCGGCAGCACCTCACCGGCTACAAGCGCCCGCGCGTCGTCGAGTTCCGGACCGACCTGCCGAAGACGCCGGTCGGCAAGATCCTGCGGCGCGAGCTGCGGGACGCCAAGGCTTGAGCGGCCGCAGCGTCCACCGGGCACGGCACGCCGGTCGCGCCGTCCACGCGAGCGCCGCATGACGATCGCGATCCTGAGTGCGCTGCCCGAGGAGCAGCACGGCTTGGCAGCCCGCATGTCGTCCTCCGCCGGCGCCGTACAGCAGGCCGGACGCAGCTTCACCCGCGGCGTGCTCGCGGGCCACGACGTGGTGCTGGCGCTGTCGGGCATCGGCAAGGTCGCGGCGGCCACCACGGCAACGGTGCTGGCCGAGCGTTTCGGCGTGCGCCGGGTACTGTTCACCGGCGTGGCGGGCGGCCTCGGCGCGGGGGTCCGGGTGGGCGATGTGGTGGTGGCCGAAGCCTGCCTGCAGCACGACATGGACGCCTCGCCGCTTTTCCCGCGACACGAGGTGCCGCTCTACGGCATCGCGCGATTTCCCTGCGATGCGGCGCTCACCGCGGCACTGCGGCAGGCCGCCGATGCGGTCGCGGCCGATGCTGCGGCGGTGTTCGGCCCGGCGGTCGGCACGCGCTACGGCCTCGACCGGATGGGCGCGCACACCGGCCTGCTGTTGAGCGGCGACCGGTTCGTATCGTCGCAGGCCGCGTCCGCCGCGCTGCGTGCCGAGCATCCGGACGCGCTGGCCGTCGAGATGGAGGCCGCGGCCGTCGCCCAGGTGTGCCACGACTACCGCCTGCCGTTCGCCGCGATGCGCACCATCTCGGACCGGGCCGACGATGCGGCGCATGTCGATTTCCCGGCCTTCCTGCGCGACGTGGCCGGGCTGGCGGCCTGCGCCGTCGTCGGGCGCTGGCTCGATCTGCTATCGAAAGAGTAGCTTATTGCGCAGGCAGGACGGGCGCCGGAGCCCGAAAACCATCCGGAATCTCAGGACAGCCAGCCCTTGCGGCGGAAGAACCACATCGGCAGCAGTGCGCTGGTGATCAGCATCAGGATCACGTAGAGGTACGAGAACCGGCCCAGGAACTCCAGTTCCGGGAAGCGCATGTTCATGCCGTAGATGCTCGCCACCAGCGTCGGCGGCAGCATCGCCACGCTGCCCACCGAGAAGATCTTGATGATCTTGTTCTGGTTGATGTTGATGAAGCCGACGGTCGCGTCCATCAGGAAGTTGATCTTGTCGAAAAGGAACGCGGTGTGGTTGTCCAGCGATTCGATGTCGCGCAGGATCTGCCGCGCTTCCTCGAACTGCTCGGCATTGAGCATCTTCGAGCGCATCATGAAGCTCACCGCGCGGCGGGTGTCCATCACGTTGCGGCGGATGCGGCCGTTCAGGTCTTCCTGGCGGGCGATCGCGCCGAGCACCTCGCTCGCCAGCGCATCGGTCACGTCGCCCGACAGCACCTGGGTGCTGGCCTTTTCCAGCTCGTCGTAGATGTTCTCCAGCGTGTCGGCGGAGTATTCGGCGTCCACGTCGAACAGCTTCAGTAGCACGTCCTTGGCATCCTCGATCAGGCCGGGCGCGCGCCGGGCCCGCAGCCGCAGCAGCCGGAACACCGGCACGTCCTCGTCGTGGATCGAGAACAGCACGCCGCGGCTCTTGTGGTCCACGTTGTGCTGGTTGAGGATGAACGCGACCCGCACCGAACGCGGCTCGTCCTCGTCGGCGATCAGGAAGTCGCTGCGCACATGGAGGTCGCCGTTGTCTTCCTCGTAGAAGCGGGCGGATTCCTCGATGTCGTCGTCGGTGACGTCCTCGGGAATCGACAGCGCGTAATGCTGCTTGATCCAGCGCTTCTCTTCGGGGGTGGGCGACTCCAGGTCGACCCAGATCGGCTGGAAGCGGGCGAGTTCCTCGAGCGACTCGATCTCTTCCTGGAAGAGTCGGCCGTTCACGAGCGTGAAGATGTTGAGCATGGCGTGCTCCGTGGGTGGGCGGGTTCGGGCGGGGCGAAGGGTAGGGCGCGCTTTCCGCTTCCGATGGTTCCACGGGAGCGGAAAGCTACCGACTCGGGTAGGTTTCCAAGGCACGTTCTCCAGGTGTTGGGGCCGCGCGGATTATGGCACCGCAGCAATGCTGGGAGGGCCGCTCCAAAGGCCTGCGCGGCAGGGGGGCATCGACGGCTTTTGCGGTCATCGGAGGTCCGAATTTATCCAGTGATTTCAAAGAGTTGCAGTCGAACGTCATCAGCCTGACACGTTCCGTTGCGCGACCTTGGGCCGCACCCGATTGATTTCCGGCGGACACGGGCGCATAGTGATTCGACCTGCAGGTTCAAGCGTTCGTATCCGTTCCGGTATCCCACCGGGGCGTCTTTCAACTGGAGCATCCTTCGGAGCCTTCCTTATGAATCTGACGATCAGCGGCCACCATCTCGATGTCACCCCCGCCCTGCGCAATTACGTGACGACCAAGCTCGACCGGATCACCCGGCACTTCGACCAGGTCGTGGACGTGAAGGTCCTCCTCACGGTCGAGAAGCAGAAGGAAAAGCAGCGCCGGCAGCGTGCGGAGTGCAACATCCACGTCAAGGGCAACGACATGTTCGCGGAAAGTGCCCATGCCGATCTGTACGCAGCGGTGGACGAACTGTTCGACAAGCTCGACCGCCAAGTGGTCCGCCACAAGGACCGGGTGCAGGACCACCACCACGCCGCACCCAAGCGCCTGATGTGATTGGCGCAGGCGGCGCCGGGCGGCCCTCGCCCGGTGCCGTTTGTTGCTTTTTTGAGACGTCCTGCTGCCTCCGCGGGATGAGGGCTTTTCCGGATGGTCGGGTGCATAATCCGCGCAGATTCGCCTATGAACCGCCTCGCCTCCATCCTGCCCGCCGCTCAGGTTCTCGTGAGCGTCGACGCGACTAGCAAGAAACGTGCATTCGAGGAAGCGGGGCTGCTGTTCGAGAGCCTGCACGGCCTGAGCCGCGCACTCGTCACCGACAGCCTCTTCGCCCGCGAACGCCTCGGCTCCACCGGCCTCGGACATGGCGTCGCCATTCCGCACGGTCGCATCAAGGGCCTCAAGGCGCCGATGGCCGCCGTCTTCCAGCTGGCCCAGCCGATCGGCTTCGATGCGCCGGACGAGCGTCCGGTCGCGCTGCTGATCTTCTTGCTCGTGCCCGAAGCCGCCACGCAAAAGCATCTGGAGATCCTCTCCGAGATCGCCGAGCTGCTGAGCGACGCACCGCTGCGCGAGAAGATCAAGGCCTGCACCGACGCGGGCGAACTGCACGGCACGATCGCCGGCTGGCAGTCCACCCAGCCGGCCTGAGCGGTCCAGGCGCCGCGCGGTGAAACCCAACGTCGTCAGCGCGGACGCGCTTTTCGAGGAATTCCGCGCAGCTTTGCGCTGGGAGTGGATCGCCGGACTGGGTGCCTCGGAACGCCGGTTCGAGGAAGTGGTCGTCCGCGCGGCCCGTTCGGGCGCCGATCTGGTCGGCTACCTCAACTACATCCATCCCTATCGCGTCCAGATCCTGGGCGAGCGCGAGGTCGCCTACCTGACCAGCGCGACGCCGGAGGACTGCGCCCGCCGCATCGCCCGCATCGTCACGCTGGAGCCGCCGGTGCTGGTGCTGGCCGATGCGCAGGCCGCGCCCGAGGCGCTGGTGTCGATGTGCGAGCGGGCGCAGATCCCGCTGTTCGCG
Source organism: uncultured Xylophilus sp. (assembly GCA_913776965.1). Taxonomy (GTDB): domain Bacteria; phylum Pseudomonadota; class Gammaproteobacteria; order Burkholderiales; family Burkholderiaceae_C; genus Xylophilus. The sequence goes on from CAJYQL010000064.1 coordinate 123,424, forward strand.
ACTTACGAGTCTGCGGCCTTCGTCATCGACGTGCTGCGGGCGTACCTGTCCAAGCATTTCGCCGACCGCACCACGATCCACGGGGTGTTCATGGACATCCTGGGTCTGGGCGTGATGATCACCGGCGAATCCGGCCTGGGCAAAAGCGAACTGGGCCTGGAACTGATCTCCCGCGGCAACGGACTGGTCGCCGACGATGCGGTCGACCTGTTCCGGATCAACCAGGCCGCCATCGAGGGACGCTGCCCCGAACTGCTGCAGAACCTGCTGGAGGTGCGCGGCATCGGCCTGCTCGACATCCGGGCGATCTTCGGCGAGACGGCGGTACGCCGGAAGATGCGCCTGAAACTCATCGTCCACCTGGTCCGCAAGGAAACGCTGGAGCGGGAGTACGAGCGCCTGCCCTACGAGCCGCTCACGCAGGACGTGCTGGGCGTGCCGATCCGCAAGGCAGTCATCCAGGTGGTGGCCGGCCGCAACATCGCGGTGCTGGTGGAGGCGGCGGTGCGCAACACCATCCTCCAGATGCGCGGCATCGACACCTACCAGGAATTCGTCGAGCGGCACCAGCGCGCGATGGAACGCGGCACGCCGGGCTGACGGTCGGGCGAAGGGCGGGCCGCGTCTCCGGCGGCCCGCAGGGCGTCAGCGCGACTGCTGGCCCTTGGCAGCCGCTTCGGGTGAGAGTCCGTACAGCACCACCGTGTGGTCCTGCAGCACCCAGCCGCGGGCCTTGGCGATCGCCTGCAGCCGCTTCTCGATCTCGGCGTCGTGGAACTCCTCGACCTTGCCGCTCGCGGTGCAGATCAGGTGGTCGTGGTGCTCGCCCTCGTACAGTTCGTACACCGCCTTGCCGCCCTCGAAGTGGCGGCGGCTCAGGATGCCGGCCTGCTCGAACTGGGTGAGCACCCGGTAGACGGTGGCAAGCCCGATGTCCGAACGCTCTTCCAGCAGGACGCGGAACACGTCTTCGGCGGTGAGATGGCGTTCCTTGCTGCGCTGGAAGATCTCGAGGATCTTCAGGCGCGGCAGGGTGGCCTTCAGGCCGGTGCTCTTCAACTCGTCGATGGTGCTGTGCATGGAGGTATCCGGATGGGCCCGCGTCGGCGCGGCAGGGCGTCCGCGAAAGGGGCTGCCGCTACAATGGGTCGATCATATCGCCTGCTTTCCCGGTCATGCCCCATCCCCTCATTCGTCCCTGGGCCGCTTCGGCGGCGGCGCTGGCCCTGTGCGGGTTGCTGCCGGCCTGCGGCACCGTGGACGGGGCGAGCAACCGCATCGCCAGCGCCATCACGCCCTACAAGATCGAGATCGTGCAGGGCAACTTCGTGTCGAAGGAGCAGGTCGCCGCGCTGCAGCCCGGCATGAGCCGCCTCCAGGTACGCGAGGTGCTCGGCACGCCGCTGGTGTCGAGCATCTTCCACGCCGACCGCTGGGACTACGTCTTCACCATCAAGCGGCCCGGCGTCGATGCGCAGTCGCGCAAGCTGAGCGTGTTCTTCAAGAACGACGTGCTCGAGCGTTTCGAGGGCGACGAGATGCCGAGCGAGGCCGAGTTCGTCGCGCAGCTCGACACCCGGCGCAAGGCCAGCGGCAAGGTCCCCCGGCTCGAGGCCACCGAGGAAAGCCTGAAACGTTTCCCTGCCCGCGCGGCGCCCGCGCCCGACGCGGCCACCTCCGCTGCCGCCGAGCCGCCGCTGCCGCGCGCCTACCCGCCGCTCGAATGACGGCCTGCCGGCTGCGGCGGGGCGCATCGCCCGCCGTACCGGTCTTCTCTGCCTGCAACCTGCCCTTCCTGGAGTCCGCATGAACGCGACGTCCCCGACTTCCGCCGCCCCCCGCAGGGTCGCCATCGCCGGAGCGTCCGGCCGCATGGGCCGCATGCTGATCGAGGCGGTCCGCAGTGCCGACGACTGCGTGCTCGCCGGCGCGCTCGACCTGCCGTCGAGCCCCGCCATCGATTCCGACGCCTCCGCCTTCCTCGGCTATGCGAGCGGCGTGGCGATCACCGCCGACCTGGTGCGGGGCATCGCCGGCGCCGACGTGCTGATCGATTTCACCCGCCCCGAAGGTACGCTGGAGCATCTGGCGGTCTGCCGCGAGCACGGCGTCGCCGCGGTGATCGGCACCACCGGCTTCACCGCCGCGCAGAAGGCCGACATCCAGGCCGCGGCGCGCGACATCGCGATCGTCATGGCGCCCAACATGAGCGTGGGCGTCAACGTCACCTTGAAGCTGCTCGAGATGGCGGCCAAGGCGCTGTCCACCGGTTACGACATCGAGATCATCGAGGCCCACCACCGCCACAAGGTCGATGCGCCGTCGGGCACCGCGCTGAAGATGGGTGAGGTGATCGCCAGCGCGCTCGGCCGTTCGCTCGACGACTGCGCCGTCTATGCGCGCGAAGGCGTCACCGGCGAGCGCGATCCGTCGAGCATCGGCTTCGCCACCGTACGCGGCGGCGACATCGTCGGCGACCACACGGTGCTGTTCGCCGGCACCGGCGAGCGTATCGAGATCGCGCACAAGTCCTCCAGCCGCGCCGGCTATGCGCAGGGCAGCCTGCGCGCGGTGCGGTTCCTGGCGGGCCGGCCGGCCGGGCTCTACAGCATGCTGGACGTGCTCGGCCTGAACGGCTGAGGCGCGCAGGCCGATGGACGCCACCGCGTTCTGGACGCAGGGCGACGGCGTGAGCCGCACGGTGGCCGTGGCGCTGCTGCTGCTGTCGATCGCGAGCTGGGTGATTATCGCCTGGAAGGCCTGGCTGCTCGCGCGTGCGCGCATGGGCGTGCTGCGCGGCATCGCCGCGTTCTGGCAGGCGCCGTCGCCGGCCGAGGCGCGGCGCACGGTGCCGGCCTTCGATCCGCAGGGCTGGATCGTGCCGTTCCTCGCGGCGCTCGAGGGGCCGGCCGCGCAGGCGCAGCACCGTACCCGCCTGCTGCGCAGCGCCCTGCATGTCGCGGCCGACCGGCTGCAGTTCGGCCAGGTGCTGCTCGCCAGCACCGGGGCGGTCGCACCCTTCATCGGGCTGCTGGGCACGGTGTGGGGTATCCACCATGCGCTGGCCGACATCGCCGGTGCTGGCCAGATCACCATCGAGCGCATCGCCGGGCCGGTGGGCGAGGCGCTGGTGATGACCGCCGCGGGCCTCGCGGTCGCCATCCCCGCGGTGCTTGCCTACAACCTGTTCGGCCGCCGCATCGGCCGCATCGAGGCCGAGCTGGAAGGCTTCGCGCACGACCTGCGCGATCTGCCGCCGGCGGCCTGATCCCGGCGCCGCCGCCTCCATCGCCATGGCCTTCGGACGCCTGCACCGCGACGAGCGCCCCGCGCCGATCGGCGAGATCAACGTCACCCCGCTGGTCGACGTGATGCTGGTGCTGGTGGTGATCTTCCTGCTCACCGCGCCGCTCTTGGCCAGCAGCATCCGGCTCGACCTGCCGCGCGCCGTATCGGCTGCGGCCGCGCCGTCGCCGCAGGCACCGCTGAAGCTGTTGGTGAATCGCGAGGGCGCCGTATTCCTGGACGACCAGCCGATCGGCGACGCCGCGCTCGCCGCCCGCCTCGCCGATGCCGCACAGCACGATGCGGCGACCGAGCTGCAGCTGCGCGCCGATGCCGCCGTGCCCTACGGCCGGGTGGTCGCACTGCTCGGCCTGGCGCAGAAGGCCGGGCTCTCGCGCATCGGCTTCATGGCCGAGGCGCCGTCGCCCGCCGCGCCGGTGACCGACGGGCGGAAACCCTAAAATCGCGGGCGTCGTCCGCCGCGCCCCGCGGCACGCCTGCCGCGGCTCGTGCGGCGGCGCCCCGGCTCCTCCACCGTTCCGATGCAAGACAAATACCACCACACCGAGGTCGAGCGCGCCGCGCAGGCCGACTGGACCGCCCGCGACGCCTACCGCGTGTCCGAGGACGCCGACCGCCCGAAGTTCTACGCCTGCTCGATGCTGCCGTACCCGAGCGGCAAGCTGCACATGGGCCATGTGCGCAACTACACGATCAACGACATGCTCACCCGCAGCCTGCGGATGAAGGGCTACAACGTCTTGATGCCGATGGGCTGGGACGCCTTCGGCCTGCCGGCGGAGAACGCGGCGCTGAAGAACGGCGTGCCGCCGGCGCAGTGGACCTACGACAACATCGCCTACATGAAGCGCCAGATGCAGGCGATGGGGCTGGCGATCGACTGGTCGCGCGAGGTCGCCACCTGCGACCCGGCCTACTACAAGTGGAACCAGTGGCTGTTCCTGAAGATGCTGGAAAAGGGCATCGCCTACCGCAAGACCCAGGTCGTCAACTGGGACCCGGTGGACCAGACGGTGCTGGCCAACGAGCAGGTGATCGACGGCCGCGGCTGGCGCACCGGCGCGCTGGTGGAAAAGCGCGAGATCCCGGGCTACTACCTGAAGATCACCGACTACGCCGAGGAACTGCTCGGCCATGTGCAGAACGAGCTGCCCGGCTGGCCCGAGAGGGTCCGGCTGATGCAGGAGAACTGGATCGGCAAGTCGACCGGCGTGCGCTTCGCCTTCCCGCACACGATCGCGGACGAGAGCGGCGCGCTGATCGGTGACGGGAAGATGTACGTCTTCACCACCCGCGCCGACACGATCATGGGCGTGACCTTCTGCGCCGTGGCGCCCGAGCACCCGCTCGCGCAGCACGCCGCGAAGACCAACCCCGAGGTCGCCGCCTTCATCGCGGAATGCAAGGCCGGCGGCACCACCGAGGCCGAACTCGCCACGCAGGAGAAGAAGGGCGTGCGCACCGGCCTGACGGTGATCCACCCGTTCATGGAAGAGCCGGTGGATGTCTGGGTCGGCAACTACGTGCTGATGAGCTACGGCGACGGCGCGGTGATGGGCGTGCCGGCCCACGACGAGCGCGACTTCGCCTTCGCGCAGAAGTACGGCCTGCCGATCCGGCAGGTGGTGCTGGTCGACGGCGAGCACTACGACTACCACCGCTGGCAGGACTGGTACGCCGACAAGACCGAGGGCGTCACCGTCAATTCCGACACCTTCAGCGGTCTGTCCTACCCCGAAGCGGTCGATGCGGTCGCCCACGCCCTGCAGGTCCGCGGCCTGGGCGAGAAGAAGACCACCTGGCGGCTGCGCGACTGGGGCGTCTCGCGCCAGCGCTACTGGGGCACGCCGATCCCGATCATCCACTGCGAGGACTGCGGCGCCGTGCCGGTGCCCGAACAGGACCTGCCGGTGGTGCTGCCGGTGGACCTGGTGCCCGACGGCAGCGGCAATCCGCTCGTCAAGTCCGAGGCATTCCACGCCGGCGTCGTCTGCCCGCATTGCGGCAAGCCCGCCCGGCGCGAGACCGACACGATGGACACCTTCGTCGATTCGTCGTGGTACTTCATGCGCTACTGCGATCCGCAGAACGACCAGGCGATGGTCGCCGACGGCGCCCGCTACTGGATGCCGATGGACCAGTACATCGGCGGCATCGAGCACGCGATCCTGCACCTGCTCTACGCCCGCTTCTGGACCAAGGTGATGCGCGACCTGGGGCTGGTGAACATCGACGAGCCGTTCACCAAACTCCTCACCCAGGGCATGGTGCTCAACCACATCTATTCCCGCCGCACCGAGAAGGGCGCCAAGGAATATTTCTGGCCGCACGACGTGGAACACGTGCTGGACGAGGGCGGCAAGATCGTCGGCGCGAAGCTGAAGAACGCGGTGGGCGCGCTGCCCGCCGGCACGCCGATCGACTACGAGGGCGTGGGCACCATGTCCAAGTCGAAGAACAACGGCGTGGACCCGCAGGACCTGATCGAGAAGTACGGCGCCGACACGGCCCGGCTCTACACCATGTTCACCGCGCCGCCCGAGGCGACGCTGGAATGGAACGACGCCGCGGTCGAGGGCAGCTACCGCTTCCTGCGCCGGGTCTGGAACTTCGGCGTCAAGCTGTCTGCTATCGATTCAGTAGCTGCCAACGCGAGCGTGGCGGGCGCCAGCAGCCTGAAAGATGTCGAATTCGGCAAGGAAGCCAAGGCGCTGCGGCTGGAAGTGCACACCGTGCTCAAGCAGGTGGACTACGACTACCAGCGCATGCAGTACAACACCGTCGTCTCCGGCGCGATGAAGCTGCTCAACGCGCTGGAGGACTTCAAGGCGCAGGGCACGCCCGGCGCCGAGGTCGCGCTGATCGAGGGCTTCGGCATCCTGCTGCGGGTGCTCTACCCGGCCACGCCGCACATCGCCGATGCACTCTGGAAGCAGCTCGGCTATGCCGGCGAACTCGGCCACCTGCTCGACGCCGCCTGGCCGAAGGTCGACGAATCGGCGCTGCAGCAGGACGAGCTCGAACTGATGCTGCAGGTCAACGGCAAGCTTCGCGGCTCGATCCTGGTGCCGGCCGGTGCGTCGAAGGAGGCGATCGAGCAGATCGCCCTCGCCAACGAAACCTACCGCAAGCTCGCCGACGGCGCCCGGCCGAAGAAGGTCGTGGTCGTGCCGGGCCGCCTCGTCAACGTGGTCGTCTGAGCGACGCCGCCCGCCGAAAGTCCGCCATGCAGCGCCGTGACCTCCTGCTCCCCCTCGCCGCCGCGGCACTGCTGCCGGGCTGCGGCTTCCAGCTGCGCCAGGCGCCGACCTTCGCGTTCTCGACCATCTACCTGACGGTCAACCCGAACTCGGCCTTCGGCGCCGAGCTGCGCCGCAACCTGGAGGCCGGCGGCCGGATCCGGGTGATCCGGGACCTGGCGCAGCGCGACACCGCCGACGTGATCCTGGAGATCATCCAGGACCAGCGCGAGCGGGTCGTCCTCGGCTACAACGCCAACGGCCAGGTCCGCGAATTCCAGCTGCGGGTGCGGGTGCGCTTCCGGCTGCGCACCCCGCAGGACGTCGAGGTGCTGCCGCCGACCGAACTGCTGCTGCAGCAGGACCAGAGCTACGACGAAACCCTGGCGCTCGCCAAGGAGCAGGAAGCGCAGCTGATCTACCGCAACCTGCAGTCCGACGTGGTGCAGCAGATCCTGCGCCGGCTCGCGGCGATCAAGACGCTCGGCTGATGCAGGTCGCGCTGCCGCAGCTCGCGGCCCACCTGCAGAAGGGGGTGCGGCCCCTCTACACCGTGCACGGCGACGAGCCGCTGCTGGTGCAGGAGGCAGCCGACGCGATCCGCGCCGCAGCCCGGGCCCTGGGGCCGGCCGAGCGCACCGTCCACACCGTCGCCGGCGCGCATTTCGACTGGAGCGAGGTGCTGGCTTCGGGCGGGTCGCTGTCCCTTTTCGCCGACCGCCAGCTGGTCGAGATCCGCATCCCGTCGGGCAAGCCCGGCAAGGACGGCAGCGCCGCGTTGCAGCAGATTGCCGCCCAGGCCGCCGCGCAGGACGGCACGCTGACCCTGGTGCTGCTGCCGCGGCTCGACAAGGCCACCCGCAGCGGTGCCTGGTTCGCCGCACTGGAGCAGAACGGCGTGGCGGTGCAGGTCGATCCGGTCGAGCGCGCCGCGCTGCCGCAGTGGATCGCCCAGCGGCTACAGGCCCAGGGCCAGCAGGTGGCGCCGGGCGAGGAGGGCACCCGCACCCTGCAGTTCTTCGCCGACCGGGTGGAAGGCAACCTGCTCGCCGCGCACCAGGAGATCCAGAAGCTCGCGCTGCTCTACCCGGCCGGCGTGCTGTCGGCCGAGCAGGTCGCCTCGGCGGTGCTCAACGTCGCGCGCTACGACGTGTTCAAGCTGTCCGAAGCGGTGCTCGGCGGCCAGGCCGCGCGGGTGCAGCGCATGCTCGACGGCCTGCAGGCCGAGGGCGAGGCCGAGGTGCTGGTCCACTACACGCTGGCCGAGGACATCCGGGGCCTGAAGCGGGTGCGCGACGCGATGGACGCGGGCCGCCCGTTGCCGATGGCGCTGCGCGAGCAGCGCGTCTGGGGCCCGCGGGAAAAGCTGTTCGAGCGGGTGCTGCCCCGGCTCGACGGCCGCACCCTCGCCCGGCTGCTGCAGGCGGCGCACCAGGTCGACGGCATCGTCAAGGGCCTGCCGCAGGACGGCTGGCCGAAGAACGGCTGGCAGGCGCTGCACCGGCTGGCGCAGCAGCTCTGCCGGGCCTGCGCCGCGCCGCCGCCCACCCGCCGGGCCTGAGGCGCCCCGGCAGGGCGCGTGAGAAAATCCCGTCCATGAACGCCCTCCACGTCGCCGAATACGTCACCACCCTCGGTTTGCAGGCCAAACAGGCGTCCGCGCTTATGGCGCGTGCGGATGCTGCTACGAAAAACAGAGCATTGAAGGCGCTGGCCCGGCGGTTGCGGGAGAGCGTCGCGCCGCTCGCCGAAGCCAACGCCCGCGACCTGGCGCGTGGCGAGGCCGCCGGCCTGGCCGGCCCGATGCTCGACCGGCTGCGGCTCACGCCCAACGTGATCGAGACGGTCGCCCTGGGGTGCGAACAATTGGCGGCCATGCCCGAACTTATCGGCGAGATCTCCGGCCTGCGCCAGCAGCCCAGCGGCATCCGGGTCGGCCAGATGCGGGTGCCGCTCGGCGTCTTCGGCATGGTGTTCGAGAGCCGGCCCAACGTGACCATCGAGGCGGCGAGCCTGTCGATCAAGAGCGGCAATGCGGCGATCCTGCGCGGCGGCTCCGAGGCGATCGAGTCCAACAAGGCGCTGGCCGCGCTGGTGCAGCAGGCATTGGAAGAGGCCGGCTTGCCGGCCGAGGCGGTGCAGCTGGTCGCCACCACCGACCGCGAGGCGGTCGGCCGGCTGATCGCGATGCCCGAATACGTGGACGTGATCATCCCGCGCGGCGGCAAGTCGCTGATCGAGCGGATCAGCCGCGAAGCCAGGGTGCCGGTCATCAAGCATCTGGACGGCAACTGCCACACCTATGTGGACGATCCCTGCGACATCGCGATGGCCGTCACCGTCGCCGACAACGCCAAGACCCAGAAGTACAGCCCCTGCAACGCGAGCGAGGGCCTGCTGGTCGCCCGCGGCGTGGCGGCGGCGTTCCTGCCGCGGATCGGCGCCGTCTATGCCGAGAAGGGCGTCGAGATGCGCTGCGACGCCGAGGCGCGCGCCCTCCTGGCCGACGTGCCCGGCGCCCGGCTGGCCGACGCCACCGAGGCCGACTGGTCGGAGGAATACCTCGCGCCGATCATCAGCATCAAGGTGGTGGAGGGGGTGGACGAGGCGATCGCCCACATCAACCGCTATTCCTCGCACCACACCGACGCGATCCTGACCCGCGACCACATTCACGCCCAGCGCTTCCTGCGCGAGGTCGATTCGGCGAGCGTGATGGTCAACGCCAGCACCCGCTTCGCCGACGGTTTCGAATACGGCCTGGGCGCAGAAATCGGGATCAGCACCGACAAGTTCCATGCGCGTGGTCCGGTGGGGCTGGAGGGTCTCACCTCGCTCAAATGGGTGGTGCTGGGCAAGGGCGAGATCCGCACCTGAGGCGCCTGCGCCGCCCGCGGCGCGGCGCGGCGCGGCGCCTTACGCTTGCACACGGAGGCGCCGGCCCGGCGTTCCTAGAATTCTCTGCGCCACCCGGTCGCAGTCGCCGCATGTCGGTCGTTGTCAGTCACTAGAGGGCCGCATGGTTCCGCATCTCATCACCGCCCTCACGGGCCCGATCAACGAGCTCGAGCAGCGCATCCTCGACTCCATGCCGGCGATCGAGCGCTGGTTCCGGCTGGAGTGGATGGAGCACACGCCGCCGTTCTACAGCTCGGTGGATCTGCGCAATGCCGGCTTCAAGCTCGCCCCGGTCGACACCAGCCTGTTTCCGGTCGGCTGGAACCACCTCACCAGCCAGATGGTGCCGCTGGCGGTGCAGGCGGCCATGGCCGCGATCGAGAAGATCTGCCCGGAAGCCCGCAACCTGCTGCTGATCCCCGCCAACCACAGCGACAGCCCCGACTACCTCGCCAACGTCGCCCAATTGGCGAAGATCTTCCACTCGGCCGGCCTGAACGTGCGGATCGGCTCGGTCGACCCGACGATCACCGACACCACCGTGCGCCAGCTGCCCAGCGGCGAGATCGTCACGCTCGAACCGGTGGTGCGCATCCGCGGCCGGCTCGCGACCCGCTATTTCGACCCCTGCACCGTGCTGCTCAACACCGACCTGTCGGCGGGGGCCCCCGGCATCCTCGAGGACCTGCACGAGCAGTACCTGCTGCCGCCGCTGCACGCCGGCTGGACGGTGCGCCGCAAGAGCACCCACTTCCGCAACTACGAGGACGTGTCCAAGCGCTTCGGCAAGATGCTCGGCATCGATCCCTGGCTGGTGCATTCGCTCTTCGGCGCCTGCGGCGACATCGACCTGGCGGCACCCGAGGGCCGCGCCACCCTGGCCGAGCAGGTCGATGCGGTGCTGGCGCGGGTGCGGCGCAAGTACAAGGAATACGGCATCGGCGAAAAGCCCTTCGTCATCGTCAAGCCCGACAACGCCGGCGAAGGCGTGCTGGCAGCCGAGACCCGCGGTGTCGCCACGGTGCGGGACGCCCGCGACCTCGACGGCATCGACCTGCGCGGCGACGACGGTACCCTGCCGCGCAACCTGATCGTGCAGGAAGGCGTGCCCACGTCGGAACACGTCGGCAAGGCGTCGGCCGAGCCGGTCGTCTACATGATGGACCGCTATGTGGTCGGCGGCTTCTACCGGGTCAACGGCCGGCGCGGGCCCGACGAGAGCCTGGCCTCGCCGGGCGCCAGCGTCGTCCCGCTGGATTTCGACGACAGCGCCCACCTGATGCAGCCCGGCGGCAAGTCCGCTGCCGAGGCGCCCAACCGCTTCTACATGTACGGCGTGATCGGCCGCCTGGCGATGCTGGCGGCCAGCTACGAGCTGGAGGCCACCGACCCCGAAGCCGAGGTCTACGAATAGCGCTGCGCCGGGGGCGCATCCAGTTGTTGCGCCGCCACATCACTTCTGCGACCCGGGCGCACAATAGCGGTCCCCCTCGCTCCAGACCGGCTCCCGGGGCCGGCTCCGTGCCCGCGTGTCCACCTCCAAATCCTCGCTTCCGGCCCTGACCCTGGGCGCCATCGGTGTCGTCTACGGCGACATCGGAACCAGCGTCCTGTATGCGGTGAAGGAGGTCTTCCACACCGGCCACGTCCCCTTCCTGCCCGAGAACGTCTACGGCGTGCTGTCGATGTTCTTCTGGACGCTGGTGATCATCGTCGCGCTGAAGTACGTCGTGCTGGTGCTGCGGGCCGACAACAACGGCGAGGGCGGCCTGGTCGCGATGCTGGCGCTGGCCTCGCTCGCGGTGAAGGACAAGCCCCGGCTGCGGGCCGGGCTGCTGCTGATCGGCATCTTCGGCACCTCGCTCTTCTACGGCGACGGGGTCATCACCCCAGCGATCTCGGTGCTGTCGGCGGTCGAGGGGCTGGAGGTCGTCTCGCCCACCTTCCGGCAGTACGTGATCCCGCTCACCCTGATCGTGCTCTTCGCGCTGTTCGCGGTGCAGAAGCGCGGCACCGGCGGCATCGGCAAGTTCTTCGGGCCGATCACACTGGTCTGGTTCGGCGCCATCGCGGTGCTCGGGGTGAGCCACATCGTCGGCCATCCGGAGATCCTGAAGGCGCTGAACCCGTACTACGCGCTGCGCTTCATCGTGCTGCATCCGCTGGTCACCTTCATCATCCTCGGGGCGATGGTGCTGTGCGTGACCGGTGCCGAGGCGCTCTACGCCGACCTCGGCCACTTCGGCAAGCGGCCGATCCGCATCGCCTGGTTCGCGGTCGTGATGCCGGCGCTCACGCTCAACTACTTCGGCCAGGGCGCGCTGCTGCTGGCCGATCCCACCGCGGTGCAGAACCCCTTCTTCAAGATGGCTCCGGACTGGGCGCTGGTGCCGCTGGTGCTGTTGGCCACGATGGCGACGGTGATCGCCTCGCAGGCGCTGATCTCCGGCGCCTTCAGCATCACCAAGCAGGTGATCCAGCTAGGCTACCTGCCGCGGCTCAACATCGAGCACACCAGCGAACGCGATACCGGCCAGATCTACATCCCCTTCGTCAACTGGGGTCTGTTCGTCGCGATCGTGCTGGCGGTGGTGATGTTCCGCTCGTCGAGCAACCTGGCGGCCGCCTACGGCATTGCGGTCACGCTCGACATGCTGATCACCACGGTGCTGACCTTCTTCGTGATCCGCTACGGCTGGAAATACCCGCTGGCGCTGTGCATCGGCGCGACCGGCGTGTTCTTCGTGATCGATCTGGCCTTCTTCTCGTCGAATTTGCTCAAGCTGTTCGCCGGCGGCTGGTTCCCGCTGCTGATCGGCGGCGCGGTGTTCACGCTCATGACGACCTGGAAGCGCGGCCGCGAGCTGCTCAACACCAAGCTGCGCGAGGACGCGATCGAGCTGCCGGCCTTCCTCGAGGCGGTCTTCGTGCATCCGCCCACCCGGGTCGACGGCACCGCCGTGTTCCTTACCGCCGAGCCCGGCACCGTGCCCAACGCGATGCTGCACAACCTCAAGCACAACAAAGTACTGCACGCGCAGAACATCTTCGTCACCGTCCGCAGCCATGAGGTGCCGCGGATCGGGCCGGAGCGCCGCCTGGACGTGCAGCCGCTGGACGACAACTGCTGGCAGGTGGTGATCCACTACGGCTTCAAGGACGATCCGGACATCCCGCAGGCACTGGCCCAGCTGCGCCGCCACGGCTGCACGCTCGACGCCATGACCACCAGCTATTTCCTGTCGCGCGACACCGTCATCCCGACCATCGGCAGCGGCATGGCGCCCTGGCGCGAAAAGCTGTTCGCGCAGATGCACCACAACGCCAGCGCGGCCGCCGACTTCCTCAATCTGCCGAGCAACGCGGTGGTCGAGATGGGCTCGAAGATCGAGATCTGAGGCGTGGCCGAGCGCGTCCGCCGCAGCGTCTTCCGCGACCTGAGCCTGTCGGCGGCGACCGCCGGCTTCGTCGCGGTGCTGGTCGGCTTCACCAGCTCGATCGCGATCGTCTTCCAGGCGGCGCGGGCGTTCGGCGCGACGCCCGAGGTCATCACTTCCTGGGTCTGGGCGCTGGGGATCGGGATGGGGCTCTGCACCGCGGTGCCGTCGCTCTGGTGGCGCAAGCCGGTCATGGTCGCGTGGAGCACGCCGGGCGCCGCGGTGCTGGCGACCGCGGGCGCGGGTTTCGGCATGGGCGAGGCGGTCGGCGCCTTCATGGTCTCGGCCGCACTGGTGGTTGTTGCCGGCGCGACCGGCTGGTTCGAGCGGACGATGAACCGCATCCCCGTCGCCCTGGCATCGGCGCTGCTCGCCGGCGTGCTGGCGCGCTTCGGCCTGCAGGCGTTCACCGCCGCGCAGACGGCGTTGCCGCTGGTCGTCGCCATGCTGCTGGCCTATCTGCTCGGCCGGCGCCTGGCGCCCCGCTACGCAGTGCCCTGGACTTTGGTAGTTGCTATCTTTTTCGTAGCTGCTCGCGGAGAGCTGGCGGGCGCTGAAGTGCATTTTTCCTTGGCGACTCCGGTATTCACGATGCCGGTCTTCTCGTGGCAGTCGTGCATCGGGCTGGCGCTCCCGCTTTTCATCGTCACCATGGCATCGCAGAACCTGCCGGGCGTCGCGGCGATCCGGGCGGCCGGCTATGACCTGCCCGTCTCGCGGATCGTCACGCTGACGGGCATCGCCACGCTGGTGCTGGCGCCGTTCGGTGCGTTCGCCCTCAACCTCAGTGCGATCACCGCCGCCATCTGCATGGGCCGGGAGGCCCATCCCGATCCGGACCGCCGCTACACGGCGGCAGTGAGCTGCGGGTTGATCTACCTGCTGCTCGGCATCTTCGGGGTGGCGGTCACCGGTCTGTTGACCGCCTTCCCGGCCGAGCTGGTGGCGGCCATCGCCGGCCTGGCGCTGCTCGGGACGATCGGCAGCGGCCTGCAGGCCGCCCTGCACGACGAGCGGCATCGCGAGGCGGCGCTCATCACGTTCCTGGTCACCCTGAGCGGCGTGGTCATCGCCGGCATCGGCTCAGCCTTCTGGGGCGTGGTCGCCGGCGCGATCGCGCTGTTCGTACAACAATATCGCGCCCAGCCCCGCGCCTGATGTCCGGTGCGGCGGCCGTCCCCTCTTCAGCAAGCGTCCGCCCCATGCACCTGCTCTTCATCGCCGATCCGCTCGAGTCCTTCAAGATCTACAAGGACACCACCTTCGCCATGATGCGCGAGTTCCAGCGGCGCGGGCACACGCTGGCGGCCTGCGAGCCGCAGGACCTGGCGTGGCAGAGCGGCGGTGTCGTCACTGCCCGGGTCCGCGAACTCCGCCTCACCGGCGATGCACAGGACTGGTTCGCGGCCAGTCCGGTGACCGAGCCGCAGCCGCTGCACCGCTTCGGCGCGGTCCTGATGCGCAAGGACCCGCCGTTCGACTCCGAATACTTCTACGCGACCCACCTGCTGGAGCAGGCCGAACGTGAAGGTGCCCGCGTCTTCAACAAGCCGCGGGCGCTGCGCGACCATCCCGAGAAGCTGGCGATCATGGAGTTCCCGCAGTTCATCGGGCCGACGCTGGTCACCCGCGATGCGGCCGCGATCCGCGCGTTCCATGCAGAGCACCGCGACGTCATCCTCAAGCCGCTCGACGGCATGGGCGGCATGGGCATCTTCCGCGTGAAAGACGACGGGTTGAACCTGGGCGCAATCATCGAGACGCTCAACCGAAACGGCGATACGACCGTCATGGTGCAGAAGTTCCTGCCCGCCATTGCCGAAGGCGACAAGCGGGTGCTGATCATCGGCGGCAAGCCTGCACCGTTCTGCCTCGCCCGCATCCCCCAGGGGGGCGAGGTGCGCGGCAATCTCGCCGCAGGCGGGAGGGGCGTCGCGCAACCGCTGACGCCACAGGACCGTGCGACTGCGGAGGCCTTGGGTCCGCTGCTGATGGAGCGCGGCCTTCTACTGGTGGGGCTGGACGTGATCGGACATAACGTGACCGAAATCAACGTAACCAGCCCCACCTGCTTCCAGGAGATTCATCAGCAGGCTGGATTCGACGTAGCTGCGATGTACGCCGACGCCTTCGAGAATTCGATAGCGGCTTAAGTCAGTAAGTTAGAAACGCTGTAAACCTGTGCTACATTCGAGGGCTTCGCTGCAGCGGCCTGGAGTTTTCCGGTGGCAGTTGGCGGGGCGGGGTTGATGAGGTGGTGTCGGGATTCTTTTTCAGGCGGGTCGAAAGATTTGTCTGGATGGGTGGAAAAACCG
>CAJYQL010000065.1 GCA_913776965.1 uncultured Xylophilus sp.
GCTCGAGAACGTCATGCTGCCGCTGGAACTGGCCGGCCGCAGCGACGCCCGACGCGCCGCCGGCGACATGCTGGCGCGGGTCGGGCTGGGCCAGCGGCTCGGCCACTATCCCAAGGTGCTGTCGGGCGGCGAGCAGCAGCGGGTGGCCCTCGCCCGCGCCTTCGTGGTCGAGCCCGAGGTGCTGCTGGCCGACGAGCCGACCGGCAGCCTGGACTTCGCGACCGGCGAGACGGTGATGCAGCTGATGTTCGAGCTGAACCGCGAACGCGGCACCACGCTGGTCCTGGTGACACACGACCGCGCGATCGCCGCCCGCTGCGACCGCCGCATCACGATCGACGCCGGCCGCATCCGGGAAGAGTAGGGCGGTCGCACCGGGAGCCGCCGCGATAATTCCGGAATGTCCTCCCCCAAAGTTCTGTTCGGCTTCCACGCCGTCGGCGTGCGCCTGAAGACGGCGCCTGCCTCCATCATCGAGATCTACTACGAGCCGACACGCCGCGACGCGCGGATGCGGCAGTTCCTGGAACGCGTGGCCGAAGCCGGCGTGCGGCTGATCGAGGCGGACGGACTGCGGATCGCCAAGCTGGCCGGCAGCCAGGGCCACCAGGGCGTCGCGGCCCGGGTGCAGCCGCTGGAGCAGGCGCGCTCGCTCGACGACCTGCTGGAAAAACTCGAGGCGGATGCGGGTGCCGAACCGCCGCTGCTGTTGATCCTCGACGGCGTGACCGATCCGCACAACCTCGGCGCCTGTCTCCGGGTGGCAGACGGCGCCGGTGCCCATGCGGTGCTCGCGCCCAAGGACCATGCCGTCGGCCTGAACGCGACGGTCGCGAAGGTGGCCAGCGGTGCCGCCGAGACGGTGCCGTACTTCATGGTCACCAACCTCGCCCGGACGATGAACGAGCTGAAGGAGCGCAACATCTGGTGCATCGGCACTGCCGAGGATGCGCCGCAGACGCTGTACCAAACCGACTTCAGAGGCCCGGTGGCGCTGGTCCTGGGCGCCGAAGGCCCCGGCATGCGCCAGCTGACTCGCAAGACGTGCGACAGCCTGATCAGCATCCCGATGCGCGGCGGTGTCGAGAGCCTGAACGTTTCGGTCGCCAGCGGCGTCTGTCTTTACGAAGCGCGGCGCCAGCGCGGCTGACAGGCGGGCCCGAGGCCGATCAGGCCAGCTTCCAGGCTTGCCGGGTACGGGGGTCCTCGAACCGGTCGCGCAGCTTGCGGACCAGCTGGCCCGCGATACGGTAGGTCCGGGGAAACAGCGCGCGCTGCAGGCCGCCGCAGGCGGCGCGGGTGTCGATGTAGTCCTGGTGCTCGGTGACGGTCGCCGGTTGGCCGTCGAAGGAATGCACGGTGAATTCGCGTACGCGCAGAGAGCCGGTGGGCCGCATGATCGCTCCAGAAAAACGATGGATTGCGGTGACTGTGGCGTGCGCCCGCCGCGTCTTTGGCCGGTCAAGAGATGCGTCGCGGGCCGGAAGCGGAGCGCCGGGCCTGTCGGGTCGGTAGGAAATACGTGATCGGGAGCCTGCCTACGCGCACGAAAGCGCAAGACTGCTCCAAGCGTCGGATGCTATGTTTTCGATAGCTGCTGGCGCAGAAGCGGCGGGCGAAAGAGCCGCTTTTCGATCCGATGCGCCCTTGTGGGCCCGGTCGTACGCCCGCGTCAGAGCCAGCCCATGCCGCCGATCACCGCGCCCGCGCCCAGCAGCCACAGCAGGTGGATCTTGGTGCGCCACACGATCAGCGCCGTCACGCCGGCGGTCGCCCAAACGGTCCAGCGGGCCGAGGTCTCCCCGCCGCCGTTGACCAGCACCCAGCCGGTCGCGATCAGCAGGCCGATGATCAGCGGCCCCATGCCCTGGCGGAAGGCCCGGACCGAACGGCGGTGCCGGTTGCGCTGGCTCCATTGCGCGGCCAGATAGCTGAGCAGCGAACTCGGCAGCAGGATGCCGGTCATCGTGATCGACAGGCCCAGGGCGGCTAGCATCCAGGCGCCCACGCCCGCATCCGGGCCGCCGCCGGCGTTCAGGCCGACCTGCCAGCCCATCAGCGCGACGAACAGCACGTTGGGGCCGGGCGCGGCCTGCGCGATCGCGACCGATGCACTGAATTGCGGGTCGGTCAGCCAGCCGTGCCGCTCGACCAGGTAGCGGTGCATCTCGGGCACCATCGTGATCGCGCCGCTGATCGAAAGGAGCGACATCATCAGGTACTGGCCGAACAGGGCCCACCAGTCCGCGGCCTGCAAGTGGATCGTCATCGCAGCGGCTCCTTCAGTCGGACAGCTTGCGCCAGGTGAGCCCGCAGGCGAGGGCGCCCAGCACCGCCAGCACGGCGAGCAGCGGGATGCGGAAGATCGCCACGCAGACGAAGCAGGCGGCGCCGAGGGCGATGCACATCGGCGTGCCGAGCGGATGGTTGCGCAACGCCGGCATCAGCTTGAGGCCGGTCGCGACAATCAGCCCCGCCGCCACCGCGCCCATGCCCCGCAGCGCGCCGGCCACCGCTGGCACGTCCTGAAAGCGCGAATAGAAAAAGGCGAGCACCAGCACCACCAGCAGCGGCACCGCCAGCATGCCGGCGAGCGCGGTCAACGCGCCGCGCCAGCCGAACCACCGGCCACCGAGCATCAGCGACAGGTTGACCACGTTCGGCCCCGGCATCACCTGGGCGACGGCCCATTCCTCGATGAATTCCTCGCGCGACAGCCAGCCGCGCCGCTCGACCACTTCGCGCTGCACGATGGCGAGCACCCCGCCGAAGCCCTGCAGGGCGAGCAGGGTGAACGCGATGAACAGGGCGCGCAGGGATTCCGGTCGGGGCCGGTCGGGCGAATCGGGCGGGGGCATATGCATATCGCCCGATTATCGGCAACCCGTCGACGCGCCGCTGACGGCGCCGTGAGCGACGACTTGCGTGGAAGAATGGCCGGTCGCCGTCGTCCCCTCCCTAGGAAGCTATTCATGACTTCTTCGTCCATCCGCCCCGCGCACCGCGTAGGTGCCGTCGCCCTGCTGGCCGGCGCAGCTGTTCTCCTGGCGGCGTGCACCACGCCGCCGAAGCCGGACCCGTACGCCCACCTCGCGACCTTCACCACCCGGCTCGCAGGTAGCAACGAGGTGCCGCCGGTGGCGAGCATGGCTACCGGCACGGTCGATGCGGTGCTCGACCGCAAGACCTATCTGCTGCGCTGGAAGATGGCGTACGAGAACCTGAGCGGGCCGGCGACGATGGCCCACTTCCACGGCCCGGCCCCCATCGGATCGAATGCGCCGCCGGTGATCGCCTTCACGCTGCCGGTCACGCCCGCCTACGAGGGCCGCGCGACGCTGACGCCGGCCCAAGCGGCCGACCTGCTGGCCGGACGCTGGTACGTGAACGTCCACACGGCGCGCCACCCGGGCGGCGAGATCCGCGGCCAGATGATCGAGCGCCGCTGACCGCCAGGGCGCTCAGCCCTTGAAGCCGCCCTGGTCCAGGAACGCCTGCTCCGCCTCCGTCGTGCTGCGACCGAGGACCGGGTTGCGGTGCGGGAAACGTCCGAAGCGCTCGATGATGTTCCGGTGCAGGATGGCGTACTCCAGCGTCGATCCGCCGATGCGCCCGCTGAGTTCCACGCAGCGTTCCTGGTCGGCCAGCGTTTCGGAGTGCATGAACGGCATGTAGAAGAAGGGCTGCAGCGGCGCATCGACGCGCCGGTCGTCGCCGCGGTCGACGGCATGCGCCGCGATGTCGAGGGCCTGCCCGTCGGTTGCGAAGGCCCGGGCGCTGCCACGGAAGCTGTTGCGCGGGAACTGGTCGAGCAGCAGGACCAGCGCCAGGGCGCCTTCCGGGGTGGCTTGCCAGTCGTCGTGGTCGCCGCGGGCGGCTGCCTCGTGCGCGTCGAGAAAACGGGCGCGGAAGCGGCGGTCGAAATCGTCGTCCTTGGCGAACCAGCGGGTCGGCCCGGCTTCGCGCCAGAAATCGACGACGGCCCGCGCGGCCGGGGGAAGGTCGTGGGGTGATGCATCCATCCCGCCACGCTACCCAAGGCGCCGGGGGGCGGCGGGGGCACGTTGCATCCGGTTGCATTCGGCTTGGAGCAGGCGCACAAGATCGCGCGCTTACAAATTACCGGAGCGATCATGTCTTTGTCCCGCCGCAGCACCTTCTCCCTGCTGGCCGCCAGCGCCATCGTGGCACTGGCCGCCGGCTGCACCACGGTCACGTCCAACACTGCCCTGATGCAGGCACGCCTGAGCGGCGATGCCCAGGTGCCGCCGGTCCAGACGATGGGCCAGGGCGTGGCGCAGGTCTGGCTGAACAAGGACACCGGCGGCCTGCGCTGGAAGGTGGACTATTCCGGCCTGAGCGGCCCGGCAACCGCCGCGCATTTCCACGGCCCGGCCGACGTGGCGTCCAACGGCCCGGTGGTGGTGCCGTTCAAGAGCCCGCTGACCTATCCGACGATCGAAGGCGAGGCGACGATCACCCCGGCCCAGGTGCAGGATCTGCTGGCCGGCCGCTGGTACATCAACATCCACACCGCGAAGAACCCCGGCGGCGAGATCCGCGGCCAGGTCGTGCTGCAGCGCTGAGGCGCTGCCGGGGCAGTAGCCCTATCGGTGGCCGGAAAGGGGCGGGGCGCCTAAAATCGCGGGCCTCCCCCCGAAAGCCCCGATGAACGCCCCTGTCGACGTTTCTCTGTTCGCTCGCGCCGCGAAACCGCTGACCAGCTACCGCAAGTACTGGGCGGCGCGTTTCGGCACGGCCAAGTTCCTGCCGACCTCGCGCGAGGAGATGGCCGCGCTCGGCTGGGACAGTTGCGACATCGTCATCGTCACCGGCGACGCCTATGTCGACCATCCCAGCTTCGGCATGGCGGTGATCGGCCGCATGCTGGAGGCGCAGGGGTTCCGGGTCGGCATCATCGCCCAGCCCGACTGGCAGAGCGCCGAGCCGTTCCGTGCGCTCGGCAAGCCCAACCTGTTCTTCGGCGTGACCGCCGGGAACATGGATTCGATGATCAACCGGTACACCGCCGACCGGAAGATCCGCAGCGACGATGCCTACACCCCGGGCGACGTGGGCGGCCGCCGGCCCGACCGGGCGGCGATCGTCTATTCGCAGCGCTGCCGCGAAGCCTGGAACGACGTGCCGATCGTGCTCGGCGGTATCGAAGGTTCGCTGCGCCGCATCGCCCATTACGACTATTGGTCCGACAAGGTCCGCCGCAGCATCGTGGTCGATGCCAAGTGCGACCTGCTGCTGTACGGCAATGCCGAGCGGGCCATCGTCGAGATCGCCCACCGGCTGGCCGCGCGCGAGCCGGTGCAGCAGATCACCGACGTGCGCGGCACCGCCTTCGTGCGCCGAACCATGCCGGAGGACGCGTGGTTCGAGATCGACTCGACCACCGTCGACACCCCGGGCCGGGTCGAGGCGCACGTCAATCCGTACCTGATGGTGTCCGACCAGGCCAAGGCCAACGGTGCCACCTGCGCCAAGGAAGACGAGGCGCAGACCGTCGCGGCGGATGCGGAGGCCGCCGGCGCCCAGGCACGTGCAGCCCTCGCAGCCCGCCGGGCCGACGCGAATCCGGCGATCCAGCCGATGGTGTTCGTGCCCAACCCGTCGGTGAAGCTGAAGGTGCCGCCGCGCGACCGCAGCGTGATCCGCCTGCCGAGCTACGAGCAGGTGCGCTCCGACCCAGTGCTCTACGCCCATGCCAACCGGGTGCTGCACCTGGAGACCAACCCGGGCAACGCCCGCGCGCTGGTGCAGGCGCACGGCGAGGGCGCCACGGCGCGCGACGTGTGGATCAACCCGCCGCCGATCCCGCTCACCACGGCCGAGATGGACCATGTGTTCGACCTGCCGTACGCCCGCAGCCCGCATCCGCGTTATGCGGACGAGCAGGGTGGCCACGACGGCGCAACGAAGATTCCGGCCTGGGAGATGATCCGCTTCAGCGTGAACATCATGCGCGGCTGCTTCGGCGGCTGCACCTTCTGCTCGATCACCGAGCACGAGGGCCGGATCATCCAGAGCCGGTCGGAGGAATCGATCATCCGCGAGGTCGAGGAGATCCGCGACAAGGTCAAGGGCTTCACCGGCACGATTTCCGATCTGGGCGGGCCCACAGCCAACATGTACCGCATCGGTTGCCGCACGCCCGAGATCGAGGCCGCCTGCCGCAAGCCGAGCTGCGTGTACCCGGGCATCTGCCCGAACCTCAACACCAGCCACGATCCGCTGATCAAGATCTACCGCCGGGCGCGGGCGCTGCGCGGCATCAAGAAGATCCTGATCGGTTCCGGCCTGCGCTACGACCTGGCGGTGCAGAGTCCCGAGTACGTGAAGGAACTGGTGCAGCACCACGTCGGTGGCTACCTGAAGATCGCCCCCGAGCACACCGAGCAGGGGCCGCTGTCGAAGATGATGAAGCCCGGCATCGGCAGCTACGACCGCTTCAAGCAGATGTTCGAGAAGTTCTCGGCCGAGGCGGGCAAGAAGCAGTATCTGATCCCGTACTTCATCGCGGCGCACCCCGGCACCAGCGACGAAGACATGATGAACCTGGCGATCTGGCTGAAGAAGAACGGCTTCCGCGCCGACCAGGTCCAGACCTTCTACCCGTCGCCGATGGCCACCGCCACCGCGATGTACCACAGCAACCGCAACCCGCTGCGCAAGGTCGGCCGCGAGACCGAGACTGTGGACATCGTGCGGGGCGACAAGCGGCGCCGGCTGCACAAGGCCTTCCTGCGCTACCACGATCCCAACAACTGGCCGCTGCTGCGCGACGCCCTCAAGGCCATGGGCCGCGCCGACCTGATCGGCAACGGCAAGCACCACCTGATCCCGACCTTCCAGCCGCTGACCGACGGCAGCTACCAAAGTGCGCGCCGCAAGAACTCGACGCCGGTGAAGGCGGGCGCGTCGGTCGCTCCGGCGGGCGGCATCGGCAAGCCGAACAAGGTCGCGCCGGTACGCGGGCGGCTGCTGACCCAGCACACCGGCCTGCCGCCCCGCGACAACGGCGGGCCGCGGCGCAAACCGGGTGGCCGCTGAGGCAGATCTTCAGAACGAAATCCGGCCTTTGCGCCCGCAGGGTGGGCGCAGCATGCTATTCATTCGATAGCATGTATTTCGGCTTTTCTGTATGACGCGTTCGCCGCTGGGGTCGTTCGGACCGATGGTGGCCTAACGGTGTCAGCCCCGCCAGCTGCTGATAACTCCGCGCAGGTGGAGCGCGATCGTCACCACGATGCCGGCGAGCGGCCGGGGCGGCGTGCCCATCCTGACCGCGTCAGCGGCGGTCGAAGGGCAGGCCGACATAGTTCTCCGCCAAGGCGGTGGAAGCCGCCTGCGACTGCACGAGGTAATCGAGTTCGGCTTCCTGGATCTTCTGTCCGAAAGCGCCGGTGTCGGGGAAGCGGTGCATCAGCGACGTGAACCACCAGGAGAAGCGCTCGGCCTTCCAGACACGGCGCAGGCAGCGGTCGGAATAGGCGTCGATGCCGGCGCTGCTGCGGTCGCCGTAGTGCTCCTGGAGGGAATCAAACAGGAAACCGACATCGGAGGCTGCGAGGTTCAGGCCCTTGGCGCCGGTCGGCGGCACGATGTGCGCCGCATCGCCCGCCAGGAACAGACGGCCGAAGCGCATCGGCTCGGCGACGAAGCTGCGCAGCGGCGCGATGCTCATCTCCAGCGACGGGCCAGTCACCAGTCGCTCGCGGGCCTCGGGGTCGAGCCGGGTCCGTAGTTCGTCCCAGAACGCCTCGTCGGTCCAGCGCGCGACATCCTCGTCGGCCGGCACCTGCAGGTAGTAGCGGCTGCGGGTCGCGCTGCGCATGCTGCAGAGCGCGAAGCCCCGGGGGGTGTTGGCATAGATCAGCTCCTCCGAGACGGGCGGCACGTCGGCCAGCACCCCCAGCCAACCGAACGGGTAGACCTTCTCGTAGGTCTGCAGGGCAGACGCCGGCACGCTGCGGCGCGACACGCCGTGGTAGCCGTCGCAGCCGGCGATGAAATCGCAGGCGATTTCCTGCGCGACCGTATCCGCGCCTTCGCCGGTGGTGAAGCGGACCGACGGCGCGGCGCCGTCGAAGCCGTGCAGGCTGACGTCGTGCGCGCCGTAGATGGTGCGCAGGCCCGCTGCGGCACGGGCGGCCATCAGGTCGCGGGTCACCTCGGTCTGGCCATACACCATCACCCGCTTGCCGCCGCTGAGTACATGAAGGTCGATGCGGTGGCGCGCGCCGCTGAACAGCAGTTCAATGCCGTTGTGCGGCAGGCCCTCGGCGTGCGCCCGCGCCGCCACGCCGGCGCGCTCCAGCAGGTCGAGCGTGGTCTGCTCCAGCACGCCAGCGCGGATCCGGCCGAGCACGTAGTCGCCGGTCTGGCGTTCGACGATCACGTTGTCGATGCCGGCGGTGTGCAGCAACTGCCCGAGCAGCAGGCCGGCAGGGCCGGCGCCGACGATCACGACCTGGGTGCGCATGGGGTTCTTTCAAGAGGTTGAGGGGGAACCTCAAGCGTAAGAAGAGCCGTTTCGAGGAGAAAGTGCGTGCTGCAGCCGTTGTGCGATCACCGATGGGATTGCGCGATGATCGCGCAATCCATCATTTTTTATGCAGGAGTGGGCCCATGGCGATCGCGGCAGCCGATCTGATCGAAGGCATGGCCAAGGGCATGGCGGTGCTGGAGAGCTTCGACACGGAGCGCCAGCGGCTCAATGCGACATTGACCGCCCAGCGCACCGGCCTGACCCGCGCCGCCGCCCGGCGTCACCTGCTGACGCTCGCGCACCTCGGCTATCTGGAAACCGAAGACGGGTATTTCTGGCTGTCGCCCAAGGTGCTGCGCTTTTCCGGCAGCTATCTCGCATCGGCGCGCCTGCCCCGCGTGTTGCAGCCGACCCTCAACCGGCTGGCGGCTGCGACGCAGGCGTCGTTCTCGGCGGTGGTCCTAGACGGCGATGAGGTGGTGATCGTGGCGCGCAGCGGGGTCTACGGCACGCCCGACCGGGTCACCGCCTACGGGTTGCATCTGGGGGCTCGGCTGCCGGCGCATGCGACGTCCACCGGGCAGATGCTCCTCTCTGCGCTGGACAGTGTGGCGTTCGCGCAGTGGTGCCGCGGCAGAACCTTGCCGCGGCTGACCCCGCTGACGACCACGACGCTGGCCGGCCTGCGCAAGGCGGTCGCCGCCGCACGGCGGCAGGATTGGTGCTTCGCCAGCGAAGAGCACGAACTGGGCGTGCATGCGCTCGCCGTCCCCTTGCGCAACATGCAGGGCCGTACCGTGGCGGCGCTGAACGTCGTGGGTGCGTCTTCCGAGCGGAAATCGGACCATTTCGTCCGCCCCATGCTGCCGCTGCTGGAAGACGCGGCCCGCGAACTGCGCGCGCTGATCTGATGCGCCGTGGCCATGAAAAAAGCCGCAGCGCTCTAAAAGAACTGCGGCTTTCCAAATGAATGGTCGGGGCGGTGGGATTCGAACTCACGACCCTCTGGTCCCAAACCAGATGCGCTACCAGGCTGCGCTACGCCCCGACAAGCCAGAATTCTAACCTGCGTGGCGGGGTGTATTCGCTTCGCTGCCCGACGAAATCGCCGATCGGACGATCAGCGTGCCGATTGCGCCGGTGCCGCCGTACCCGGGGCTTCAGCAGGCGGTGGCGTCGGCTGGCCGGTGGTCGCGTTGGGCGACGACGGGGTCGGCGTGCTGCCCATCCCGCCCGCGGTGCCGAGTCCGCCGGTCGTGCCGGTGCTATCGCTGCTGCTGCCCATGCCGCCGGAGCCGGTCGCGCCTGCAGGAGCGTCGGGCTGCGTCGTGGGTGGCATTGAACCGCCCATCGGGGCGCCGGTGCCGCCTGCCGACGCGGGCGAGTCCGGAGCCACTGGCGCAGTGGTGCTGGGCGACGTGCCGGCAGGGGCAGTCTGGCTAGTGTCGGGCGTTACCGTCGTGCTGGTGGCGGGCTCCTTGCGGTCGCAGCCGGCCAGTGCGAGCAGACCTGCCAGCAGTGCAGATCCGACGAGGGCTTTTTTCATGGTGATCTCCTGTGGATTGGGCGATCAACTTAAGGCGACGCGCCAGAGCGGTCCTGTAGTCCTGCGGCGCATCGGCCTGCCGGCGAGACGGGCGCAATACCTGCCGCAGCGGGGTCAGCGTGGGAGCAGAGAGGCAAGCGGCCTTGTTTCGGGCAACACGTACACCACTCCCGCGCTCTGGCCGAACAGTGGCTTGATAACGCGGTCGTAGAAGTCGGCGGGAACGTTCACGCAACCGTAGGAAATCCGGTTGTCGGCCACGGTCCGGCTTGCGAGCCGCTGCAGCCGACGGTCCTGCGCGTTGGCAGTTCGGACCCGGTGCATCGACACCGCTGCGTCGTAGTCGATCCAGACGATGTCTTCTCCGCCGGTATTGACACCGGGTTCGGTGACGAAACGACCGGCAGGCGTGGTTCGCTCATGCGGCTGTATCGACTTCATCGGCCGCTCGCCGATGCCCGGCACCGAATCGTCGCCGCGGGCAAGGCCCAGCAGCACCGGCGACGCGCCCCGCAGTGCACCCTTGCCATCGAACACATGGATCGCCGCATTCTTCTTGTCGATTACCGCATAGGGCTGTCCGACATTGTCTTGGCCTTTCCGCACCCACTCCTGCACGGCGCGCACGTCCCCGGACGCTGCGGGCGAAGGCAGGGAGGCCAAAGCGAAAGTGGACGCAGCCGTCAAGGCAACGGTGCAGGCGATTCGGGTCAGCGGATGCATGGCAGGCAGTGACAGATAGAAATTAAAAAGCCGGGCGCGCAGGCCCGGCCGTCGTCAGCGCAGGGCCGATCAGTTGCGGTCGGCGCGGGCCGGACGCATCGGAGTCGAGCGCATCGGTGCGGTAGACGGCGTATTGTTCATGGTCGAGGAAGAACCCATGGACGACGAGCCCATCGGCGCCGTGGTGCGTGCGCCGGTGCCGCCGCCATAAGGCGTACCCGTCTCGCCCTTCGGGGTTCCCTGCGAGTCCGTCGTGCCGACGCCGGTTGCGGGGTTCGGCGAGGCCGGATTCGGCGGCGTGCCCTGTGCGTGCACTGCGGCAGCGCCAAGCAGAGCGGTGGCCGTCAGGGTGCGCAGGGTGATCGACAGGAACTTGCTGGTCATGGTGAACTCCTCGGGTGGTGATGTAGGTACTGGTCATCCAGTGCGACCAAGCGTAGGGAGTACTGCAGGCAGCCCGCGTCGGCGCAACCGCATCGCGTCTGTAGGCGACAGGACCCGTTAGACGTGGGCCGGCGCGCGGTCGGAACCTGGCGACGCGATGTGCTCCTACAAGAAGTACCAAGTCCACGCGGGACGATCCTGGCTGTTTGGTCCATCAATGAGAGATTCCATGCCCCCAATCGATTCCACGCCGCACGGCGGCGAAGCCCTGCATCCATCGCCGGAGCCGCGCATACCTGTACGGTCCGGCACCGGCAACACGGCCGACGCGACGTCGCTCGATGCGGCAGCATCCGCGTCCGGAACGCCGCACGAGCATCCCAACGAAGAGCCGAAGGAGCCGGTCAAACCGGTGGGCCCGAAGCCGGGCGACGAGCCGGCGACCCCCAAGCCGAGCTGATCGCGGGTGCGGGGCGGTCAGCGCTCGCTGCGCAGTGTCGAAGGCAGCAGTGCCATCGGCGGTGCCGACGCCCGCCGCTGCAGCCAGGATTCCAATGTCGTCACCGGCATCGGCTGCGCGAAGTGGTAGCCCTGCAGTTCGTCGCAGCCCAGCAGGTTCAGCTGATGGGCCACCGCTAACGATTCCACGCCCTCGGCCACGACCCCCAGTCCGAGGTTGTGGCCCAGCGCCATGATCGCCCGCACGATGGCCAGGTCGGTCGCGTCGGAGAGCAGTTCCTGCACGAACGAGCGGTCGATCTTCAGCTTGTCGATCGGCAACCGCTTCAGATAGGCGAGGCTCGAATAGCCGGTGCCGAAGTCGTCGATCGAGAAACGCAGCCCGAGCGCACGCAAGGCCGCCAGCCCTTCGCCGGCGGCGCCGGCATTTTCCATCAGCTGGGTTTCGGTGATCTCCAGTTCAAGCAGCCCCATGTCGATGGCGCCTTCGGCGGCGAAGGCCGTAAGCCACTCCAGCAGCGCGTTGTCCGCGAGCTGGACCGCCGACAGGTTGACCGACAGCACCAGCGGCGCACGGCCTTCCGCCCGCCAGCGCTGCAGCAGAGCGCAGACCTGCTGCACCGCCCACAGTCCCAGCGGCCGGATCAGCCCGGTCTCCTCTGCGATCGGGATGAACTGCGACGGCGGCACCTGCCCGAGTTCCGGATGTTTCCAGCGCATCAGCGCTTCCGCGCCCACCACCTGCAGCGTACGGGCATCGATGCGCGGCTGATAGTGCATTTCCAGCTCGCCGTGGTCGAGCGCGCTGCGCAGGTGCTGCTCGACCGTGCGGCGCTCGCGTGCGATCTGGTCGAGCGCCGACGAGAAGAAGCGGAACTGGTCACGGCCCGAAGACTTGGCCTCGTACATCGCTGCGTCGGCGCGGCGCATCAGCTCGTCGAGGTCGCCGCCGTCCTCGGGGTAGACCGCGATGCCGATGCTGCAGGACACCCGCAGCTCGTGGCCCTCGCCGTCGTGCGGCGCCCGGATCAGCGGTATCAGCCGTTCCTCGACGATGGCGCGGATCTCGCCGGCATCGTGCACACCACGCAGGATCACGACGAACTCATCACCGCCCAGGCGGCTGACCGTATCGTCGCCGCGTACTGCCTGCGACAACCGGCCCGCCACCGAACGGAGCAGGGCGTCGCCCACGTGGTGGCCGAGCGTGTCGTTGATCGACTTGAAGCGGTCGAGGTCGATGAACAGCACGGCCACCCGGTCGCCCGAGACTTCAGCCGCCCGCAGGGCCTCGCCGAGACGTGCGATGCAGAGCGAGCGGTTCGGCAGTTCGGTGAGCACGTCGTGGTCGGCCAGGAACTGCACCCGCGCTTCGGTCCGCTTGCGGTCGGTGATGTCCACCGAGATGGCGATGTAATGGGAGATTGCGCCGCGGCCTGCGCCGGAGCGCACCGCCGACACCACCAGCCACGCCGGATAGCTGCCGCTGGCGCGCCGGCGGAATTCGACCTCGCCCTGCCAGGCGCCGCGTTCGCCGACCGCCGCGGCGAAACGCGCGGACAGCGGCGACCCGGCCGGGTCGGCCAGCAACGTCAAGAACTCGCGGCCGATCACCTCGTAGGCTTCGTGGGCGGTACTGCGGCAGAAGGCATGGTTGACGCTCAGGACGCGCTGCTGGCCGTCCATGATCACGATGCCTTCGGACGAGGCCTCGAACACCTTCGCCCACAGCTCGAGGCGCTGCTCCATCTGCTTGAGCACGTTGACCGGCGTGAAGGCCGTCAGCACCGCGTCCTGGCCCTGGAACTGCAGCCGTCGTGCCGACAGCACCGCCCAGGTCGGCTCGGCGGTGCCGCGCCAGCGCACCTCGAATTCGTCCACCGCGCCGTGGTCGGCCAGCTGCTGGAAGAAGCGGGCCCGTACGCCGGGCTCGAGGTGGCGGCCCCACGGGTCGGTGGTCACGCCGCCGAGCCAGGGTACGGCCGGCGCGTTGGCATGCAGCACCTCGTGCCGGGGGATCGAGGTGACGACCATCGCGATCGGTACCGATTCCACGATCTCCAGTTCGGCACGGGCGGCGCGCTCGCGCGAGGCCAGTTCCTGCTGGTTGAGCCGCTCGCGGCCGAGCTGGGCCAGCATGCCGTTGAACGCGGTGACCAGCTGGCCGATCTCGTCGCGGCTGCTCCAGCCGGCCCGCAGCGAGTAGTCGCCGCTGCGCCGCACGTCGTCGGCCACGCGGGCGAGGTGCCGCAGCGGCCGCGCGATCTGCTGGGCGACGGCATAGACCAGCGTCAGGATGCAGGCAAGCAGCAGCAGGGCGGTACCCAGGTGCAGCCACATCCGGGTGAAGAGGGTGTCGACCCGGGCGGCCAGCATGCCGTCGAGCTCGGAGGCCGCGACGATCCACGCGAGGTCGAGCTGGTACAGCAGCGACGAGTACGCGGCCTGCAGCCGGGCGAGATCCCGCTTGCCGGGCGTGGCACTGGCAAGGCTCTGTACCAGCGTGAGGAATTCCGACAGGCTTTCGCCGAGCTCCTGCTGCCCGGGTTCGAGCGCGGTGCGCAAGGCGGGCTGACCGGCCGCGAAGGCCTGCAGATAGTCGGACCGGATGCCGAGCGCCGACGCGTCGATGCGCCCGCCGAGGATCAGCAGCTGCGTGCGCAGCGTGGCGTCGGGCAGCGCGTCGGCATCCAGTCCGTTCACGGCGCGCATCGTGTCGTGCATCACGCTCAGCAGCTCGGGGAACCGGAGCACAACCAGCGACATCGCGTAGTAGCTGTCGAGGTCGGGGTCGAGGATCAGGTTGGACTGATTGCCGACCGTCGTCAGCAGTTCGCGCGCCGACTGCAGCATGCGACCGGTCGTATCGACGTGCGAGGCCGCGGGTGCGGCTTTGCGCTGGAGGTCCACCGCCGTCCAGGCATCGCGGAAGGCGCGGCTCGCTTCGGCCGACCGAAGGGTGCGGTCGTAGCGGTCGCGCAGCGCGTCGAAGCGCCCCAGTGCCTCGTCGCTCGCTTGGACCTGTGCCTTGTACGGCAGGAACGGCATCAGCAGCAGCTCCCGGACGGCGGCGCTGTACACGCTGCCGACGCTCTCCTTGCGGGTGAAATCGATCGCGAGAAATTTCTCGTGGATCAGGATGCCCGAGACGAAGATGACCGCGCTCAGGTCGAGCAGGTAGATCAGCGTGAGCGTCTTGCCGACCGACAGGGTGCCGAGCCACCGGGCGATCGGCAGTGCGAGGCGGTGACGGGCCCGCCAGCCAGACAGGGTAGAAGGAATGTGCGTACTCCCGCGACCGCTGTCTGCCGCAACCTCAGGCGCTGGTGGGCACCAGGAATTCGCGGCTGATGTGGGCGCCCAGTTCGTTCACCCGGTCCAGGAACTGGGTGAGAAAGGCGTGCAGGCCGGTCGCGAGGATCTCGTCGATCTGGCCGTACTGCAGGTCGGCGCGCAGCTTGCCCGCCTTGCGCTGGCTGGCGCTCGAAGGATCGCTGACGATGAACGACAGGTTCGACACTACCTCGTTCAGGCTGGCGTGCAGCGACCGCGGCATGTCGGGGCGCAGTATCAGCAGCTCGGCGACCCGCTCGGGCTGGATCACGTCGCGGTAGACGCGCCGGTAGATCTCGAAGCCGGACACGCTGCGCAGCACCGCGCTCCAGTGGTAGAAGTCGTATTCCTGCACGCCGTCGGTGCCGGCGCCGAAGAAGTCGCTGTGCAGGGCGTGGAACTTGTTGTCAACCAGCCGGGCAGTGTTGTCGGCCCGCTCCAGGAAGGTGCCGATCCGCATGAAGTGCAGCGCCTCGTCCATCAGCATGGTGCCGACCGTGACGCCGCGTGACAGGTGGGAGCGGTACTTGACCCATTCGAAGAACTGGCCCGGATCGCGCTCGAACTCGCCCTGGTAGAGCATCCGGTTCACTTCCAGCCAGGTCTGGTTCTGGGTTTCCCAGGCTTCCGTGGTCAGGGTGCCGCGCACGGCGCGGGCGTTCTCGCGGGCGGCCTTCAGGCAGGAGACGATGGAGGACGGGTTGTTTTCCTCGCGCACCATGAAGTTCATCACCTTGGCAGGCGTGATCTCGCCGTGCAGCGCCTGGTAGGACGGCAGCAGTTCGCTGATCGTCAGCAGGCCCTGCCAGCCGATCTGCGCGGCCTGGGCGGACTGCGGCAGCAGCGAGGTCTGGTAGTTGACGTCCAGCATCCGGGCGGTGTTTTCGGCACGCTCGGTGTAGCGGGACATCCAGAAGAGGTGGTCGGCGGTGCGGCTCAGCATGGGATGTTCCTCTTCAGATTTCCAGGATCCAGGTGTCCTTGGTGCCGCCGCCCTGCGACGAATTCACCACCAGCGATCCTTCCTTCAGCGCCACACGGGTCAGGCCGCCCGGCACCATCTGCACCTCCTTGCCCGACAGCACGAACGGCCGCAGGTCGATGTGGCGCGGCGCGACGCCGGACTCCACGAAGGTCGGGCAGCTCGACAGGCTGAGCGTGGGCTGCGCGATGTAGCCGTCGGGCTTGGCGAGGATCGCCTGGCGGAACTCCTCGATCTCGGCTGCGGTCGAGGCGGGGCCGACCAGCATGCCGTAGCCGCCGGCGCCGTGCACCTCCTTGACGACCAAGTCCTTGAGGTTGGCCAGCATGTACTGCAGGTCGTCCGGATTGCGGCCCATGTGGGTGGGCACATTCTTCAGGATCGGCTGCTCGCCCAGATAGAACTCGATCATCTTGGGCACGTACGGGTAGATCGACTTGTCGTCGGCCACGCCGGTGCCGACCGCGTTGCAGATCGCCACGTTGCCGGCGCGGTAGGCCTGGATCAAACCGGCGACACCGAGCGTGGAGGTCGGGCGGAACACGAGCGGATCCAGGAAGTCGTCGTCGACGCGGCGGTAGATCACGTCCACCCGCTGCGGGCCGCGCGTGGTGCGCATCCACACGAAGTCGTCCTTGACGAACAGGTCCTGGCCTTCGACCAGTTCGACGCCCATTTGCTGGGCGAGGAAGGCGTGCTCGAAGTACGCGCTGTTGTACATGCCGGGCGTCAGCACCACGCCGGTGGGCTGCGCCGTGGCGGGGGGGGCGGAGGCGCGCAGCGTCTCCAGCAGCAGGTCGGGGTAGTGCGCGACCGGCGCGACCCGGTGCTGGCTGAACAGGCCCGGGAAGAGCCGCATCATCATCGTGCGGTTCTCGAGCATGTAGCTCACGCCGCTCGGCACCCGCAGGTTGTCTTCCAGCACGTAGTACTCGCCGTTGCCCTGTGCGTCCGGCGCGCGGACGATGTCGATGCCTGCGATGTGCGAATAGATGTGGTTGGGTACGTCCACGCCCATCATCTCGGGGCGGAACTGGGCGTTCTGCAGG
>CAJYQL010000066.1 GCA_913776965.1 uncultured Xylophilus sp.
TGCGATACCTTGGGCAGCGCGGATTATAGGTCGCGAGCGAACAACCGCCCCGCCGCAAGGGCATCCAGGGCCTCCTGCAGGGTGCGGCGCGCCGCGGCATCGCAGCGCATGTGAAAGGCATCGGTGAGGTAGATGCGCGGCCGCTCCAGGAAACCGCGCAGCACCGCGCTACGACCGGCGCGGTAGGTCTTCCAGCGGACCCAGCGGTATTCCGACCGCACGCCGTGCTCGAAAGCGGCATAGGCTGCGCGGTCCTGGCCCAGCACCGCGAGATCGATGTCGAGCACCCAGGCGGTGTCCGGATCGTCGCCCGGCTGGTGACGCGCGGTGGCGAGGATGTGGGCCACGACCGCTGCGATCCGCGCCGGTGCCAGTCCGGCGCCTTGCAGAAACCGCTCGGCCCAGGCGGCGCTGCGGCTTTCGTTGTGACGGCTCCACGGCCAGTACACGGCATCGTGGAACCATAAGGCCAGCCGCACCGCCGCCGGATCGCGCAATGCAGCCGCGTGCGCCTCGGCATGGCGCAGGCAGGCCGCCAGATGGTGCAGGTCGTGGTAGCGGCGCGGCCAGCGCGACCAGCTCCGCAGCAGCCGCCGGCCCTCGCGGTGCCAGCGCGGGCCGGCCAGACCCAGCCCGGCGCCGAGCGCATCCCACTGCTGCAGCAGTTGCGCGGCCGCCGGCGTGCCCATCGCTTCAGCCTACCCGGCCGAGCAGCAGGTACTCCATCAGGGCCTTCTGGACGTGCATGCGGTTCTCCGCCTCGTCCCAGACCACCGACTGCGGGCCGTCGATCACGTCGGCCTCGACCTCCTCGCCGCGGTGCGCCGGCAGGCAGTGCATGAAGAGCGCGTCCGGCTTGGCGACGCGCATCATGTCCGCATCCACGCACCAGTCGGCGAAGGCTTGCCGGCGCGCTTCGTTCTCCGCCTCGTAGCCCATGCTGGTCCAGACGTCGGTCGTCACCAGATCGGCATCGCGGCACGCATCCATCGGGTCGGTGAACACGCGGAAGCTGTCGGTCGACCGCAGGCCGGCGACCGTCTGGTCCACGCCGTAGCCGCTCGGTGTGCTCAGGTGCACGGTGAAGCCGAGCAGCTCGGCCGCCTGCAGCCAGGTGTTGGCCATGTTGTTGCCGTCGCCGACCCAGGCGACCACCTTGCCCTCGATCGATCCGCGGTGCTCGATGTAGGTGAAGATGTCCGCCAGGATCTGGCAGGGATGGAATTCGTTGGTCAGTCCGTTGATCACCGGCACCCGCGAATTGGCCGCGAAGCGCTCGATCTTCTCCTGCTCGTAGGTGCGGATCATCACCAGGTCGACCATGCGGCTGATGACCTTCGCGCTGTCCTCGATCGGCTCGGCGCGGCCGAGCTGGCTGTCGCCGGTCGTCAGGTGCACCACCGAGCCGCCGAGCTGGTACATGCCGGCCTCGAAGCTCACGCGGGTGCGGGTGGAGGCCTTCTCGAAGATCATCGCCAGCGTGCGGTCGGCCAGCGGGTGGTATTTCTCGTAGGCCTTGAACTTGGCCTTGACCGCGGCGGCACGCTGGAAGATCCAGGCGCATTCGTCGGCATCGAGGTCTTTGAACTGCAGGTAGTGGCGGATCGGTGAAGTCATGGCGGCCGGGGTCGGGGATCCGGGGAAAACGACACGCGCCGCGGGAATGCCGCGGCGCGTCGCACGAGGGTCAAGGATACGACGGGACGCGGCGTCAGCCCTGTTCGGCGAGGAAGGCCTTCACCAGCGGCGCGAGGATCGCGACGATCTGGTCGGCTTCGGCCTCGGTCAGGATCAGCGGCGGCACCAGCCGGATCACGCTGTCGGCGGTGACGGACAGCAGCAGCCCGGCATCCGCGGCCCGCTGCAGGATCGCGCCGCACGGCCGGTCGAGTTCCACGCCGAGCATCAGCCCCTGCCCGCGCACGTCCTTCACTCCGGGCAGCGCGCCGATCTCGCGTTCGAGCGCAGCCTTCAGGTGAGCGCCGACCCGGGCCGCGTTCTCGACCAGCCCGTCTTCCTCCATGATCCGGATCGTCTCCACGCCGGCACGGGTGGCCAGCGGATTGCCGCCGAAGGTGGTGCCGTGGTTGCCCGGCTGGAAGATGTCGGCGGCGCGGGGACCGGCCACGACCGCACCGATCGGCACGCCCGAGCCGAGGCCCTTGGCGAGCGGCATCACGTCCGGCACGATGCCGGCCCACTGGTGCGCGAACCATTTGCCGGTGCGGCCCATGCCGCACTGCACCTCGTCGATCATCAGCAGCCAGTCGTTCTGGTCGCACAGCGCGCGTACCTGCCGCAGGTATTCCTGGCGCATCGGATGGATGCCGCCTTCTCCCTGGATGGTCTCGAAGAACACGGCGACCACGTTGGGATTGCCCGCGGTCTTTTCTTTCAGCGCCTCGATGTCGTTGAGCGGTACCCGGATGAATCCCTCCACCAGCGGGCCGAAGCCCTGCTGCACCCGCACGTTGCCGGTGGCCGACAGGGTGGCGATCGAGCGGCCGTGGAAGGCGTGCTCGTACACCACGATCTCCGGTCGCTCGATGCCCTTGCCGTGGCCGAACTTGCGGGCCAGCTTGAGCGCGGCCTCGTTGGCCTCCAGCCCGGTGGAGCAAAAGAACACGTTGGTCATGCCCGAGAGTTCCACCAGCTTGGCCGCCAGCCCTTCCTGGCCCGGCACGTGGTAGTAGTTGGAGCTGTGGATGATCTTGGCGATCTGGTCCTGCAGCGCCGGCACCAGCTTCGGATGGTTGTGACCGAGCGTATTCACCGCGATGCCGCCCAGGCCGTCGAGGTAGCGGCGGCCTTCGGTGTCCCACACCCAGACACCGTCGCCGTGCGACATGGCGATCGGCAGGCGGCCGTAGGTGTTCATCACGTGGGGCGAGGCGGCGGCGGTGCTCATGCGGATCCTTTGGGCGGAAGTCGGAGAAAAAAGTCGTTTGTGAGGGGACGGCGGGCCGGCGCATCGGTCGGCCCGTCGATGCTGCGAATTCTAGGAGCCGACCCCCGGCGGGTTCGTGACGAATTCGCATGGCTGCAATGCGGGCGCTGCGACGTCTCTCAGGGATTACACCGATCCGGTCTTATATAAGAGCTAGAATGCGGGCCGTCCCGACGGGCCCGTCTCCCGCCGCCGGCTCCCCCTCCACACCCCACGATGGTCGCTTACACCGCCAAAGAAGTCTTCATCCAGGGGATCACCCGCGATGGCCGCACCTTCCGCCCGAGCGACTGGGCGGAGCGGCTCGCGGGCGTGATGAGTTCCTTCCGGCCGGGCGGGCCGCGGCCC
This sequence comes from uncultured Xylophilus sp., assembly GCA_913776965.1. Classification (GTDB taxonomy): domain Bacteria; phylum Pseudomonadota; class Gammaproteobacteria; order Burkholderiales; family Burkholderiaceae_C; genus Xylophilus. The sequence goes on from CAJYQL010000066.1 coordinate 3,296, forward strand.
GGCAGCCACCTGGGCTATTCGCCTTGGTGCATCCCGACGACGCTCGACGGCGTGAAGTGCGTGGTCGTCCATCCGGCACTGCGTGACCACGACGCGATGGCCTGGGATTTCGTGATGAACTTCGCCCGGGACAACGACTTGCAGGTCACCGAAGCCTGCCTGCTGCCGGCCGACAAGCCGGGCGCAGCCGGGTGAGCATGCGGGCCGGGCCGTCCGCCGCGGCCCCTGCGCCGCGTTTCGTGCCCCCGCCCGACTGGCTGGTCCCGACGGCCGAGCAGCGCGCGCTGCAGCTGTCCGGCGCCTTCACCCTGGTGGTGGAGGCACGCGCCGGTGCCGCCAAGACCACGTCGCTCGCCCTGCGCTGGGCTGAAGCCTGGGCACGCGGCCTTCCGACCGACGATGCGCTGGTGCTCACCTATACCGATGCCGCCTGCACTGCATTCCGTCAGGCGCTGTTGACGATCGGCGTGCCGGCCGAGGTGGCGCAGGGTGCCCGCGTCACCACCTTCGAAGCCTTCGCGGTCACGGTGCTGCAGCGGATCGAAGGGGCGGCGGTGCCGGCACGCCTCCTGCCCGAAGCGCTGCGCGACAGCGTGTGGGAGGCGGTGGAGCGGGTGGTGACGAACGAGGGCGAACGCTGGCCGGACGCGCTCGAATATCCGTCGGTCGCCGACACCGGATTCGTCGCCGAATTCCTCGACTGCGCGCTGTGGATCAAGGGCACGCTGCGCCTCGAGCGGGATTTGCCGGAGGGCGGCCTGACGCCCGACGAGGCCGAGGGCATCGGCCAGCGCTACATGCTGCTGCGCACGCTGCGCGCCTACGAACGGCTGCGTGCCGGCGGACATCCGGACCGCCCCGCCTTCCGCGGGCCGGGCGACGCGACCTACGACCTCGCGTGCCGGCTGCTGCGTGGGGAAGAAGGGGGCGACGGCGTCGGTACTGCCTGGCCGCGCCACCTGCTGCTGGTGCTGGTCGACGAGATGCACGACATGAACGAGACGATGTTCTGCATCCTGCGCCGCCTGCTGCAGGACCGGCGCACCGTCTTCTGCGGCGTGGGCGACATGGACCAGGTGATCCATGCCGCGGCCGGTGCCGACGCCTCGTTCCTGCGCGGCCGGATCGAGGCCGACACCGGCCGCCGCACCGACACCCTGCCGCTCGGCACCAGCTTCCGCTTCGGCGATGCGCTGGCGCGACCGGCGGCGCGGTTCATCGCCAAGCCGCTGCGGTCGGCGTCGGTGCACGACACGCAGGTGGTGCTGTCCCCCTACGGCAGCGCCGCGGACTGCGCGGCCCAGGTACTCGCCGACGTGCGCAACTGGCGCAAGGCCGCACCGCGCAATGCAGCGGGGCTCGCCGTGCTGCTGCGCCACGACGCCCAGTCGATCGTGCTGGAAAACGCGTTCGTCGGTGCCGGCATCGCCTACCGCCTGGCGGGCTTCGACAGCTACCTGCTGCGGCCCGAGGTACTGCTGGTGCGCGGCCTGCTGACCATCGCGACCCGCGACTTCGCGAGCATGCAGGACCGCACGACGCTCGCCCGCATCGTCGAGGCGTTCGTGCTGTTCTGCGGCACCCGCTTCGACGACGATCCCGCGCTGCCGGGCGCGACCCAGACGCTTCTGATGGCCCAGGCGGTCCGCGACTTCGCCGACAACGCCGAGAACCTGCCTCTGTTCCTCGAGAACCATGTGCTGCGCAAGGCGAAGCCGGCTGCGGCGCGCCGGCTGCGGGCGGCGATCGCGGTCGCCCAGGACGCGGCCGGCGCGGGCCGGTTCGACCGCTTCTTGGAGGCGCTGGACATGCGCTGGTTCGTCGCGCAGGCGCTGGTCCGGCCCGAGCGCCGCGCGGCGGCGTTGCGGCACCTGGACGGTCTGCGCACCCTGGCGGCGGGCTTTCCCGATGCATCGGCGTTCTTCGGCCACCTGCAGGCCTCCGCCGCCCAGCAGGCGAAACTGCGGCGCGGTGCGGCGATCACCGTGGCGCGGGTCGCCGATGTGAAGGGGCTGGAATTCGAGGAAGTGCTGCTGCCGTTCCTGGAGCAGGGCGAGTTTCCCGATGCGCAGGCGCCGGCGGGCGACGAAGCGAACCTGTTCTACGTGGCGGTGACGCGTGCGCGCCGCACGCTGCGCCTGTACCTGCAGGCCGAGCGCCCGAGTGCGTTCGTGGCGCGGGCCGGCTGGCGACTGCCGCCGCGGGTCGCCGCCCATGGCGACCGCCCATGAAAAAACCGCCCGAAGGCGGTTTTCTTGTTTCGCTGCAGCGCACCCCGTGCAAACGGCGGACGGCAGGGCCGTCCGGGCGGTGCCTGATGGGCCTCAGGCGGCGGCGGTGGCGGTCGCGAGGGCCTTGACCTTCGCGGCCAGGCGGCTCTTGTCGCGTGCAGCCTTGTTCTTGTGGAAGATGCCCTTGTCGGCCACCGTGTCGACCACGCTCTGGGCGCGGGCGAAGGCTTCGGTCGCCTTGGTCTTGTCGCCGGCGGCCACGGCCTTCTCGACGTTCTTCACCGCGGTGCGGTACTTGGAGCGCAGCGAGGTGTTCGCGGCGTTGATCTTGACGTCCTGGCGGACGCGCTTGCGGCCCGACGCGAGGCGCGGGTTCTTTTTCTTCGGCTTGGTTGCCATGATTCGTGTTCCTTGAAGTGTCTGGGGATGTTGCGGCGAACTGACGATTATAGCTCGCCCCCAGGCTACCCGCTGCGCGGTCCGCCTGCCCCCGTCCGGGGGCGATGCTGGCGGGCCGGCGGAGCCGGACCCACTGCATCCTGAGGGGGCCGGGCCTGCGGCCGGCGGTCACGGCAGGCCGGTCTGCGGTCGGCACCTACACTCCCCGCCGTGTCGCTCTTCAAATCCGCCTCCACCGTTTCGCTGCTGACCCTGGCTTCCCGCGTGACCGGGCTCGCACGCGAGCTGCTGATGGCCTCGGTGTTCGGCGTGAGTGCGCTGACCGACGCCTTCAACGTCGCCTTCCGCATCCCGAACCTGTTCCGCCGGGTGTTCGGCGAGGGCGCGTTCAGCCAGGCCTTCGTGCCGATGCTGGCGGCGACGCGGGTGGAGCAGGGCGAGGACGGTGCACGGACGCTGATCGACCATGTCGCGACGCTGCTGGCCTGGACACTCGTGCTGCTGTGCATCGCCGGTGTCGCCGGGGCGCCGCTCCTGGTCTGGGCGATGGCCAGCGGGCTGCGGCAGACGCCCGAAGGCTACGGCGCGGCGGTGACGATGACGCGCTGGATGTTCCCCTACATCGGCTTCATGTCGCTGGTGGCGCTGGCGGGCGGCATCCTCAACACCTGGAAGAAGTTCGCGGTGCCGGCAGCCTCGCCCGTGCTGCTGAATGTCGCGCTGATCCTGTCGATCGTCTGGGGCGCGCCCTGGTTCGCGGTGCGCGGCATCGAGCCGATCTATGCGCAGTGCGTCGGCGTGATGGTGGGCGGGCTGCTGCAGCTCGCGCTGCAGGTGCCGCCGCTGGTGCGCCTCGGGCTGCTGCCGCGCATCGGCGTGCGCTGGGCCGCGATCCGCACCGCCTGGGCCGACCCCGGCACCCGCGGCGTGCTGCGGCTGATGCTGCCGGCGCTGCTCGGGGTCAGCGTGGCGCAGATCTCGCTGCTGATCAACACGCAGATCGCGTCGCACCTGCCGCCCGGCAGCGTGAGCTGGATCGTCTACGCCGACCGGCTGATGGAATTCCCGACCGCCATGCTCGGCGTGGCGCTCGGCGTGGTGCTGATGCCGCAGCTCGCCGCCGCCCGGGCCGCGAAGGACGACGAGCGCTATTCCGACATGCTCGACTGGGGGCTGCGGCTGGTGGTGCTGCTGGCGCTGCCCTGCACCGTCGGGTTGCTGGTGTTCGCGAAGCCGCTGACGGCGGTGCTCTACCACTACGGCGCGTTCGGCACCGCCGACGTGCAGCAGGTGGCGGTGGCGCTGATGGGCTACGGCTGCGGCCTGGTCGGCATCGTAGCGGTCAAGGTGCTGGCGCCCGGCTTCTATGCCAAGCACGACATGCGGACACCGATGCGCATCGCGGTCTGCGTGCTGGTGCTGATCCAGGCGATGAACTTCTTCCTGGTGCCGCATCTGCAGCATGCGGCGCTCACGCTGTCGATCGGGCTCGGCGCGGTGGTGAACGCGCTGTGGCTGCTGGTCGGCCTGCTGCGCCGAGGCAGCTACCGGCCGCGGCCGGGCTGGTGGCTGTTCCTGATGCAGGTGATGGCCGCCAGCGCGCTGCTCGCGATCTTCCTGGTGTGGATGGGCGGCCGCTTCGACTGGACCGCACTGGGCGCGTTGCCGTTCCGCCGCATGGGCCTGCTGGCGGCGGTGCTGGCCGCTTCGGTGGCCGTGTACTTCGGCGCGGCCTGGGCGGCAGGACTGAAGCTGCGGCGCCTGCTGCGCCGCTGAACCCGCACCGCGGGGCAGGGCGCCCGGCCGGTCGCTTGACGGCCGCGAAGCGCGCCCGCCAGAATGGTCCATGGAATTCCGCTACACGACGGTGCCGACGCCGCTGCAGTATTTCGCGTCGCTGGTGCAGAACGATGCGGAGCTTCCGCTGCTGGAGGCGGTCGCGAGCCTCGCCCAGGACGAATACCCGGAACTCGACATCCAGCAGGTGCTCGGCGACGTGGACCAGTTGCTCGCCCGCATCCGGCGCCGCCTCGCCGCCGATGCGCCGGCGCTCCAGCGGCTGCGCATGCTCAACCAGTTCTTCTTCCACGAACTCGGGTTCGGCGGCAACGTCAACGACTACTACGACCCGGACAACAGCTACCTGAACGCGGTGCTGCGCACCCGCCGCGGCATCCCGATCTCGCTGGCGGTGCTGTGGATGGAGCTGGCGCAGGGCCTCGGGCTGCAGGTCCGGGGCGTGAGCTTCCCCGGCCATTTCCTGGTCAAGATCACCTTGCCGAAGGGGCAGGTGGTGATCGACCCGTTCAACGGCCATTCGCTCTCGCGCGAGGAGCTGTCGGAGCGGCTGGAGCCGTACAAGCGCCGCAGCGGCTTGGTCGACGACTACGACGTGCCGCTCGGGCTGTACCTGCAGGCCGCCACGCCGCGCGAGATCCTGGCGCGCATGCTGCGCAATCTGAAGGAGATCCACCGGACGCAGGAGGACACCGGCCGGCTGGTCGCGGTGCTCGACCGGCTGGTGCTGCTGCTGCCCGACGCCTGGGCCGAATACCGCGACCGCGGCCTCGCGCTCGCGACCCAGGGCCGGACGGCCGACGCGGTGGCCGACCTGGAGGCCTACCTGCAGCATGCGCAGGACGCCCTCGACCTGGACGCGGTCGGGGAGCGGCTGGCCGATCTGCGGCGCGCGCTGAACTGACCGCCGCCGAATTTCGCAAGGATAATCGGGGTTTGCGCCCGTCCTGCCTGCGCACACTGCTCCACATTCGATAGCGCCGGCATAAAGGCCGGCGCCGGCGCGGTCGGCGTCTAAAATCGTCGGCTCGGTCGCGCGTCCTGCGCCGGCCGGTCCGATTCCCGCTCCCATGTCCTTCCCACGCCTCGCCGCCGCGACCGTCCTGCCTGCGCAGGCGGCCGGATATCCGCAGGCCGGACGGAACGCTCACGCCTGAGGCCGGCCATGCAGCAGATCGTCCTCGACCTCGGCCTCGCTGCAGTGCCCACGCTCGCCGGCTTCCGCGCCGGCCCCAACGGCGCGGCGCTCGCGCATCTGCAGGCCTGCGTGGCGGGCGACGGTACCTGCGGCGGTGCCGCCGCGGTGCCGACCTACCTCTGGGGCGAGAGCGGCAGCGGCAAGACCCACATGCTGCGCGCGGTGCGCGAATCGCTGCGCGAGCGCGGTGCGTCGGTCGGCTGGCTCGATCCCGACGGCGCGGCCGACCAGCCGTTCGACGACAGCTGGGCTGCGGTGCTGATCGACGACGTGCACGACTTCGATCCGGCGCAGCAGCACACTGCCTTCAACTGGTTCGTGAACGCACTCACGCCTGCCGATGCACGCCCGCGCTGGGTGCTGGCCGCCGGTGCGCTGCCGCCGGCGGACCTCGCGCTGCGCGAGGACCTGCGCACCCGCCTCGGCTGGGGGCAGGTGTTCCACCTGCAGACGCCCGACGAGGCCGAACGCCGCGCGGTGCTGCGCGAGGCGGCCGAGGCGCGGGGCGTGCATCTCGGCGACGAGGTGGTGGACTTCATGCTCAACCGCTTCAGCCGCGACCTCGGCAGCCTGATGCAGCTGCTCGACGAGCTCGACCGCTATGCGCTGCGCACCCAGCGCGCCATCACCATCCCGCTCATCAAGTCGATGCTGGAGAACGATTGAACGACGACACCGTCACCGCCGCCGCAGGGTCTTCCGCGGCCGGCACTTCCTCCCGATACGGCCTGGCGCTGTTCGACCTGGACCATACGCTGCTGCCGCTGGATTCCGACCACTCCTGGGGCGTGTTCACCACCGAGCTCGGCTGGACCGACAAGGCCGAATTCGCCCGCCGCAACGACGAGTTCTTCGCCCAGTACCGTGCCGGCACACTCGACATCCACGACTACGTGCGCTTCGCCACCGACGCGGTGCGGCGGCAGGGCGCCGACGCGGCGGCCGCGGCGCACCGGCGCTTCATGGACGAGGTGATCGGCCCGGCCATCCTGCCCGCCGCGCGCGCGCTGGTGCAGCAGCACCGCGACGCGGGCGACGAGGTGGTGATCGTCACCGCCACCAACGCCTTCGTGACCCGCCCGATCGCCGAGGCGCTGGGCGTGCGCGAGCTGATCGCGGTCGATCTGGTGCGCGACGAGAGCGGCTGGATCACCGGCGCGATCGACGGCGTGCCGTCGGCGCGCGAAGGCAAGGTCACCCGCATGGAGCACTGGCTGGCCGCCCGCGGCTGGACCTGGGCCGACGTGGAGACCACCTTCTACAGCGATTCGCTCAACGACCTGGCGCTGCTGGAGCGGGTCGACCATCCGGTCGCGACCAATCCCGACCCGCGCCTGCGCGCGCTCGCCGCCGAACGCGGCTGGCGCATCCTGGACCTCTTTCCGCAAGAACAACAATGATCAAGACGTTCATCGACAAGCTGCTGCGCAAGGGCGCCTCCGGCGGCGCCCGCAAGCGCCCCTCCTTCGGCAAGCGCACCGAAGTGCCGCAGAGCGAACACGGCATCGACCCCGCACTGGTGGACAAACGCGCGGTGGACGTGGTCCGCACGCTGAAGGAGGCCGGCTTCGAAGCCTATGTCGTCGGCGGCGCGGTGCGCGACCTGCTGCTCGGCCTGCGGCCCAAGGATTTCGACGTGGCGACCAATGCCACGCCGGAGCAGGTCAAGGCGCTGTTCCGCCGCGCCTTCATCATCGGCCGGCGCTTCCGCATCGTGCACGTGGTGTACGGCCGCGGCCGCGAGCACGAGGTGATCGAGGTCTCGACCTTCCGTGCCTACATGGACAACGCCGCCGCCGAGCAGGTGGCGGGCAACGAGAAGACCAGCCGCAGTGAACTGGCCGGCATGACCCATGCGGTCGATTCCACCGGCCGGGTGCTGCGCGACAACGTCTGGGGCCCGCAGGACGAGGACGCCACCCGCCGCGACTTCACCGTCAACGCGATGTACTACGACCCCGAGACGCAGATCGTGGTGGACTACCACGGCGGCATCAAGGACGCGAAGAAGCGCACGCTGCGCATGATCGGCGACGCCGCGACCCGCTACCGCGAGGACCCGGTGCGGATCATCCGCGCGGTGCGTTTCGCCGCCAAGCTGAGCCCGCTCGGCTTCGCGCTCGACCCGAAGACGGCCGCGCCGCTGCTGGCGTCGCAGTCGCTGCTGCTGGAAGTGCCGCAGAGCCGCATGTTCGACGAGATGCTGAAGCTGCTGCAGACCGGCCACGCGATCGCGACGGTCGAACAGCTGCGCAAGCTCGGCATGTCGCGCGGCATCTACCCGCTGCTCGACGTGATCGTCGAGCGGGCCGACGAACCGTTCGTGAAGGCGGCGCTGCTCGACACCGACCGCCGCGTCGGCGAAGGCAAGCCGGTCGCGCCGAGCTTCCTGCTCGCCGCCGTGCTGTGGAACGACGTGCGCGCCGGCTGGAACCGCCGCGTGGAGCAGCGCCAGCACGTCTTCCCCGCGCTGCAGGACGCGATCGACGAGGTGTTCGACCAGCGCATCGGCGACGTATCGGGCCGCGGCAAGCTGGCCGCCGACATGCGCGAGATCTGGGTGATGCAGCCGCGCTTCGAGAAACGTGCCGGCAGCTCGCCCTACGGCCTGGCCGACCAGCCGCGGTTCCGCGCGGGTTTCGACTTCATGCGGCTGCGCGCCGACATCGGCGAGATCGACGAAGGTCTGGCCGAGTGGTGGCAGGAATTCAGCACCGCCGACGACCTGCGCCGCCAGGACCTGATCGACCAGGCGCGCGAGGAACAGAAGAGCCGCAGCCGCACCAAGGCGCCTGCCGCCCGCAGCGAGACCGGCGATGTCGCACCCCGGCCGGCACGGGTACGGGTGCGCGCTCCGGCAGGCGATGCGCCGACCGTCGGAGCGGCGCCTGCGCCTTTCTCGGTAGAAGGCGCAATTGACGGCGCTCCCGAACCCGCCCACGAGGGCGACGCGCCGGCGCCCCGTAAGCGGCGCCGGCGCCGCAAGCCGGGCGGGGGCGGCGCAGGCGGCGGAGCCGACATGTCGGCGCCTTCGTCCGGCGACGCGTGACGGACACCGTCACCGCGTACGTCGCGCTCGGGGCGAACCTGGGCGATCCGGTGGCCGCGATCGCGGCGGCCTTCGAGGCGCTCGGCGGCCTGCCCGATACGCGGCTGGTGCAGCGTTCGCCTCTGTACCGCACCGCGCCGGTCGATTCTTCCGGGCCAGACTATGTGAATGCGGTCGCCGAGATCGCGACCCGCCTCGAGCCGCTGGCGCTGCTGCAGGCGCTCCAGGCCATCGAGACGGACGCCGGCCGGACCCGGCCCTGGCAGAACGCGCCGCGCACGTTGGACCTCGATCTTGTGCTGTACGGCGACCGGACGATCGCGCTGCCGACCCTCACCGTGCCGCATCCGCGCATGGCCGACAGGGCGTTCGTGCTGCGACCGTTGCAGGACATCGCGCCCCATCGCGTGAGTGCGGCGCAGCTGGCCCGTGTAGCAGACCAGCGCATCGACAAGATGTGAGGGCGATCATCCGTTTGTGACGGGGTCGCGTGCCGCCATGCGCGGTCACTATCCCTGAGGCGTCGAACCGAACTTTGCGCCCGCCAGTCGTGCGTGCGGCGCTATCTTTTATGTAGCGAAGGCGAAGCGGTAACGACGCGTTCGCCATTGCTGTCGGCATCAGCCTACAAGGCGACGACAGATCGTCCGTCGGGACTCTGTTGCATTGCAACACACACTGGCGTACGGCCTGCTTTCGGGCCCTATGACCGGAACCCGACGCCCCATGATCCTGCACGCCGAATCGTTCCGCCCCTCTGCCGGCGGCGCTCCGCAGACCCTGGTGCCGGCGCTCCGCGCATCCCTGCGGGCGGCAGACCACCACCGGACGTTCGAGGTGCTGGGCGCACATCTCGCGGAGCAGAGCGGCGAAACCGGCGTGGCGTTTTCTGTCTGGGCGCCGAACGCCCGCGACGTGGCCGTGATCGGCGACTTCAACCACTGGACACCCCAGCCGCTCGCGCCGCATGCCGACGGCAGCGGCCGCTGGAGCGGCTTCGTCGCGGGCGCCAGTGCCGGCGACTGCTACAAGTACCGCATCACCCCTCAGCACGGCCCGGCGTTCGACAAGGCCGATCCGGTTGCCTTCCGGGCCGAGTGCCCGCCGGGCACTGCCTCCCGCGTGGCCTCGCTCGCCTATAGCTGGAACGACGACGCCTGGATGGCCGAGCGCGGCCGCCGGCAGGCCGCCGACCAGCCGATCTCGATCTACGAGGTGCACCTCGGCTCCTGGCAGCGCGGCGACGACGGCAGCTACCTGAACTATGCCGAGATCGGTCGCCGCCTTGCGGCGCACTGCGACGCGATGGGCTTCACCCACGTCGAGCTGATGCCGGTGGCCGAACATCCCTTCTACGGTTCCTGGGGCTACCAGGTCGTCAGCTACTTCGCGCCAAGCGCCCGCTACGGCTCGCCGCAGGACCTGATGGCGCTGGTCGATACGCTGCACCAGCACGGCATCGGCGTGCTGCTGGACTGGGTGCCGTCGCACTTCCCGGCCGACGCGCACGGCCTCGCGACCTTCGACGGCACGCATCTGTACGAGCACGAGGACCGGCGGCTCGGCTTCCATCCGCAGTGGAACAGCCTGATCTTCAATTACGGCCGCTACGAGGTCCGCGACTTCCTGATCGGCAATGCGCTGTTCTGGCTGCAGCACTACCACTTCGACGGACTGCGGGTCGATGCGGTGGCGTCGATGCTGTACCTCGACTTCGCCCGCGACCACGACCAGTGGGTGCCGAACGAGCACGGCGGCAACCAGAACCTGGCGGCGGTGAAGTTCCTGCAGGAACTCAACACCGCGGTCTACGGCGCGTTCCCGGACGTGCATGTGATCGCAGAGGAGTCGTCGAGCTGGGAGGGCGTGTCCCGTCCGGTCGACCACGGCGGCCTCGGCTTCGGCATGAAGTGGAACATGGGCTGGATGAACGACACGCTGCGCTATGTCGAGCGGCCGCACTTCTACCGCGAGTACCACCGCGACGAACTCGCCTTTTCCTTCTGGTACGCCTTCAACGAAAACTTCGTGCTGCCGCTCTCGCACGACGAGGTGGTCTACGGCAAGGGCAGCCTCTACGCCAAGCAGCCGGGCGACGACTGGCAGCGTGCGGCGGGCCTGCGCGCGCTCTACGGTTTCATGTGGGGCCATCCCGGCAAGAAGCTGCTGTTCATGGGCGGCGAATTCGGCCAGGTGGAGGAGTGGCACCACGAGCGTACGCTCGACTGGCATCTCTGGGCCCAGCACCAGCACAGCGGCATCGCCAAGTGGGTGGGGGACCTGAACCGCTACTACAAGCTGCTGCCGGCGCTGCACCGCCGCGACTTCGAACGCGACGGGTTCTCCTGGGCGCCGCTCGACGGCGACTACAAGACCGTCGTCGCCTTCCAGCGGCATGCCGGCGGCGACGGCGGCAACGTGATCGTGCTGTGCAACTTCACGCCGGCACCGATCGACGGCCTGCAGGTCGGCGTTGCCCGCGCCGGCTACTGGCACGAAATCCTCAACAGCGACGCCGCCCACTACGGCGGCAGCGGCGTCGGCAACCTGGGTGGCATCGCGAGCGAGCCCCAGCACTGCGGCGGCCAGCCGCACCGGCTGCGGCTCACGCTGCCGCCGCTATCGGTGGTGATGCTCTCCGACCGCGATCCCGCATCGGTTCCGTATTCCGCCTTCCCGTCTTCGTCCCCTTCTCTCCCCACATCCTGATTCCGGAGCCGACCATGCCCAGCAACAAGAATGTTCTCGCGTTCGTCATGGCAGGGGGCGAAGGCTCCCGCCTGCACCCCCTCACCGCCGACCGCTGCAAGCCCGCCGTGCCGTTCAACGGCAAGCACCGGGTGGTCGACTTCGTGCTGTCGAACCTGATCAATTCCGACATCTTCTCGATCTACCTGCTGGTGCAGTACAAGAGCCAGTCGCTGATCGAGCACGTGCGGACCGCCTGGACGCTGCCGCGTTTCGGCCCCGACCACTTCGTGACAGTGGTGCCACCGCAGATGCGCAACGGCCCGGAATGGTTTCAGGGCACCGCCGACTCGGTGTACCAGAACATCCATCTGATCGAGAACTTCCGTCCCGACATCGTGGCCGTGTTCGGTGCCGACCACATCTACCGAATGGACGTGCGCCAGATGATCGACTTCCACAAGGCGAGCCGTGCCGACGTCAGCGTCGCCACGCTGCCGGTGGAACTGGCTGACTGCCACCAGTTCGGCGTGGTCGAGATCGACGCCGACCACCGCATCACCGACTTCAAGGAAAAGCCGAAGACCACCCAGCCGATGCCCGGCAGCACCACGCATGCGCTGGCCTCGATGGGCAACTACATCTTCAACGCCGACGTGCTGCTGGCGGCGCTCAAGCGTGCGCACGCCACCGGCGAAAGCGACTTCGGCAAGCACATCCTGCCGAAGATGGTGCAGAGCCACCGTCTGGTCGCCTACGACTTCAACACCAACATCATCCCCGGCACCGCGCCCTACGAAGAGCACGGCTACTGGCGCGACGTGGGCACGATCGACGCCTACTTCGACGCCCACTTCGACACGCTGGGCGCCACGCCGCGCTTCCGCATGACCAACCGCGAATGGCCGATCTATGCCAGCCCCGATCCGTCGGAATCGGCGCAGATCGAGAACGGCGCGATCAACCGTTCCGTCGTCGGCTCGGGCTGCATCGTCGACGGCGCGGTGCTCGACCACGCCATGCTGCGCCGTGCGGTCACGGTCCACCGCGATGCGAAGCTGGAGCACTGCATCGTCATGGAACGCTCGGTGATCGGCCCCGGTGCCCATGTGCGCCGCGCAATCATCGACCAGGACAACCAGATCCCCGCGGGCGAGCGCATCGGCATCGACCTGGAAGCCGATCGCAAGCGCTTTCACGTCACCGACAGTGGCATCGTGGTGGTGCCGGCCGGCCATTTCTCGACGGTGAACCAGCTGCAGCAGCATCGGCTGACCGCCGACCCGGTGCCCGGGGCGACGACGGAGTCTGCGCCGCAGCCGGTTGCGACCCCCATCGCAGCCCAGGCCGTGGCAGGAGCGTCGGCATGAGCGGTGCTTCCCTGCATCCGGTCGAGCCGGCCGCCACGCCTGCCGCGGACGGCGTGTCCCTCTACAGTCGCGCCAAGCGCGGCACCGCCACCCGACTGGGCGCGCATTTCGACGGCAAGGGCACGAACTTCGCGCTGCATTCGGTGCCCGCCGAACGCATCGAGCTGTGCCTGTACGCGGAAGACGGCAGCACCGAAGTCGCGCGGGTCGAGATGGCCGACCGCACCGGCGATGTCTGGCACGTCTACCTGCGCGGCTGCCGGCCCGGCACCCGCTACGGTTACCGCGTCCATGGTCCATACAAGCCCGAAGAGGGCCTGCGCTTCAATGCGTCCAAGCTGCTGATCGACCCGTACGCCCAGGCGCTCGATCGGCCGCTGCTCGGGGCGCCCGACCAGTACGCCTACGTGCTCGATGCGGAGGAGCAGGATCTGGCCTTCGACGACCAGCACGACAACGGCGCCACGCTGCCGAAGGGCCTGGTGGTCGACCCGGCGTTCGACTGGGAAGGCGACCAGCCGCCCGCCGTGCCCTGGGGCGAGACGGTGTTCTACGAAGTCCACGTCAAGGGCTTCACCCAGCAGCATCCGGACATTCCGGAGCATCTGCGGGGCACCTACGCCGGCATGGCGTCGGATGCGGCGATCGCGCACCTGAAGCGCATCGGCGTGACGGCGGTGGAGCTGCTGCCGGTTCAGGCCTTCATCGACGACGAGCGGCTGGTGAATGCCGGGCTCGCCAACTACTGGGGCTACAACACCGTCGCCTTCTTCGCACCGGAGCCGCGCTACGGCGCCGGCGAGGCAGGGCCGCTCGGCACCGTGGCCGAATTCAAGGGCATGGTGAAGGCGCTGCACGCCGCCGGCATCGAGGTGATCCTCGACGTGGTCTACAACCACACCGGCGAAGGCAACCACCTCGGCCCGACGCTGTCCTTCAAGGGCATCGACCACGGTGCGTACTACCGCCTGAGCCCGGAGGACCGGCGCTTCTGCGTGGACTACACCGGCACCGGCAACACGCTCGACAGCAGCAGCCCGGTCGTCCTGCGGCTGATCATGGACAGCCTGCGCTACTGGGTCGAGGAGATGCACGTCGACGGTTTCCGCTTCGACCTTGCCTCGACCCTCGCGCGCGGCGCCAACGACTTCGATCCGCGCTCGGCCTTCTTCTCGGTGATCCAGCAGGACCCGGTGCTCGCCAAGGTGAAGCTGATCGCCGAACCGTGGGACGTGGGCCCGACCGGCTACCAGGTCGGCGGCTTCCCGGCGCCCTGGGCCGAATGGAACGGCAAGTACCGCGATGCGGTGCGCGACTTCTGGCGCGGCGAAGACGGCGCGCTGCCCGAGTTCGCGGCGCGGATCGCCGGCTCGGCCGACATCTACGGCGCGTCGCGCCGGGCGCCGCTGGCGAGTGTCAACATCGTCACGGTGCATGACGGCTTCACGCTGCACGACCTGGTCAGCTACAACGAGAAGCACAACGACGCCAACCACGAGAACAACCGCGACGGCGAGAGCCACAACCGCAGCTGGAACTGCGGTGCCGAGGGCGAAACCGACGACGAGGGCATCCGCACCCTGCGCGAACGCCAGAAGCGCAATCTGCTCACCACGCTGTTCGTCTCGCAGGGCACGCCGCTGCTGCTGGGCGGCGACGAGATCAGCCGCACCCAGGGCGGCAACAACAACGGCTACTGCCAGGACAGCGCCATCAGCTGGTACGACTGGTCGGAGGAGCGCCGCGGCGATCCGCTCGCAGCGTACGTACGCCGCCTGATCGCCTTCCGCAAGGCGCAGCCGGTGCTGCACCGGACCCGCTTCTTCGGCGGCCAGCACGACGACGAAGGTCGCCGCGACATTGGCTGGTACAACGTCTGGGGCCAGGAGATGACCCAGGAGGAGTGGACCAACCCCGAGGTGCGCCTGATGGCCGCGCTGCTCGACGGCGGCCGCACCGCCGAGGTCGGCGAGGACGGCAGCGAGGTCACCGGCGATTCGGTACTGCTGCTGATCAACGCCTCGCACGAGGATGCGACCTTCACCGTGCCCGACTACGTGGCCGCACCCGGCGGCTGGACGCCGCGCATCGACAGCGCCACGCCCGAAGGCCAGCCGCAGGCGGCAGCGCGCGAGGAGGGCAGCGAGGCGGTAGCCGACATCACGCCCTGGCATGCCGGCGAGCAGCACCGGCTGCCGGCCCACTCGATGGTGGTGCTGACGCAGCCGCTGCCCCAATGACCGCACGATTGCCGCCGCCCCCACCCCAGCCGCCGTCGCCCGATGTGCGGGTGAGCCACGCCTGGGACATGCCTTTCGGGGCGACGCTGCTGCCGACCCGCGGCGTGCGCTTCCGGCTGTGGGCGCCTGCCGCACGCACGGTAGAGCTCAAGGAGATCCGCGAATCCGGCGACGTGCTCCACGCCGCCAAGGCGGAGGAGGGCGGCTGGTACGCCTGCACGCTCGACCATGCCGGCGCCGGTACCCGCTACCAGTGGCGGATCGACGGCGACCTGGCGGTGCCCGATCCGGCTTCGCGCTCCAACCCCGAAGGCCCGCACCGGCCGAGCGTGGTGGTGGACCCGCGCACCTTCGCCTGGGACACCGGCTGGCACGGCCGGCCTTGGCGCGACGTGGTGCTGTACGAGATGCACATCGGCACCTTCACGCCCGAAGGCACCTACGCGGCCGCCGAAGCCCGGCTGGACGAGCTGGCGGCCACCGGCATCACCGCGCTGGAACTGATGCCGCTCTCGGAATTCCCGGGCCGCTTCGGCTGGGGCTACGACGGGGTGCTGCCGTATGCGCCACATGCGCCGTACGGTACGCCCGACGAACTGAAGTATTTCATCCAGGCGGCCCACCGGCGTGGCCTGATGGTGTTCCTGGACGTGGTCTACAACCATTTCGGGCCGGACGGCAACTACCTCGGCGGCTACGCGCCGCAGTTCTTCTCGAAGGTGCACACCAACCCCTGGGGCAACTCGCTGAACTTCGACCGCGAAGGCTGCGATACGGTGCGCGACTTCTTCGTGCAGAACGCGCTCTACTGGCTGTGCGAATACCGCTTCGACGGCCTGCGGCTCGATGCGATCCACGCGATCGTGGACGACAGCGCGCTCGACGTGGTGGACGAACTCGCGCAGCGGGTGCACGAAACGATCCGCGACCGGCACGTCCACCTGGTGCTTGAGAACGAGAACAACGGCTGGCGCCGCCTGCCGGCCGACGGCCGCTACGACGCGCAGTGGAACGACGACTTCCACCACGTCATGTACGTGGTGCTGACGGGCGACGATGCCGGCTACTACCAGGACTACGGCGACCGGCCGGTCGCGCTGCTCGGGCGCAGCCTCACCCACGGCTTCCTGTGGGAGGAATCGCGCCGGGCTGACGACGGCCATCGTCTGAACCTGCAGCCGGCGCCGGCCCAGCCGCTCGACGCGATGGTCAACTTCCTGGACAACCACGACCAGAGCGGCAACCGGGCCTTCGGCGAGCGGCTGAACGCGATGGCGGCGCCGGGCTCGCTGCCGGTGGCGACCGCGCTCACGCTGCTGTCGCCGGCCACGCCCATGCTGTTCGCCGGCCAGGAGTTCGATGCACGCACGCCGTTCCTCTACTTCGCCGACTGGGAAGCGGGCGAGTTGCGCGATGCGGTGACCGAGGGCCGTCTGCGCGACTTCGGCCAGTTCGCCAAGCGGGCCGACGGCGGCACCGGCGAGCCACCCGGCCCGTGCGAGCACTCCACCTTCGAGGCAAGCCGGCTCGACTGGGCCGCCGCCGCCGGGCCGCAGGGCCAGGCCTGGCGCGACTTCGTCCGGCAGGCGCTCGACGTGCGGCGCCGGTTCTTCGTGCCCCGGCTGTCGGGTCTGCTGCCGGGCGCCCATGTGTCGGCGCTGCGCGGCGAACGCAGCCTGGTGCTGCGCTGGCGCTACCAGGGCGGCGAGGTGATCGAGCTGCAGGCCCACCTGGGTGCGGAAGCGGTCGCCGTGGCCGATCTCCGGCCGTCGCCTTGGCCGCCGCTGCGTGCGCAGCGCGAGATCTTTTCCGTGGGCCGCATGGACGACACGTCCTGGGACCCGTGGTCGGCCCGCTGGACCCTCGGCATCGAGGGCCCGGTTCAAGCCTGAAAATGGCTTTTGCGCAGGCGCAGCGTGCGCCACGCGCTATAGATTCGATAGCTGCTGCGCGGACGGTCGCAGCCGGTGCACGGCGCCGGCGGTACCGGTCGGCAGCGGCTGCATCCCTTTCCTGAAAGCCCTGCCGTGACCGAATCTTCCGCTCCCGTGCCAACCACCGACGACGAACGTGCCGCGCTGCATGCGCTGGCGTCCCGCGTCGGGCTGGCCACCAGCTACCACGACTTCTTCGGCGTGGACCGGGTGGTGCCCGACGACACCCTGCGCACCGCCCTGATGGCGATGGGCCTGCCGGCGGCCGATGCCGCGCAGGTCCGGTCCTCGCTCGCCGCCGAAGGCGCGGCCCGTTCCGAGCCGCTGCCGCCTGTCGTGGTGGTGCGCGAAGGGGCCGATGCCTACGGCGTGCGGCTGGCCGCCGGCATCCCGGATGGCCGCGCCTGGCGGCTGGTGCTGGAGGGCGGCACCGCCGAGACCCTCCACAACCACACCGGCGGCGACGGTCATCCCTACGTCGTGCTGCCCGCGCATCTGCCGGCCGGCTACCACCGGCTGGAAGCCGCGGACGACACCGCCTCCTACTGCACCGTGATCGCCACGCCGGCCCGCTGCTGGATGCCGGAGGCGCTGCAGGTCGGCGAACGCTGGTGGGGCCCGTGCGTGCAGCTGTACGCGCTGCGGTCGGCGCGCAACTGGGGCATCGGCGATTTCACCGACCTGCGCACCCTGATGCAGGCGATGGCGCTGCAGGGTGCGTCCTTCGTCGGGCTGAACCCGCTGCATGCGCTCTTCCCGCACCGGCCGGAGGTCGCCAGCCCCTACAGCCCGTCGAGCCGCAACGCGCTCAACCCGATCTACCTCGACGTGGAGGCGCTGCCGGAATTCCTCGAATGCGACGAGGCCCGCCGCTGGGTCGACAGCGAGGACTTCCAGCGCCGGCTGCAGCAGTTGCGCGCCGCCGAGATGGTCGATTACGCCCAGGTCGCCGCGGCCAAGACCGGCGTGCTGGAACTGCTGTGGAAGCACTTCCGCAGCCGACACCTGGTCGCCGCGTCGGATCGGGCGCGGGCCTTCACCGACTTCGTCTCTGCGCGCGGCGAGGGGCTGCGGGCGCATGCGCTGTTCGAAGCGCTGCAGGCGCACTTCTTCGCTGCCGACCCGACGGTCTGGGGCTGGCCGGCATGGCCGGCGGAATACCGCTCGCCCGACAGCCCGGCGGTGGCCGAATTCGTCCGCACCCACGAGGAGCGGGTCGGTTTCCATCTGTGGCTGCAGTGGCTGACCGACCAGCAGCTCGCCGCGGCCCAGCAGCGCGCCCGCGCCACCGGCATGGGCCTGGGGCTGTACTGCGACCTGGCAGTCGGGGTGAACGAGGGCGGCTCCGAGACCTGGACCGAGCCGTCCGCCTATGCGCTCGGCATGCACGTCGGCGCGCCGCCCGACGCGCTCAACGCGCTCGGCCAGAACTGGGGCCTGCCGCCGCTCAACCCGGCGCGGCTGCAGGCCGGCCGCTACCAGCCGTTCATCGAGACCCTGCGCGCCAACATGCGCCATGCCGGCGCACTGCGGCTCGACCATGTGATGGGGCTGATGCGGCTGTTCTGGATCTCGCCGACGGGCGGGTCCTACGTGTCCTATCCGCTCGACGACCTGCTCGGCATCCTGGCGCTGGAGAGCCATCGCCACCGCTGCATGGTGATCGGCGAGGATCTCGGCAACGTCGCACCCCGCATGCGCGAGGCGATGCACGAACGCGCGCTGCTGTCGTACCGCCCGCTGTTCTTCGAACGCGGCCACGACGGCAGCTTCCGCTCGCCGGAGGAATGGCCGGCCGAAGCGCTGGCCGTGGTCAGCACCCACGACCTGCCGACCCTGCGCGGCTTCTGGAGCGGCGAGGACATCGAGCTGCAGGCGCGCCTGCACCTCTACCCGAGCGAGCAGGTGCACGGCCAGCAGGTGATGGCCCGCTCGGCCGACCGCGCGCAGCTGCTGCTCGCGCTCGACCGCGAAGGCCTGCTGCCGCCGGGCACCACCGTACATCCGACCTCGCTGCCCGAGAGCACCCCGGCCTTCGCCGATGCGGTCTACGCCTTCCTGGCGCGCACCCCGTCGCTGCTGGTGGGCGTGCAGTTGGAGGATGTGACGCAGCAGCTGCTGCAGGTCAACGTGCCTGGCACCGGCGAGGACGTGTTCCCGAACTGGCGGCGCAAGCTGTCGCTCGAGGTGGAGGAGTTGGCGACCGATCCGCGCATGCTGTCGGTGGCGGCGGTGCTGCGGGCGCGGCGCAGCGGCCCGCGGCCGGAACGCCCGCTGATCGGGCCGGGCGAACTGCCGGGCCTCGAGACGGCGCAGATCCCGTCGTCCACCTACCGGATCCAGTTCCATGCCGACATGCGCTTCGAGCAGGCGACGGCGATCGTGCCCTACCTGCATGCGCTCGGCATCAGCCACCTCTACGCCTCGCCCTACCTGCGCGCCCGCGCCGGCAGCACGCACGGCTACGACATCGTCGACCACAACGCGCTGAACCCGGAAGTGGGCGACGAGGCCGATTTCGACCGGCTCTGCCGCGCACTGCGCCGCCACGGCATGCAGCAGATGCTCGACATCGTGCCGAACCACATGGGCGTGCTCGAGGCCGACAATGCCTGGTGGCTCGACGTGCTGGAGAACGGCCCGGCGGCGGTCCATGCGCCGTTCTTCGACATCGAGTGGAACCCGTCGGCGCCCGAGATGGCCGGCAAGGTGCTGCTGCCGGTGCTGGGCGACCACTACGGCCGGGTGCTGGAAGCCGGCGAACTGCAGCTGCGCTTCGAGCCCGAGGCGGGCGAGTTCTGGCTGCACTATTTCGACCACCGCTTCCCGATCGACCCGCGCGACTACGCCGCGATCCTGTCGGCCCTGCCGATGCCGGCCGCGCAGAACGAGGACCAGCGCGACGCGCAGGCGGCGGTGCAGTCGCTGATGCACGCCTTCGCGACGCTGCCGGCCCGCGACGATCTCTCGGCATCCGCACGCGAGGCCCGCGAGCGCGACCGGCCCCTGCACAAGCGCGCGCTGGCCCGGCTGGTGCGCAAGCAGCCCTGGTTCGAGCCGTGGGTGCAGGCCTGCGTCAAGCAGCTCAACGGCAGCGCTGACCAGCCGGCGAGCGTCGATGCGCTCGACGCACTGGTGCGCCGGCAGGCCTACCGGCTCGCCTACTGGCGGGTGGCGGGCGACGACATCAACTACCGCCGCTTCTTCGACGTGAACACCCTGGCCGGGGTGCGGCAGGAGCTGGACGAGGTGTTCGAGGCGACGCACCGCCGCATCCTGCGCTGGCTGCAGGACGGCCGGATCGCCGCGCTGCGGATCGACCATCCGGACGGGCTGTCGGACCCGCGCGGGTATTTCGAGCGTCTGCAGGGCCGCTTCGCCTCGCTCGCCGACATCGACGGCCATGCGCGCCGGGCGCTGTACCTGGTCGTCGAGAAGATCCTCGACTACGACGAGGAGTTGCCGCCCGAATGGCCGGTGCACGGCGGCACCGGCTACCGGTTCTCCGGGCTGGTCAACAGCGTGTTCGTGGAGACGGCCAACGAGGCGGCGTTCGATGCGCTGTACGGCACCTTCACCGGCGAGCGCGACGGCTTCGACGACATCGTGTTCGACGCCAAGCTGCATGTGATCGACCATGCGCTGTCGAGCGAGCTCGGCTGGCTGACCGAGGCGCTCTACCGCATCACCCGCGCCGACCGGCGCACCTGCGACTTCACCCGCAACCGCCTGCGCGATGCGCTGGCGGTGGTGGCTGCCTGCTTCCCGGTCTACCGTACCTACATCCGCGCGCAGGACACGGCGGTGCGGCCGGCCGACCGCGCAGTGATCGACCACGCCGCCGACTGCGCCAAGGCGCGCAGCGAGGGCGAGGAGGTCACGGTGATCGACCACCTGCGCGGCCTGCTGCTGGACGCCTGCACGATCGAGGATGCGGACCGCCGCGCGGCGGTGATGCGCTTCGTCGCCCGCTGGCAGCAGTTCACCGCGCCGGTCATGGCCAAGGCGATGGAGGACACCGCCTTCTACCGCTACAACCGGCTGGTGTCGCTGAACGACGTGGGCGGGGACCCGCAGCGTTTCGGCATCACCGCGGCGGACTTCCACGCCGCCAACGCCCACGACATGGCGACGCGGCCCCACTGGCTGCTCGGCACCTCGACCCACGACAGCAAGCGCTCGGAGGACGTGCGCACCCGGATCGACGTGCTGTCGGAAATCCCGGCCGAGTGGGAGGCCGCGATCGGCCGCTGGCATGCGCTCGCCGCGCCGCTGCGCCGGCCGGTGGACGGCGAGCCCGCCCCGGACCGCAACGACGAGTACCTGTTCTGGCAGACGCTGGTCGGCGTATGGCCGCTGGCCGCGCCCGATGCCGGGGAGTGCGACACGTTGCGCGAGCGGCTGCAGGCCTACATGCTGAAGGCGATCCGCGAGGCCAAGCGGCACACCAGCTGGTTGGATAACCGCGCCGACTACGAGAATGCGGTGGCCGGCTTCATCGACGGCCTGTTCGACCCGGTGCGCGGCGCGGCGCTGCTGCAGGACATCCAGGCTTTCGTGGACGGCATCGCGCCCTTCGGCTGCGCCAACAGCCTGTCGCTGGTGGCCCTGAAGCTGACCTCGCCGGGCGTGCCGGACATCTACCACGGCTGCGAGCATTGGAACTTCAGCCTGGTCGATCCGGACAACCGCCGGCCGGTGGATTTCGACCGGCTCTCGGACATGCTCGCGCAGCTCCAGCAACTCTATGCGGACGGTCCGCCGTCCGACGCCGACTGGGCCGCACTGCTCGCCACGCCCGAGAACGGGCGCGTCAAGCAGCTGGTCACCTGGCGTCTGCTGCAGCTGCGGCAGGCGCGGCCGGAAGTATTCGCCCAGGGCGACTACCGTCCGGTGCAGCCGACCGGTGCCCGGGCCCACCAGCTGGTCGCCTTCACCCGTACCGGCGATGCCGGCAGCGTGGTCACCGTCGCCGCACGGCTGCTGCGCTCGGCCACCGCGACGCTGCCGGCCGACGCGGCCGCACGGCGGGCGCTCTGGCAGGACACCGCGGTCGCGTTGCCCTCCGGCGGGGACTGGGTGGACTGGATCACCGGCCGTCCAGTGGCGCTGGCGGCCGACGGCGGGGTGGACGTTGCCGGCGTGCTGGCCAGGCTGCCGGTCGCGGTGCTGGTGCCCGCATCCTGGATGATGCGGGGATGAGTCTGAAAATCCTATTCGCCACCCCCGAATATGCGCCCTGGGTCAAGACCGGCGGCCTGGGCGACGTGAGCGGCGCACTGCCGCCGGCGCTGGCCGCCCTCGGCCACGAGGTCCTGGTCCTGGTGCCGGCTTACGAAGCCCTGTTCGCCGATCTGAGCGAGCGCACGCCGGTGCTGGCCCTGCCGGCACGCGACGGCTGGCCGGCAGCGCAGCTGAGCACCGCACGGCAGCCGGGCGGCGTCACGCTGCTGCTGCTCGAATGCCCGGAGCTGTACGGCCAGCCGGGCGGCCCCTACCTCGATGCCCAAGGCCGCGACCATCCGCACAACGCGCGGCGCTTCGCCTTCCTGTCCCATGTCGCGGCGCTGCTTTCGTCCGACCGTTCGCCGTGGACCGGCTGGCAGCCAGACATCCTGCACTGCCACGACTGGACCTGCGGCCTGGCGCCGTTCTACTTGCACCTGGCCCGGCGCGACGGCGCCACGACGGCCGCGAGCGTGATGACGATCCACAACCTCGCGTTCCAGGGGCTGTTTCCGCTGCACGAGGCGGGCGCGCTCGGCATTCCGCCCGCGTGGCAGGGCGTGGACGGCGTGGAGTACTGGGGCCAGCTGTCGATGCTGAAGGCCGGGCTACTGTTCTGCGACGCGATCACCACCGTCAGCCCGACCTATGCGCGCGAGATCCGTACCGAAGCGCTCGGCATGGGCCTGCACGGCGTGCTGCAGGCCCGGGCCGACCGGCTGCACGGCATCCTCAACGGAGTGGATACCTCCATCTGGAACCCGGCGACCGACGCGCTGCTGCCGCACCGCTTCCGTCCCGACGCGCTCTGGGGCAAGGCCGTCTGCAAGGGTGCACTGCAGCGCGAATGCGGGCTGGCCGAGCGGCCGGACGCGCTGCTGCTGGCGCTGGTCGGCCGGCTGACCGCGCAGAAGGGCATCGACCTGGTGGTCGCGGCCCTGCCGTGGATCGTGGCGCAGGGCGCGCAGCTGGTGGTGCTGGGGCAGGGCGATGCGCCCTTGCAGGACGCCCTGCGGGCCGCCGCCGCCGCCCATCCGCGGCAGGTGCATGTGCATGTCGGTTTCAGCGAACTGCAGGCACACCGGATCGAGGCCGGCGCCGACGCTTTTCTGATGCCGTCGCGCTACGAGCCGTGCGGGCTCAACCAGATGTACAGCCAGCTCTACGGCACGCCGCCGCTGGTGCATGCGACCGGCGGCCTGGCCGATTCGGTGGTGGACCTAGCCGCAGGCGCGGACCGGGCAACCGGCGTGGTGATCGACGACGCGACGCCTGCGGCGCTGGTGGACGGACTGGAGCGGCTGCAGGCCGCCTTCCGCGATCCGCCGCTCTGGCGGGCACTGCAGCGAAACGGCATGGCGAGCGGCTTCGGCTGGCAGGACAGTGCGCGCGCTTATGACGCGGTGTTCGCACCGCTGGCGGCGGCTCGCCGTGCGAAGGCACAGCCGGCCTGACGCGCGTCATCCCACCGGCGTCCCACAGGTCCGGGGCGCCATCGCTGACAGGGCTGTAGCGTAGGGGCCACTACGGTCGAAAGATGCGTCGCGATGCCATCCCCGATCTCGTTTCCTCCGATCCGTGTGGTGTCGCACAGCACGCCTGGCAGGCCGCAACGGCCTGCAGCGACGATATCGCGACGGGCGACACGGCCCGACGCTGGCGCTGGCTGGCCGACACCACCGGCCGCGACGTGGTGGTCGGCAAGTTGCTCGAATCGCACCTCGACGCGCTGTCCATCCTGAATGAGGTGCTGGGCGCGGATGCCGGGCAGGAGCTGCGCGCACGCGTCCTGCCGGTCGACGGACTGTGGGGCGTATGGGCGTCGGAAGGTCCTGCCGGCGCCGCTGTGCGTGTCCAGACCCATACGGCGGATGGCACGGTCCTGCTGAGTGGCCGCAAGTGCTGGTGCTCGGGCGCGGCCGATGTCGGTGCTGCGCTCGTCACGGCACGCGATGCGGACGATCGCTCGCAGTTGTTCGCCGTGGCGATGGCGCAGCCGGCGGTCACCGTCACCGAAGAAGGCTGGTCGGCAGTGGGCATGGCCGGCACCCGCAGCGTGGATGTGCTGTTCGACGGCGCGGTCGCGGTGCCGATTGGCGCGCCGGGCGCCTATCTGGAGCGCCACGGCTTTTGGCACGGCGCGGCAGGTGTTGCGGCCTGCTGGCACGGTGCGGCTACGGCGATCGCGGCGCCGCTGCGCGACCGGGTCGCGCAGCGCGGTGCGGAGGCCGACGGCCTGCTGGCTGCCCACTTGGGCGCTGTGGATTGTGCACTGGCCGGATCGGCCTGTACCTTGCGGGCGGCCGCGGAAGCGGTCGATGGTCATCGGGCGGGCGGCACGGCATTCGGTCGCCGCGAGGCGCTGCGCGTGCGTGGCATCGTCGAACACGCCGCTGCGACGGTGATCGACCGGGTCGGCCGTGCGCTCGGCGCCGGGCCGCTGTGCCGCGATGCGGCGCATGCACGGCGGGTCGCCGACCTGTCGGTATTTCTGCGGCAGAGCCATGCCGAATGGGATCTGGCGGTGCTGGGCCGACTCGGCGCCGCGGTGGAAGGAGACACTGCATGGATGCTCTGATCGCGCTGCACAAGCCGCGCATGGGCCGTACGGCGGCACCCGCCTCGGCGGCGCGCGCCACCGATGGCACGGGTCCCTCGGCCTGCCCGGCCCAACGGATCACGCCGGAGCAACTGGTACCGGCCGGCAGCCGGGTCGTGGTGGTGGCGCCGCATCCGGACGACGAGGTGCTGGCCCTGGGGGGCACGTTGGCCCGTCTGGCACGGCGCGGCCATGCGATCACCGTCTGCGCCGTGACCGACGGCGAAGGCAGCCACCCGCAGTCCGCGCACTGGACGCCCGATGCTTTGCGGCATACGCGGCCTCACGAAACCGAGGAAGCGCTCGCCCGGCTGGGCATCCGGGCCGAGACGATCCGCCTCGGCCTGCCCGACGGAGGCGTGCCGGCGCACGAGAAGACGCTGGCCTTGCGGCTGCCGCTGCGCCCGGACGACACGGTCTTCGTGCCCTGGCGCTTCGACGGCCATCCCGACCACGAAGCCTGCGCCCGCGCCACGCTCGCGGCCTGCCGCACCGTCGGCGCACGCTGTATCGAATTTCCGGTCTGGGCGCTGGTACCCGACCACGCGGCCCACGGGCGTCTGCGCCACCGGCGCCTGCTGCGGATTGTCGTGCCGCCGGATTTGCTGGCGGCCAAGGCGCACGCCACCCAGGCTTTCGCCAGCCAGGTCACGGCCGACGGCGCCACGCCGCCGGTGCTGATGCCGCCGGCCCTGCAGGCCTGGAGCGGCCGCGAAGAATGGGCGATGGCCTGATGTCGATGCCTGCGCCGTTCGCGAGTGCCGACCATTTCGATGCGCTGCACCGCGACAGCGCCGATCCCTGGGGTGTCCATGCGCGCTGGTACGAACGCCGCAAGCGCGACCTGCTGCTGGCTGCCTTGCCGCGCGCCCGCTACGGACAGATCTACGAGCCGGGCTGTTCGGTCGGCGGCAACACGCTGGCCCTCGCGGTACGCTGCGACCGACTGGTCGCCTCCGACGCCAGCCGGGCCGCGATCGACCGCGCGGCCTCGGCCCTCGCCGGTTTCGACAACGTGGAACTGCTGCATGGCCGCTTCCCAGCGCTGTGGCCGACGACGCCGAGCGACCTCGTCGTCGTGGCAGAGCTGGCCTACTACCTGCCGAACGAAGACTTCCAGCGCTTCCTCGCGACGGTGGCCGACCACCTGCAGCCGGGCGGCCAGCTCCTGATGTGCCACTGGCGCGGCCGGATCGGCGATGCCGCGACCAGCGGCGACGCAGTGCATACCGAGGCCCGGCAGGTAGTGCCGCTTGCGCATGTCGGCGGCTGGCAGGACGAGGACATGCGGATCGACGTCTGGCAGCGCGGCGGCCAGACCTCGGTCGCCACCACCGGCGGCGCGCAGGAGCGCCTGGCTCCTGCGGTCGAGAGCGCACCGTGATCGGCGTCTGCATCCCTGCCCACGACGAAGCCGAGCACATCGGCGCCTGCCTCGACGCGGTCCTGCGGGCCGCGGTCGAGGTGATCGACGAACCGGTGCAGGTCGTGGTCGTGGCCGACGCCTGTACCGACGGCACCGCTGCGCTCGCCCGCGCACGCGGCTGCGACGTGGTGGAGATTGGGGCGCGCTGCGTCGGCGCAGCGCGGTCGGCGGGCATCGAACACCTGATCGCGCTCGGTGCGCGCTGGCTGTGCTGCACCGATGCCGACAGCCGGGTGCCGCCGCACTGGATCAATGCGCAACTCGCCTGCGGCAGCGACGCGGTCTGCGGGACGATCGGGGTGGACGACTGGCACGAGCATCCGCCCCGGGTGGCCGAGGCGTTCCGCTCGCACTACCAGAACCGGGACGGGCACCGCCACATCCACGGCGCGAACTTCGGGGTGTCGCGCGACGCCTACCGCCGCGCAGGCGGCTTCGCGCAGATCGTGGCGCACGAGGACGTGCGGCTGGTCGAGGCGCTGCTGGCGCAGGAAGCGCATGTCGCGTGGGTCTGCGATCCGCGGGTGCTCACCAGCGCACGCCGCGTCGCCCGGGCGCCGGAAGGCTTCGCTGCGTGGTTGAACGCACGCGGTATGGCCGCGGTCCCGGCGGTCTGACACCGGGGCCGCGCGGCCGGCACAAGCCGCTGAAGCGTCAGTCGACCTTGGCGCCAGACGCCTTCACCACGCTGCGGTACTTGGCCAGTTCGGCGCGCATGAAGGCGTCGAACTCGTCGGGCGTGGTCGGCACCGGTTCGGCCATCAGGCCGGCGAAGCGGCTGCGGGTTTCCGGCGCGTTGAGCGCCGCGACGAAGGCCTGGTTGAGCCGGGCGACGACGTCGCGCGGTGTCTGCGCCGGCGCGACCAGGCCCCACCAGGTGTCGATCGCGAAGCCCTTGAGCGTGTCGGCGACCGGCGGCGCGTCGGGCAGTGCCGGGCTGCGGCCGGCGGTGGTGACGGCCAGCGCCTTCAGCTTGCCCGAGCGGATGTTCGGTGCGGCGGTCGCGAGGTTGTCGAAATTGAAATCGACCTGGCCCGACAGCAGCGCGAGCTGCGCCGGGTTGCCGCCGTTGTACGGGATGTGCACCGCGAAGATGCCGGCCTGCGCCTTGAACATCTCGCCGGCCAGGTGGCCCGCGCTGCCGTTGCCGCCGCTGCCGTAGTTCAGCTTGCCCGGGTTCTTCTTGCCGTAGGCGATCAGGTCGGCCACGCTGTGGATCTGCAGGCGCTGCGCGGTGTCGGCGTTCATCACCAGCACGTTGGGCACCCGCACCATCTGCGTGATGCCGGAGAAGTCGCGTGCGGCGTCGTACGGCATGCGGGTGTAGAGCCACGGGTTGACCGCATGCGTGGCGGTCGCGGCGATGCCGATGGTCAGCCCGTCGGGCGCCGCCTTGGCCACCGCGTCGGCGCCGATGTTGCCGCCGGCGCCCGGCTTGTTGTCGATGATGACGGTACCGAGGGTGGACGACACCCGCTCGGCGAGCACGCGCGCGGTGACGTCGATCGGGCCGCCCGGCGCATAGGGCACCACCAGCCGGATCGGCCGGCCGGCGGCCGGTTGCGCGAAGGCGGGTGCGGCCAGGGCAGCGGCAGCGGTGGAGAGGAGCAGGCGGCGTCGTTGCATGGTGTCTCGTTATCGGAAAAAGGAAAAGGGGCGGGCAGCGCGGCGGTCAGCCGCCGTGCTTGTCGGCTTCGCTGGTGAAGGCGTCGGCGAAGAATTCCTCGTCGGGCAGGCCGCGCTGCGCGGTGTAGGCGGCGCGGGCCGAGTCCACCACGATCGGCGCACCGCAGGCATAGACCTGATGGCCCGACAGGTCGGCGACATCGTCGAGCACGGCCTGGTGGACGAAGCCGGTGCGGCCGGTCCAGCCGTCCTCCGGCAACGCGTTGGAGACGACCGGCACGTACTGTAGATGCGGCATCTCCGCCGCCTTCTGCAGCATCCAGTCGTGCAGGTACAGGTCGGCCGGGCGGCGGCCGCCCCAGTACACCGCGACCGGCCGGGTGCTGGCCTTGAACTGCAGCTGCTCGATCAGCGCCTTGATCGGCGCGAAGCCGGTGCCCGAGGCGAGCAGCACGATCGGCTTGGTCGATTCCTCGCGCAGGTAGAAGCTGCCGAACGGGCCTTCGCAGCGCAGGATGTCCTTCTCCTTCATCGCACCGAAGACGTGGTCGGTGAACTTGCCGCCCGGCATGTGGCGGATGTGCAGTTCGGCCCGCGGCCCGCTCTCGGCCAGGGTGTGCGGAGCGCTGGCCATGG
Source organism: uncultured Xylophilus sp. (assembly GCA_913776965.1). GTDB lineage: Bacteria > Pseudomonadota > Gammaproteobacteria > Burkholderiales > Burkholderiaceae_C > Xylophilus. Next base: position 31,715 of record CAJYQL010000066.1, read on the forward strand.
AATACGCGCGGCGGCTGCCGTCGCGCAGGATGAACTCGATGTACTGGCCGGCGTGGTAGCGCAGCTGCTCGGTGGCCGGCAGTTGCAGCCGCACCAGCATCACGTCGGCCGACTTCTTCTCCAGTGCCTGCACCCGCACCGGGAAGCGCTTGACCGGAAAGCCGCTTTCGTCGGTCACCTGGCGCGATTCGAGCAGCACGTCGCTCTGCGCCTCGGCGCGGCAGGTGAGCACGAAACCGTCGGCTTCTTCCGCTGCCGAGAGCGCCTTGTGCTGGTGCTCGCCATGGACCACGGAGCCGCTGAGCTTCTTGCACTTGC
>CAJYQL010000067.1 GCA_913776965.1 uncultured Xylophilus sp.
CGTCGAGCCCGACCGGCGCGTTGAGGATGCCGTCCCAGGTGCGCTGCACCTGCATGCGCGAGAAGGCCGAATACAGCGCCTCGAACGACGCCGCCTGCATCGCGCTCATGCAGATCGAGCCGCTCGCGAGGAACAGGATGTAGGGCACCGGCGTGCCCTGCACGTTCACCTGGCCGACCAGCGCGCCCATGCCGTAGCCGAAGGCGACCAGCCAGATCAGCGGCTCGGCGATGTTGCCGATCAGGCTCGGCAGCGCGAGCTTTTTCCAGACCAGGAAATTGCGCAGGAACACCGGCCACCAGCGCCGCGTGAGCTGCGGCGCACGCCAGATCGAGGGTGTCGCCACGCGGGCATCGGAAGCTGAAAGGATGTCAGGCATGGGCAGCGACGTCTTTCTATTTCAGGAGTACCGCGGGGCCGGCTTTGCCGGACCGCTGGTACTGCCCCCGGCGAGGGGGTGGGCGGTCCTACGCAGTGGGTAAGCCTGGGGGAGTGCCATGGATCTAGCCGTCCTCGCGGATCTGGCGGCCGGTGAGTTTCAGGAACAAGTCTTCCAGGTTCGCCGGGCGGTGCAATGTGCGCTGCTGCGGATGCTGCTGCAGCGCGGCCAGCAGCGCCTGCGCGCGCGGGGTGTAGAAGAAGACCGTCTCGCCGCTGACCTCGGTGCGGGCGGCCAGCGCGCGCAGTTCCGGCGCATCGGCCAGCGCAACGGCGCCCGGGCCGTAGACCTCGACCACGTCGGGCTCCAGGTGCTCGCGGATCAGCGCGCGGGGTGCCCCTTCGGCGATGCCGCGGCCGTGGTCGAGCACCAGCAGCCGCGAGCACAGGCGCTCGGCCTCGTCCATGAAGTGGGTGGTGAGCAGGATCGCCTTGCCCTGCTGCAGCAGCGCCTGCAACCGTTCCCACATCAGGTGGCGGGCCTGCGGGTCGAGGCCGGTGGTGGGTTCGTCAAGCAGCAGCAGGTCCGGGTCGGCGACCAGCGCACGCGCCAGCGACAGCCGGCGCTTCATGCCGCCGGAGAGTTCGCCGGGCTTCGCATCGGCCTTGTGCTGCAGCGCGGCGAAGTCGAGCAGCTGCGGGATGCGTTGGCGCATGTGGGCGCGGGACAGCCCGAAATAGCGGCCATAGACCATCAGGTTCTCGGCGCAGGTGAAGTCCGGGTCGAGCGTGTCGAACTGGCTCACCACGCCGAGCCGGGCCTTGATCGCGCGGGTGTCCTGCGGCATCAGCAGTGCGCCGGCGCCGTCTTCGCCGGAGGCGAAGCAGGCGATGCGGCCCGCGTCGGGCGCGACCAGCCCGAGCAGCATGCGGATCGTGGTGGTCTTGCCGGCGCCGTTCGGGCCGATCACGCCGAGGCATTCGCCCGGAGCGATCGCGAGCGAAAGCCGGTCCACGACGGTGGTGTCGCCGTAGCGCTTGGTCAGGCCGGTGGCCTGGAGCAGGGGTGCGGGCATCCGGGCATTGTCGCCGCGGCTAGGCGGCCGCGCTGCGCGGGGCGGCCGTGCCGCGGCGCACGCGCAGCAGCCGGCGCGACAGGCCGCCCAGCCGGGTGGTGGGGACGAAGCTGGTTTCCTGGTAGAGCACTTCGGCCGGTCCCCAGCGGGTCTTCGACACGTCGGTGCCGATCGACAGGTTCACGGCGGTCATGCCCTGGCCGATGCACCAGCGCAGCGTCTCGGCGAGCAGGGTGGTCATCACGCTGAAGCGCGCATAGGCCGGATCGTAGCCGGAGTAGTAGAGGTACAGGCCGCGGCCGCAGCGGAAGGCTAGGCGCCAGGCGACCAGCGCGCCGCCGACGCGCAGCCCTAGCAGCAGCACGTCGCGCCGGCCGCCCGTCTGCAGGCCGTCGATCGCCGCTTCCAGGAAGGCCCGGTGGCGCGGCACCGCGAAGTAGTCGGGGTGCACGACCGACGACGCGGCCATCGCCGCCCGCAGGCCGTGCAGCCGGTAGAAGTCGGGCAGGTGGTTGCGCAGCGCGGCCGGTTCGTCGATCACCACCAGTTCGTGCGACAGGTCGGCGCGGCGCAGCGCGTTGTAGCAGTGCCGCAGCGATTCCTTGATGTTGCGCTTGAGCCCGCTGCGGAAGGTGTCCCAGTCCGCGGCCAGCGGCAGCAGGTAGTTGCGGATCGGCCGGCCGGCGCCGGCCTGTAGCCGGCTGCGGTGGTGCCGCGCCGCGGCTTCGAGCGCCGCGGCCGGGCCGACCAGCTGCAGCACCCAGGGTGCGGTGCCGCCGCGCGGCGGGGCGGCGAGTGCGTGCTCCAGCACCGCCGGCAGGTAGCCGGGCAGCGCCAGCGGGGTCCGCAGCTCGGTGAGGTTGGCGTCGGCGCCGAGCGGGCGCAGGCAGCGCAGCAGCGGCCAGGGGCCGATGCCGACGGCCGTCTCGAACAGGGGCAGCACGGCCACCAGCCGGTGGTTGTCGTAGAAGGCGAGGATGCGCAGCGTGTCGCGGCGGGTCGGCGTGTGGCGGGCGAAGGTGCTCCACCAGGCGCGGAGCCAGGCGTGCGTCTGGAATGGCAGGAGGGCGTCGCCTGCCGCGATTTCCAGCGCGCGCCAGTCCTCGCCGAGGGCGTCCAGCGCCTGCGGCGTGGTGCAGGCCACGACGCGGAGGGCCGGCGTCGCGGGCGGTGGCGCAAGCGGGAGGTCCATGGATCGGCGGCGGGAAGGCGGGGGAGCGTGCAATGAAGCGCGGATGATGGCATGCGCGGCGACACCTGCCGGTCGGGGTTGTTCAGTGCGGCGCCCGCACTCCACAAGGTTACGCCGCGCCGCAGGGCTCGATTACAGTGCCCGCTTCGTCCACGACCGCTTTTCCCCGGAGGCTCCCGCATGACCACCCTCGGCACTCCCCTGTCCCCGAACGCGACGCGCGTGATGCTGCTCGGCGCCGGCGAACTCGGCAAGGAGGTGCTGATCGCGCTGCAGCGGCTCGGCGTGGAAACCATCGCGGTGGACCGCTACGAGAACGCCCCGGGCCAGCAGGTGGCGCACCACGCCCGCACCATCGCGATGAGCGACCCGGCACAGCTGAAGGCGCTGATCGAGGCCGAGCGGCCGCACCTGGTGGTGCCGGAGATCGAAGCGATCGCCACGCCGATGCTGCAGGAGCTGGAAGCCGCCGGCACGGTGCGCGTCATCCCGACCGCCCGCGCGGCGCGGCTCACGATGGACCGTGAGGGCATACGCCGGCTTGCCGCCGAGCAGCTGCGGGTGCCGACCAGCCCCTACCAGTTCTGCGATTCGCGCGAGGAACTGCAGGCCGCGATCGACGGTGGCATCGGCTATCCGTGCATCGTCAAGCCGGTGATGAGCAGTTCCGGCAAGGGCCAGAGCAAGATCGACGGACCGGACGACGTGCAGAAGGCCTGGGACTACGCGATGGCCGGCGGCCGGGTCAGCCACGGCCGGGTGATCGTCGAGGGCTTCATCGATTTCGACTACGAGATCACGCTGCTGACCGTGCGCTCGCTCGCCTCCGACGGCGAGGTGCGCACCGCGTTCTGCGAGCCGATCGGCCATGTGCAGGTGGCCGGCGACTATGTCGAGAGCTGGCAGCCGCATCCGATGCCGCCGGCGGCGCTGCAGAAGGCCAAGGACATCGCCCTGGCGGTGACCGGCAACCTCGGCGCCGCACCCGAGGGCGGCGCGCCGGGCCTCGGGTTGTTCGGCGTGGAGCTGTTCGTGAAGGGCGATCGAGTCTGGTTCAGCGAGGTCAGCCCGCGGCCGCACGACACCGGCCTGGTGACGCTCGCGACCCAGTGGCAGAACGAGTTCGAGCTGCACGCCCGCGCGATCCTCGGCCTGCCGGTGGACACCACGCTCAAGAGCCCCGGCGCCAGCGCTGTGATCTACGGCGGGGTGGATGCGAAGGGCATCGTCTTCGACGGCGTGGCCGAGGCGCTCGGCGTGCCGGGCGTGGACATCCGCCTCTTCGGCAAGCCCGAGAGCTTCGTCAAGCGCCGCATGGGCGTGGCGCTGGCCCATGCCGAGAACGTCGAGGCTGCGCGCACCAAGGCGCAGCAGGCGGCGAGCAAGGTGACGCCGCGAGCGGTTTGAAGCGGAAAAGCGGCTTGTGCGCAGGCCCAGTCTGCGCAAGGTGCTATGGAAATGTGAGTTCGGCCTTGCAGGCGGGCCGGGGGTGGCAACCGCGAGCGTTCCCAGCGCCTTCGACGATGCGTCCCGGACGCCTGCCGGGCTCGCCCGGCGGCGACGCGCGCGCCGGCAGGGACGCGGCCGGTCCGGACGGCCCTACTGGAACGCCACCTCCGCAAAGCTCCGCAGCTTGCGGCTGTGCAGCCGGTCCACGCCGCCGCTGCGCAGGATCTCCACGGTGCGCATGCCGATGCGCAGGTGCTGGTCGACCCGCTCGCGGTAGAAGTGGTTGGCCATGCCCGGCAGCTTGATCTCGCCGTGCAGCGGCTTGTCGGACACGCACAGCAGCGTGCCGTAAGGCACCCGGAAGCGGAAGCCGTTGGCGGCGATGGTGGCGCTCTCCATGTCGAGCGCCACTGCGCGGCTCTGGCTGAAGCGACGCTGCGGCTCGTTCTCCGGCAGCAGTTCCCAGTTGCGGTTGTCGGTGCTGGCGACGGTGCCGGTGCGCATCACCCGCTTCAGCGCCGCGCCTTCCAGGCCGGTGACCTCGGCCACCGCCTTTTCCAGCGCCAGCTGGATCTCGGCCAGCGCCGGGATCGGCACCCATAGCGGCAGTTCCTCGTCGAGCACATGGTCCTCGCGCACGTAGCCGTGGGCCAGCACGTAATCGCCGAGCTGCTGGCTGTTGCGCAGGCCAGCGCAGTGGCCGAGCATCATCCAGGCGTGCGGCCGCAGCACGGCGATGTGGTCGGTGATCGTCTTGGCGTTGGACGGGCCGACGCCGATGTTCACCATCGTCGTGCCGCTGCGGTCCGCGCGCACCAGGTGGTAGGCGGGCATCTGCGGCAGCCGCGGCGGCGGCACGCCCAGCTCGTCGCCGGTCTCCACGGCCAGGCCGGTGCGTCGGGTGACCACGTTGCCGGGTTCGATGAAGGCGATGTATTCGCTGTCGGGGTTCGCCATCTCGGCATGGCCGAGCCGCACGAATTCGTCGATGTAGAACTGGTAGTTGGTGAACAGCACGAAGTTCTGGAACCACTCCGGCGCGGTGCCGGTGTAGTGGCGCAGCCGGTGCAGCGAATAGTCGACCCGCGGCGCGGTGAAGAGCGCGAGCGGCTGCGGCTCGCCCGGCTGGGCACGGCGCGTGCCGTTGGCGATGCCGTCGTCCATCGCCGCCAGGTCGGGCAGGTCGAACACGTCGCGCATCCGCATGCGGCGCTCGGCCGTCAGGTGGCCTTCGAGGTGGTCGTTCTCGATGAAGGAGAAGTGCAGCGGGATCGGCTGGGTGCTCACGCCGACTTCCAGCTCCACGCCGTGGCTGTGGTGCAGCAGCCGGAACTGTTCGCGGTAATAGCGTGCGAACAGGTCGGGGCGGGTCAGCGTGGTCTCGAAATCGCCGGGGCCTTCGACGAAGCCGTAGGCGAGCGGCGAATCCGCGCGCGACACCGTCTCGGTGTGGACCCGCACATAGGGATAACAGGCCCGGACGTGGCCCTGCAGGTCCTCGCCCGCGACGAAGCGCTGCATCGCGCCGCGCAGATGCGCGAGGCTCGCGTCGTAGATGGCGCGGACCTGGGCGAGGGCGGCATCGGGGGCGGTGAAACGCAGGGGAGCAATGGGGGCGGGCAGGTGCTGCATGCGTCCGATTGTGCAACGTGTAACAGGCGGAAAAGTCCTACACGGTGCCGGGCGCCGACCCGACGCGGTGCCCGGATGCCGCTATCTACAGTCATTTCCAACGCATCTGCGTACATCGCTTACATCCAATGTTCTCGCCCGGCTCCCACCCAAGAAGGACTGCTGCCATGACCACCACCGTCGACGTCACCAACCCGTTTGCCCTGATGATGGACCCCGCCTCCGTCCTGAAGGCCATGGAGCATTCCGACGCGCTGCGCAACCTCAAGCTGCGCCGCATCCAGCCGCTCGACGAATTGCCGCCGGCCCGCAAGGGTGCCGCCACGGCCGCCTTCGACAAGGAACTCGACGAAGCCAACTTCCCGCTGTGGCGCGATTTGGTCAGCAGCTCCGATCCGGACTTTCTGCCGCAGCTGTTCAACTGATACCGGGCGGCGCGCTCTGCCTCATTCGCCGGGTGCCACCGGCGTGCGGAGCGTGACGAATTCCTCGGCCACCGTGGGGTGGATACCCAGGGTGGCGTCGAAGTCGGCCTTCTTCGCACCCGCCTGCAGGGCCACGGCGAAACCCTGCACCACCTCTCCGGCCTCCGGACCGACCATGTGCAAACCGACCACCCGGTCGGTTTTTTTATGCACGACCAGTTTGACGAAGGTGCGTTCCTCGCGGCCCGACAGCGTGTGGCGCAGCGCCCGGAAGTCGGCGCGGAACACCGCCACGTCGTCCTTGAACTTGCGCCGCGCCGCCTCTTCGGTCAAACCGACGGTGCCGATGTTCGGATGAGTGAACACCGCCGTCGGCGCCAGCGCGTAGTTCACCGGGCGGCGGCCGTCGCCGTAGAGCGTCTCCACCAGCACCGTGGCCTCGGCAAGGGCCACCGGCGTGAGCTGCAGCGACGTCGAGACATCGCCGATCGCGTAGACCGACGGCAAGTTGCTGCAGTAGTGCCGGTCCACCACCACCGCGCCGCGCTCGTCGAGTGCGACGCCCGCGGATTCCAGGCCCAGGTCGCGGGTGTTCGGGACCCGGCCGGTGGCGTAGAGCACCACGTCGGCATCGCACTGCGCGCCCATCGCGGTGGCGACGCAGAAGGTGCCGTCGTCCTTGCGGCTGATCGCCTCGACCGTGCAGTTGAGCCGGATGTCGATGCCGGCGCGGCCCATCTCGGAGGCGATGAAGCTGCGCACCTCGCCGTCGAAGGACGTGAGCAACGCACCGCCGCGCTGCATGATCGTCACCTCGGCGCCCAGGCCGTGGAAGATCGAGGCGAACTCGCAGGCGATGTAGCCGCCGCCGATCACCGTCAGGCGGCGCGGAAAGGCGGGCAGGTCGAACATGCGCTCGGAGGTCACCGCCAGGTCGCAGCCCGGCACCTTCGGCACGTGTGGCGCGCCGCCGGTCGCGACGACGATGCGCTCGGCGGTGTGGCGCTTGCCGTTCACCACCACCGTGTGCGCATCCTCCAGCCGGCCCCAGCCTTCGATCAGCGTGGCGCCGGCGGCCGACAGCAGCTGGCGGTAGACGCCGTTGAGGCGCGCGATTTCCTGCGCCCGTGCAGCCTTCAGCGCCTCCCAGTCGAGCGTCGGCGCCGCGCCACGCCAGCCGTAGCCGGCCGATTCGCGGAACGCCTCGGCATAGCCGGCGGCGTAGCTGTAGAGCTTCTTCGGTATGCAGCCGGCGTTCACGCAGGTGCCGCCGAGGGCCGCCGCCTCGGCCACCGCCACCCGCACGCCGCGCTGGGCCGCGAGCCGGGCCGCGCGCACGCCGCCGCTGCCGGCACCGAGGATGAAGAGGTCGTGGTCGTAGCGGGCCATGGGCGTTCCGTTCGGCGTGGGGTGGGTGGGTGAGGTGGGGTGCCTAGTGTCGCGCGGCGCGGCCGCTTCCGGCGGTCCGCGGGGGACGGGCCGGGATAATGGGCGATGACTTCCGCTGCTTCCACGCCGTCTCCTTCGCCGTCCTCCACGCCGTCGCCCGCATCGTCCGCCGCGCCCACGGCGGCAGCCGCTCCAGCGGCGTCCGCGTTCTCCACGCTGCCGCTGTCGCCCGCCACGCTCGCCAACCTGGAGTCGCTCGGCTACACCGCCATGACGGCGATCCAGGCGGCCAGCCTGCCGCCGGCGTTGCTCGGCCAGGACATGATCGCCCAGGCCAAGACCGGCAGCGGCAAGACCGCCGCCTTCGGCCTGGCGCTGCTCGCCAACCTGAATCCGCGTCGCTTCGCGGTGCAGGCGCTGGTGCTTTGTCCGACCCGCGAGCTGGCCGACCAGGTCACCACCGAGATCCGCCGGCTCGCCCGCGCCGAGGACAACGTCAAGGTCGTCACGCTCTGCGGCGGCGTGCCGATGCGCGGTCAGGCGGCGAGCCTGGAGCACGGCGCGCACATCGCCGTCGGCACGCCCGGCCGCATCCTCGACCACCTGGAGCGCGGCACGCTCGACGTGCAGGCGCTCAATACGCTGGTGCTCGACGAGGCCGACCGGATGCTCGACATGGGCTTCCTCGACGACATCACGACCGTCGTGAAGCAGTGCCCCGCCAACCGCCAGACGCTGCTGTTCTCCGCCACCTATCCGGAAGGCATCGCCCAGCTGGCCGCCCGCTTCATGCGCACGCCGCAGCGCATCACGGTCGAGGCGCGCCACACCGGCACCGCGATCCGCCAGCGCTGGTACGAAGTGGCGGAAGGCGAGCGGCTGCACACCGTCTCGCGCCTGCTCGACCATTTCCGGCCGCAGAGCACGCTCGCCTTCTGCAACACCAAGCAGCAGTGCCGCGACCTGGTGGCGGTGCTGCAGGCGCAGGGCTTCCATGCGCTGGCGCTCTACGGCGAGCTGGAGCAGCGCGAGCGCGACCAGGTGCTGGTGCAGTTCGCCAACCGCAGCTGCTCGGTGCTGGTGGCGACCGACGTGGCCGCGCGCGGCCTCGACATCGCGCAGTTGGAGGCGGTGATCAACGTCGACACCACGCCCGATGCGGAAGTGCATGTGCATCGCGTCGGCCGCGTCGGCCGGATCGGTCAGGAGGGCGGCGAGGGGCTCGCGCTGAACCTGGCGAGCCTCGACGAGATGGGTGCGGTCGGCCGCATCGAGCAACTGCAGGGCCGGCCGTCGGACTGGCATCCGCTCGACGAACTGACGCCCGCCGGCGGCCCGCCGCTGGTGCCGCCGATGGCGACGCTGCAGATCGCCGGCGGCCGCAAGGAGAAGATCCGGGCCGGCGACCTGCTGGGCGCCTTGACCGGCGACTGCGGCTTCACCCGCGAGCAGGTCGGCAAGATCAACGTCAACGATTTCTCGACCTACGTGGCGGTGGCACGCGGCATCGCACGCGAGGCGGCGCGGCGGCTCGCGGCCGGCAAGGTCAAGGGGCGCAGCGTGAAGGTGCGGCTGCTGGACTGACCCGGCGGTTGCTCCTGAAACGATAGCTGCTCGCGCAGGCGGGACGGGCGCTGGAGGCTTGCAGGCCTTTGAAATTGCCCGGCGCGCGCATGGCCGCGGGGCGTTGTCCGCCGACAGACGGCTGTTGCCCCTGCTGACGGGGCGCGCCCGGCGGCGGCTGCGAGGATGGATGCCTTGTCGCTCTCTAAGGCCCTGTGCCCCTCCGCCAATGCCTGCCGCCACCGCCGCCGCCGCTTCCTCCGCAGACCGTTCCGCCACCGCCCTGCCGGAGGCCGACCGCACGCCGGTGGACGACGCGGCCATCGACCGCCAGCTGCGCAGCGTCTTCGGCCTCGATGCCCTGCGGCCCGGCCAGCGCGGCGTGATCCATCGGGTGCTGCAGGGCCTGCCGACGCTCGCCGTCATGCCGACCGGTGCGGGCAAGTCGCTCTGCTACCAGCTGCCGGCCACGCTGCTGCCGGGCCGCACGGTGGTGGTGTCGCCGCTGCTCGCGCTGATGCAGGACCAGCACGACGCGCTCACCGAGCGCGGCATCGCCACGGTGCAGGTGCACGGCTCGCTCGACGCCGCGGCGCTGCAGGCGGCGGAAGCGGCGATCGGCGACGGCTCGGCCAAGGTGGTGCTGTGCACGCCGGAGCGGCTGTCGAACGCATCCTTCGTCGATCTGCTGCTGCGCCATCCGACCAGCCTGCTGGTGGTGGACGAGGCGCATTGCGTCTCGCAGTGGGGCCACGACTTCCGGCCGGCGTTCCTCGAGATCGGACCGGCCTGGAAACGGCTCGGCAAGCCCGCGCTGCTGGCCCTGACCGCCACCGCCGCGGGACCGGTGGCGCGCGACATCCGCAAGCAGCTCGGCATCGCCGCCGACGGCGTGGTGGACACCGGCACCTACCGGCCCAACCTCGACTACCGGGTCGAGACGCTCGCCCACGAGAAGGACAAGCTCGCCCGCGTGGTCTCGCTGGTGAAGGCGACACCGGGCGCGGGCCTGGTCTATGCCGCGACGATCCGCGCCGCCGAGGCAGTGCGCGACGCCCTGGCCGCCGCCGACGAGTCGGTGGCGCTCTACCACGGCAAGCTGCCCGCGGCCGAGCGCGAGGCGGTGCAGGACCGGTTCATGCAGAACGCAACGCGCGTGGTGGTCGCGACCAACGCCTTCGGCCTGGGCATCGACAAGCAGGACATCCGCTTCGTCGTGCACTACCAGATGCCGGCCGGGCTCGACGCCTACTACCAGGAGTCGGGCCGCGCCGGCCGCGACGGGGCGCCGGCCGAATGCACCCTGCTGTTCCTGCGCAAGGACCGGGCGGTGCAGCAGTTCTTCCTCTCCGGCCGCTACCCGTCGCTGCAGGACCTGCAGGCGGTCTACAACGCCCTGCAGACGCCGGCACCCGAAGCGGCGGCGGGCTGGAGCCTCGCAGCGCTGCAGGAGCGGCTGGAGAGTCCGCGCAGCAAGGTGCAGGTGGCGCTCGGCATGCTGCGCAACCGGCGCATCGTGGCGGCGCGCAAAAAGGCCGGGCTGGTGGTGCAGCGCACCGCGCTCGACGACCGGGCGCTGGACGCGCTGCTCGACGACTACCGCGCCAAGCGCGAACAGGACACCGAAACGCTCGAGCAGATGGTGTTCTACGCCCAGACCGGCCGTTGCCGCTGGCAGGTGCTGCTCGACTATTTCGGACATGCGGACGAAGGCGGGCCGCACGGCCAATGCGGCCACTGCGACAGCTGCCGCCGCATGGCCGCGCTGGCCGGTGCGAATGCCGGCGTGGCGCCGCCGGTCGGCGACGGCGCCGCCCGGCCGGCGCTGGCGTGGACCGTGGCGGCGGAAGAACCGTCGAACGGGACCGCGAAGGGCGCCCAGTCTGCCCGGGGGGCGAAGGCGGGCGGCATCGCCGTCGGCGACCGGGTGGACGTGCCGGCGGTGCCGTCCGCCGCCGCGATCGCCGACGCCGGCCCGGCGCAGCGCTTTGCCGTCGGCACGCCGGTGACGGTCAAGCGCTACGGCAAGGGCACGGTGGCCGCAGCGGACGACCTGTCGGTCACCGTCCTGTTCGCCGACGGCAGCCGGCGCTGCTTCCAGCCGGATTTCGTGAAGCGGCAGGGCCGCGCGAAGCCGGCGGCACCGGCGGCCTCGGTCGTGGTGCCGGCGCCGCTGCTGACGGCGGTCGCCGCCTGATCGGGACGGCGGCAGGCAGGACGGCCGGGCACGCGGTGCCGCCGGGCCGCGTATCCTTGCCGACCCGATGAATCCACTCCACCTCTTCCTTCCCTGCGCCGCCGGTGTCGAAGGCCTTCTGGCCGACGAAGTGCATGCGCTCACCGGCCTGGTCGGCATGGACCTGCAGACCCTGCGCGGCGGCGTGCTGGTGCGTGCCTCCTGGCGCGACGCGCTGCGGCTCAATCTGCACAGCCGGCTGGCCCAGCGGGTGCTGGTGCAGCTCGCGCAGGCGCCCTACCGCAACGAACAGGACCTCTACCGCGCGGCGTCCGGCATCGCCTGGGAGATCTGGTTCACCACCCGGCAGTCCTTCAAGGTCGAGATGACCGCGCAGCACAGCCCGCTGCAGAGCCTGAACTTCGCGGCACTCAAGATCAAGGACGCGGTGGCCGACCGCTTCCGTGCCAAGGCCGGCGGCGTGCGGCCCGACGTGGACACCCAGCGGCCCGATGTGCGGGTGCATGCCCACCTGACCACCGACACCGCGACCTTCTACATCGACACCTCGGGCGAGCCGCTGTTCAAGCGCGGCTGGCGCGAGGACACCGGCGACGCGCCGCTGAAGGAGACCCTCGCCGCCGCGATGATCGCGGCCAGCGGCTGGGACCCGTTCGCCGACGAGTCGCTGCCGCTCTACGACCCCTGCTGCGGCAGCGGCACCGTCGCGATCGAGGCGGCGCAGATCGCCTGCCGCATCGCGCCGGGCCTGAAGCGGCGCTTCGCTTTCGAGCAGCTGCTGCCGTTCCAGGCGCATGTCTGGTCTGCTATCAAAAAGGAAGCTGAAGACGCCCGCCGGACGGGCGCTGTGCGGGTTTTCGGCAGCGATGTGTCGCACCGGATGGTGGACTTTGCGCAGCGCAATGCCGAGCGCGCCGGCGTCGCCGAGGCGGTCGAGTTCCGCGGCGGCGACGCGCTGCAGCGCATGCCGCCGGCGCCGCGCGGCGTGATGCTGCTCAACCCGCCGTACGGCGAGCGGATCGCCGCCGCCGGCATCGCCGGCCGGCCGGCGCGGATGGTCGCGCAGCAGGACCGCCATGCGCGGGGTGCCGCCTACGACGGCGGCGGCCGCGAGACCGCCCACACCGACGACGGCGGCGACTTCTTCCCACAGCTCGCCGCCCACTGGAAGAAGCACTACGCCGGCTGGACCGCCTGGATGCTCACGCCCGACCTGAAGCTGCCGGGCCGCATGCGGCTGAAGGAATCGCGCCGCGTGCCGATGTGGAACGGCCCGATCGAATGCCGGCTGTTCCGCTTCGACCTGGTGGCCGGCTCCGCCCGGGGACCGCGCACCGAGCCGCCCGCCGCATGACCGCCGGCGCGGCGGCCGCCGCACCGCGCGTGGTGGTGCTCGACACCAACATCGTGCTCGACGTGTTCGTGTTTGCCGATGCGGCGGCCGCGCCGCTGCGCGCGGGCCTGGCCGACGGGTCGCTCGACTGGATCGCCACCGCGGCCATGCGAGTGGAACTGGAGCGTGTCCTCGCCTATCCGCAGATCGTGCCGCGGCTGGCCTTCTACGGCTTGGCAGCCGCCGACGTGCTCTCCGCCTTCGACCGGCATGCGCGACTGGTGCCCGCCGCGCCCAAGGTCGCCTCCACCTGCAAGGACCCGGACGACCAGGGCTTCATCGACCTGGCGGTCGCCCACCGCGCGGAGCTGCTGAGCAAGGACCGGGCGGTGCTGTGCATGCGCAAGCGGCTGGCACCCTGGGGCGTGGTGGTCGGCACCGCGCTGGGCACCGCCGCAGTCGATCCGGCGGTGCTGCAACCGCCGCGCTGACCGGCCGTCGGGCGGTCAGGCGGTCAGCGCGTCAGGCTGTCGTGATGCCCAGCTTGATCAGCAGCGGCAGCTCCTCGGCCGCGAACTTCTCGGCCAGGCGCTGCAGCTCCTGCAGGTTGGCCTCCTCGCCGTCCAGCGGCTTGCCGTCCTTCAGGACGCTGTGCTTCTGCGCATCGAGGAAACGCCAGGTGAAGGCGGCCCATTCGGCCGGCGTCGCCAGGCCCTCGCTGCGCGCCAGCAGGAACAGCTGCTCGAAGCGATCGACCTGGAGGCCGCCGCCGAGCACCGGGCTGGCGTTGAAGCTGGTGTCCACACTGTGGCGCGCGCGGCGGTGCAGGAAGGCATTGAGCCCGTCGCAGGCCGCCTGCACCCGCGCCGCGTCCTCCGCCGTGCCGGCCGGCGCCAAGCAGCCCGAGCCGGTCAGCAGGAAGACCGACGGCATCACGTCCTCGGCGAGCATGCCGCGGCCGGTCAGGAAGGTCTCGATCTCCTGGCCGGTGCGCGCTTCGTAGTCGCCCAGGAAGTCGATCAGCGGCCGGTAGACGTGCTCTTCCAGCTGGGCGCTGCCCTGCAGGCCCTTGACGGCCAGCGTGACCCGCTCCTTGGCCTTGGCTAGCACGAAGCGCATCGCGCGGAACGCTTCCAGCTGCTCGAGCTTGGAAATGGCCCGGGGGCCGCGCACCCAGTAGTCGCGGCGAAACTGCTGGTTCACCATCATGTCGCGCACCGTCTCGCGGTAGTTCGCATCCGGGATGGTGGCGAGCAGCGCGGACTGCTCGGGCGTCAGGTTCAGCGGGTCGGTCAGGTTCAGCAGGTCGGCCGAGCAGACGAACGACAGCTTCACCGCCTGCAGCTGCTCGGCGACCTGCGAGAAGTACATCGGCTGCCAGTTGCGGTTGAGGTACTCGTGCGCCAGGTACTGGCGGTTGCGAGTCCTCATCGTGTCCAGGCTCTGGGCGATGCGCTGGCTGCCGCCGGTGAGCATCGGCTTGGCGGCCAGCAGCTTGTCGGTGAAGCCGAGCGCCGCTTCGAGCCGGTGGACGTTGGACATGCCGGGCGCGGACATCCGCAGCGAATGCTCCATCAGCAGGTGGCGGATCGCCGCGAAGGCGGACCAGCCGGGCAGGGTGTTGTAGCTCACGAACAGCACGCCGCCCGGCTTCAGCCGCCGGTCGATGAATTCGATCAGCGAATCGCGGGTGGCGTCGGAGATCCAGCTCCAGATGCCGTGCAGGGCGATGAAGTCGAACGCGGGCAGGTCGTCGCGCTGGCTGTACTGGGCGAACGCGTCGTCGCGCAGGGCGAGCGGCGCGCCGGAAGCCCGCGCCATCGCCTGCGCATGGGCGGTCTGGGCTGCGTTGAAGTCGGTGCCGTACCAGCGCTCGGCGCCCGCCGCAGCATGGATGTTGATCGTCACGCCCTGGCCGAATCCGAGTTCGCAGGCGGCGGTGATCTCCGGTGGCTGCACCCGCGCGGCCAGCAGCGCCAGCTGCACCCTGCGGGGCTGCAGGTCGGGGTAGTAGCCGTGGGTGTAATCCACGTCGGTGACGTAGCCGTCGCTCCAGTCGCTCATGTCGGGTCGTGTCCTGTGGGTTGTGCCGCCGTGGCGGCGCCACGATAAGGCATGGAGTGGCTGGTTCTGCCGGTGAGGCTGCGGGTCGCGCGGTTTCGGGACAAAAGCGTCAGCCCGGCGCGCCGGCCGAGTTGATCGAGCTATTCCAGCCGCCGCCCATCACCTTGTACAGCGCGATCCGGTTGGTCTGCTCGGCCAGCTGCAGGCTGATCAGGGTCTGGCTGGCGGCGTAGTAGCTGCGCTGGGCGACCAGCACGTCGAGGAAGCTGTCGATGCCGGTGCGGTAGCGCGCCTGCGACAGCCGCAGCACGGTGGCCGAGGCGTCGAGCAGGGCGGCCTGCGCCGCGAGCTGCTCGCCGAGGTTGGCGCGGGCATCCAGCGCGTCGGCCACCTCGCGGAAGGCGGTCTGCAGCGTTTTTTCGTACTGCGCGACGTTGATGTCGCGGGTGATCTCGGCCACGTCGAGGCTGGCCCGCAGCGCGCCGGCGGTGAAGATCGGCAGCACGATCTGCGGCGCGAAGCTCCAGGTGCCGTTGCCGCCTGCGAACAGCCGGTCGAGCTCGCGGCTGGCGGTGCCGGCCTGGGCGGTGAGGGTGATGCGCGGGAAGAAGGCCGCACGGGCCGCGCCGATGTTGGCGGCGGCGGCCTGCAGGGTGTGCTCCGCGGCCAGCACGTCGGGCCGGTTCTGCAGCAGGTCCGACGGCAGGCCGGCCGGCACCGCCAGCAGCAGCGCGGCGGCCGGCGGCGGCTCCGGTGTCGCGACCGGCAGCAGCGCATCGGGCACCGGCGCGCCGACCAGCAGCTCCAACGCGTTGCGGTCCTGCGCCACCTGGCGCGAGAAGCCGGCGACGTCGGTGCGGGCCGACTCGACCGTGGTGCGGGCCTGCGCCAGCGTGAGGCCAGATTCGGAGCCGATCTCCTTGGCCTGCCGCGTCAGGTCGTAGGACGCCTGCTGGACGCGCAGCGTCTCCTGCGCAAGCTGCAGCCGGCGCTGGTCGGCGGCGAGCGCGAGCCAGGCGTTGGCGACGTCGGCCACCAGGGCGATCTGCACGCTGCGCCGGGTGTCGGCGGTCGAGAAGAAGGTCTGCAGCGCCGCGTCGTTCAGGTTCTGCAGCCGGCCGAACAGGTCGATTTCCCAGTTCGCGAAGCCGACGCCGGCGCTCAGGGTTTTGAGCGTGGCCGAGCGGCCGCTGGCTGCGGTGTCGGCCGCGGTGCGGGCCCGGGTCGCGCCGCCGGTCGCGTTGACCGCCGGCAGCAAGGCGGCGCGCTGGATGCCGTACTGCGCACGGGCGCGCTCGATGTTGAGCGCGGCCACCCGCAGGTCGCGGTTGGTGGCCAGCGCGCGGCCGACCACCTCACGCAGCCGCGGATCGAGGAAGAAGTCCTGCCAGGCGATGTCAGGCGCCGGCACCGCCGTAGCGGCCGCGCCCGCGTCGGGCCGCGCGACGGCGGCCGACGGCTTCCAGGCGGCGGCGACCGGCGCGATCGGCCGTTCGTGCGGCGGCGCGAGCGAGCCGCAGCCGGCCGCGAGCAGGGCGCCGGTCAGGAGGCCGAGGCGTGCGGCGCGGCATCCTGGCGTTAGTGCGGTGCGGCTCATGCCGTGGCCTCCCGCGGTTGCGCGCCCGCGCGGTCGCGGCGCGACTGGAAGAAGCCGCGGATCAGCGTGAAGAACACCGGCACGAAGAAGATGCCGAGCACCGTCGCGGTCACCATGCCGCCGAACACCGCGGTGCCGATCGCCTGGCGGCCGGCAGCGCCCGCGCCGCTGCCGACCACCAGCGGCAGCACGCCGAAGCCGAAGGCGAGCGAGGTCATCAGGATCGGCCGCAGCCGCAGCCGGACCGCCTCCAGCGTGGCGTCGAACAGGTCCTTGCCCTGCTCCTGCAGCTGCTTGGCGAATTCGACGATCAGGATCGCGTTCTTGCACGACAGGCCGACGGTGGTCAGCAGTCCGACCTGGAAATACACGTCGTTGGACATGCCGCGCAGCCCGGTCAGCAGCACCGCGCCGATGATGCCGAGCGGCACTACCAGGATCACCGAGAACGGCACCGACCAGCTCTCGTAGAGCGCCGCCAGGCACAGGAAGACGAACAGGATCGAGATCGCATAGAGCAGCGGCGCCTGCGCGCCCGAGCGCCGTTCTTCGAACGAGGCGCCCGTCCACGAATGCGCCACGCCCGCGGGCAGCTGGGCCATCATGTCGTCGACCTTGGCCATGCCCGTGCCCGAGCTGACGCCCTGCACCACGCTGCCCTGCATCTCGAAGGCGGCCTGGCCGTTGAAGCGCTGCAGCTGCGGCGGCCCGAACGTCCAGCGCTGGCCCGTGAAGGCGCCGAACGGGATCATCTGGCCGGTGTTGCTGCGCACCGTCCACTGGTTCACGTCGACCGGGGGCGCGTCAAGCGCGTCTACATGCAGGGCGACGCGCCCTACCGCATGCTGCCGGCCGACGTGAACCAGTGGACGGTGCGCAGCAACACCGGCCAGATGATCCCGTTCGGCGCCTTCACGGGCCAGCGCTGGACGTT
>CAJYQL010000068.1 GCA_913776965.1 uncultured Xylophilus sp.
GCCGCCGATCACCACGGTGCGGCCGCGGGGCGGCGCCGGCAGGTGCGGGCCGAGGGTGTGCAGCGGTAGCGCGCGGCGCACCGCGACGTCGTACAGGTGGCGAAGGAAGGCGCGGGGATCGTCGGTCGGGGAGGGCGGCATGGCGTGTGGACGGCGGCGCGCGGCCGCGGGGCGGAGCGGAACCCGGGTGGGTCGGAGGAGGATGCGGCCACCGGCCGCCGCCGGAAATTCTAGGGGCCGCGGTCGTGCCGGCCGATGGTGACTTCCCGGAGGAGCGGCCGCTCGGACGGGGATGGGACAATCGCCGGTTCCGCTCTCTCTGCCCTTCGACTGCTGCTGCGCCCCGGACCCCGCCCTGCATGGAATTCACGACGCTGGCCCTGATGGCCGCCTTCTTCGCCTACCTGATCAAGAGCCGCTACCAGCGCCACCGGATCGCGCTGCTGGCACGCGAGCTGGGCCAGTACCGGATCGAGGCGCTGATGGAGCAGCTGACCGAGGGCTACCAGCGGGCGCTGGCCGAGACCGAGGACGGCCGGCGGCTGCAGATCTGGCAGCTGCTGGAGCCGACCGAATCGTCGCTCGCCCAGCAGTTCGCGCGCTTCGCGCAATCCTTCGGCCAGCTCGACGCCGACGAGGTGCGGGTCAGCACCCTGCCGATCGGCCTGCCGTATGCCGACCGCTTCGTACCCGGCGCGACCTTCGACCTGCGGCAGGCGTTCGCCATCCATGCCCAGGGTTTCTCGACGGTGGTCGCCAACGCGGCCGGCCGCACGCCGCAGCGCCGGGCCTTCGTGCTGATGGCCGAGATGCTGCTGATGCAGCACACCTGCCACTGGTACTGCCGCTCGAAGACCATCGCATCGGCCCGGCTGCTGGCGCGGCACCACACCGCGTACGAGCAGGTGGTGGCGTCGGTCGATCCGACGACGCGCGCGGCGTACCGGAAGCTGGTCGGCGGCTGAACCTAGGGAGCTCACGATGCAGCTCGACACGATGGACCTGCGCATCCTCGGCGAACTGCAGCGCGACGGCGCGCTGTCGAACGTCGAGCTGGCGCGCCGCGTGGGCCTGTCGGCCTCGCCCTGCCTGGCGCGGGTCAAGGCGCTGGAGGCGTCCGGCACGATCGCACGCTACGTGGCGCTGGCCAACCCGGCGGCGGTCGGGCTGGGGCTCAACGTGTTCATCTCGATCAGCCTTACTGCGCAGACCAAGCAGGCGCTGGCCGAATTCGAGCGGCTGGTCTGCGAGCACGACGAAGTGATGGAGTGCTACCTGATGACCGGCGACAGCGACTACCTGATCCGGGTGGTGCTGGCCGACATCGCCGCGCTGGAGCGCTTCATCCTCGACCGGCTGACGCCGATCGCCGGCATCGAGAAGATCCGCTCCAGTTTCGCCCTCAAGCAGGTGCGCTACAAGACGGCGCTGCCGCTGCCCGCCGGGGCCTCCCGCTGAGGCGGCCGGCGGCTTCCCTTTTTTCACCTCTCCATTGAACGACACCCCCATGAGCGATGCGATCGTGATCGTCGGCGGCGGCCATGCCGCTGCCCAACTCTGTGCCGGCCTGGCCGAGGCCGGCCTGAGCGCACGGACCCACCTGGTCACCGCCGAACACTGGCTGCCGTACCACCGGCCGCCGCTGTCCAAGGCTTTCCTGAAGAACGAGGCCGAGCAGCCGCAGCTGCACAAGCCCGAGGCCTGGTACGCCGACGCCGGCATCGCGCTGCACCGGGGCGATGCCGTCGTCGCGATCGACCGACAGGCGCACACCGTCACGCTCGCCTCCGGTACGGTCCTGCCCTGGGGCCGGCTGGTGCTGGCGACCGGCACCCGGGCGCGGGCGCTGCCCGGCCTCCCGGCGGGCATGGACAACGTGGTGCTGCTGCGCGCCGCCGACGAGGCCGCGCGCCTGCGCAGCCGGCTGGCGACGGCCGGGCGGATCGTCGTGGTCGGCGGCGGCTTCATCGGGCTGGAAGTCGCCGCGACCGCCCGCGCGATGGGCAAGGAGGTGACGGTGCTGGAAGCCGGCCCGCGGCTGCTCGGCCGCGCGGTCTCGCCGGCGCTGTCGGCGCATGTGCAGGCCACGCACGAGGCCGCCGGCATCGCGATCCGCCTGGGGGTGCGCGACCTCGCCTGGACGCAGGCCGACGGCCGCATCACCGCGGTGGAGGCGGGCGGCGAGCAATTGCCGCTCGACCTGCTGTTGGTCGGCATCGGCGCCGAACCCGAGACCGCGCTGGCCGAGGCCGCCGGGCTCGCCTGCGACGACGGCACCGTGGTGGATGACCATATGCGTACCAGCGACCCGGACATCCTGGCGGTCGGCGACTGCACCCGCTTCCCGGAGCGGCGCGCCGGGCGTGCGCTGCGCCTCGAATCGGTGCAGAACGCCAACGACCAGGCGAAGACGGCCGTCGCCACCCTGGCCGGCACACCGCGGCCGCACGACGCGCTCGCCTGGTTCTGGTCCGAACAGGGCGCGATGCGGCTGCAGATGGCCGGCCTGGTGCCCGCCGAAGGCACGCCGGGCCTGGAGACGGTGCGCCGGCAGGGTGCGAATGCTGCCTCGTTCTCGCTGTTCCACTTCGTCGATGGTGCGCTCGTCTGCGTGGAATCGGCCAATGCGCCGATGGACCACGTCATGAGCCGCAAGCTTCTGGAAGCCGGCGTGCAGCCCGCGCCGGCCGCGGTCGCCGACTCGGCCGTCGCATTGAAGACGCTTCTGCCGGTCTGACCCTCGCGCCGCGGTGGGCCGGGCCGCGGGTCAGCCCGGCCGCAAGCCGCGGTAGAGCGCCCGCACCAGATCCGACTGGGTGATGATCCCCACCAGCCGATGCTCGTGGTCGATCACCGGGATGTGGTGGTGGCCGCCTTCGGAGAACAGCGGCACCAGTTCCATCGCATGCCGGTCCTGGCTCGCCACCCGCACGGTGCGGGTCATGATCTGGCCGACCGTCTCCGGCTTGTCGGAGGTAGTGCCCGGGCTCGGCTGCACCAGCGCGCGCAGCCGGTCGAGCAGGCCGGCGGGACGTTCCAGCCCGACTTCGCGCATGAAGTCGGCGGTGGTGACGATGCCGGTCACCCGGCGGGCGCGGTCGGTCACCGGCAGCGCCTTGATGCGGCGCTCGCGCATCAGGGTCCATGCCTCCTGCAGCGACGTGCCGAACTGCACCGTCACCACCTCGCGCGACATGATGTCGCGGCAGCGCAGTTCGCCCCAAGTGCGCTGGTAGGCGGCCGTCTCGGCATGGTGCAGCAGGGTGGCGAGGTCGGCACGGCTGACGTCGATCACACCGTCGTAGTGCGCCAGCGCGGCGTCCAGGTCGGCGGCGCTGAACCGCTCGGCGGTGGTGGCCGACGCGCCCGGGGCCGGTGCCGCACGGCGCGGCGGGTAGGCACGGCCGGTCAGGTGGTGGAACAGCATGCCGGCCGCGGCCAGCGCGAGCGAATCCAGCAGCACCGGATGCGCGGCGAAGCCCCAGCGGGTCTCGTGCGCCAGCACCATCAGCAGCGCCGACGCGCCGCCCGGCGGATGCAGGCAGCGCAGCAGGAACATCGCGGCGATCGCCAGCCCGACAGCGGCCGGCGCCGCGACCAGCGGCTCGCCGATCCAGCGGGCACAGGCGATGCCGACTAGCGCCGACAGCGTGTTGCCGCCGACGACGGCCCAGGGTTGCGCCATCGGGCTGGCCGGCACCGCGAACACCAGCACCGCGCTGGCGCCCATCGGCGCGACCAGCCAGGCGGCCGCGGCGTCCGCGCCGAACCAGCGCCCGGCGATCCCGGCGACCAACACGCCCAGCGCCGCGCCGGCGACGATCCGCCAGCGCTCGGCCTGGCTGACCTGCGGCGCCTCCGGCCGCAGCGCTGCGCACCAGTCGCGTAGCGCGGCGGTCCAGCGGGCTGCGGCCGGCGCGGCCACGTCAGGCGCCCATCGCCTCGAGTTCCGACGACAGCTCCAGCCAGCGCTCCTCCAGTCGGTCTGCCTCGTCGCCGACCGCCTTCAGCCGCCGGCCGCAGTCGGCGATCTCCGCGGGCGGGAGCGGTGCGGCGAGCCGCTCTTCCAGTGTCGCCTTCTCGCGCTGCAGCGTGGCCAGGCGCTGGTCGATGTCCGCCAGTTCCTTCTTCAGCGGCCGGGCCTGGCCGGCAAGCTGCTGGCGGGCCTGCGCATCCTGCTTGCGCTGGTCGCGGCCGGCGGGCGGGTTTTGCGAAGGTTTTTCGGCTTTCGCGCTGGTGGGCTGTGCGGGAGCAGCTATCGAAACAGGAGCAGGCGCCGGACCGGCGACCGGCGCGGGCGCGTCCGCCTGCTTGGCTTCCTCGCGCAGCCGCTTGGCTTCGTCGAGCAGGTAGCGCTGGTAGTCGTCCAGGTCGCCGTCGAACGGGCCGACCACGCCGCGGCCGACCAGCCAGAACTCGTCGCAGACCGAGCGCAGCAGCGCCCGGTCGTGGCTCACCAGCATCAGCGTGCCCTCGAACTCGTTGAGCGCCATCGCCAGCGCCTCACGTGTCGCCAGGTCCAGGTGGTTGGTCGGCTCGTCGAGCAGCAGCAGGTTGGGGCGCTGCCAGACCATCATCGCCAGCACCAGCCGCGCCTTTTCGCCGCCGCTCATGGTGCCGACGGCCTGCTTCACCATGTCGCCGGTGAAGTTGAAAGTGCCGAGGTAGCTGCGCAGGTCCTGTTCGCGGGAAGGTTGCTTGGCGTCGGCGCCCATCTCGCGCGCCAGCCGGATCATGTGCTCCAGCGGCGTGTCCTGCGGCCGCAGCACGTCGAGTTCCTGCTGCGCGAAGTAGCCGATGCGCAGGCCCTTGCCCTCGACGATCTGGCCGGCGATCGGCGCCAGATCGTGCGCCACCGTCTTCACGAAGGTCGACTTGCCCTGGCCGTTGGCGCCCAGGATGCCGATGCGCTGGCCGGCCAGCACCGACTTGCTGACGCCGGTCAGGATCGTTTTCGGCGGCGCGCCGTCTTCTTCGGCCGGGTAGCCGAAGGCGGCGTCGGTGATCGACATCATCGGGTTGGGGATGTGGCCCGGCTCATTGAATTCGAAGGTGAATTCGGCCTCGGCCAGCAGCGGCGCCACCTTCTCCATGCGCTCCAGCGCCTTGACCCGGCTCTGCGCCTGCTTCGCTTTGCTGGCTTTGGCCTTGAAGCGGTCGATGAATTTCTGCAGGTGGGCGATCTTGTCCTGCTGCTTGGCGAAGGCCGCCTGCTGCTGCTCCAGGTGCAGCGCGCGCATCTCCTCGAACTTGCTGTAGTTGCCGCCGTAGCGGGTGAGCTTGGCATGCTCGATGTGCATCGTCACGTCGGTCACCGCATCGAGGAATTCGCGGTCGTGGCTGATCACGATCATCGTGCCGGCATAACCCTTCAGCCACGATTCCAGCCAGACCAGGGCGTCCAGGTCCAGGTGGTTGGTCGGCTCGTCTAGCAGGAGCAGGTCGCTCGGGCACATCAGCGCGCGCGCCAGCTGCAGCCGCATGCGCCAGCCGCCGGAGAAGCTGTCGACCGGCCGGTCCAGCTCGCCGGCCTTGAAGCCGAGGCCCAGGATCAGCGCCTGCGCGCGCGGCACCGCGTCGTAGTCGCCGGCGTCGGCCAGGTCGGTATAGGCATGGGCGATCGCCATGCCGTCGTCTGCCGCTTCGGCGGCGGCGAGCTGGGAGCGCAGCTCCGCCAGCCGGGTGTCGCCGGCGAGCACGAACTCGGTGGCCGATTCGGACGTCTCGGGCATGTTCTGCGCGACTTGCGCCATGCGCCACTGGGCGGGCAGCGAGAAGTCGCCGCCGTCCTCGTGCAGCGTGCGGTTGAAGAGCGCGAACAGCGTGGACTTGCCCGCGCCGTTGCGGCCGACCAGGCCGACCTTTTCGCCGGGATTGATGACGACCGATGCCTGGTCGAGCAGGACCTTGGCGCTGCGGCGGAGGATGACGTTCTTGAGGGTGATCATGGAGACGGGGCGACCGGCGGACCGCGGTGGGCGGCGCGCCGCCCGGCGCAGGGGCCGGCGCGACAGGACAGGGCACGAAGCGTGCCGAAGCCGGCATTTTCGCGTATCCGCCACAGCGCGGGAAATCCCGCATCGGCCCGGCGACGGGCGGCGGGCCGGCGGCCGTCCGAAAGTGGTAATTTCGCCCGCATGCAGGACACCACTCCCTCCCTTTCGCCCGGCGCCGGAACCGCCGGTTCCGCACCGCATGCCGGCCCGGTCGTCGTGCCGGTCCACACGCCGCAGGTGCTCGCGGTCTGCGAAGCCGCCGCCCCCTGGGAGGGCCTGCAATCGCTGCTCGGCACCGACCATGCGCTGCGGATCGCCCGCGGCGGCGGCGAGGCCCTCGCCATCGCGCGGGACCAGCAGCCCGACCTGATCCTGATCGCGCTGCTGCTGCCCGACATGACCGGCTTCGAACTGCTGCGCCGCCTGAAGGCCGACCCGGCGACCGATCAGATCGGCGTGGTCTTCATCACCGGTCAGGACTATGTCGGCGACGGCATCCGCAGCCTGGGGCTCGGCGCGGCCGATTACGTCACCACGCCGTTCAACGAACCGGTGTTCAAGGCGCGGGTCGGCGCGCATCTGCGGATCGCCCGTTATCGCCGGGAGGTGGAGGAGCTCAACCAGCAGGACCGGCTGACCGGCCTGTTCAACCGCCGCCATTTCGACCGGATGCTGTCGCTGGAGGCCCGGCGCGCGCAGCGCGCGCAGACGCAGCTGTCGGTCGCGCTGGTGGAGATGGATGCCTTCCGTCCCTACAACGATCACTTCGGCCGCGCGGCCGGCGACCAGGCGCTGGCCGCCGTCGGCCGGGTGCTGGGCAACGGCATCCGCCGGCCGGCCGACCTGGCGGCCCGGTATTTCGGCGAGACCTTCGGCATCCTGATTCCCGAGACCAGCGCCGCGAATGCGCTCAAGGTGGTGCAGGCATTGCACGCCGACATCGCCGCGCTGAAGCTGCCGCACCCGGCATCGAAGACGGCGCCGTTTGTCACCGCGAGCGTCGGCCTGGCGACGACCGAGGTCGGCGAGGACGGCGAAGGCGAGGGCGTGCTGCAGCGCGCGAGCCGCAACCTGTCGCGCGCCCAGGCCGAAGGCCGCAACCGGGTGGTCGGCGAAACCGCCTGAGTGCCCCGGCCGTGCCCGGGCGCTAGCGAGCGGCGAGCAGCGCCTCGCGGGTCAGCAGCAGGACCTGGTCGTCGCCGGCAGAGGTCTCTAGCCAGACCGCCTCGAGTGTGGGGAAGGCCCGGTCGAAATGCGCACGCTCGTTGCCGATCTCGAGCACCAGCACCGCCTGCGGCGCCATGCGCGCCGGCGCGTCGCGCAGCAGGGCGCGGATGAAGTCCATGCCGTCTTCGCCGCCCGCCAGCGCGAGCGCCGGCTCGGCCCGGTACTCGGCCGGCAGCGTTTCCATGCTGCGGGCGTTCACATAGGGCGGGTTGCACAGGATCAGGTCGTAGGGGCCGGGTAGGGCGGCCAAGCCGTCCGACAGGTGCAGCGCCACCCGGGCCTGCAGGCCGTGCCGGTCCACATTGATCCGGGCGACCGCCAGCGCCTCGGGCGCGATGTCGGCGCCGTCCACCGTCACGTCCGGATAGGCCATTGCCGCCAGCACGGCCAAACTGCCGTTGCCGGTGCAGAGGTCGAGCACCCGGCGGGTGTGCTCGCCGAGCCAGCTGTCAATGCTGCCGTCGGCCAGCAGTTCGGCGATGAAGCTGCGCGGCACGATGGTGCGCTCGTCCACGTAGAACGGCACGCCCTGCAGCCAGGCTTCGCGCGTCAGGTAGGCGGCGGGCCGGCGGGTGGCGATACGCTCAGCAATTAGGGTGTCCACCGCAGTGGCCTCGTCGGTCGTGACCGCACGCTCGGCATGTTCGTCCAGACTGTCGAGCGGCACGCCGAGCTTCCACAGCACCAGCCAGGCAGCCTCGTCGAATGCGTTGGTCGTGCCGTGCCCGAAGGCCACGCCGGCCTGCTCCAGCCGTCCCGCGGTCGCGGCGACCAGCGCCTGCACCGTATGCGTTGATGGCGCGCTCATCGGGTGCCGCCCACGAGCACCGCCAGGTTGTCCAACGTGCGCCGGTAGATGCCGGTGAGGGACTCCACGTCCGCCACGGCCACGTATTCGTCGACCTTGTGGATCGTCGCGTTGGGCGGGCCGCATTCGACGACCTGCGAGCAGATGCGGGCGATGAAGCGGCCGTCGCTCGTGCCGCCGGTCGTCGAGAGCACCGTGTCCAGGCCGGTTTCGGCCCGGATCGCGTCGCCGATCGCGGTCAGCAGCTCGCCCGGGGGCGTGAGGAACGGCTGGCCGCCGACGGTCCACTGCAACGTGTATTCGAGCCCGTGGCGGTCGAGGATTGCGGCGACGCGCTGCTGCAGGTCCTCGGCGGTGGATTCGGTGGAAAACCGGAAGTTGAAGTCGATGGTGACGTCGCCCGGAATCACGTTGCTCGCGCCGGTGCCGCCGTGGATGTTGCTGATCTGCCAGGAGGTCGGCGGGAAAAAGGCGTTACCGGCATCCCATTCGACGGCCGCCAGTTCGGCGAGCGCCGGCAGCGCCTGATGGATCGGGTTGCGCGCCAGTTGCGGGTAGGCGATGTGGCCCTGGATGCCCTGGACCACCAGCCGCCCGCCCATCGTGCCGCGCCGGCCGTTCTTCACCATGTCGCCGGTGCGCTCCACCGCGGTCGGCTCGCCGACGATGCACCAGTCGGGCCTCTCGCCCCGCGCCTCCAGCGTCCGGCAGACGACGACCGTGCCGTCGGTGCCCGGGCCTTCCTCGTCGCTGGTCAGCAGCAGGGCGATGTCGAGCGGCGTGTCCGGATGCGCTGCCAGATGGTCTTCCACCGCCACGACGAAGGCGGCGATCGAGGTCTTCATATCGGATGCGCCGCGGCCGTAGAGCCGGCCGTCGCGGTGCGTCGGCGCGAACGGCGGCGAGGTCCAGCGGTCGAGCGGTCCGGTCGGCACCACGTCGGTGTGGCCCGCGAACACGAGGAGTTTTGGCTTTGCTATCGAATCCGTAGCGGCCTGCGTAGGTACAGCGGGCGCTGCAGCCCGTTTGGCCCATAGATTGCTCACCCGGAAGTCGTCGGGGCCGCTGTCGATGCGCTCGCAGACGAAGCCGAGCGGCTCCAGCCGGCGCACCAGGATGTCGAGGCAGCCGGCGTCGTCCGGCGTGACCGAGGGGCGGGAAATCAGTTCTTCCGTCAGGCGGAGCGTGCGGGTCATCGGTAGGAGCGGGGGCTTACGAGGTTCTCACGTCGAGCGTGATTTCGGTGAAGGAGGGGGCGTCGTCGTCGGCATCCTGCGCGGCCGAGGCCTCCGCGGCGGCGCGCGAGGCCATGGTGAAGTCGTTCTGCAGGCGCCAGAGCAGGTTGGTCGGCGAATCTGCATGGACCATGCCTTCGCGCCGATCAACCACGCCCGAGGTGATCAGGCGGGCGATGTCTTCCTCGAAGGTCTGCGAGCCTTCGGCGATCGACTTCTCCATCGCATGCTGGACGGCCGAAAAATCGCCCCGCTCGATCAGATCGGCGACCAGTTTCGTATTGAGCATCACCTCGACCGCGGGCATCCGCGTGCCGCCGGCCATGGTGCGCAGCAGTCGCTGCGACACGACTGCTTTTAAAGAGGACGCGAGATCGCCGAGCAGCGTGTGGCGCACCTCGGCCGGGTAGAAGCTCAGGATACGGTTGAGGGCCTGGTAGCTGTTGCTGGCGTGCAGCGTCGCCAGGCACAGATGGCCGGACTGGGCATACGCAATGGCCGCCGACATGGTGTCGCGGTCGCGGATCTCGCCGATCAGGATCACGTCAGGCGCCTGCCGCAGGGCGTTCTTCAGCGCCACCTGCAGCGATGCGGTGTCCACCCCGACCTCGCGCTGGTTGACGATCGACCGCTTGTTGCGGAACAGGAATTCGATCGGCTCCTCGACCGTCAGGATGTGGCCGGTGTGGTGCGTGTTGCGGTGGTCGATCATCGACGCGAGCGTCGTGGTTTTGCCGGCACCAGTCGCGCCCACCATCAGGATCAGCCCGCGGCGCTCCATGATCAGGTCGGCCATGACCGGCGGCAGATTGAGCGTGTCGAGCGGCGGGATCTCGCTGTGGATGTGGCGGATCACCACCGCGATGGCGCCGCGCTGGCGCATCGCGCTCACCCGGAAGCGGCCGACGTCCTTCATCGCGAAGCCGACGTTGAGCTCGCCCTTCTCGTCGAGCTCCTCCATCCGCAACGGCGGCAATACTTCGGCGAGCAGGCTGCGCGGCGCGTCGAACGGCAGCACCTGCGCATTCACCGCCACGCACAGCCCGTTGATACGGAGCGTGGCAGGCGCGTTGGACGACAGGTAGAGATCCGACGCCTTCTGCTCGGCCATCAGCCGCAGGATGCGTTCCATCATGGCCATTGCGGGATCCTCGATCGGGTGGGGTGGCGGGCTGCTCGGCGGTCAGCGGCCCTGCTGCACGAAGCGCACGATACGCCCGGCCGCTTCCGCGCATTCTGCCGTGCCGGCTACCAGCGCCATGCGGACCCGCCCCTGGCCGGGGTTGCGGCCGTCGGCCGTGCGTGCGAGGTAGCTGCCGGGCAGCACCGTCACGCCGGTCGCGGCGAACAATTCGCGGGCGAAGCGCGCATCGTCGCCCTCGAAGGCGGCAGGAATGCCGGCCCACAGGTAGAAGCCGGCATCCGGCAGGGCGACGTCGAGCACTTCGGCCAGCACCGGCGTGACCTGCGCGAATTTGTCGCGGTAGAGCGCGCGGTTCTCGGCGACATGGCGCTCGTCGCCCCAAGCCGCGATGCTCGCGGTCTGCACCACCGGGCCCATCGCGCTGCCGTGGTAGGTGCGGTAGAGCAGGAATGCCTGCATCAGTGCCGCATCGCCCGCGAGGAAGCCGCTGCGCAGGCCGGGCACATTGCTGCGCTTGGACAGGCTGGTGAAGGCGACCAGGTTGCGGAAGTCGGGCCGGCCCAGCCGGAGCGCCGCTTCCAGCCCGCCGAGCGGCGGCTCGTCGCGGAAATAGATCTCGCTGTAGCACTCGTCGGATGCGATGACGAAACCGTATCGGTCCGACAGCGCGAAGAGCTTCTCCCATTCGGCCAGCGGCATCACCGCCCCGGTCGGGTTGCCGGGGGAGCAGACGAAGAGCAACTGCGTGCGCGCCCAGACGTCGGCCGGTACGGCGTCCCAGTCGACCGCGAAGTTGCGAGCCGGATCGCTGGGGGCGTAATACGGCTCCGCACCCGCCAGCAGGGCCGCGCCTTCGTAGATTTGATAGAACGGATTGGGGCAGACCACCACCGGCCGGTCGCGGCCGGGATCGACGATCGTCTGGGCGAAGGCGAACAGCGCCTCGCGTGAGCCGTTGACCGGCAGGACCTGCGTGGTCGGGTCCACGGTGACACCGTAGCGTCCCTGCAGCCAGCCCGCGAAGGCCCCGCGCAGCGCGGGCGTGCCGGCTGTCGCCGGATAACCGTCGAGACCGCCGGTCGGCTGCTGCGCCGCATCGGCCAGTGCCTGCTGGATGAATGCCGGGGTCGGGTGCTTCGGCTCGCCGATGCCGAGGCTGATCGGCCGGAGGTCGGCGGGCGGAGTGACGCCGGCAAACAGGGCTTTGAGGCGCTCGAACGGGTAGGGCTGCAGACGGGATAGCAGGGGATTCATGGGCCCGGATTATCCCGGAGCGATCTCGCAACCGGCCCGCCACTTGTCCTACATCAACTTCGGCAGCAGCCGACGCAGGCAGAACGGTGCACTTCCTAAAGTCCGACTCAGCAGCAGCAACCGCTTCTGCATCCCACTGCAAAAGGACATCACCATGAACAAGCATCAAGTCGAAGGCCGCCTGGACCAAGCCAAGGGCAAGATCAAGGAAGTGGCCGGCAAGGTTGTCGGGAACGAGCGTTTGCAGGGCGAAGGCTTGGCCGACCAAGCCGGTGGCAAGGCACAAGCGACGTACGGGGACACCAAGGAAAACGTCAAGGACGGTGTGAAGCGCACGGCCGATAAGCTGTAAGCACGCGACCACCATGTGCCTGGGCAACGAAGGTTTTTCGACCCCGGCACCGTCCGACCCGGACGGTGCCGTCCCCCACAAGTCGCCGACTCCGTCGCGGACTGTTCCGGTGCGCGATCCGGTGCAGCCGGACCGGAGCGTGATCCGGAGGGCTGAGCGACCCGTTGCCCGGCGCGAGCGAATTTCCTGAAGGCAGACGACGTCGTGCCGCCGAACCCCGAAGTTTCACCATGGCCCACGAATCCACCACCTCTATTTCCTTCTCGCGCGGCGCTCTTATGGGCGCCGCACTTGCATGCGCACTCGGTCTGGCGGCCTGCGATCAGAACAGCAGCTCCACGACGGCCGGTCAGAAGGTCGATGCCGCCATCGAGAAGACCCGCGAGACCGCGTCCGAAGTCAAGGCAGAGGCCAAGACGGCACTGAACGACGCGGAGCGCCGCATCGACCAGAATGCCCCGCGTGTCGAGGCAGGTGCGCGTGACGCCGGAGCGGCGATCAAGCAGACGGCCGACGACGTGGCGATCACGGCCCAGGTGTCTGCGGCTCTGGCGAAAGATCCGGATTTGAGCGCCATCAGGATCAACGTCGATACCAACGGTGGTGCCGTGGTGCTGAACGGTCCGGCGCCTTCCGAAACTGCACGCATGCGGGCGACCGAGATCGCCAAGGGCGTCACCGGCGTGGTATCCGTCGACAACCGCCTGATTCTGAAGGCCGGCTGATGCTGCCCCCCGCTGTCCTGCCGGCTCGTCATGAGCGGTCGTCCCTGCGCGGC
Source organism: uncultured Xylophilus sp. (assembly GCA_913776965.1). Lineage (GTDB taxonomy): Bacteria > Pseudomonadota > Gammaproteobacteria > Burkholderiales > Burkholderiaceae_C > Xylophilus. Next base: position 12,795 of record CAJYQL010000068.1, read on the forward strand.
CTGGTAGGGCGCCTGGCCCGGGCGTGGGCGGAAGTCCTTCCACCACTCGGCCGCACACGTCTGCTGGCCTTGGGCGACACCTGCGGTGTCGCCGGTGAGCCGGGCAAAGGCGTGCAGACGGTCGAGCGTCTGTGCATTTTGAACCCTTCATTGCGGCTCGCCAACCATTGCGGAGCGGGTGATACGCTGCGCGATGCCGCCCGCAAAACCGCGGAACTGCCGCGGCTTGCCGCCCATCTGGCGATTGTCTTCGTCACAAGCAATGACGGTAATACGCAAAGCAGCGTGGACCGTGGTGCGAGCCTGCGTACGATCGCCGGCGTGGCACGGAAGGTTTTTATCGTCGCTGCCTGCACCAACCCGGGTCATGGCAGTTTCGACGCGTTGCAGGAAGACTGCGATGCGCTCGGTATCGAATTTATCCGCCTGGCCCCGGAAGACGGTACGGTGCGCGACGCTCCGGTCCGTTCGGACAATTTCTCGGTCGATGGTTTCCTGCCGCACCGCGACCGGCCGGAACTTTGGACGGCCTGCATGCTGCAGCGGCCCGCGCTGGCGCGGCTCGTTTTTCACTGAGGCGGTAAGCGCGCGCCGCTCCGGTGACCTGGGCCGGCTAGGATCGCCCGCATGACCGAATCCATCGCCACCCGGCTGATCCACCATCCATACCGGCCCCCGGAAGGCTTTGATGCGCCGCAACCGGCGGTCCACAAGGCATCTACCGTTTTTTTCCCGAACGTCGCGGCGCTCGAATCACGGGATTGGAAGCAGAAGCAAGGCTACACATACGGCCTGCACGGCACACCGACCTCGTTCCTGCTGGAAGAGCGGCTGGCCGCGCTGGAAGGCGGAACCGATTGCCTGCTGGTGCCGAGCGGGCTGGCGGCCATTGCCACCGTATGGCTGTCCCTGCTACGCACCGGCGACGAGGTCCTCCTGCCCGACAACGTGTACGGGCCCAGCAAGACGTTGGCCGACGGCGAACTGGCGGCCTTCGGCATCGGCTGGCGTCGCTACGATGCCATGGACCCGGCGGCGCTGGACGCGGCCATCGGCACGAACACCCGGATGGTCTGGCTGGAAGCCGCCGGCTCGGTGACGATGGAGTTCCCGCCGCTGGCAGCACTGGTGGAGGTTTGCCGCCGCCGCGGCGTGCGATGCGTGCTGGACAACACCTGGGGCGCCGGCCTTGCCTTCGACCCCTTTCTTATCCCGGCAGGCGAAGGCGCGACCGTCGCGGTGGATGTCACGATTCACGCACTGACCAAATACCCGAGCGGTGGCGGCGACGTGCTGATGGGCAGCATCGTGACCCGCGACGCGGCGCTGCACATGCAGCTCAAGATGACCCACATGCGACTCGGGCTCGGCGTCGGTGCGAACGATGTCGAAAGCGTGCTGCGCTCCCTGCCCAGCATCGCGCTGCGGTACGACGCCCAGGACGCTGCGGCCCGCACGCTGGCGCGCTGGCTGGCGGAGCAGCCGGCGGTCGCGCAGGTGCTGCATCCGGCGCTGGAGGGGGCGCCCGGACATGCGCACTGGCAGTCGGTCTGCGGTGCGACGAACCGGGCGGCAGGCATCTTCTCGGTCGTGTTCGACCGCCGCCATGACCGGTCGCAGGTGCACGCGTTCTGCGATGCCCTGGAGCGCTTCCGCATCGGCTATTCCTGGGGCGGCCCGGTGAGCCTGGTGGTCCCCTACGACATCGCCGGGATGCGCGACCCCGCCGTCGCGCCGTGGCCGTACGCCGGCACGCTAGTCCGGCTGTGCATCGGCCTGGAAGACGTCGAGGATTTGCGCGTTGACCTCGCGCAGGCGCTGGCTACACTGGACCGCTCACGCTCACACGCTGGTGCGGACTGAAAAGCCCGCGCCTTTTACATAAAACGCGTGCCGGACGACGATGTCCGCGCCGCCAACGGAAGGATGCAGTGGCCACACCCAATTACGGATACGAGAAACGCCAGAAGGAACTGGCGAAAAAGCGCAAGAAGGAAGACAAGCTCCGCGCCAAGGCGGACCGCAAGAACAGTACCGGCGCGGCCGAGGACGGCGACGGCAGTGCGCAGCCGGACGAGGCCGGCACGACCGACGAAGTTGCCGGCACCGATCCGAAGGTCGAATAGCCGCTGCGCCGGTATCGCCCCGGCGCCATCCGATCAGCGTAGCAGCTTGCGCATTTCCGGCCAGACGTTGTCCAGCATCAGCGGCTGCGCTGCCGCAAGCGGGTGGATGCGGTCGGGCTGGAACATCGCGGCGGCGTTCGGTCCGTCGGCCACGCCTTGTAGGAAGAACGGCACCACCGCGCTGCGGGTTTGGGTCGCCACCTCCTCGAAGATCGCAGAGAAGCGCCGCGTGTAGTCGGTGCCGTAGTTGGGCGGCACCTGGATGCCGACCACCAGCACCCGCGCACCGGCAGCCTTGGCAGCCTCGACCATCTGCGTCAGGTTCTCCTGCGTATTCTTGAGCGGCAGGCCGCGCAGCGCGTCGTTGCCGCCCAGCTCGATCACCACCACCGCCGGCTTGTGCTGCGCGAGCAGCGGCGCGAGGCGCGCCCGGCCACCGGCCGTAGTGTCGCCGCTAATGCTTGCGTTCACCACCCGGGCGGCGATCTTCTGGTCCGCCAGCCGGCGTTCCAACAGTGCCACCCAGCCGGTGCCGCGCGCCAGGCCGTATTCGGCGCTAAGCGAGTCGCCGACGATCAGGATCGTCTGCGGTGCCGGAGCCGCGGCGACCGCCAGCGACGGGAATGCGGCCGATGCGGCGGCGATGGCGGCAATCGCGATAAAGTCTCTGCGCTTCACTCTTACAAGGTCCTTCATGACGGAATCGGGTCCCGGATCGCCGGCCATCATCGCGGTCGAGCATGTGTTCAAGTCGGTCACCGACTCGACCGGGTCGCTCGACATTCTGCGGGATATCGATTTCCGGCTGTCGCAGAAGGAAACCGCCGCGATCGTCGGCGCCTCCGGGTCCGGGAAGAGCACGCTGCTGTCGATCATCGCGGGCCTCGACACCCCGACGCGCGGCACCGTGCGGCTTGCCGGCGAAGACATGTTCGCGCTGGGCGAGGACGACCGGGCGGCGCTGCGGGCGCGCAAGATCGGTTTCGTGTTCCAGAGCTTCCAACTGATGGCGAACCTGACCGCGCTCGAGAACGTCATGCTGCCGCTGGAACTGG
>CAJYQL010000069.1 GCA_913776965.1 uncultured Xylophilus sp.
GCGGGCCGACACCACAGCCTTCGCCAACATGGTGGCCGGCGTCGTCGCGGGCGTGCTGGGCGGCAATGCCGAGCAGATCCGGATCGCCGCAGGTGCCGGGGCCAATGCGGCGGCGAACAACTACCTCAGGCACGACGAATGGACGCGCTACGCCAAAGAGCGCAGCGACTGCGGCGCCGACGCTGCATGCCAGAAAACCATCGACAAGAAATACACCAGCATCAGTCGCGACAACAATGCCGCGCTCGCGCTCTGTGACCGCGACGGAAGCTGCACTGCGCTGATCGCCGGCCTGCACAGCGGCACTGAGGTCCGCGATAGCTTGATCGCCAGCGGAGTCCTTCCAGACAACTTCGCTGCTGCAGCCAACCTTCAGTGGATCGGTCAACAACTGGCTGTTAATCCGACCCAAAGTGCCACCGTAGCAAGAGCGCTGGATAGCGCCTCCTACTGCAATGAAAACCCGGGTCAATGTGCAGCGACCACCGTCAAAGCGGTAGCGGGGCTGCTAGCACCCGTCTTCGCCGGTCCTGCTGCAGAGGCAGCTATTGGTCTGCTTGTGACCACGGGGCGCATGGCGGTTGCCGAAGCGACGCTGTTTCCCCAACTCGGAGGCGCCCCGGGTTATTGCGCGCTCAAGCCCGAAGCATGCATGCTGATCATGGAGACAGCGGCCGGCGTCGTCTCCGGTGCACTGGTGCCCAGCGCCATTCCTCCCGGCATCAAGACAGTCAGCACAATGGCCGAAGCGCTGGCAGACGACGTTGCGCAGGCAACGGCCAAGGGCTACATCAGTGCTACCAAGGTTGGCGAAGTGGCCTGCACCATCGGCAATCTGTCCGCTGCCGAGCAGACACTGGTCAACCGCATCGCCTCCAAGGGCGACCAGGCGGGCGCGCTGACGGAAGAACTCTTCACGTCAATTGCGCGTCGCACAGGGATGAAAGTACTCTCCGGCGGTAAGTACGGCAGCAATAACGGTTTTGATCTCGTACTACAGGATGGGGCTGGAAACGTCACCATCGTGTTCAATGCCAAGCAGATGAAGCCCAACGGCGATATCCAGCTTTCGCCAAAAGGATTAGGAAATACTACTCAACTGAGTGAGCAATGGGTGGTGAATGTCGCCAAAAAACTAGATGAAAATTCTGAGGCATATCGAGAAGTTGTGAAAAGCTTGGATAATGGAATTTTGAAAATGGCCGTGGGGGGTTGTAAACAAAGAAAATAAAACTGCCACGTTAATATCGGTTTTGGTTCCACCGAGGGATTGAGCAATGAAATTTTTAGACCAGCGTGGGGAATTGTTGCGGCAAGGGCTTCTTCACGTGAAGGGGCATTCCGATGCGCAGCTAGACCGTTCGCCAGAAGAAAGGTCTGAATATCTTATAGCGTACGGTTTGGGTAGTCGGTCCAATTGTATTCGTTCGCTTCAAAGTGTTCATGAGGCTAGATCTATCTATCGTTGGTTTGGGGAGGCAGATATTCGTGGTTTCAAAGAAAACTGTTATGTGGTTTCTAAATTAATGTGTATAAACGCAATCGAGCAGGGTGTCGGTTGGGCAGCAGAACACGATTTCTTCTGGTTCTTGCTGAGCGATCAGGACGATCTGTTGCGCTGGTTTGGTGCAATAGAGCCCAGCAAAACTTGGCTGAGCAACGCCCTCAATCCGAACGACCACTTGTTCAGGCATTACCAGATGAGCTTGGCTGTCAGAGGTGACTGGACTGCCTTGGGCGATCGGGCCGAGCAGCAGCTCGCCAAAGATCCACCAAAACTCAAGAAGTGCATGGTCGATCAGCGTTTCTATCTGGCCCTGTCCCAAGGCGACAAGGCCGGCATGGTAGACGCTTTGACGGAGTTGACGTCGCCCGCGATGGCCAAAAAGCGCAACGACCAGTTGGAATTCGGATTCACGCACTTCTTCATCGGCACGCATGCCACGATGTACGCCAAGCTTGCCTGGCGACATGGCCACCAGATCGAGATCGACACGCCGTACATCCCGCGCGAATGGCTTCCGATACAGCCACTCGACCATTACGAAGACCCATATCCGTTCATGCGGGAATACCGCAACGATGCTTTGCCGCCGCCCCGCAGCGGGCGGGCCGGAAAAACACAAGTCGAGCCTCCCTCTGTCAGCGCCGCGAGGAAGTAAGCCTGCTTGATTAACCCAAGCTAGCAGCCACCGCCACCGCCACCGCCACCGCCACCGCCATCGACATCGACATCGACATCGACATCGAAATGGCACCGTTCTGTATTGGAGTAATGTCTCTGCTGTGGCACTGGAGCCCCCTGTCAATGGGAAACGTGCCGTGCCGACACCCAACGCAACTCTGCGTTAACCGAGGCTGGCACGCAATAGATCAAGGTCCTGTGGGCGGAGGTGCTGCGTGCGCGCCCCAGGTCACGCGCAACCGCGCCAGCTCCGCATCGAACCGCTGGCCGATCCGCTGCCGCTCCTGCGCCTGCTCCGCAATCGCGCGCTCCTGCACGGCCGCGGCGCGGGCGTTGTCTTCCAGTTCCTGCCGTAGCGACGCGGGGACCGGGCGCCCGGGCGGCTGGCGGTAGGTCGCCATCGCAGACTCGATGTCTTTTTTCTGCTGCTGCAGCTGCGCGAGGCGCTGGCGGGCGAAGGTTTCGGCTTCCTCGGTCCGGCGCAGGGCGGCGGTGCGTTCCGCATCGTGGGCGGCCTGGTTCGGATACCGGGCCACCAGCAGGCGCTCGCGCCGCAGGTCTTCTTCGGCCTGCGCGCGCTGGGCCGCTTCGCGTTTGCGGCGTTCTTCTTCCGCGGCCTTTTCCAGGCCGGTGGGCGTGGGTGCGATGGTGCGGCGCAGCGCGCCGCTCGGGCCGAGTTCGCGCTGTTCCTTGTTCAGGCATTCGGGAATCGGCCGGTCGGAGGTGATGCGCCGACCCTGCGCATCCACGCAGACATAGATGCTGGCCCCGGGCACTGCCGGCTGTGCCGCCGCCGGCAGCGGGGCGGCCGCGGCGGTCGCCATCAGCAGGCCGGCGAGCACCGGTCGCTGCAGGGCGGCATGTCGCGGGCGGCGGCCGGGCATGGGAAGACGACGCCTTCTCAGCCGTCCACGCCGTAGCGTTCGCGGTAGGCCAGCACCCTACCGTGGTGGGCCGACGCCTCGGCCGCGCCGGTGCTGCCCAGGTACTGCAGCAGATCGGCCAGCCGCGCGACGGTGCACACCTGCAGGCCGAGCCGGTCGCGCATGTACTGCACCGCGCTGTGCTCGACGTCGCGGCCGTTCTCGGTCGCCTTTTCCTGGCGGTCCAGCGCCAGCGCGATGCCGTGCGGCACGGCGCCAGCGGACTGGATCAGCGCGATCGATTCGCGCGCGGCGGTGCCGGCGGACATCACGTCGTCGACGATCAGCACCCGGCCTGCCAGCGGCGCGCCGACCAGCGTGCCGCCTTCGCCGTGGTCCTTGGCCTCCTTGCGGTTGTAGGCGAAGGGCACGGTCCGGCCGCGCCGCGCCAGCTCGACCGAGACCGCCGCCACCAGCGGAATGCCCTTGTAGGCGGGGCCGAACAGCATGTCGAACCCGATGCCGCTGTCGAGCAGCGCGGATGCATAGAATTCCGCGAGCCGGCCGAGCTTGGCGCCGTCGTCGAACAGGCCGGCATTGAAGAAATAGGGGCTCAGGCGGCCTGCCTTGGTCTTGAACTCGCCGAAGCGCAGCACGCCGGCCTCGACACAGAACTGCACGAATTCCTGGGCCAGCGGCGTCGTCGCCGCAGCGTCCCGGCTGCCATCAACCTGCATGGGGTCTTCCTTGTTCAAACTCACCAGCCTCAACCTCAACGGCATCCGCTCGGCCGCGACCAAGGGCGTGGAAGCCTGGATCGCGGCCACTGCGCCGGATTGTATTTGCGTGCAGGAAATCAAGGCCCAGCAGGCGGACATCGCCGGCCGCTTCGAGCGGGTGGCCGATCTGTACGGTCACTTCCATTTCGCCGAGAAGAAGGGCTACTCGGGCGTCGGCATCTACACCCGCCACGAGCCGAGCGAGGTGATCGTCGGCTACGGCTCGCCCGAGTTCGACGCCGAAGGCCGCTTCCTGGAACTGCGTTTCGACACGCCCGCCCGCAAGCTGTCGATCGTCAGCTGCTACTTCCCCAGCGGCTCGTCGGGCGAAGAGCGGCAGCAGGCCAAGTTCCGCTTTTTAGAGGAATTCCATCCGATCCTGATGAAGCTCAAGGCCGAGCGCCAGTTCATCCTGTGCGGCGACATCAACATCGCCCACCAGGAGGCCGACCTGAAGAACTGGAAGGGCAACCGCAAGAACAGCGGCTTCCTGCCGGAGGAGCGGGCCTGGATGAGCAAGCTCCTGCACCTGACCGAGGACAGCGGCGGGCTGGTGGACGTCTACCGCCGGCTGCACCCCGACACGACCGACGACTGCTACACCTGGTGGAGCAACCGCGGGCAGGCGTACGCGAAGAACGTCGGCTGGCGGCTGGACTACCACCTGGCGACGCCGGCGCTCGCCGAGACGGCGCGCACGGCCGCGATCTACAAGGACGTGAAATTCAGCGACCATGCGCCGATCACCGTGGACTACGACTTCGCCCTGTAGTGCCTCCCGGCCGTGTTCCTTTCCCACCCGTTGCCCATGACCGTCGCGATCTACCACAACCCCGCCTGCGGCACCTCCCGCAATGTCCTCGCACTGATCCGCAACAGCGGCGAGGAGCCTGTCGTCGTCGAGTATTTGAAGACGCCGCCGGACCGCGCCACGCTGCAGTCGCTCGCCGCGGCCACCGGCGGGTCGCTGCGCGCACTGCTGCGCCGCAAGGGCACGCCCTACGACGCACTGGGCCTGGACGATCCGGCGTGGACCGACGACCGGCTGATCGAGTGCATCGTGCAGCATCCGGTCCTGCTGGAGCGGCCGATCGTGGTCACGCCGAGGGGCACGCGGCTGTGCCGGCCGTCGGAACTGGTGCTCGATCTCCTGTCGCCGCAGCAGGGCGCGTTCGCCAAGGAGGACGGCATACCGGTGGTCGGTGCCGACGGCCGCGCCGTGGCGGGTCCGCGCTGACGCTGGCGACTCAGTCGCCGCCGCGGCGGGACTGCGCCAGATGCGCTTCCACCGCATCCGCCTGGTCGCCGACGGCGCCCACCGCCGACCGCAGTTGCTCGGGCGTGATGCCGAAGCGGTGCGCCCAGTCGCGCACCTCGTAGTCCTCGTGCAGGTTGATGCGGCGGCGGTCCTGGCCGCCGGTCTGCTGCTTGTCGTCGGGCATGGGAAGTCTCCTGAAGAAAAAAGCCGGTCGCCGCGGGCGTGGTGCGGGGGTCCCTCAATAGCGCCGCTGCCGCGCGACGCACAGCGCCGCGACCGCCGTGGCGGTGGCCGCCACGGTGGCGACGGTGGACCACGACACCGAGCGCGCGATGCTCGACGCCACTTCCAGGCTGCGCGGCACAACGAGTTCCAGCCGCCGCCGTGTCATCGCGAGGCCGAGTTCGCCGAGCCGGTCCTGCAGCAAGCGTTCGGCCATCGGCAGCAGGATGGTTTCCTCGTCGGCCACGTGGTGCAGCACGTCGCGCATCAGTTCCATGAAGGTGTTGTCGAAGGCCGGGTCGTCGGCCGAAAGGCTGCGCAGCCGCGCGATCAGTCGGCGCATCTCGTCGTGCTCGGGCACGCTTTTTTGCACCGCTTCGTCGTCGGAGACGGCGCGCACCGCCGGATAGAAGATCTCTTCCTCCAGCTGCGCATGCACTTCCAGCGCGATGCAGATCTGGTCGGCCAGGCCACGCTTGATGCGCGGGCTGTCGGTGGTGCGGTACTGGTGGAAGGCCGCGACCACATGGGTGTGGTCGAGCCGGACCATGTTGGTGGCGTAGGGCAGCAGGCGTTGGGTGGCGGGGGTCATCGAGGGCTTTCGTGGGGTCGTCCGGATGTGCGTGCCGCGGTCAGCGGCGCCGGCGCGCCGTGCTGCGGCGCCAAGCCAGCACGCCGAGGAACGCCGCGGTGCCGGCAGTCCAGGCCAGCTTACGCAGCACGCCTTCGCGGTCGTGCTTCCAGGCGCTCTTCAGGCCCATCTCGGCGACCAGGTTGGGCACATGGCCGCGTCGCAGGTCGTCGAGCACGCCCTCGACCATGTCGGTGCGGTCGGCCAGCAGCAGGATCAGCCAGTGGCGCAGGTCGTTCTCGCTGTAGCGGAAGGCCGCACGCCGCAGGCCGCCGCTCGCGCCGTGCGGCGGCAGGGTGCTGCCGTAGATCGGCGTGAGGGTGCTGTCGCGCTCGGTCGAGCAGAGCACCTCCACCGTCTGCGGCTGCTGCGCCGGCTCGGTCCAGCGCACGCCCTCGAGCCGTGCGGGCATGCGTTCCATCGGGACGGCGGGCCGGTCGGCCGGGTCGCGGTCCACGCCCCAGCCGGGGATGTGGGCGTGGCGCGGGGCCACGGGGGTGTCGGTGTCTTTGCGTGCGTCGTCTGCCATGGGAGCCTCCGTCGGGTTCATGCGCGTGCCGAGGGCGGCAGCAGCACGACCTTGATGCAGTCGTCGAGCTTGCTGGAGAACAGGTGGTAGCCCTCGGCCACCTCCTCGAGCGGCAGCCGGTGGGTGATGATGTCGCGCGGCCGGATGCGGCCGGCCAGCACATGCTCGATCAGCCGCGGCAGGTGGCGCTTAACCGACGCCTGGTTCATCCGCAGCGTGAGGCCCTTGTTGACCGCATTGCCGATCGGCAGCGCGTTGAAGGTCGGCCCGTACACGCCCACGATCGACACATGGCCGCCCTTGCGCACCGAATTGATCGCCCAATGCAGCACGGTCGCCGCGCCGCCCTGCAGCTTGAGCTTCACGCCGGTCAGGGTCTGCGCGAAGTTGCCGGCGGCCTCGGCGCCGACGCAGTCGATGCACACGTCGGCGCCCAGGCCGTCGGTCATCTTCTTGATGTGGATCGCCATGTCGTCGACCGACTTGAAGTCGACCGTCTCGCAGTGCGCGAAGGTGCGGGCGAAGGCCAGCCGGTATTCGACGTGGTCCACGACGATCACCCGGCCCGCGCCCATGAACCACGCCGACCGCGCGGCGAACAGCCCGACCGGGCCGGCACCGAAAACGACGACGGTGTCGCCCTCCTGGATGCTGCCCATCTCGGCCGCCTGGTAGCCGGTGGGAAACACGTCGGTCAGCAGCACTGCGTCGTCCTCGTCGAGTTCGGGCGGCAGCACCGTCGGGCCGATGTCGGCCATCGGCACCCGCACGTACTCGGCCTGGCCGCCGGCATAGCCGCCGGTGGTGTGCGAATAGCCGAAGATGCCGCCGACCGCGGTGGCCTCGGGGTTCACGTTGTGGCAGTTGCTGAACAGCTCGCGGCGGCAGAAGAAGCAGCTGCCGCAGAAGATGTTGAACGGCACCAGCACCCGGTCGCCGACCTTGAGCCGCTGCACGTCGGGGCCGACCTGCTCCACCACGCCGGTGAACTCGTGGCCGAAGGTGGTGCCGACCCGGGTGTCGGGCACCAGGCCGTGGTACAGGTGCAGGTCGGAGCCGCAGATGCAGCTGCGGGTGACGCGCACGATCGCGTCCTGCGGATGCTCGATCTCGGGCTCCGCCCGTTCGTCGACGCGTACCCGGTAGGGTCCGCGGTAGTTCATGGCCAGCATGGAAGTACTCGGTGGATGGTCGATGGCGGCCGGGGGAGGGCGAACAGGGCGCTCCGGCAGGGCCGCACGGCGTGTCGAACCACCTTCGTGTCGGACATGCCGACCTGTGCGTAGGACAGCGGCGCCGCGGCGGTAAGACCGGCGGCCGGACTTTGGCGCAGGGCCCGCGCGAGCACGGCGGCGATGGCCGAGAATGCGGCCCATGCTCCAGTACCACACCATCCCCGTCACCGCTTTCCAGCAGAACTGCTCCCTCGTCTGGGACGACACGACGATGGAGGGCGTGCTGATCGACCCGGGCGGCGACGTGGACCGGCTGCTGGCCGAAGCGCGCCAGCGCGGCGTGGCGCTGAAAGCGATCTGGCTGACCCACGCGCACATCGACCATGCCGGCGGCGTGGCGGAACTGGTGGCGCGGGAAGGCCTGCCGGTGGTCGGCCCGCATCCGGAAGACCAGTTCCTGATCGACGGCCTCGCCGCCCAGGCGCGGGCCTACGGCTTTCCGCCGGCGGGCCCTTTCGTCCCGGAGCGCTGGCTGCACGACGGCGACACGGTCACGCTCGGCGAACACACGTTCGCGGTCCGCCACTGCCCGGGCCATACACCGGGCCATGTGGTGTTCCACCATGCGCCCTCGAAGCGGGCGTTCGTGGGCGACGTGCTGTTCGCCGGATCGGTCGGCCGGACCGACTTCCCGCGCAGCGACCCGCAGGCGCTGATCGACAGCATCGTGCAGAAGCTCTGGCCGATGGGCGACGACACGGTGTTCGTGCCCGGCCACGGTCCGGAAAGCAGCTTCGGCCGCGAACGGCGCAGCAACCCCTATGTCGGCGGGACCTGACCCGCCGACGCGGGCGGAGCGTCAGCCGCGCTGCGCCGCGCGGTAGAGCGGTTCGACCTTGGGCACGTTGGCCTGCAGTTCGCGGATACGTTCCGGCCCGCTCGGGTGGGTCGACAGGAAGCTCGGTCCGTTCGAACCGCCGCCCGCGCGGCCCATCTTTTCCCACAGCGATACGGCCGCCTGCGGGTCGTAGCCGGCACGGGCGGCGAGTTCCAGGCCGACGATGTCGGCATCGGTTTCGTCGGCGCGGCTGAAGCGCAGCGTCAGCAGCTGGCCACCCAGGCCGGCGGCGGTCTGGCCGAGCTGACCCAGGCCGAACAGCTGGCTGGCCAGCGAAATGCCGATCTCCGTCGCCTGCGTTTTCGCCACCCGGGCGCGGGCATGCTCGCGCAACGCATGCGCCATCTCGTGGCCCATGATCATCGCGGTCTCGTCGTCGGTCAGCTTCAGCTGGTCGAGGATACCGGTATAGAAGGCGATCTTGCCGCCCGGCATGCAGAAGGCGTTGATCTGCTTGCTGCCGATCAGGTTCACTTCCCAGTTCCAGCCGCGTGCGCGCTGGTTCCAGGCCGGTGCGAACGGGATCAGCCGGCGCGAGATGGTGCGCAACCGGATCAGCTGCGGGTTGTTGTCGGGTGCCAGGGCGCCCTGTGCGCGGGCCTTGGCGAGCAGTTCGGGGTACTGCTGCGCGGCGGCCTGTTCCAGCGTCTCGGCCGGCACCAGGTTGCGGAGGGAGGAACTCCGGCCGACATCGACCTGGGCCGCCACGGGGCCTACTGCTGCAGCGCCGGCCAGCGCGACGAAGCTGCGCCGTCGGAACCCGGTCGCCGAAGTAGCGGGACGCAGGGGGGATTTGAGGTCGCAGAGTCGGCACATGGCGACCAATAATAGGAAGCCACCCCAGGACACCATGTCGGACAACTACGCGAACCCCCCCGCCGCCGCGGCGCCCCGAAACCTTCCTACATCCCCTGCCGCCGTGTCGGCGCCCGCCGCACGGCGGAGCTGGCGCGAGGCGCTGCGGGTCTACCGCGAGCCCGCCAGCCTGCGCATGCTGGCGCTCGGCTTCTCGGCCGGGCTGCCTCTGCTGCTGGTCTTCGGCACCCTGTCCTTCTGGCTGCGGGAGGCGGGCGTGCAGCGCGCCACCATCGGCTTCCTCAGCTGGATCGGACTGGCCTACGCCTTTAAATGGGTCTGGGCGCCGCTGGTGGACCGGCTGCCGATCCCGCTGCTGCACCGCCGGCTGGGCCGGCGCCGCAGCTGGCTGCTGCTGGCGCAGGCGGTCGTGGTCGCGGGCCTCTGCGGCCTGGCGCTCAGCGATCCGCGGGCCGGACTGGGCGCGGTGGTGGGATGCGCGCTGCTGGTGGCCTTCGGATCGGCCACGCAGGACATCGCGCTCGATGCCTTCCGCATCGAGTCGGCCGATGCCGAACGCCAGGCCGCCCTCGCGGCCACTTACCAGACCGGCTACCGGCTGGCGATGATCTGGTCCGGGGCGGGCGTGCTGTGGCTGGCCGCGCGGGCCGAGGTGCCGGGCGCCGGCAGCTACCAGCCGCTGGCCTGGCGCTTCGCCTACCTGGCGATGGCGGCGAGCATGGCGGTCGGCATCGCCACGGTGCTGCTGTCGCGCGAACCCGCGCCGCGGGCGCTGCCGCCGGCACGCAATGCGGCCGAATGGCTGCACGGTGCGGTGCTGGCGCCGTTCGCCGACTTCGTCCAGCGCTACCGCTGGCAGGCGGTGCTGGTGCTGGCCCTGATCGCCACCTACCGGATCAGCGACGTGGTGATGGGCATCATGGCCAATCCGTTCTACGTGGACATGGGCTACACCAAGGACGAGGTGGCGGCGGTCACCAAGGTCTACGGCGTGGTGATGACGCTGGCCGGCGCCTTCGTGGGCGGCGTGCTCGCGATGCGCTTGGGCGTGATGCGGGTGCTGATGCTCGGGGCGGTGCTGTCGTCGCTGTCGAACCTGCTGTTCGCCTGGCTCGCCGGGCGCGGCCACGACGTGGGCGGGCTGGTCGCGGTGATCGCGGCCGACAACCTGGCGGCGGGCATCGCATCGGCGGCCTTCATCGCGTATCTCTCGGGGCTGACCAACCTGCAATATTCGGCAACCCAGTACGCGCTCTTCTCTTCGATGATGCTGCTGCTGCCCAAGTGGCTGGCCGGCTATTCGGGGCTCGCGATCGACGCCTGGGGCTATCCGGTCTTCTTCGTCGGCACCGCGCTGCTGGGGCTGCCGGTGCTGGTACTGGTCGCATGGGCGGCGCGGGTCGGCCGCAGGCCGGCGTTTACCTAACTTTACGGCCGCGACACCGCGGCCTGCGGCGCCCGGCGCACCATGGCCGCATGGAGGTTTCCCCGATGACGACCGCGCAACTCCTGATGATCGAAGACGACGCCCGCCTGGCGCAGATGGTGGGCGAATACCTGACGCAGTCCGGCTTTGGCGTGGCCCATGCCGGCACCGGCCGCGACGGCCTGGAGCGGCTGCAGGGCGAGGGCGGCGCGGCCGCCGCGGCGATGCCGGACCTGGTGGTGCTCGACCTGATGCTGCCCGACATCGACGGGCTGGAAGTCTGCCGCCGCATCCGCGCGCTGCCCGGCGCGGCGGCCCAGGTGCCGGTGCTGATGCTGACCGCCAAGGGCGATCCGATGGACCGCATCATCGGCCTGGAGCTCGGCGCCGACGACTACCTGCCCAAGCCCTTCGAGCCGCGCGAACTGCTGGCGCGCATCCGGGCGATCCTGCGGCGCCGCACCGACGGCCCGGCCGCTGCGTCGCGCACGATGCGCTTCGGCTCGCTGGAGATCGACCGCGACGCCCGCACCGTCACCGTCGGCGGCCAGCCGGCCGAACTCACCTCCTACCAGTTCGACCTGCTGATCGCGCTGGCCGAGCGCGCCGGCCGGGTGCTGAGCCGCGACCAGATCATGGAAGCCGTGCGCGGCCGCGAACTGGAGGCCTTCGACCGCTCGATCGACGTGCACATGGGCCGCATCCGCGCGGCGATCGAGGCCGACGCGAAGAACCCGAAGCGCATCCTGACGGTGCGCGGCGTGGGCTACGTCTTCGCCAAGCAGCAGGACTAGGCACACCTCCAGGCTGCGCGCTGTGCGCCCCGCCTGTCCGTCCCCTTGCCGGGGGGCGCCACCGGCAGACCGGCAGAACCGGATCCGCGCTGGTCCCAAAAGAACCGCCCGTACGAGGCCCTTCCCCATGGTCGTTTCCCCTCCCTCCTCCGTCGGCCGCAAGCGGCCCGGGCCGCTTTCGCGGCTGACGCAGCGGCTTTACGTTCGTATCTGGCTCGCAGTCGTGCTGGCGGTGGCGGTGCTGACGCTGATGGTCGGCTGGGCCTGGCAGATGGCGTCGGACCCGCCGCTGCGCGAGGTGGTCGTGCGCACGCCCGAAGGCCAGGTGGTCGGCGGCGGGGTGATCCGGCCGCGGCGCGAGCGGCAGGAAGAAGAAGAGGCGCGCGCGGAAGCACGGGGTCCGGCCGCCGGTCCTCCGCATCCGCCGCGCCGACCGGGGCCGGAATTCGCGGTCACGATGACCGACGGCCGGGTGCTCAACATCCACCTGCCGCGGCCGCCGCGGAATTTCTGGAACCGGCCGCCGTTCGGCTTCTTCTGGACCCTCGGGCTGGTGGCGGTGGCGGTGGCGCTCGCCACCTACCCGATCATCCGCAAACTCACCCGGCGACTGGAGAACCTGCAGTCCGGCGTCGAGCAGTGGGGCCGCGGCGACCTGTCGGCGCGGGTGCCGGAGCAGGGCTCGGACGAGGTCGCCTTTCTGGCCCGCCGCTTCAACCACGCGGCCGCGCGGATCGAGCACCTGGTGCAGTCGCACAAGTCGCTGCTGGCCAACGCCTCGCACGAACTGCGCTCGCCGCTCACCCGCATCCGCATGGGGCTGGAGCTGATGGGGACCACACCTTCGTCCACCTTCCGCGACGAGATCTCGCGCAACATCGCCGAGCTCGACCAGCTGATCGACGAAATCCTGCTGGCCAGCCGGCTCGACGCGCAGGAAGCCGACATGGGCACGGTCGAGACGATCGACCTGGTCGGGTTGGCGGCCGAGGAATGCGCCCGCACCGGCGCCGAACTGGAACTGGCGCCCGGCGGCGGCGACGTGCAGGCGCGCGGCGTGGCCAAGCTGCTGCGGCGCGCGGTGCGCAATCTGCTGGAGAACGCCCGGCGCTACGGCGCGGGCGACATCACCGCCATCGTGCGGCAGGAAGGCGGCCGGGCGGTGGTGCGGGTCTGCGACCGCGGCCCGGGCGTGCCGGCCGAACTGCGCGAACGCATCTTCGAGCCGTTCTACCGGCTGCCCGGCGCGAGCGAGCGCGAGGGCGGCGTCGGCCTCGGCCTCGCGCTGGTGCGCTCGATCGCCGAGCGCCACGGCGGCGAGGCCCGCTGCGAGGCGCGCGAGGGCGGCGGCGCGGTGTTCGTGCTGGCGCTGCCGCTGGTGGCGGACTGAGCCGGCCCGCGCCGCGTGGCTGCGGCCGTCAGCGCAGGAACGCGTCGTACGCCGTCTTGCAGATCAGCAGGCTCACCACGCCGATGAACATGATCCGCACGAACCCGGTGCCGTGGCGCAGCGCCATGCGCGCGCCGAGCAGGCTGCCGACGATGTGCGCCACCGCCATCACCACCGCGAAGTGCCACCAGACGTGGCCCTTCCAGGCGAACAGTAGCATCGCGGCGAAGTTGGTGCCGGTGTTGAGCACCTTGGCCGACGCCGAGGCGTGCAGGAAGTCGTAGCCGAGCAGCCGCACGAAGAGGAACACCAGGAAGCTGCCGGTACCCGGGCCGAAGAACCCGTCGTAGAAGCCGATCGCCCCGCCGATGGCGCAG
The DNA here is from genome assembly GCA_913776965.1 of uncultured Xylophilus sp. Lineage (GTDB taxonomy): Bacteria > Pseudomonadota > Gammaproteobacteria > Burkholderiales > Burkholderiaceae_C > Xylophilus. The sequence goes on from CAJYQL010000069.1 coordinate 13,344, forward strand.
GCCAGCGCGACCTCGGACCGGCCGGTGCCGCGCGGCGCATGGTGGCGGCCGAGTTCCTTCTTGGCCAGGGTGTAGAGCAGCACGACCAGCAGGATGAAGGGCAGCAGCCGGCGGAACGCGTCGGGCGAGACCAGCGTCACCGTCCAGGCGCCGGCGAAGGACGCACCGAAGGCGGTCGCCGCGGCGGGCAGCACCACGTTCCAGGGCAGCAACACCCGCTGCAGGTACTGGCGCGCCGCGAAGCCGGTGCCCCAGACCGAGGCCGCCTTGTTGGTGCCGAACAGCGTCGCCGGGTGCGCCCCGGGGAACACGGTGAACAGCACCGGCGTCAGCACCAGCCCGCCGCCGCCGACGATCGCATCCACGAACCCGGCGAGCAGCGCCGCCAACGAGACCCAGAGCAGTTCCATTCCGGCGATTGTCGCACGACGCTATGAGTTTGATAGCGTGGTGCGCAGGTGGGGCGGGCGCAGGAGCCCGAAAAGTATCCGATACCAGCCGGCGCGCGGGCAAAAAAAAGCGCCATCGCGGGGATGGCGCCGTGTCGAGCGGCCGGCATCTCGGAAGGATGCTTCGGCCATTCATCTGATTCTGGTTGGGTGTGTCTGTCTCCTCGGTCCCCCGCCCCAGCGGGCGCTCGGCCCGCTCGCGAGTGGCGTGACTGTAGGCGCCTGCGCGCGTTTGGTGCATAGGATTTACCCGGGCTCCGGCCCCGCGCCGGTGCGGCGGCCGTGGCACGACTCCTGCTGGAACGCCCGCATGACGCCCACCCAACCCGGCCTGGTGCCGCTCGACCAGATCCACGCCGCCGACACCGCCTGGATGATGACCGCCACCGCGCTGGTGCTGCTGATGACGCTGCCGGGCATTGCGCTGTTCTACGCCGGCATGGTGCGCCGCAAGAACGTGCTCAACACCATGGCCAGCGTGATCGCCGTGGCGGCGCTGGTCACGGTGCTCTGGTACGGCGTCGGCTATTCGCTGGCCTTCACACCGGGCAACGGCTTCCTGGGCGGCACCGGCCGGCTGTGGTTCGCCGGGCTCGACTACGCCCGCGACGCCGGCCGTATCGCCGTCAGCCACATCGCGCCGCAGGTGCCGGAGTCGGTCTATTCGATGTTCCAGCTCGCCTTCGCGATCATCACGCCGGCGCTGATCGTCGGCGCCTTCGTCGAGCGGATGCGCTTCTCGGCGATGCTCTGGTTCACCGCGCTCTGGTCGCTGCTGGTGTACGTGCCGGTCGCGCACTGGGTCTGGGAGCCGGGCGGCTGGCTGGCTCAGCGCGGCGCGCTCGATTTCGCCGGCGGCACGGTGGTGCACATCAACGCCGGCATCGCCGGCCTGGTCTGCGCCTGGATGCTCGGGCCGCGCACCGGCTACGGCCGCGAGCCGTTCGAGCCCTTCAACCTGGGCCTGACGATGACCGGCACCGGTCTGCTCTGGGTCGGCTGGTTCGGCTTCAACGCCGGCTCGGCGGTGGCGTCGGACGGCCGGGCGGGCCTCGCCTTCGCGGTCACGCACATCGCCGCGGCCGGCGGGGCGCTGGCCTGGATGGCGGGGGAATGGGTGATGCGGCGCCGGCCGTCGCTGCTGGGCCTGTGCTCCGGCGCGGTAGGCGGGCTGGTGGCGATCACGCCGGCCTCGGGCTTCGTCGGGCCGCGCGCGGCGCTGGCCATCGGGCTGATCGCGGGCCTGGCCTGCTATTGGGGCGCGACCGGCCTGAAGCGCCTGCTGCAGGCCGACGACGCGCTCGACGTGTTCGGCGTGCACGGCATCGGCGGCATCGTGGGCTGCCTGCTGACCGGCGTGTTCGCCGATCCGGTGGTCGGCGGCGCGGAAGGCAACGTGCTGGTGCAGGCGCTGAGTGCCGTCGCGGTGCTCGGCTACGGCGCCTGCGGTACCGCGCTGGTGCTGTGGATCACCCGGCTGCTGGTCGGACTGCGGGTCGACGAGGTCGCGGAGCAGCACGGCCTCGACATCGCGCAGCACCGCGAACGTATCGGTGGCTGATCGCTGCCGTTTCAGGACCGACGCCAGGACCACCCCCATGACCGACAGCGAACGCATCGCCATCGCCGCCCATCTGCATGTGCTGCTGCGGCGCATCACCGGCCGGGTGACGGACACCGAATGGATGGCCGCCAATGCCGAATACGCCGCCGCCATGACCCGCTTCGCGCATGCGGCCGCGGTGGAGGAGAAGCGGCCGGAGCTCGCCGACTGGGCGACGCGGCTGGAGGTGGCGATGGGGTTGCGCACGGTGGCGGCTCCCCCGCCGCCGGCGCCGCCCGCGGCATCGGTGCCGCCGGACTCCGGGCTCTTCGCTCCGTCGCAGAACGGGCTGCCGCCCCGGCCGGCGGGCGGCCCCGACGGGCCACGCTACGTCGGCGGGCTGCGCTGAGCCACGACTGCCGCAACGGCGTGCTAGTGCCCGGCGCGCCGGGCCGCATCCTCCAGCACCCAGCCCGCGGCCTTCTCCGCGATCATCAGCGTCGGGCTGTTGGTGTTGCCGCTGGTGATCGCCGGCATCACGCCGGCGTCCACCACCCGCAGGCCGGCGACGGTGCCGCCGCGGCCGTCGCGCAGCCGTAGCCGGCTGTCGACCACCGCCAGCGGGTCGTCCGCGCGGCCCATGCGGGTGGTGCCGACCGGATGGAAGATGGTGGTCGCGATGTCGCCGGCCAGCCGGGCCAGTTCCTCGTCGGTCTGGTACTGCGGGCCGGGCTTCCATTCCTCTGGCCGCCAGGCGGCGAGCGCCGGCTGCGCCACGATGCGGCGCGTCACCCGCAGCGAGTCGGCGGCCACGCGGCGGTCCTCGTCGGTGGAGAGGTAGTGCGGCGCGATTGCCGGGGCCTGGTCGAAGCGCGGCGAGCGGATCTCCACCGTGCCGCGGCTGGTCGGGTTCAGGTTGCAGACGCTGGCGGTGAAGGCGCTGAAGGTGTGCAGCGGCTCGCCGAAGGCCTCGAGCGACAGCGGCTGCACGTGGTACTGGATGTTCGGGTAGGGCTGCTGCGGATCGCTGCGGGTGAAGGCGCCGAGCTGCGACGGCGCCATGCTCATCGGCCCGGTGCGGCGCAGGGCGTATTCCAGCCCGATGCGCGCCTTGCCCCAGAGCGAGCCGGCCAGCGTGTTGAGCGTGGCGTGCGCCCGGGAGGTCGGCTGCACCTTGTAGACCGAGCGGATCTGCAGGTGGTCCTGCAGGTTGGCCCCGACGCCCGGCAGGTCGCAGACCGGCACGATGCCGTGGCGCTGCAGCAGGTCGCCCGGGCCGATGCCCGAGAGCTGCAGGATCTGCGGCGAGTTGATCGCGCCGGCGGCCAGCAGCACTTCCTGCGCCGCGTGCACGGTGACCGTTTGGTGGCCGTCCCAGACTTCGGCGCCGGTGCAGCGCAGGCCGCCGTCTGCATCGCGTTCGGTGAGGAGCCGCATCACCTGCGCGCCGGTCCACATCTCGAAGTTGGGCCGGCCGTAGCAGGCCGGCCGCAGGAAGGCTTTTGCGGTATTCCAGCGCCAGCCGTTCTTCTGGTTGACCTCGAAGTAGCCGACGCCCTCGTTGTCGCCGCGGTTGAAGTCCTCGGTCGCGGGAATGCCGGCCTCAGCGGCAGCGGCCGCGAACGCGTCGAGGATGTCCCAGCGCAGCCGCTGCTTCTCCACCCGCCATTCGCCGCCGATGCTGCGGTCCACCGTGGTGCGGCGGGCTTTCGGGGCGCCGGGTTCCGGCGCGCGGCGCGCGCCGTGCAGGGCGTCGCCGCCCTTGTAGTGGTCCTCGTGGCGCATGAAGGCGGGCAGCACCTGGTCCCACCGCCAGGTGTCGTCGCCGGTGGCGGCGGCCCAGCCGTCGTAGTCGCGGGCCTGGCCCCGCATGTAGATCATCCCGTTGATGCTGCTGCTGCCGCCGAGCGTCTTGCCGCGCGGGTAGCGCAGCGTGCGGCCGTTGAGCCCGGCGGCCGGCTCGGTCTGGTAGAGCCAGTCGGTGCGCGGGTTGCCGATGCAGTAGAGGTAGCCGACGGGGATGTGGATCCAGTGGTAGTCGTCGCGCCGTCCGGCCTCGATCAGCAGCACCCGGTGGCGCGGGTCGGCCGACAGCCGGTTGGCGAGCAGGGCGCCGGCGGTGCCGGCCCCGACGACCACGAAATCGAAATGCGCGGCGCTGGATTCTTCGGCCAAGGTGCTTGTCTCCGTGATGCAGGAATGCCGCCCTGTCGGCCGGGCGGTCCGGCGCATGCTACCGCGCCACAATGCGCGATTGGCTGACACCGGCATGCGCAGGCGCTCCCCTAGCATCGGCTCAGCCATTTCTGATCAACCCGAACCATACCGCCCTGATCCCTGCCCATGGAGGACCACGCCCCCCGCATCGTGCGCGACGCATCGTCTTCCTCCGGCGCCGCATTGCGGCTGGAAGGGCGCTGGACCGCGGCGCAGCTCGCGCACCGGAGCGTCTGGCGCGAGGTGGATGCCGACCTAGAAAGCGCGCAGTCCGGCGCGGCGTGGGACCTGCAAGCGATCGACCAGCTCGACCACGTCGGCGCCCAGCTGCTCTGGAACCGCTGGGGCCGCCAGTGGCCGGCCGACGTGCAGGCGACCGATGCCCAGCGCAGCATGCTGGAACGCATCGAGCGCTTCACGGTCGATGTCCCGAACGAGAAGCCGCCCACCTGGATGCGCGCCGTCGATGGGCTCGGCCGGCGGGTGCTGCACACCGGGACGCAGGCGCGCAACCTGGTCGTGCTGATCGGCCAGCTGCTGCTCGACCTGCTGCGGCTGGTGCGTTCGCCACGCTCCGGGCCGTGGCGCGACGTGTCGGGCCACCTCTACCAGATGGGCACCACCGCGCTGCCGATCACCGCGCTGGTCGGCTTCCTGATCGGTGTGGTGCTGGCCTACCTGATGAGCCTGCAGCTGCGCCAGTACGGCGCCGAATCCTTCATCGTCAACATCCTCGGTATTTCGCTGGTGCGCGAACTGGGGCCGCTGCTCGCGGCGATCCTGGTCGCCGGCCGGTCGGGCTCGGCGATCACCGCGCAGATCGGCGTGATGCGGGTCACGGAAGAACTCGATGCGATGCGGGTGATGGGCATCTCTCACGGCTTCCGGCTGGTGATGCCGCGGGCGCTGGCGCTGGCGATCGTCATGCCGCTGATCGGCGTCTGGACCACCGTCACCTCGCTCGCCGGCGGCATGCTCGCGGCCGACCTGGCGATGAACGTGACGCCCGCCTATTTCGTGAATGCGCTGCCGCAGGCGGTCGACCTGCCGAACCTGCTGATCGCGGTGTTCAAGTCGATGGTGTTCGGCATCCTGATCGCGCTGGTCGGCTGCCACTACGGCATGCGGGTCAAGCCCAACACCGAGAGCCTGGGCAAGGGGACCACCTCGTCGGTGGTCACGTCGATCACCGTCGTGATCCTGGTCGATGCGCTGTTCGCCATCGTCTTCCGCAACGTGGGCACGTGATGAGTACAACCCCCCAAGCGGCTGCGCCCGGGGCCGTCCCCGGAGAAGACGGCCGTTACGGTCCGTCCGTGCCTGCGCAGGCATGCACGGAGCCGCGGCCCTCCACCCCCCCTTCCGTGGCTTTGCCCGAAGAGGGGCGCACCCAAAGGACCGGCGAAGCCGGATCCTCGGGTGCCCTGGACGAGGCAGGGCGCGACGACGCACCGCCGGTCGTCGAGATCGCGGGCCTCTGGACCGCCTTCGGCACCGGCAAGAAGCGCGTGGTGATCCACGAGGACCTGGCACTCACCATCCGGCAGGGCGAGATCCTGTCGCTGGTCGGCGGCTCGGGCACCGGCAAGACGGTGCTGCTGCGGCAGATGCTCGGCCTGGAGACGCCGGCGCAGGGGACGGTGACCGTGCTCGGCGAGCCGGCCTCGCAGATGGGTCGGCGCGGTGCGTCGAGCCGCGTCGGCATGCTGTTCCAGCACGGTGCGCTGTTCTCGGCGTTCAGCGTGCTCGACAACATCGCCTTCCCGCTGCGCGAGCTGAAGACGCTGCCGACCGCCCTGGCGCGCGAGGCCGCGATGGTCAAGCTGCAGATGGTCGGCCTGAAGCCGGGCGACGCGACCAAGGCGCCGTCGGACCTGTCGGGCGGCATGGTCAAGCGGGTGGCGCTGGCCCGCGCGCTGATCATGGACCCGCCGCTGCTGCTGCTCGACGAGCCGACCGCCGGCCTCGACCCGAGCAGCTCCGATGCGTTCGTCGAACTGCTGCGCTCGCTGCACCAGGAGCTCGGCCTGACCGTGGTGATGGTGACGCACGACCTCGACACGCTGTTCGCGCTCAGCACCCGCGTGGCGGTGCTGGCCGACCGCAAGGTGGTGGCCGACGGCAGCCCGACCGAGGTAGCGGCGGTGGACCATCCGTTCATCCGCGACTACTTCCTGGGCGAACGCGGCCGCCGCGCGATGGGCACGCCGCCCCAGGCGGTGGAACTGCTCGACCTGCCGCCCGACCACCCGGAGGCGCAGGAGGCTGCCACCGCCACGGACGCCCCCGAGGACGCACCCACGGACGCCCCCGTCCACGCGCCGGCGCAGCCGCATCCGCCCGCTCCCTCTCCCGCCCGATCCGCCGCCGCCGGCGCACAGGACTGACCCCGATGGAAAACAAATCGCACGCCATGGCCGCCGGCATCTTCGTGCTGGTGCTCACCGCCCTGCTGATCGGCCTGGCCGTCTGGCTGACCCGGGATTCCGGCAGCTACCAGGACTACGAGATATCCACCGACGACACCGTCACCGGCCTGCAGCTGCAGGCGCCGGTGCGCTTCAAGGGCGTGCCGGTCGGCAAGGTGACGCAGATCGGCTTCGACCCCCAGAACACCGGCAACGTGCTGGTGCGCATCGCCGTGCAGGACGGCACGCCGCTCACGCCCAGCACCTTCGCCACGCTCGCCTACCAGGGCGTGACGGGCCTGGCCTTCGTGCAGCTCGACGACGACGGCAAGCCGCAGGCCGTGCCGCCCCCGGGCGAGGACGGCATCCCCCGCCTGCCGATCAAGCCGTCGCAGCTCGGCAAGCTGACCGAGAGCCTGCCGCAGATCCTGTCGCAGGTGGAGGACGTGACCCGGCGCGCCAACCTGCTGCTGGGCGACCAGAACCTGCAGCGCGTCGCCACCTCGCTCGACGGCATCGCCAAGGCCAGCAACAACATCGCGGCGCTCACCGCCCGGCTGGAGACCACGCTGGTCGAGCGGGTCGATCCGGCGCTCGCCGCGCTGCCGCGCACGATGAACGACGCCGGCACGACGATGCGCTCGCTCACCACTGCCGCCAACGACGTGTCGGCCACCGCCCGCGAGATCCAGACCACCGCGAAGCGGCTCAACGAGAAGGACGGCCCGCTCGACCGCCTGGCCGAAGGCACCGGCGCGCTCAGCCATGCAGTGGACGTGATCGGCAGCACCACGCTGCCGCGCATCAACCGGGTGACCGACGACGCTTCGCGCGCCATGCGCCAGCTGAGCCGTACCGTCACCGGCATCAACGACAACCCGCAGTCGCTCATCTTCGGCAACGGCCAGGCCAAGCCGGGCCCGGGCGAGCAGGGCTTCACCGCCCCCGGCGAAGGAAACCGCAAATGACACGACCGACCGCTTCGACTCTCGTTGCTATGAAAAATGTAGCTGTTCGCGCAGGCTCAGCGGGCGCAGGAGCCCGATTCGGTGCCGCTCTCGTGCTGGCGGCGGCACTGGCCGGCTGCTCGGCGCTGCCGGACCGGCCGTCGCGGCCGACGCTCTACGACTTCGGCCCCGGCGCGATGACCGCCGAGCCGCAGGACCGCCGCGCATCGCTGCCGCCGATCGCGCTCGACGAGATCGAGACCGCCGGCGTGGCCGACACCGCGGCGGTGCTGTTCCGCCTGCAGTACGCCGACGCGCAGCAGCTGCAGCCCTACGCCCAGTCGCGCTGGAGCATCCCGCCGGCACAGCTGGTGCGCCAGCGGGTGCGCGAGCACCTGGGCCAGCGCCGCGCGGTGCTGAGCACCGACGACATCGTCTCGCAGCAGCGCATCGGCGACGCTGCGCCGCGCATCCTGCGGCTGCAGCTCGAGGAGTTCAGCCAGGTGTTCCGCTCGACGACCGACAGCGTCGGCGTGATCCGGCTGCGCGCCACCCTGGTGGAGAACGCGCCCCAGGGCGAACGGCTGGTCGGACAGCGCACGGTGGTCGTGCAGCGGCCGGCGCCGACGGCGGATGCGCCGGGCGGCGTGAAGGCGCTCACCGCCGCGACCGACGCGGCGGCGGAAGAACTGTCGGCCTGGCTGGAGCAGTCCGCGCGCTGAGGCCGGGTCGGCTCCGGCGGCGCCACCCGGGCGGTACCGAAGCCGTACCCGGTCAGCCGTCGATCAGCGTCGGGTCCCAGTCGTGCACCGCCTGGCGCTGCTGGCCCAGGCCGTCGATGCCCAGGCGCACCACGTCGCCGGCCTGCAGGAACCGCGGCTGCGGCTTGATGCCCATGCCGACGCCCGGCGGCGTGCCGGTGGCGATCAGGTCGCCGGGTTCCAGCGTCATGAAGCGGCTCAGGTAGCTCACGATCTGCGCCACGCCGAACACCATCGTGCGGGTGCTGCCGTCCTGGTAGCGCTGGCCGTTCACCTCCAGCCAGAGGCCGAGCGCCTGCGGGTCCGGCACCTCGTCGGCGGTGACCAGCCAGGGGCCGACCGGGCCGAAGGTGTCGCAGCCCTTGCCCTTGTCCCAGGTGCCGCCGCGCTCGAGCTGGTATTCGCGCTCCGACACGTCGTTCACCACGCAGTAGCCCGCGACGTACGACAGCGCGTCGGCCTCGTCCACGTAGCGGGCGCGCTGGCCGATCACCACGCCCAGCTCCACCTCCCAATCCGTCTTGCGCGAGCCGCGCGGCAGCACCAGCGCATGGTCGCAGCCCACCAGGCAGCTCAGTGCCTTGGAAAAGAAGATCGGCTCGGCCGGCACCGGCATGCCGGCCTCGGCCGCATGGTCGGCGTAGTTGAGCCCGATGCCGATGAACTTGCCGATGCCGGCCACCGGCGGCTGCAGCGTGTCCTGCGGCACCACCGGCAGCGCGGCGACGTCGAGGGCACGCAGCCGCGCCAGCGCCGCGGGCGACAGGCAGTCGGCGTCGATATCGGCGACCACCGCGCTCAGATCGCGGACCTGGCCGTCGGGATCGAGCAGGCCGGGGCGCGGGGCGGTGCGGGGGCCGTGGCGGAGCAGTTTCATGGGGTGGGTCTCCTGGGGACTACGGGAAGGACAGGCCTGCGGCCGGACGCGCGGGGCGGCACAGCACAGTCAAAGAGCGGGGGCCCGGCGCGAACGTCCTGCAACCGCCGGACGCGGCGCAGGCCTCTACCATCACGGCTCGCATTCTTCCCCACCCGCAGCGCCGCTGCATCACCGTACAGGACACGATCATCCATGGGCTCCTCCACCGTGACCCTCACTTCCGCCGACGGCTTCCAGTTCCCGGCCTACGTCGCCGAACCCTCCGGCGCGCCGAAGGGCGCTGTCGTGGTGCTGCAGGAGATCTTCGGCGTGAACTCGCACATCCGGTCCGTGGCCGACGGCTATGCCGCCGAGGGCTACCTGGCGGTCGCGCCGTCCACCTTCCACCGGGTGGAGCAGGGCGTCGAGCTCGGTTATGCCGAAGCCGACATGGCCGAAGGCATGCGGCTCAAGGCCGCGGTCGAGGCGCTGCCCGCCCCGGGCGCACTGCAGGACGTGCAGGCCGCGGTCCAGTACGCGGCCAAGGCCGGCAAGGTCGGCATCGTCGGCTACTGCTGGGGCGGCCTGATGGTCTGGCGCGCGGCCGAGCAGGTGCAGGGCCTGTCGGCGGCGGTCGCCTACTACGGCGGCGGCATGACCACCCCCGAGGAAGCCGGCCGCACGCCGCAGGTACCGGTGTTGGCCCACTTCGGCGAGAAGGACCACTGGATCAGCCTGGACTCGGTCGAGGCGTTCAAAAAGCAGCACCCCGAGGTCGAGGTGTATGTCTACCCCGCCGACCACGGCTTCAACTGCGACCAGCGCGGCTCGTACGACGCACCGGCGGCGAAGCAGGCGCGCGAGCGCACGCTGGCGTTCTTCGCCCGGCACCTGGGCTGAGCGCGGCCGGCGCCGGCGCCGTCCGACACCGGGCGCACCGGCGCGCCGGTAGACTTGCCTGCGGGTGGCATGCCGGGGCGGCATGGTCCAGGTTCAGCGCAGGTCGGGCCGCCGCGCGATCTGTTCGTGCATGCCGTTTCCCATGTACCCTGACCTCGTCTCCCTCCTTGCCGCGGCGCTGTTCGCCGTGGCCCTCGTCCATACCTTCGCTGCCCGGCATCTGGAGCGGCTGTCCCACCGGTACCCGCGCCATGCGGGGCTGTTCCACCTGCTCGGCGAGGTGGAAGTGGTGTTCGGCTTCTGGGCCATCGTGCTGGTGGCGCTCATGGCGCTGGCGGCCGGCGGCGCGGAAGCGCTCGCCTACGTCGAGTCGCGCAACTACACCGAGCCGCTGTTCGTCTTCGTGGTGATGGTCATCGCCGCCTCGCGGCCGGTGCTCTGGAGCGCCACTGCCGCCACCCATGCGCTCGCCGGGCGGATGCGCTGGATGCGCCGGCCCACCGCCATCGCCTGGCTGGGTCTGGCCGTGGTGCCGCTGCTGGGCTCGGCCGTGACCGAGCCGGCGGCGATGACCATCGCCGCGCTGATGCTCGCGCCGGTCGTGTTCCGGCGGGCGGTGCCGCCGCTGCCCAAGTACCTGGCGCTGGGCACGCTGTTCGTGAACGTCTCGATCGGCGGCACGCTGACCGCCTATGCCGCGCCGCCGGTCCTGATGGTGGCCGGCGCGTGGCAATGGGACAGCGCCTTCATGCTGCAGACCTTCGGCTGGAAGGCGGCGCTGGCGGTGCTGCTCAACGCCTCGCTGGCCACCGCCGTGCTGGCGCGCCACCTGCGCGATCTGCCGGACGGCCCGACCGCACCCAAAGATGTGCGGCCGCCGGTGCCGGTCGCGGTGGTGGCGGTGCACCTCGCGCTGCTGGCGGCGGTGGTGGTCTTCGCGCACCATCCGGTCGTGTTCATCGGCCTGTTCCTGCTGTTCGTCGGCTATACCCAGGCCTACAGCCGCCACCAGAGCCCGCTGATCCTGAAGGAGGCGCTGCTGGTCGCCTTCTTCCTGGCGGGCCTGGTGGTGCTGGGCGGCCTGCAGCGCTGGTGGCTGCAGCCGATCGTCGAGGGCCTGGCGCCGCTCGCGCTGTTTTTCGGCGCGCTGGGCCTGACCGCGATCACCGACAACGCCGCGCTCACCTACCTGGGGTCGCTGATCGAGGGGCTGTCCGACCCGGCGCGCTACATGCTGGTGGCCGGTGCGGTCGCCGGCGGCGGCCTGACGGTGATCGCCAACGCACCGAACCCCGCCGGGGTCGCGCTGCTCAAGCGGGGCTTTGCCGACGACACGGTCGAGGCGGGCGGCCTGCTGCTCGGTGCGCTCGCGCCGACCGCGGTCGCGGCGCTGGCCTTCCTGCTGCTCTGAGCCGGCTTGGGCGGTCTTTGCAGGCCGGCCGGTCCGCGCGCTTCACGACATGGCAAGGGCGGCACCGGGTGGCGCCTGCCTTTTCACCGAACTTTCGTAGGTCGGACACCATGCCGTCATTGTTTCGATTGGCGCAATGGTGTGGTGCTTCCGGCGGGCATTGGGATGCGGAACCGATGCCTCAGCTGGGATTCAGACAGAGACCTCCAGGGAAAACCCGGAGCGACAGTCCCGCCGCCGGCCCCTCGCCGCGGCGGGACCGTCGTCCGGTCCTCTGTCGGTTTTGTCTTCGCATCACACATAGAAAAGGAATCACCATGCGCGCATCCAAGCTCTTCGCCCTCGCCACCCTGGCCGCCACCGTCAGCATCGGCGCCCACGCCGGCACGTCTTTCGGCGAAGGCGATCCGCAGTCGCAGTTCGCCCAGCCGGTGACCCAGAGCGCCAGCCGCGACACCGTCGCCGCCGCTGCCGTGCAGGCCAACCGCTACGGCACCAGCGTCGGCGAAGGCGACCGCCTGTCGCAGTTCGCCCAGCATGCCGACGGCGTCACCACCGCGCTGACCCGCGAGGACGTGCGCAACGACGCGATCCGCGCCGCCCGCGCCGGCCAGATCGAGCACGGCGAAGCCTCGGAAGGCTGATCCGCGCGGCGGTCGCCGTCCGAGCGGACCGGCGGCCACGCCGCACGAACGAAGAAAAAGGGGCCCTCGGGCCCCTTTTGCCGTGGTGCCGGCCCGGCGGTCAGCGGGCGGTGCGTTCCAGGTACTTCTTGCGCCAGAACACCAGGATCAGGATCACCGCGATCGCGCCCATGCTGCTCATTGCCCACCAGAAGCCGTCCTGCTTATGGGTCAGCGGGATGAACTCGAAGTTCATGCCGAAGATGCCGGCGATCAGGTTGAGCGGCAGGAAGATCGCGGTCAGCGTCGTCAGCACCCGCATGATGTCGTTGGTGCGGTTGCTCTGCAGGCTGAAGTGCAGCTGCACCACCGTCTCGGCGCTCTGCTCCAACCGGCGCACGTGGTGCACGACCCGTTCGATGTGCTCCAGCACGTCGCGGCTGCGCACCTGCAGCAGGTCGTGTTCGCGCTGGGCTGCGGGCGATTCCGCGGCGGGCCAGGTTTCGAGCGTGTCGATCCAGTCCTGGATCGCGGCGCGCTGGTCCTCGCAGATCTGGTCGAGCTGGTGCAGCGCGAGGCGGGCGTCCAGCAGTGCGCTCCAGTTGTGGAAGCGGGCCTTGGGCTGCAGCAGCGCGGTCTGCCAGTGGTCGAGCTGGCGGTTGAGTTCGCGCCGCAGTTCCAGATAACCGTCGACCATCTGGTTGATCAGGCGCAGCATCAGGTCGGCCGGGCTGGTCGGATGGCGCGCGCCGGTGACGCGGGTCTCGGTGCCGTGGCCGGCGAGCAGCCGCGTGGCGAAGGCGTCGCGCACCGTGCAGGCCTCCGGATGCACCGTCAGCAGCACGTTCTCGAAGACGGCGAAGCCGACCGGATTGGTGTCGATGCGCCGCAGCACCGGCGGACCGCCGGGCGCCAGCGGCAGGGCGCCGTCGGGCGGGGCGGCAGTGCTGGTGCCGCTGCGGGCGGCGAGCCGGCGGAACACCAGGATGTCGTACTGCGAGGTGTAGTCGTAGTGAGACGGCAGCTGCGCGTTCAGCAGGTCGGAGGTGTGCAGGTCCACCAGCTGCACGCCGCAATGCCGCTGCAGCGCCTGCTGGATCTCGGCATGGCGGGCCTCGAATTCCGCGCGGTGGCAGGCGATCCACAGGAAGCCGCCGGGCGGCACGGGCGTGGCCAGGTCGTCGGTTTCGGTGACCCGGTGGGCCTGGAGGGCGAAGATGCGCATCGGCGAATTCTAGGGAGGAAATCCGCCTTCTGCGCAGGCGCAGTGTGCGCCTGAAGCTATCGTTTCTGTAGCAGACGGGCGGCGGCGATTGCGGAATAGGTCAGCACGCCGTCGGCGCCGGCGCGCTTGAAGGCGAGCAGGCTTTCCAGCACCGCGGCGTCGTGGTCCAGCCAGCCGTTCTGCGCGGCGGCCTGCAGCATGGCGTACTCGCCGCTCACCTGGTAGGCGAAGGTCGGCACGCGGAATTCGTCCTTCACCCGACGCACCACGTCCAGGTAGGGCATGCCGGGTTTGACCATCACCATGTCGGCGCCTTCGGCGATGTCCATCGCCACCTCGCGCAGCGCCTCGTCGCTGTTGCCCGGGTCCATCTGGTAGACCTTCTTGTCGGCCTTGCCCAGGTTGCCGGCGGAGCCGACCGCGTCGCGGAACGGGCCGTAGAAGGCGCTCGCGTACTTGGCGCTGTAGGCCATGATCCGGGTGTGGATGCGGCCGGTCTCCTCCAGCGCGGTGCGCACAGCGCCGATGCGGCCGTCCATCATGTCGCTCGGCGCCACGATGTCGACGCCGGCCTCGGCCTGCGTCAGCGCCTGCTGCACCAGCACCTCGATCGTCTCGTCGTTGAGCACGTAGCCGGTGTCGTCGAGCAGGCCGTCCTGGCCGTGGCTGGTGAACGGGTCGAGCGCCACGTCGGTCATCACCCCGAGTTCGGGAAAGCGCGACTTCAGCGCGCGCACCACCTGCGGCACCAGGCCGTCGGGGTTGGTCGCCTCGCGGCCGTCAGGCGTCTTCAGCGCCGGGTCGATCACCGGGAACAGCGCCATCACCGGGATGCCGAGCGCCACGCACTGCTCGGCCACCGGCAGCAGCAGGTCGAGGCTGAGGCGCTCGACGCCGGGCATCGAGCCGACCGGCTCGCGGCGGCCGGTGCCTTCCAGCACGAACACCGGGTAGATCAGGTCGTGCGCAGTCAGCGCGTGTTCGCGCACCAGGTTGCGGCTGAAGCCGTCGCGGCGCAGGCGGCGCGGACGGGCGAGCGGGTAGGGCGTCGGGGCGGAATGGTGCATGGCGGTCTCCGGAGGGCGGTCTGCGGGTTTGACGGGATTGCACCACAGCGCCTGCCGTGCTGCCGGGCCGGGCGCGGGTTCTCCCGGATGTAACCGGATGCACGCCGCGCTAGATTGACCGACGGGCGGTTCGCGCCGCCCCCCGCTTTTCCTCCCTGAGCGGGCGCTCGCCGCCTCACGGCGTGCGGGTTTGCCGACCCGGACTTCGCCTCGTGCGCGGTGCCGGGTTTTTTTTGGCGCCGCGCCGCGCGGCCCGGGGCCTGCCTACACTCGCCGGATGCTCTGGATCAAGTCGCTGCACATCGTCTTCATTGCCAGCTGGTTCGCCGGCTTGTTCTACCTGCCGCGGATCTTCGTCAACCTGGCGATGGTGCCGGCCGATTCGCATGCCGAGCGCGACCGGCTGCTGCTGATGGCGCGCAAGCTGCTGCGCTTCACCACGCTGCTGGCGGTGCCCGCGATCGGCTTCGGCGCCTGGCTGTGGATGGGCTACGGCATCGGCCGCGGACCGGGCAACGGCTGGATGCATGCCAAGCTGTTCCTCGTCGTCCTTGCCGTCGGCTACCACCATGCCTGCGCGGTGCTGCTGCGCAAGTTCGCGGCCGGCCGCAACACCCACGGCGACCGCTGGTACCGCTTCTTCAACGAGGTGCCGGTGCTGCTGCTGCTGGCGATCGTGGTGCTGGTCGTGGTCAAACCCTTCTGAGCCGGCGCGCGTGGAGCGAGCGCCCGACGCCCAGCGCACCGCCGCCTGGCCCCTGGCCTGGGCGTACGCCGCGCTGATCGTCTACGCGAGCCTCTATCCCTTCACCGACTGGCGCGACCAGGGCATCCCGCCCTGGTCCTTCCTCGCCGCGCCGCTGCCGCGCTGGTGGACCGGCTTCGACGTCGCGACCAACATGGTCGGCTACGGCCCGCTCGGCTTCCTGTGGGCGCTGGCGGCGCTGCGCACCGGCCGGGGCGGCTGGGGCGTGGCCGCGGGCGCCGCGGGCGGGGTGGCGCTGTCGTTCGCGCTCGAGATGGCGCAGAGCTACCTGCCGATGCGCATCCCGTCCAACGTCGATTTCGCGCTCAATTCCGGCGGCGCGATCGTCGGGGCGCTGGTCGCCTGGGGCCTGGAGCGGCTGGGCGCGATCGCCCGCTGGAGCCGGCTGCGCGAGCGCTGGTTCATCCGCGACGCGCGGGGCGCGCTGGTGCTGCTGGCGCTGTGGCCGGTCGCGCTGCTGTTCCCGGTCGCGGTGCCGTTCGGGCTGGGCCAGGTGCTGGAGCGGCTGGAGGATGCCGTCCTGGTGCTGCTCGACGGCACGCCCTTCCTCGACTGGCTGCCGGTGCGCACCGCCGAGATGGAGCCGCTGGTGCCGGGCGCCGAGATGCTCTGCGTGGCGCTGGGCCTGGCCGCGCCGTGCCTGATCGCGTTCTCGATCGCCCGCACCGTGCGCCAGCGCATCGTGCTGGCGGCCGGGGTGGTCGCGGTCGGCCTGGGCGCGACCGCGCTGTCGTCCGCGCTCAGCTACGGCCCGTCCAACGCCTGGGAATGGATGACGGCGCCGGCGCTGGTCGGCATCGCCGCGGGACTGGTGCTCGTCGCGCTGGTGCTGCCGGCGCCCCGGCGCGGCGCGGCGGCGCTGGCGCTGCTGGCGATCGCGGTGCATCTGAACGTGCTGAACGAGGCCCCGACCAGCGCCTATTTCTGGCAGACCCTGCAGACCTGGGAGCAGGGCCGCTTCATCCGCTTCCACGGGCTGGTGCAGTGGCTCGGCTGGCTGTGGCCCTTCGGCGCGCTGGTCTATGTACTGCTGCGGGTGTCGCGGCGCGACCGCCCGTCCCTAGAATCTTCGCGATGAGCCCCACCACGCCCGCCGACACCGGCACTCCCGCCGACGCGCCGTACTACGCGCGCCACATCTTCTTCTGCCTGAACGAACGCGCCGGCGGCGAGGACAGCTGCGCCCTGCACGGCGCCAAGGACGGCTTCGACCGCTGCAAGTCGCGCGTCAAGGCCGCGGGCCTGGCCGGCCAGGGCGGCGTGCGGGTCAACAAGGCCGGCTGCCTCGACCGCTGCGCCGGCGGTCCGGTGGCGGTGGTCTACCCGGAAGGCACCTGGTACACCTTCGTCGACCAGGACGACATCGACGAGATCGTCGATTCCCACCTGCAGCGCGGCCAGGTGGTCGAGCGGCTGGTGCTGCCGCCCGACGTCGGCCGCTGAGGCATTTCGCACATCAATCGGCACTTTGCGCAGTTCCCGCCTGCGCAGTGCGCTATCGAGTCAGTAGCAATCTATGAACGCCCAGACCGAACGACTGCACCTGGCCGGCGCCGCCGGCATCATCGAGACGGCGATCGACCGGCCCGCCGCCGACGTGCCTGCGCGCGGCACTGCGGTGATCGCCCATCCGCATCCGCTCTTCGGCGGCACGCTCGACAACAAGGTGGTGCAGACGCTCGCCCGCGCCTTCGTGCAGTGCGGATGGACCGCGGTGCGCTTCAACTTCCGCGGCGTCGGCGCCAGCGCCGGCACCTACGACGAGGGCCGGGCCGAGGCCGACGACCTGCGGGCGGTGATCGCCCAGGCCGCACCCGACGGGCCGCTCGCGCTCGCCGGTTTCTCCTTCGGCTCGGTCGTCATGAGCCACGTGCTGCACGGCCTGTGGCGGACCCGGCCGGTCGAGAAGATCGTCTTCGTCGGCACCGCTGCCAGCCGCTTCACCGTGGCCGACGTGCCGCCCGAGGCGCACCTGCGCACCCTGGTGGTCCACGGCGAGGCCGACGACACCGTGCCGCTCGCCGACGCCATGGCCTGGGCGCGGCCGCAGACACTTCCCGTGACAGTCGTGCCCGCGGGCGGCCATTTTTTCCACGGACAATTGCCGCTGCTCAAGGGCCTGGTGGTGCGCCACCTGCTGTCGCCCGCGGCCTGAGGGCCGCCGCGCGCCCTGCGCTCTTTCCGCCGACGCCCGCCTGTCCGGCCTGCCGCCGTTCCTCCCGCTCTCCTGCCGATTCCCATGAACCGACTCCCGCCGACGCTCCGCGCGCTCGTCCTCTGCGCGCTGTCCGCCCCCTTCGTCGCCACGCTCCCGGCCGCCGCCCAGGCGCCCCAGCCCGCCGCGGCCCCGGTGGCCACGGCCGTCGCCGCCCCGCAGCCGCCCGAGATCGCCGCCCGCAGCTACCTGCTGATGGACGTCACCGCCCACCAGATCCTCGCGCAGAAGGACATCGACTCCCCGGTCGAGCCGGCCTCGCTCACCAAGCTGATGACCGCCTACCTGGTGTTCGACGCGCTCAAGGCCAAGAAGATCACCCTGCAGCAGACCTTCCCGGTCAGCCAGCGCGCCTGGAAGATGCCGGGATCGCGCATGTTCATCGACCCGAAGATGCAGGTGCCGGTCGAAGACCTGCTCAAGGGGCTGATCGTGCAGTCGGGCAACGACGCCACCGTCGCGCTCGCCGAAGGCGTGGGCGGCAGTGTCGAGCGCTTCGTGCAGCTGATGAACGACCAGGCCAAGGTGCTCGGCATGAAGGGCACCACGTACAAGAACCCCGAGGGCCTGACCGAGGCCGGCCACACCACCACCGCGCGCGACCTGAGTATCCTCGCCACCCGGCTGATGCAGGACTTCCCCGAGTACATCGGCTTCTACGCGATCAAGCAGTACCGCTATCCCGGCACGCCCGCGGCCAACGGCAACAACCGCAACCTGCTGCTGTTCCGCGACCCGACGGTCGACGGCCTGAAGACCGGCCACACCAATGCCGCGGGCTACTGCTTGGTCGCGACCGCCAAGCGCGACTTCCCCAACGTCGGCAGCCGCCGGCTGCTGTCGATCGTGCTGGGCGCGTCCAGCGAATCGGCCCGCGCCAACGAGTCGCAGAAGCTGCTCAACTGGGGCTACACCGCCTACGAAGCGGTCAAGCTGTTCAACGCCGGCCAGGCCGTGGTCACGCCGAACGTCTGGAAGGGCACGGCCAGCACCCTGCCACTCGGCCGCACCGAGCCGATCGTGGTCGCGGTGCCCATCGGCAGCGCCGGGCGCATCAAGACCGACGTCGCGCGGCCCGACCCGCTGGTCGCGCCGTTCGAGAAGGGCCAGGCGGTCGGCACGCTCAAGGTCAGCGCCGGCGACCAGCCGCTTCTCGAGCTGCCCCTGGTGGCACTCGAGGCGGTACCGCAGGCCGGCATCTTCGGCCGTGCCTGGGACGCGATCCGCCTCTGGATCAAATAGGCCGGCGCGGGCCGGCAGCGGCCCCGTTTGCCATCGGCGACCGGCCGCTGCTATACTGGCGGGCTTTTCGGAAAATTTCCGAAGGGTTTCACGTTTTCGCTTTCCAAACGTTTAGGGACGTTTTTTCATGCCAACCATCAACCAGCTCGTGCGTCAGGGCCGCGAGGTCGAAAAGACCAAGTCGAAAAGCCCCGCGATGCAGAACTCGCCCCAGCGTCGTGGCGTGTGCACCCGCGTGTACACCACGACCCCGAAGAAGCCGAACTCCGCACTGCGGAAGGTCGCCAAGGTCCGCCTGACCAACGGCTTCGAAGTCATTTCCTACATCGGCGGCGAAGGCCACAACCTGCAGGAACACAGCGTGGTGCTGGTCCGCGGCGGCCGTGTGAAGGATCTGCCGGGTGTGCGTTACCACATCGTGCGCGGCTCGCTCGACCTGCAAGGCGTCAAGGATCGCAAGCAGGCACGCTCCAAGTACGGCGCGAAGAAGCCGAAGGCCAAGTAAGCCCTTCCGTTTCCGTCTTTCGGTGCTGTGATCCGCGTGGCGCGGAGAAGCAGCGTAGTGACCCGATGTCCGGGTCGAGTAAGTGAGAGTCCTGCTGGCTCTCGCGGTGTCCGCCAGGGCGCCAACTGAAGCAAATTTTTGAGGTGCAACATGCCACGTCGTCGCGAAGTCCCTAAACGTGAAATCCTGCCGGACCCTAAGTACGGCAATGTCGAACTCTCGAAGTTCATGAATGTGATCATGGAAGGCGGCAAGAAGGCCGTCGCCGAACGCATCATCTACGGTGCGCTCGACCTGATCGAGAAGAAGAATCCGGACAAGGATCCCCTGGAAGCTTTCGTCGTTGCGATCAACAACGTCAAGCCGATGGTCGAAGTGAAGTCCCGCCGCGTCGGTGGCGCCAACTACCAGGTGCCGGTCGAAGTGCGCCCGGTCCGTCGTCTGGCCCTGTCGATGCGCTGGATCAAGGAAGCCGCCCGCAAGCGCGGCGAGAAGTCCATGGCGCAGCGCCTGGCCAACGAACTGCTCGAGGCCACCGAAGGCCGCGGCGGCGCCATGAAGAAGCGCGACGAAGTGCACCGCATGGCCGAAGCCAACAAGGCCTTCAGCCACTTCCGCTTCTAAGAACTGTCACAGCCGTCTCTCACAATCGACTGGCCGGAAGCCCGATCCATCCATCTGGGGTGGGCGGGCTTCCGTCCGTTAACGGAGTAATTTCTCATGTCCCGCAAGACCCCCATCGAGCGCTACCGCAATATCGGTATCTCTGCGCACATCGACGCCGGCAAGACCACGACCACCGAGCGCATCCTGTTCTACACCGGCGTGAACCACAAGATCGGTGAAGTGCACGATGGCGCGGCCACCATGGACTGGATGGAGCAGGAGCAGGAGCGTGGCATCACGATCACCTCCGCTGCCACCACCTGCTTCTGGAAGGGCATGGCGCAGAACTTCCCGGAGCACCGCATCAACATCATCGACACCCCGGGCCACGTGGACTTCACCATCGAAGTCGAGCGCTCGATGCGCGTGCTCGACGGCGCGGTCATGGTCTACGACGCGGTCGGCGGCGTGCAGCCCCAGTCCGAAACCGTCTGGCGCCAGGCCAACAAGTACAAGGTGCCCCGCCTCGCGTTCGTCAACAAGATGGACCGCACCGGCGCGAACTTCCTGCGTGTGCGCCAGATGATGATCGACCGCCTGAAGGCCAATCCGGTCGTCATCCAGATCCCGATCGGCGCCGAAGACAAGTTCCAGGGCATCGTCGACCTCGTGAAGATGAAGGCCATCATCTGGGACGAGGACAAGGGCGTGACCTTCCAGTACGGAGACATCCCGGCCGACCTGACCGACGTCTGCAACGAGTACCGCGAGAAGCTAGTCGAAGCCGCTGCCGAAGCCAGCGAAGACCTGATGAACAAGTACCTCGAAGGCGGCGAGCTGAGCGAGGAAGAGATCAAGGCCGCGATCCGCCAGCGCACCATCGCCGGCGAGATTCAGCCGATGCTGTGCGGCTCCGCGTTCAAGAACAAGGGCGTGCAGGCCATGCTCGACGCGGTCATCGAATACATGCCGTCGCCGGTGGACATCCCCGCCGTGGCCGGTACCGACGAGAACGAGGCGCCCGTCACCCGCAAGGCCGACGACGAAGAAAAGTTCTCCGCGCTGGCATTCAAGCTGATGACCGACCCGTTCGTCGGCCAGCTGACCTTCGTGCGCGTCTACTCCGGCGTGCTGAGCAAGGGCGACAGCGTCTACAACCCGGTGCGCGGCAAGAAGGAGCGTATCGGTCGTATCGTGCAGATGCACGCCAACAACCGGGAAGAAGTGAGCGAAATCCGCGCCGGCGACATCGCCGCCTGCGTGGGCCTGAAGGACGTGACGACCGGCGAGACGCTGTGCGATCCGGACTCCGTCGTGACGCTCGAGCGCATGGTGTTCCCGGAGCCGGTGATCCGCCAGGCCGTGGAGCCCAAGTCGAAGGCCGACCAGGAAAAGATGGGTATCGCACTGGGCCGTCTGGCTGCAGAAGACCCGTCCTTCCGCGTCAACACCGACGAGGAATCCGGCCAGACCATCATCGGCGGCATGGGCGAACTGCACCTCGAAATCATCGTGGACCGCATGAAGCGCGAGTTTGGCGTGGAAGCCAACGTCGGCAAGCCGCAGGTGGCCTACCGCGAAACCATCCGCAAGACGGTGGACGAAGCCGAAGGCAAGTTTGTGCGCCAGTCGGGCGGCAAGGGCCAGTACGGCCACGTCGTGCTGAAGATCGAGCCGAACGAAGCCGGTAAGGGCATCGAGTTCGTCGACGCGATCAAGGGCGGTGTGGTGCCCCGTGAATTCATTCCGGCGGTGGAAAAGGGCATCAACGAAGCCGTGACGCAGGGCGTGCTGGCTGGTTACCCGGTCGTGGACGTCAAGGTCACGCTGCACTTCGGCTCCTACCACGACGTGGACTCGAACGAGCTCGCGTTCAAGATGGCCGCCATCTTCGGCTTCAAGGAAGGCTGTAAGAAGGCTGGTCCGGTCATCCTCGAACCGATGATGGCCGTGGAAGTCGAGACGCCCGAGGACTACGCCGGCAACGTGATGGGCGACCTGTCGTCCCGCCGCGGCATGGTGCAGGGCATGGACGACATGGTCGGCGGCGGCAAGGCCATCAAGGCCGAAGTCCCGCTGTCGGAAATGTTCGGCTACTCGACCACGCTGCGGTCGATGTCGCAGGGTCGCGCCACGTACACGATGGAGTTCAAGCACTACAGCGAAGCTCCGCGCAACGTGGCCGAGGCCATCATGGCCGCCCGCGCGAAGTAAGGCTCGTCCCCAGGCTTTTCAGGCGCTGTGCGCCTGTAACGCCAGCCCCTTTCCGGGGGCGATGCCTGCGGTCTGGCGAAGCCAGTCCCGCGGCATCCCTGGAAGGCGATTTTTCCGGTCTGCGATCGCATGCCCCTCGTTGCCCGTGGCGAGGGACTCCGCAATACGGTGCAGACCTAAAACCATCACACGGGAATTGCTCTTTACTGAGGATTGAAAAATGGCAAAAGGCAAGTTTGAACGCACCAAGCCGCACGTCAACGTCGGCACCATCGGCCACGTCGACCACGGCAAGACCACGCTGACCGCTGCGATCGCGACGGTTCTGTCGTCGAAGTTCGGC
>CAJYQL010000070.1 GCA_913776965.1 uncultured Xylophilus sp.
CGCCTTCGCCGCAGCCTTCCTTGGTGCCGGTGGCGCCGAGGTCCTCCCGCAGGAGGTCGAGCAGCGTGCGGTCGGGTGCTACATTGCCCAGCGTCACGGGCTGGCCGCGTCGCAGGAAGCGCAGGGGTCTGGTATCCATCGGGGTGCGTGTTTCTCGAAAGGGGCGCCTCGGGGCCGGAGCGGTCGCTCCGGGCGGCAGGCCATCCGAAGAGGGTAGGCGCCGCAGGTGCCGCCAGCATAAGCCCGCGCGTATGACCGGCATGCCCCCCACGCTATGAGAGACCAAGCGCTTTTCGACAAGATCGACCTCCATCTCATAAGGGTCTTGCACACCGTGTTGATGGAACGCAGCGTCTCGAAGGCCGCCGTCCGCCTGGGCATGCACCAGCCGGCCGTGTCGGCGGCATTGAAGCGGCTGCGCGACCTGGCCGACGATCCGCTGCTGGTGCGCTCCGGCACCGGCATGGTCCCGACCGACGCGGGCCTGCGCATGCTCGAGCCCGCCGCCCGCATCCTGCGCGCGGCCGAAGTCCTGTTCTCCGACGCCCGCGGCTTCGATCCGCAGACGGCCACCGCCACCTTCCGCATCGCCGCGAGCGACTACCTCGATCCGCTGTTCCTGCCGCAGCTGGTGGCGCGCATCAAGGCGCAGGCGCCGCTCTGCCAGATCGAGATCCATCCGCTGTCGGCCGACACCCACTACCACGCGCACCTGGCGCAGGGCGAGGTGGACGTGGTGATCGGCAACTGGCCGCGGCCGCCCGAGGACCTGCACATGGGCCGGCTGTTCGGCGACGAGGTGGTCTGCCTGGTGTCGCAGGACCATCCCGCCGTGCGACGCGGCTGGGACGAGACCGCCTGGCTCGCGGCCGAGCACATCGCGCCGACGCCCACGCACCCCGGCGCCCGCGGCGTGATCGACGAGCACCTGGCGGCGCTCGGGCTGCAGCGCAACATCACCGCCCGCTGCGCGCACTTCGGACTGATCCCGGCGATGGTGGCCCAGAGCCTGCTGGTGCTGACCACCGGCCGCCAGTACTGCGAGCGCTACGTGGGCAGCCTGCCGCTCGCGATCCTGTCGCCGCCGGTCGATTTCCCGCGGCTCCTGTACTACCAGCTCTGGCATGCCCGCACGCATGCGTCGGCCTCCGGCGCCTGGCTGCGGGAGCGGGTGCGCGCGGTCGCCGGCGCGCTACGAAAAGAATAGCTGCCCGCGCCCGTCCCGCCTGCGCAAACTGCCATTTTTCCATCTCATAAATGATCCGGAACGTCGTCCCCCTACCCGAGATAATCCGCGCATGAATTCCTCCGGCATTTCCGGCGCCGCCGCGCCGCCCCGCCTGACCCTCTCGGGCATCACCAAGCGCTACCCGGCGGTCGTCGCCAACAGCGACGTGTCGCTGGTCGTGCAGCCGGGCGAAACCCATGCGGTGCTCGGCGAGAACGGCGCCGGCAAGTCGACGCTGATGAAGATCATCTACGGCGCGGTCAAGCCCGACGAGGGCACCGTGCTGTTCGACGGCCGGCCGGTGCAGGTGCGCAATCCGCAGGAGGCGCGCGCGCTCGGCATCGCGATGGTGTTCCAGCACTTCAGCCTGTTCGACACGCTCACCGTGGCGGAGAACGTCTGGCTCGGCCTCGACCGTTCGCAGAGCCTGGCCGACGTGACCCGCGGCATCGTGGCGAAGGCCGCCGAATACGGACTCGATGTCGATCCGGCGCGGCCGGTGCACACGCTCTCGGTCGGCGAGATGCAGCGCGTCGAGATCATCCGCGCGCTGCTGGCCGAGCCGAAGGTCTTGATCCTCGACGAGCCGACCTCGGTGCTCACGCCGCAGGCGGTCGAGCGGCTGTTCGTCGTGCTGCGCCAGCTCGCGGCCGAGGGCTGCAGCATCCTCTACATCAGCCACAAGCTGCACGAGATCCGCGCGCTCTGCACCGCCTGCACCGTGCTGCGCGGCGGCAAGGTGACGGGCGTGTGCAATCCGGCGGAAGAGACCAACGCCTCGCTCTCGCGGCTGATGATCGGTGCCGAGCCGCCGGCGCTGCAGCACCGCGTCAACCAGCCGGGCGCGCCGGTGCTGCGGGTACGCGGCCTGACGCTGGAGCGCGAATCGCCCTTCGGCACCGACCTGGAAGGCGTGGACCTGGAGGTGCGCGCCGGCGAGGTCGTCGGCATCGCCGGCGTGTCGGGCAACGGTCAGCGCGAACTGCTCTACGCGCTGTCGGGCGAAGACACCCGCGCCGCGCCGGAGGCGATCGAGGTCGCCGGCCGCGCCGCCGGCCGGATGGGCCCGGGCGCCCGCCGCGCGCTCGGCCTGCATTTCGTGCCCGAGGAACGCCTCGGCCGCGGCGCAGTGCCGACGCTCGGCCTCGCGCACAACCTGCTGCTGACCCGCCGCGACGCGGTGGGCACCGGCGGCTGGCTGAAGCTCGGCGCGCTGGAAAAGCACGCGCAGGCCATCATCGCCCGCTTCAACGTGCGCACCGGCGGCCCGCATGCGGCGGCCCGGTCGCTGTCGGGCGGCAACCTGCAGAAATTCATCGTCGGCCGCGAAATCGACGCGCAGCCTGCGCTGCTGATCGTCTCCCAGCCTACCTGGGGCGTGGACGTGGGTGCCGCAGCGCAGATCCGCGGCGCGATCCTGGCGTTGCGCGACGCCGGCTGCGCGGTGCTGGTGGTGAGCGAGGAACTCGACGAGCTGTTCGAGCTGAGCGACCGCATGCATGTGATGGCCAAGGGGCGCCTCTCGCCGCCGGTGGCGCGGGCTGAGGCCACGGTCGAGCGCATCGGCGCCTGGATGAGCGGGCTGTGGGACGCACCCGCCGCCGTCGCCGCCGAGGAGGCCGCAGCATGCTGAAACTCGAACCCCGTCCGCAGCCGTCGAAGCACTGGAGCTACGCCTCGCCGCTGCTGGCGCTGGCGATCACCGTCGTCGTCGGCGTGCTGTTGTTCGCGGCGCTCGGCAAGGACCCGGTCCGCGGCCTGCAGGTCTTCTTCTGGGAACCGGTCAAGTCGGCCTATGCCGTCGGCGAACTGATGGTGAAGGCCACGCCGCTATTGTTGATCGCGCTCGGCCTGGCGGTGTGCTTCCGGTCCAACGTGTGGAACATCGGCGCCGAGGGCCAGTTCGTCATCGGCGCGGTGGCGGCCGGCGGCGTCGCGCTGCTGGCCGACAGGACGACCGGCCCGTGGATCCTGCCGGCGGTCCTGCTGGCGGGCGTGGCGGGCGGCATGGCCTGGGCCGGGCTGGTGGCGCTGCTGCGCGACCGCTTCAACGCGAGCGAGATCCTGGTCAGCCTGATGCTGGTCTACGTCGCCACGCTGGTGCTCGGCTACCTGGTCTACGGGCCGTGGAAGGACCCGCTCGGCTACAACTTTCCGCAGACCAAGACCTTCGACGCGGTGACCCGCATCCCGAAGCTGATGACCGGCTCGCGGGTGACGATCGGTCTGCCGATCGCGCTGGCCGGCGCGGCGCTGCTCTGGGTGTTCCTGTTCCGCACCCGCGCGGGCTTCGCGCTGCAGGTCGGCGGCCTGGCGCCGGCGGCGGCGCGCTATGCCGGCTTCTCGTCGCGCAAGGCGCTCTGGACGGCGCTGCTCGTCTCCGGCGGCGCGGCGGGCCTGGCCGGCGCCCTGGAAGTCGCCGGCCCGATCGGCCAGCTCACGCCCTATGTGCCGGCCGGCTACGGCTTCGCCGCGATCATCGTGGCCTTCGTCGGCCGGCTGCATCCGGTCGGCATGGCGCTGTCGGCGGTGCTGATGAGCATGTTCTACATCGGCGGGGAGCTGGCGCAGTCGCGGCTCGGCCTGCCGAAGTCGCTGACCGGCGTGTTCCAGGGGCTGCTGCTGTTCGCATTGCTGGCCTGCGACACGCTCATCGCCTATCGCGTGCGCTGGGTGCGCCGCACACCCGCCGCGGCAGGAGCCCGCTGACATGGAATCGTACGCACTGCTGTTCGCCGCCACGCTGTCGGCCGGCACCGTCCTCGCCATCGCGGCGCTCGGGCTGCTGATCAACGAGAAGGCGGGCATCGTCAACCTGGGCGCCGAGGGCATGATGCTCTGCGCCGCCATCGCCGGGTTCGCCACCGTGGTGCACACCGGCAGCCACCTGCTGGGCTTCCTGGCCGGCATGGCGGCGGGCGCCGCGCTCGCGGCGGTGTTCGGCCTGCTGGTGATCTGGCTCAACACCAACCAGTACGCGACCGGCCTGGCCCTGTCGCTGTTCGGCACCGGCTTCTCGGCGTTCGTGGGCATCGGTTATGTCCAGGCCAAGCTGCCGGAAGGCACCCGCTTCGCCGTGCCGGTACTGGCCGACCTGCCGGTCGTCGGGCCGGCGCTGTTCCGCCACCACCCGATCGTCTACCTGACGATGCTGTTCGCCGCCGGCCTGATCTGGTTCCTCTACCGCACCCGGGCCGGGCTGGTGCTGCGCTCGGTCGGCGAGTCGCCGGAATCGGCGCACGCCCTGGGCTACCCGGTGCGGCGCATCCGGCTGGCCGCGGTGGTGGCCGGCGGTGCGCTGTGCGGGCTGGCGGGCGCGTACATCTCGACCGTCTACACGCCGCTGTGGGTCGAGGGCATGGTCGCCGGCCGCGGCTGGATCGCGCTGGCGCTGACCACCTTCGCCACCTGGCGGCCGGCACGGGTATTGCTGGGTGCGTATCTGTTCGGGGGCGTGACGATGCTGCAGTTCCACCTCCAGGGCCTCGGCGTGGACGTGCCGAGCCAGCTGCTCAGCATGCTGCCGTACCTGGCGACGATCGTGGTGCTGGCGCTGATCTCGCGCAACCCGGCCTGGATCCGGGTGAACATGCCGGCCTCCCTGGGGAAGCCGTTCTACGTGGGCTCATAATTTCGCCGCCCGGTTCGCTGGTGTTGATTTCCGTTGTCCCTTCCTTCCGAGAGATGTCCATGACCGACCTGACCAAACGCTCCTTCCTGCACACCGCGGCCCTGTCCGCCGTGGCCGCCGCCGCCCTGGTGGGCTGCGGCAAGAAGGAGGAGCCGGCACCCGCGGCGACCACGCCGGCCCCCGCCGCCGCACCCGCGCCGGCCGCCACGGCGCCGCTGAAGATCGCCTTCGCCTATGTCGGCCCGGTGGGCGACGGCGGCTGGTCCTTCGCGCACGACAACGGCCGCAAGGCGATCGAGAAGGAATTCGGCGACAAGGTCGTCACCAGCTACGTCGAAAGCGTGCCCGAGTCGGCCGACGCCGAGCGCGTGCTGCGCGACATGGCCAGCCAGGGCAACAAGCTGATCTTCGGCACCACCTTCGGCTACATGGAGTCGATCCAGAAGATCGCTCCCGACTTCCCGGACGTGAAGTTCGAGCATGCCACCGGCTACAAGTCGGCCGCCAACGTGCGGAGCTACGACAGCCGCACCTATGAAGGCGCCTACATGGCCGGCGTGATCGCCGGCGCGATGACCAAGTCCAACACGCTCGGCGTGGTCGGATCGGTGCCGATCCCCGAGGTGATCCGCAACATCAACAGCTTCACCATGGGCGCACAGAGCGTGAACCCGAAGATCACCACCAAGGTGGTCTGGGTCAACGAATGGTTCAGCCCGCCGAAGGAAACCGAGGCCGCCACCGCCCTGATCAACGGCGGCGCCGACATCCTGTTCCAGAACACCGATTCGCCGGCCGTGCTGAAGACCGCCCAGGAAAAGGGCAAGCGCGCCTTCGGCTGGGACTCCGACATGACCGCCTACGGTCCCAAGGCCCACCTGGGCTCGGCCGTCATCAACTGGGCGCCGTACTACGTGCAGACCACCAAGGAAGTGCTCGACGGCACCTGGAAGACCTCGCCGACCAAGCTCTGGTGGGGCGTGAAGGAAGGTGCGATCGACATGGTGTCGCTGGCCGAGGACATCCCGGCCGAGACGAAGGCCAAGGTCGACCAGATCAAGGCCGGCCTGAAAGACGGCAGCTTCAGCATCTGGAAGGGCCCGATCACCGACAACACCGGCAAGGAAGTGCTGGCCGCCGACAAGGTCGCCGACGACGAATTCCTGGGCGGCGTGAAGTTCTACGTCAAGGGCGTGGAAGGCAAGGTCCCGAACTGATCGTCCTGCGCACCGCGCCGAAAGGCCGCCTCCGGGCGGCCTTTCGTTTTTGCGCGACCATCGGCACCCATGACGCGCCCGTTCATCGCACTTTCTGCCACGTCCCCGGCCCCACCGGCGGCTGCATCCTTCGCCACGCCGCTGGCGGGCCTGCAGCACCTGCGGGGCATCGCCGCGCTGATGGTGGTGGCCTACCACCTGCAGCTGCCGCTGGAGCGGATGGGTTACGGTGGCCCGTGGCCGACCTGGGGCGCGGCGGGCGTCGACATCTTTTTCGTGCTGAGCGGCTTCCTGATGTGGCACACCACCGCCGACCGCACACCGGGGCCATGGGCCTTCTGGCGCCGCCGGATCGTGCGCATCGTGCCGCTCTACTGGTTGCTGACCAGCGTGGTCGTGGCGGTCATGCTGGTCGCACCGGGGCTGCTGCAGTCGGTGCGGTTCGACCCGCTCAACGTGCTCGGTTCCTACCTGTTCTTCTTCGCGCCCGCGGCCAGCGGACGGATGGAGCCGGCGCTGGTGGTCGGCTGGACGCTCAACTACGAGATGCTGTTTTACCTGTTGTTCGGCGCCGTGCTCTGGCTGCCGGCGGCGGTGCGCTTCGCGGCGACGGCGCTGGCGATCGCCGCCCTGGTGGCGCTGGGCCGCACCGAGGCGATGGCCGGGCCGCTCGGCCAGATGTACAGCGCGTCGATCCTGCTGGAATTCGTGTTCGGCATGGCGGTGGCGGTCTGGTGGCGGCGCACTGTTGCCACGCCGGTAGCACCCCGCGGCGCGCTGGCAGTGCTGATCGCGGGCGCGGTGCTGCTGGCGACGCTCGACGGGCTGCTGCCGGGCCTGCCGCGTGCCGTCGCGCTCGGCCTGCCGGCCACGCTGGTCGTTGTCGGCATGCTGCAGTGGGAGCGCGCCGGCGGCCTGCCGGCTTGGCGGCGGCTGCATGCGATCGGCGACCAGTCGTACAGCCTGTACCTGTCGCATCCGATCGTGCTGTCGGCCTTCGCCCAGCTCTGGCGCGTGCTGGGCCTGCACGGGCTGCCGGGCGGGATTGTGCTGTTCGCGCTGCTGGCGGTGCCGGTGTGCGTGCTGGCGGCGGCGGTGCTATACCGGTGGGTCGAGCGGCCGCTGCTGCGCCTGGGCGGCGCGCACCGCGCCGCGACGCTCAGCGCTGCGGACCGAGCCGGTCGATCAGCAGGCCGCTCGCACGGTTGAGGCCGATAACCTCCACCGCGCAGCCGTGGCTGCGCAGCCGCTGCACCACCTTGTCCAGCGCGGCCACCGCGGTGACGTCCCAGAAGTGCGCCTCGGTCACGTCGATGCGCATCGCCCGGCCTTCGGCGCCGAGGATGTCGAACGCATCGACGAAGGCATCGGCCGAGGCGAAGAACACCTGACCAGTGACCCGCCACACCCGGCCGCCGGAAGCGGGGTCGTCCTGCGCTTGCACGTCGAGCATCCGCGCCACCTTGAAGGCGAAGAACACGCCGCTCAGCACCACGCCCACCCCGACGCCCGCGGCCAGGTTGTGGGTGGCGAGCGTCACTGCGACGGTCGCCAGCATCACCGCGCTGGAGGTGCGCGGATGCCGCACCAGCGTACGCAATGAGGCCCAGTCGAAGGTCTCGGCCGACACCATCACCATGATCGCCACCAGCGCGATCACCGGCACCCGCGACACCCAGTCCTTGAGCGCCACCATCAGGATCAGCAGGAACACGCCCGCGAACAGCGTCGAGAGCCGCCCGCGGCCGCCGTATTTCACATTGCCGACGGCCTGGCCGATCATTCCGCAGCCCGCGATGCCGCCGAACAGGCTGGCCGCGATGTTCGCCAACCCCAGGCCCGCGCATTCGCGGTTCTTGTCGCTGGGCGTATCGGTCATCTCGTCCACCACCGCGGCGGTGAGCACCG
Organism: uncultured Xylophilus sp.; assembly: GCA_913776965.1. Classification (GTDB taxonomy): domain Bacteria; phylum Pseudomonadota; class Gammaproteobacteria; order Burkholderiales; family Burkholderiaceae_C; genus Xylophilus. Next base: position 7,985 of record CAJYQL010000070.1, read on the forward strand.
ATTCGAGCAGCCCGACGAAGGCGATCGCCAAGGCGGGCAGCGCGACGATGCGCAGCGTCTCCAGCGTGAACGGCACGCCCGGCAGGGCGAAGGCGGGCAGCGCGTCGGGCAGGGTGCCCAGGTCGGCGACCGTGGGCAGCGCGAGGCCGAGGCCGGACGCCAGCACCGTCAGCACCAGTACGCAGACCAGCGGCGACGGGATCGCCGTCAGCGCCCGCCAGCCGAGCCAGCCGCCCAGCTTCGGCAGCCCGTAGATGAGGGCCAGACCCAGCGCCAGCAGGCCCCAGGTGGCCGGGCGGGCGTCGCGCAGGTGCGGCAGCTGGGCCGAGAAGATCAGCACCGCCAGCGCGTTCACGAAGCCGGTGCGCACCGAACTGGAGACGAAACGCACCAGCACGCCCATGCGCAGCAGGCCGAAGGCGAGCTGCACCGCGCCCGCCAGCAGGCCGGCCGCGAACAGATAGCCGATGCCGTGCGACTGCACCAGCGGCGCGGCCACCAGCGCGACCGAACCGGCCGCTGCCGACACCATCGCGGGACGTCCGCCCGCGAAGGCGATCACCAGGCTGATGACGAAGGACGCGAACAGCCCGACCGCCGGATCGACGCCGGCGACGAAGGAAAAGGCGATCACCTCCGGAATCAGCGCGAAGGTGGCGACCGCGCCGGCCAGCAGTTCGCGCGGAATGCCGCCTGGCCACCAGGCGCTGCGCAGGCGCTGGAGGGCCGGGACGGTGGGGTGGGTCTGCGGGCTCATGCGGCCCCGACGCCGGTCTGCATGCGGGCTGCGGCCCGGCGGCCCCTCGCGGCGGCGGCTGCCTCCGCTGCGTCGGCCTCGCGGGTGTCCTGCGCAAAGCGGATGCGGTTGCCGAAGGGATCGGTCACCGTCATCAGGTCGTCGCCCCAGGGCGCGGATTCGATCGACGGGCGCATGAACGGGTAGCGCTGCGCGGCGATCGTGCGGTGGTAGGCCCGCAGTCCGCGGCAGCGCACGAACACCGTGGCGGCGGGCGAGCAATCGCCGTGGTGCTCGGTCAGGTGCAGCACGCAGCCGCCGCGCGAGACCTGCAGGTACCGCGGCGCCGTGTCGTCGAAACGGTGTTCCCAGTCGAGCCGGAAGCCGAGGAAGCCGCAGTAGAAGGCCAGCGCCCGTTCCGGGTCGAAGATGCGCAGCAGCGGGGTGGTCTGCACCACCTGCAGCGGATCGCCGTCATCGTGCGAGTGCGAGTCCGGGGCCTCCGGCTGTGCAGCCGGCGCTCCCTCCGCGAGCGGGTGCGTCGGGTCAGCCGCTTGCAGGGCCTGGTACACCCGCAGCGCCGCGTACGCGTCGTTGGCCGCATACCGCTGCTGCGCCTCGGTCAGTTCCGGCTGAGACCAGTTCGAGGTGCCGACCTTCTTCGACTTGACGAAGCGCTGACCGAACAGCAGCGCCACCGCCGTCTTCACCCCGACCGCCTTGCGGTGACCCTGGCGCCGCAGCACCGCGTCCAGGTCCAGCAGCCCGTGCAGCGGCCCGCCCAGGCTGCGCATGAGCTGGGTGCGGTCGTTCTCCAGGCCGAAGCCGGCCTTGATCAGATCTTTCGCCGCCAGCAGTGCCGACACCGCCTGCCGGCAGCCGGGCGTGCGCAGCCGGAACAGCCAGGCTTGGTCCAGCGTGGCGAACTGCACTACATGGGGGCCGTCGGACACCTCGTCGCGCACGAAGGTCGGCCGGGATTCGGTATCGAAGCCGAGCACCGGTTCGCCGAGCAGCCGGGCCAGCGCCTGCGCGGCGGCGTCATCGTCGTCGACCGTCCGGATGCGGTCGAATTCCAGGCCCTCGAAGAGCGGCAGCAGGGCGATCTGCTCCTTGGTGGGCAGGGGAGGGGGCAGTGGGGTCATCGGGCGGCCGTCCGGCGCGCGGACGAAGAAGAGGCAAGGGAGTGCAGCAAGCGCAGGCCGGCCGAGGATACCCGCCGCCCGTGGCAGCAGGCGCGGTGCATGCTAGCCTGCCGCTACCCCTGCATCCCTTCGCACCACGACCGCCATGCCGATCACCGACGACCGCCTCGCCACCCTCGCGCCCGAGCGCCTGCCCGACCTGCTGCGGGCCATGCCCAAGGCCGAGCTGCACATCCACATCGAAGGCTCGCTCGAGCCCGAGCTGATCTTCGCGCTGGCCGCGCGCAACGGCGTCGCGCTGCCGTACCCGGACGTCGAATCCCTGCGGCGGGCCTACGCCTTCACCGACCTGCAGAGCTTTCTCGACATCTACTACGCCGGCGCCAGCGTGCTGCTGCAGGAGCAGGACTTCCACGACATGGCGATGGCGTACTTCGCCCGTGCCGCAGCCGACCGGGTGGTGCGCGCCGAACTGTTCTTCGATCCGCAGACGCACACCGCGCGCGGCGTGCCGATCGGCACCGTCATCGACGGCCTGCACCGCGCCTGCCAGGACGCGAAGGCGGCGCACGGCATCGACGCGGTGCTGATCCTGTGCTTCCTGCGGCACCTGAGCGAGGAAGAGGCGCTGCAGACGCTGGACGCGGCGATGCCGTTCCTCGACCGGATCGTCGGCGTCGGCCTGGATTCCAGCGAGGTGGGCCATCCGCCCGAGAAGTTCGCGCGGGTGTTCGCCCGCTGCCGCGAACTCGGCCTGCACCTGGTCGCCCATGCGGGCGAGGAGGGGCCGCCCGCTTACGTGTGGAGCGCGCTCGACGTGCTGGGGGTCGAGCGCATCGACCACGGCGTGCAATCGATCCACGACCCGGCGCTGATGGAGCGCCTCGCGCGCGACCGCATCCCGTTGACGGTCTGCCCGCTGTCGAACCAGAAGCTCTGCGTGTTCCCCGACCTGGCCGACCACAACCTCGGCCGGCTGCTCGACGCCGGCATCGTCGCCACGGTCAACTCGGACGACCCGGCCTACTTCGGCGGCTACATGAACGACAACTTCCTGCAGACCTTCGCCGCCACCGGCCTCACCGCGCGCCACGCCTACCGGTTGGGCCGCAACGCCTTCGAGGGCAGCTTCGCGACGGATGCGCAGAAGGCCGGGTACCTGGCGCAGCTCGACGCGGTGTTCGAGCGGTTCTGCTGACCGCGGACCGGACGAGCTGCGCCCGCGGTGCCCGGGCGTGGCGGGTCAGATCTTGCGCGACAGGTCCCACATCGCATCGACCAGCAGGTCGATGTCGCGTGCGTCGTGCCACAGGTGGGTCGACACGCGGATCGCGTAGTGGTTCGTGGCCGAGCCGATCACCGGGAAGTCGGAACTCCGCACGATGAAACCCTGCGGGTAGTCGGACTGCAGCCGGGCGACGAAAGCCGACGCCTTTTGCGGGTTCAGCACGTCGGCCTTGTTCGGATAGGGATTGAAGGAGGTGAGCGCCGAGACCAGCTTGGGATCGTCCTTCGGCGAATAGAGCGCGTCCACGCCCCAGCGCTCGACGATCTTCTCCTTGAGGTAGGCCGACAGCGCGAGATCGTAGGTTTCGATCTTCTTGCGGCCGATCGTGTCCCACATTTCGCAGGACCGCACCAGCGCCTGGAACATCGGCGTATGGATACTGCCGCAGGCCGTCACGCTGGCGGCGATGTCGTAGCTCTCGGGCGGCACCACCGCACGGTCCACCGCGCGATAGGACGAGGTGTGGATCGGGTACCACTTGGGCAGCGGCAGCGGGTTCGACGCCCGCACCCGGTTGCGCATGATCAGGAAGCCGGTGGAACCCGGGCCGCATTGCCACTTGTGGCCGGCGCCGGACATGAAGTCCATGCCCAACGCGCCGTAGTCGTACGCCATCATGCCGGGCAGGTGCGCGCCGTCGACGATGCTGATGAGTCCGTGCGTCTTCACCACGCCCATCAGTTCGGCGATCGGCAGCATCGTGCCGGTCTTGTAGGTGGGCGACGACCACATCATCGCGCGCACCCGCTTGCCCTGGGCCTTGAGCGCGCGGATGCGCTCGTCGAACAGGTTGCTATAGGTCGCCGCAGTCTGGTTGTTGCCGACGGGCATGCTGATGCGCGACACCTCGATGCCATAGCGGTCCACGGCGATCGCCAGAGGGGTATCGCCGCCGCCGTGCTCGTGGTTGGTGGTCACCACCACGTCGCCACGTTGCCAGTCGAGCCCTAGGATCGCATGGCACATGCCGGAGGAGGTGTTGGCCGAGAAGGCGAGCTCGCTCGCATCCACGCCGAAGGACGGTGCCACCTTCTGGCGCAGGTCGAGCAGGCTGGTGTAGCCGTTGCCGGACTCGACCGCCTTTTTGCGGTTCTCCTCGGCGAACACGTCCAGCGTCATCGCCGGCATCGAGCCCGCCGTGCCGATGTTCATGAAGGTCTTCTGGGGGTTGAGCACGAACATGTTCTGCACGTTGGTCCAGAACGGCTCGTCCTGCGCCAGCTGGGCCCGCAGGGCTTCTGCGGAAGTCTGCGCATTGCCGTCGCCGCAGGCGCCCAGCAGCGGGCCCAGCGTGGCGGCACCGGCGCCGTAGCCGAGCATGCGCAGGAATTCGCGGCGCTTGGACGGCGCGCCCTGGCGCAGTTCGGCCAGGGCCTGGGGCAGGCCGTCGACCAGGCGGGCGTCGGCGGAAGAGATGCGGGAAGCGAGGGAGGAAAGCATGGCGATGACTCCGGCGAAGGGGGCGGGGATGCGGGCGCGCGTTCAGCGGCGTCCGACGACGGCGGCGATCTCGATCTTCACGTCGCGCGGCAGGCGGGCGACCTCCACCGTGGCGCGGGCCGGGGCCTGGCTGCGGAAGTACTCTCCGTAGACCTTGTTCATGGCAGCGAACTCGTTCAAGTCCTTCATGTAGACGGTGGTGGCCAGCACGTCCTCGTAGCCCAGGCCCTGCGACCGCAGCTTGGCGCCGATGAAGTCGAGCACTGCGCGGGTCTGTTCCTCGATCGTGCCGCCGACCACCGCGGTGCCCTGCGCATTGAGGGGCAGCACGCCCGAGAAGTAGATCGTGCTGCCGTGCGACACCATCTGCGAGTAGGGACCGATGGCGGGATAGATCTGGTTGGTGGACAGCACCTCGCGCTTGGCCGGGGCGCTGCAGGCCGACAGGAGTCCGGCGCAGGCCGCCAGGGCGAGACAGGCGATGCGGGGAGCATGGGATCGAATATCCATGGGAATACCTTCCATCAGGGGATCGGGAAAATTCGGGATTTTGTCTGGCGCCTTCAACCGGTGCGGCGATTCTAGGCAGCGGATATTCGCGGCCGGCTGCATTTTTTCCCCTACGCAGTGCTACGTAGATAATGCTGACGGAAAGCTGAAATGCTTGCGCGTGGGGCCTGGCATTCCTCGTGCATGAGTAGGCGCTCCAGCCGCCAGGGCGCACGGATGCGGTGCGCGCCGTCAGGGGCGACGGGAAGAATATATGACGGGCGACCACGCAGCCGCTGCCGCCTGACGGACGGGCCAGGTAACTTACCGGTGCCGGAAGATTATCTGTACGAGCGATCGATATGGCTGCATTCGATTATTTCCGCGTGCGATCGCGAGGCGCCGATTTACGTGCTTACCCGCTTGACATATCCGGTGACGCGCCGATAGTCGCCCGGTCTTCGTGCATCGTTCGGGCCCACGCCATGCAATTGCGGTGGAAGTTCATCCTCTTCACGACAGTGCCCCTGCTGGGTGCACTGAGCCTGGTGGCGGCCACGATGCAGCACCAGACCCTGAAGCTCGCGGGGCAGGAGCGCCAGTTGGTGGAATCCGCCTACGTCGCGAGCAAGGAGACCGAGTTGCGCCACTACGTGCAGATGGCGGGATCGGCGATCGCGCAGATCGCCCAGTCCGATCAGCCCGAAACCGCGCAGCAGCGCCAGGCGCTGGCGGTGCTCACCGGCATGAAGTTCGGCGACGACGGCTACTTCTTCGTCTACGACCGCAAGGGCACGGTGCTGCTCGACGCCAGCCAGATGGGGCAGGCGGGCGTGGACCTGTGCGACCCCAACCTGCCGGGCGGCGAGGTCCCGGCCCGGCTGATCCTGGCCAAAGCCGGGGAGGGCGGCGGCTTCGTGCGCTACCCGTGGCAGAAGCCGTCGACGCGGCAGACGGTGCCCAAGCTCGCATTCGTCAGCGTGGTGCCCGCCTGGGGCTGGACGCTCGGCACCGGGCTGTACCTCGACGACGTGGAGGACGCGCTCGCGAAGATCGAGGCGGTGGCGCAGGACAACATCCGTGCCACCCGCAGCCGCATCTACGCGATCGCCGCCTTGTGCATGGTGCTGATCGGGATTGCCGGGCTGGTGCTGAACATCAGCGACCACCGTGTCGCCAGCGCCAAGCTGCGCCGGCTGGCGCGGCGGGTCGTGCATTCGCAGGAGGAGGAGCGGGTGCGCGTCGCACGCGAACTGCACGATGGCGTCGTGCAGGTCCTCGTGTCCTCCAAATACCTGTTCGAGACGGCGCAGATCGGGCTGCCGGCACCGGCGGCGGGACCTGCGCGGCTGCTCGATCAGGGCCTGCGGCGCCTCAACGATGCGCTGGTGGAGATTCGCCGGGTGTCGCACGGACTGCGGCCGGCACTGCTGGACGACCTAGGGCTGGCGCCGGCCCTCGCGCTCATGGCCGAGCAGGCAGACGGCGCCGGCTGCGCCGTGGTCTTCCATGCCGAAGGCACGGCCGCGACGCTGCCGACGGCGCACAGCACGGCGCTGTTCCGGGTGGCGCAGGAAGCGGTGACCAACGCCCGCCAGCACGGCCGGGCGACCCGGATCGACGTGGCGCTGCGCTTCGGCCCGCGCCGGGTGCGGCTGCTGGTGCGGGACGACGGCAGCGGTTTCGCGCTGCGCAAGGTGCAGTCCGATGGGCAGTGCGGCATCGGGCTGCGCAACATGCGCGAGCGCATCGAGAGCCTGCACGGTGTCTTCTTGCTCGCGTCGGGCCGGCGGGGCACGACCGTACGCGCAGACCTTCCGCTTCCGGAAGGCGCCGGGGCGGTGGCGGCGCCCGTCGCCGACGCGCCGCCGGATGTCTCGCCGCGGGCGGGCGCAGGCGGTCTGGCGGCGGCCGGAGCGGTCGCATGAGCGCCGCCGGTACCGTGGCCGCCGCGCCCGTGCGGGTGCTGCTGGTCGACGACCATCCGCTGGTGCGCGACGGCGTCCGCCTGCGTCTGGAAGCGATGGCCGATATCCGCGTGGCTGGCGATGTCGGCAGCCTGTCCGAAGCGCTGGCGCTGGCCGCGCAGGTGCGGCCCGACATCGTCGTCACCGACATCCGCATGCCCGACGGCAGCGGCCTGCAGCTGGCGGCGGAGTTCCGCGAGCGGTTTCCGGCGATCCGCGTGTTGGTGCTCTCGATGCACCGCGATCCCGAATACATCCGTCGCGCGGCGGCGCTCGGCGTGTGGGGTTATGTGCTGAAGGACGAGCCGGCCCAGCACCTGGTGGACGCGCTGGAGAGCGTCCACCGCGGCGAGAGCTACTTCGGCCCGGCCGTGCTGCAGATGCTCCGCGACGCGCCGCCGCCGGAGCGCCCGCCCCGCGAGCTGACGCCGCGGGAGGCCGACGTGCTCACGCTGCTGGCGCAGGGCTTCTCCAACAAGGAGATCGCGCAGCGGCTCGGTGCATCGGTGCGCACCGTCGAGACGCACCGGCTGCACCTGCGGCGCAAGCTGCAGATCGACGGACAGGCCGCGCTGGTGAAGTACGCGGTCGACCATGCAGACGTCGATCTGCCGATGCATCGCAGCGACGCCCGGCTCAGCGAGCCGTAGGAAAGACCCGGCCGATAGCCCTGCGCCGCCGTGGCCGACGCCGCCGTGCGAAAATCCGCCCGTCCCGCGCCGTGTCCCCGGCGCGGGATTTTTTCGTTCACGGGACCATGTAGAGGACCACCATGTACAAAAACCTCGCAGCCGCGCTCGCGGCCGCCTGCTGTTTTGTTTTTTCCCCTTCCTTCTCGCAGCCCGCGGCGCCCGCGGCCCCCGCTGCGCCGCCGGTGAAAGCCGCGTTCGTCTACGTCGCGCCGATCGGCGACGCCGGCTGGGTCCACCAGCACGAGGCGGCCCGCCAGCAGGTGCAGCGCCAGTTCGGCAACCGCGTGCAGACCAGCTTCGTCGAGAACGTGGCCGAGGGCGCCGATGCCGAACGCGTGATCCGCGACCTGGCGCGCCAGGGCAACCGCATCATCTTCACGCCGAGCTTCGGCTACATGGAGCCGACGCTGCGGGTCGCGCAGGACTTTCCGGACGTGAAGTTCGAATCCGTCACCGGCTACAAGACGGCGGCCAACGTGTCGGCTGCCAACGCCCGCTACTACGAAGGCCGCTACCTCGCCGGCATCGCCGCCGGCCGGATGACGAAGACGCACGTCGCCGGGTACGTCGCCGGTTTCCCGATCCCCGAGGTGTTGCAGGGCATCAACGCCTTCACCCTCGGCATGCGTTCGGTCGATCCGAAGGCGACCGTCAAGGTGGTCTGGCTCGATGCCTGGTTCGATCCGCCGAAGGAGCGCGACGCGGCCATGGCGCTCTTCAACCAGGGCGTGGACGTGATCGCCTTCCACACCGGCTCCACCGCGGTGATGGCCGCGGCGCAGGAGCGCGGCAAGTTCGCCGTGGCCTACCACTCCGACATGCGCAAGGTCGCGCCGGACGCGCAGATCGTCGCGGTCACCCACCAGTGGGGCGACTATTACACCCGCCGGGTGCAGGCGGTCGCCGACGGCAGCTGGAAGCCCGAGCGCATCTGGGGCGGGGTGAAGGAAGGGATGATCCGCGTCGGCGATTTCGGCCCGGCAGTGCCGCGTGCGGTGCAGGACGAAGTGCTCGGCCGCCAGCGCGATATCGCGGCCGGCCGCCTGCATCCGTTCGCCGCCGGCGCCCAGCCGGTGCGCGACAACACCGGCCGCACCGTCATCGCCGCCGGCGCCACGCTCGCCGATCCGCAGATCCTGTCGATGGACTGGCTCGCCGAAGGCGTGATCGGCCGTACCGGCCGCTGAATCCGGCAGGCGCCTGCCTGCATATGGCCCTTATGCCGGCGTCCGTATGGCGCCGGCGGCAGCGCCGATTACCCTTCCGACGATGAGCACGACGACCCCGATGAAAGCCTACCGCGCGGCCCTGCTGCGTTTCGCCACCGACGGCAGCCGCCGCGCGCTCTACGACGCCGACGGCCTGCTCGTCACCGGCCCCGACGCCGCCGGCCGCCAGCGCATCGTGGCCGCGGGCGACTGGCAGAGCCTAGCGTCCGACTATGCCGACCTGCCGGTCGAGCACCTGCCCGGACGCATCCTGGCGCCGGGCTTCGTGGACATGCACATCCACTGCCCGCAGACCGACGTGATCGGCTCGCCTGCCGAAGGCCTGCTGCCGTGGCTGGAGAACTACACCTTCCCGCACGAGTCCCGCTTCGTCGATCCGGACTACGGCGCCGACATCGCGAGCGTCTTCGTGGACGAACTGCTGCGCAACGGCGTGACCACCGCGCTGGCCTTTTCCACCTCGCACCCCGGTTCGGCCGACGCGCTGTTCGCCGAAGCCCAGCGCCGCGGCATGCGGCTCATCACCGGCAAGGTGCTGCAGGACCGCCATTCGCCCGACGGCGTGCGCGACGAGACCGAGCAGAGCCTGATCGACAGCGAGGCGCTGATCCGCCGCTGGCACGGCGTCGACCGCCTCGGCTACGCGATCACCCCGCGCTTCGCGCCGACCAGCACCGATGCCCAGCTGCGCGGCGCCGGCGAACTGGCGGCCCGGCATCCGGACGTCTGGATCCAGTCGCACGTCGCCGAGAACAAGGGCGAGGTGGCCTGGGTGCGCGAACTCTTCCCCGAAGCCCGCAGCTACTTGTCGGTGTACGAAGGCTACGGGCTGATGCGCGAACGCGCGGTGTACGCCCACTGCATCCATTTCGACGACACCGACCGGGTGCTGATGCGCGACACCGGCACCGTCGCAGCCGTCAGCCCGACCAGCAACCTGTTCCTCGGCAGCGGCTTCTTCGACTACGAGGGTGCCGACCGGATCGGCTTCCGCTACGGCCTGGCGAGCGACGTGGGCGGCGGCACCAGCTTCAGCCCGTTCCACACGATGCTCGCTGCCTACTACGTGGGGCGCGAAGGGCAGACCAAGCCCGGCCTGACGCTGTCGCCGCAGAACCTGTGGTGGCAGCACACCGCCGGCGGGGCCGCGGCGCTCGGGCTGGACGGCGTGGTCGGCAACCTGCAGCCGGGCTGCGAGGCGGACTTCGTCGTGGTCGACCCGGCCGCCACGCCGCTGCTCGCCCGCAAGACCCGGGCGGCCGAGAACCTCGACGAACTGCTGTTCGCACTGATCGTGCTCGGCGACGACCGGGCAATCGTGCGCAGCGTGATTTCGCAAGGAAATTGACGGTTTGCGCAGGTGGGTCCTGCCCGGGCAGCTATTGTTTCGATAGCTGCCCGCGCGGGATGCGACAATCCGGGCCCTTCCGACAGCCCGCCAGAAAGCAACCACCTCCATGACCATCAAGAGCGACAAGTGGATCCGCCGCATGGCGGAGCAGCACGGCATGATCGAGCCGTTCGAGCCCGGCCAGATCCGCGCGCAGGACGGCCGCAAGATCATCAGCTACGGCACCTCCAGCTACGGCTACGACATCCGCTGCGCACCGGAATTCAAGGTCTTTACCAACATCCACAGCACCGTGGTGGACCCGAAGAACTTCGACGAGAAGAGCTTCGTGGACATGGAAGGCGACCACTGCATCATCCCGCCCAACAGCTTCGCGCTGGCCCGCACCGTCGAGTACTTCCGCATCCCGCGCAACGTGCTGACGATCTGCCTGGGCAAGAGCACGTATGCCCGGTGCGGGATCATCGTCAACGTCACCCCCTTCGAGCCCGAGTGGGAGGGCTACGTGACGCTGGAGTTCTCTAACACCACGCCGCTGCCGGCCAAGATCTATGCAGGCGAGGGCTGCGCCCAGGTGCTGTTCTTCGAGAGCGATGAGGTCTGCGAGACCAGCTACAAGGACCGCGGCGGCAAGTACCAGGGCCAGCACGGCGTCACGCTGCCCCGCACCTGATCGGCTGAACGGTCGCTTTCGGCAGACAGGCGTTGCGAACTATTCGCGATGCGGCGAAGTCCTACAACTCGATACGCGCATTACCCGACGATCGAGACTTGTTACAACCGTAGCATCGCCGCACACCTTCTCGAGAAAGCAGTTCCCATGTCGTTCAAGCACTACCTCCGTGTGATCGATGCACCCTTCGCCATCGTCGTGGGCAGCGTCGGTGCGGTGCTGGTGGCGATCCAGCTCGGCGCCGTCGGCCTGGTCGCCCAGGAACAGATGGACCGGGCCGCCGAGCGCGATGCGACGCTGCGGACCCAGCGGGTGGCGGTGGCGCACTGCCTCGGTGCGGAAGGCCGCGGCGGGCATGCGGCGTGCGTCCGTGAGCGGCTGCATACTCCGGCGGTGTTCGACCCGCGGGTGACCACCATCGCGGTGCGCGCCGACGGCAGGGAATATGCAGCAGTCGATGCGTCGACGATGCGCTGATTGTGCCGTGGGCCGTGCCTGATGGCCGGCCCATTCGTCCCGCCGCCCGCATGCGCCACCTGAAGCAACAAGCCCGGTTCGCCGGGCTTTCGCGTTTCTGGAGGGGCGGCTAGCCGGGACCCGGAGCCCAGATGCGCACGCAGTCGCGTCCCTCGTGCTTGGCGCGGTAGAGTGCCTCGTCGGCATGGCGCAGCAGGTCGCTGGCGCCGGCGTCGCCAGGCTGCAGCGTCGCGACGCCGATGCTGATTGTGATCCGGCCGAATACCGGATCCTCGTAGCCCGACACCGCGGCGCGCAGGGCTTCTCCCATCGCAACTGCGCCCGCGGCGTCGGTATCCGGCAGAAGGACGCCGAATTCCTCCCCGCCGAGCCGGGCGGCGCTATCCGAGGCGCGTGTCCGCGACTGCATCGTCACCGCGAGGAACTGCAGCACCGTATCGCCGACCTCGTGGCCGAAGCGGTCGTTCACCCGCTTGAAGTGGTCGGCGTCGATCATTACCGCCGACAGCGGCAGCCCCGTGCGGCGCGCCATCGGCAGCGCCTGCGCGAGCCGCTCGTCGAAGCCGCGGCGGTTCAGCAGGCCGGTGAGGGGATCGCTGCGGGCCTGCCGGTCGAGCTCGGCGTTCGCCGCCACCAGTTCCCGCGTCCGGTCGCGGACTTCCTGCTCCATGCGGGCATTCGCGCCCAGCAGCTCCCGGGTCATGCTGCGCAGCGCGGTCGACAGCGCAGAAACCTCGGCGCTGCCGCCGACCAGCGGCAGGACGGCACCGGACCGACCGCCTTCCACCGAGCGGGCAGCAAGGGCGATCTCGCCCAGATTGCGGGTCAGCCGCCGCGCGGCGCGGTAGGCAAGCCAGGCCGCTACCGTGGCCGCGGTCAGGCCGACGCCTGCGGCCGCCCAGCCCACTTCGCCGGCTTGGCGGTAGGCAGTGGCGACCGGCTCCCGCACCACGACACGCCAGCCCAGGTCGGTGATCGGCGACGCAGCGCGCACCGGCGCCACCGCGGTCAGATAGTCCTGCCCGTCGCTCCAGCGCACGACGCCGGTTGTCGTGCCGCCTCGGCTTTGTGCAGGTGGGGCAGGTGCCTGAAAGGTACTCCCGCTGGCCCCCGAGGCGGCCCCATCGCCAAAGGGTGCATAGACCAGGCGGCCGGTCGCATCGAAGACGAAGATGCGCAGATCCTTCTGCACCAGATCGGCCGGCACTGCGAGGCGGATCACCTCATTGACCCATTCCCAGTTGGCATGGATGCCCAGCACGCCGCGCAACACGCCGTCCAGCTCGATCGGAGCAGCGAAATCCATGAATCGCTGCGGCTCGCCGGAGGCGGTGGGCGGCAGCAGTTTTGCCAGCAGCGCGGCGGGATGCACATCGCCGACGTACGGCCGCTCCCGCCCGGCCTGGAACCAGGGCCGCTGGGCGACCGATACACCGACCAGCAGGTCGCCGGTCGCCGCACGGACGATGCCATCGGTGTCGGCCACGCCGATCCAGAGGTTTTCGGGCGTAAGCGTCTGCACCCGGGCGACGAGCTGGCGGGCAGCAGCGGAATCCAGGCCGCGCTCCCAGAGCGACTCCGCCCGCGCCAGCGTCACTGCCTGCTCGGCGCGGGTCTGCAGCTGCGCTTCGAGCTGCCGCGACACTCCACTGGCCAAGCCATGCAGGACCACACCGGCATCCGCCCGGACGCGCGCGCGCAGCACGTCGCCGAAGACGGCGGTAAGCAGCAGCACTACCACGACGATGAGCGCGCCGAAGACGAGGGCGATCTGGCTGGCGAAACGGAGTTGCGAAAAGCGCTGGGGCATGCGGCGAGGATGCCACGTTGTTACCGGCACCCGGCATGCCGGACGTACCATCCGCGCGCCCGGCGGCCGTCGCCGCGCACCCGAGGCGAGAGGAGCAGGCATATGCGCTGGGAAGGCAACGAACAGTCCGACAACGTCGAAGACCGCCGCAGCGGTGGAGGGGGAGGCGGCGGCTTTCCGATCGGCGGTCGCACCGTCGGGCTCGGCACCGTCGCGGTCGCGGTGGTGGCGGGCTGGATCTTCGGCATCAATCCGCTCACCATGCTGAGCCTGCTCAGCGGCGGCGGCGGTCCGGTGGCGACCCAGCAGGCACCGGCCCAGGCGCCGCCCGCCAACGACCGCGAGGCGGCGTTCGTCTCCACCGTGCTGCGCAACACCGAGGTGGTCTGGTCCGAGATCTTCCGCCAGGGCGGCGCCACCTACCGGCCGGCCAAACTGGTGCTGTTCCGCGGCGCAACGCCGACGGCCTGCGGCACCGGGCAGGCGGCGATGGGGCCGTTTTACTGCCCCGGCGACAAGAAGGTGTACATCGACCTCAGCTTCTACGACACGCTGAAGAACCGGCTGGGCGCGCCCGGCGAATTCGCCCAAGCCTACGTGATCGCCCACGAGATCGGCCACCACGTACAGGACGAGCTCGGCATCACCGCCAAGGTCGACGGCATGCGCGGTCGCCTGAGCGAGACGCAGAACAACGCGATGAGCGTGCGGGTGGAACTGCAGGCGGACTGCTTCGCCGGCGTGTGGGCGCACCATTCGCAGGAATCGAAGCAGTGGCTCGATCCGGGCGACATCGAGGCGGCGATGAATGCCGCCGAGAAGATCGGCGACGACACCCTGCAGCGCTCCGCCGGCCGCGCGGTGGTGCCCGACAGCTTTACCCACGGCAGCAGCGCGCAGCGCCAGCGGTGGTTCGCACAGGGCTACAAGACCGGCAGCGTCCAGTCCTGCGACACCTTCAACGCCCGGAGCCTCTGACCAGATGGAAATCGGGTGATGGCGCCCGCTGCATCTTCGCAGTGCGCTATCGAATGCATAGCGTCCGGTGCGTCGTCAGCCCCCGGCCTGAACGCGGCTTCCTGCTGCGGATTTCAGCAAATCGGCGCTGGGTGCGACAATCGCCGGCTCAATGACGACATCCTTCTCCGAACTCTCGCTCGCCGAACCGCTGGCGCGCGCCGTGGCCGAAATGGGCTACGAACACATGACGCCGATCCAGGCGCAGGCGATTCCGGTGGTGCTGCAGGGCCGCGACGTCATGGGCGCTGCCCAGACCGGCACCGGCAAGACGGCCGCCTTCTCGCTGCCGCTGCTGCAGCGCCTGCTCAAGCACGAAAACGCCTCCACCTCGCCTGCGCGCCATCCGGTGCGCGCCCTGGTGCTGCTGCCGACCCGCGAACTCGCCGATCAGGTGGCCCAGCAGATCAAGCTGTACGCCAAGTACACGAACATGCGCAGCGCCGTGGTGTTCGGCGGCATGGACATGAAGCCGCAGACGCTGGAACTCAAAAAGGGTGTCGAGGTGCTGGTCGCCACGCCAGGCCGTCTGCTCGACCACATCGAGGCGAAGAACGCGGTGCTCAACCAGGTCGAGTACGTGGTGCTCGACGAAGCCGACCGGATGCTGGACATCGGCTTTCTCCCCGATCTGCAGCGCATCCTGAGCTACCTGCCGAAGCAGCGGACCACCCTGCTGTTCTCCGCCACCTTCTCGCCCGAGATCAAGCGGCTGGCCGGCAGCTACCTGCAGGACCCGGTGACGATCGAGGTGGCCCGCTCCAACGCGACCGCCTCCACCGTCGAGCAGCATTTCTACAGCCTGAAGGAAGACGACAAGCGGCGCGCGCTGCACCAGGTGCTTCGCCAGCGCGGCATCACGCAGGCTTTCGTCTTCGTCAACAGCAAGCTGGGCTGCGCCCGGCTGGCACGGTCGCTGGAGCGGGAGGGCCTGAAGACGGCCGCACTGCACGGCGACAAGAGCCAGGACGAGCGGCTGAAAGCGCTCGCGGCCTTCAAGGCGGGAGAAGTCGACCTGCTGGTGTGTACCGACGTGGCCGCCCGCGGCCTCGACATCAAGGACGTGCCGGCGGTGTTCAATTTCGACATCCCGTTCAATGCCGAGGACTACGTGCACCGCATCGGCCGCACCGGCCGGGCGGGTGCGTCGGGTCTGGCGGTCAGCTTTGTCGGTGCGGACAGTCGCAACGACGGCCGGCTGGCGGCGGACATCGAGAAGCTCATCGGCAAGAAGATGGAGCTGGAAGCGCTCGAGTTCGAGGAAGACCGGCCGCGCGGCCGGATCAACGACGGACGTCGGATGTACCGCGAAGGCGAGGAGGGCGGCGACCGTCGTCCGCGTCGCGAGCCCCGGTCCGATGGCCGGGCGCCGTCCGCGGCGCCGTCACGTGCGCCGTCTGCCTCGCGCGACCCGTTCTTCGACCGGCCGTACGAGGCGGGTACGGCCGCCGAGGCGCCGGCCTGGGAGTCCGCGGCCCGCACGACCGCCGCGCCGCGCGGCATTTCCGCCAACATCAAATCCAAGCGGAAGGTGGCGGCCCTGTTCAAGGCGCAGCCCGCGCCGGTGCCGGCGCCTGCACCCGCTGCATCGCCGGCACTGCAGCCCGAGGCCGAGCCGCAGACCTGAGCCGCTGCTCGCCTGCTCAGCGCCCGGCGTTTTTGCCGGGGACGAGCACCTGTTCGCAGTGCACCTGGATGCGCTCGTTGTCGCCCCACCGCCGGCCGAGCCGGACAGCCGTCAGGCAGCCGCCCCAGACGCAGCCGGTGTCGAGCCCCAGCAGGTTCGGCCGCTCCAGCCAGCCGAGGGCCGACCAGTGGCCGAAGGCGACGGTGATGCCCGCCGTTCGCCGGCCCGGCACGTCGAACCACGGCAGGAAGCCTGCGGGCGCATCGTCCGGACCTTCGGACGATACGAAATCCATCCGGCCCTCCGGCGTGCAGAACCGCAGCCGGGTAAGCGCGTTGACCACGACCCGCAGCCGGTCGGCGCCCTGCAGCCCCGGGTCCCAGGCGTCCGGCAGGTTGCCGTACATCGTGCCCAGAAAGCCCGGCAGATCGTCGCCGCGCAGCACGCGTTCCACCTCGCCCGCCAGGGCGAGCACCTGCTCCGCATCCCAGGCCGGCAGCACGCCGGCATGCACCATCAGCAGGTCCTGTTCGCCGTGGGCCAGTCGGATCGCCATGCGCCGGCGGCGAAGTCCGTCGAGCAGGGCATCGCGGTCCGGGGCCGCAAGGATGTCGTCCAGCGTGTCCTTGCGGCCGGGCGAGCGCACGCCGTGCGCCACGGCGAGAAGGTGCAGGTCGTGGTTGCCCAGCAGGCAGTGCGCCGCATCGCCGAGCGCCGCGAGGCGCCGCAGCACCGCCAGCGATTCCGGCCCCCGGTTCACCAGGTCGCCCAGAAGGTACAGCGTGTCGCGGCTGGGCGAGAAGTCGATCTGCGCCAGCAGGCGCCCCAGCGCACCGTCGCAGCCCTGCAGATCGCCGATCAGATAAATTGCCATTTCCCTATTGTCCTCACCCTCCATGGATTTCCTGCTCATCGCGCTGCTAACCCTGCTGAACGGCGTCTTCGCCATGTCCGAACTCGCACTGGCCTCCAGCCGCCGGGCCCGGCTGGTCGCCATGTCGGAGGCCGGGGACCGCGGCGCGACCGCCGCGCTGGCGCTGCTGGCGCAGCCGACGCAGTTCCTGTCGTCGGTACAGGTCGGCATCACCTCCATCGGCATGCTCAACGGCATCCTGGGCGAGGCGGCTTTCAGCGACGACGTGGCGGTGCTGCTGCGTTCGGTCTCGGTGCCGGAGCGGGCCGCCGAGATCGCGGCGACCGCCTTGGTCGTGACTATCATCACCTTCATCACCATCGTCTTCGGCGAACTGGTGCCGAAGCGGATCGGTCAGCTGTATCCCGAGGCGGTGGCCCGCTGGGTGGCTCGGCCGATGACCTTCGTGGCGCAGGCGGCCAAGCCCTTCGTGCGGCTGCTGTCGGTCAGCACCCATGCGGTGCTGCGGCTGCTGCGCATCGACAACAACGCCGGCCGCGCGGTGACGGAAGAGGAAATCGCCGCCAGCCTGGAAGAGGGCCTGGATGCCGGCGTGATCGAACAGCAGGAGCACCGCATGGTGCAGAATGTGTTCCATCTCGACGACCGGCCGCTCACCTCGATGATGGTGCCGCGCGGCGATATCGAATGGCTGGACGCGCGGGGCACCGTCGCGGAAGGACTGGCCCGGGCCGCCAGTCAGGGCGCGCACTCCTGGTATCCGGTCTGCCGTGACTCGCTCGACGATGTGGTGGGCGTGATCAGCGTGGCGCGCCTGCTGGAGCTGGGGCCCGACCACGTCGGTCTGCTCGCCGCGCAGGTCCTGCCCGCCACTTTCCTGCCGGAAACGCTGTCGGGCATGGAGCTGCTGGAGCAGTTCCGGGCCCAGTCCGGCCGCATGGTGTTCGTGGTCGACGAATACGGCGTGGTGCAGGGTCTGATGACGCCCCGGGACCTGCTGGAGGCGATCACCGGCGAACTTCAGCCCGGTGCCCTGACCGAAGCCTGGGCGGTCCAGCGGGCCGACGGGTCGTGGCTGCTCGACGGGCTGATGCCGGTCGGCGAATTGAAAAGCCGGCTGGATATTCGCGAATTGCCGGGTGAAGACCGCGGCCTGTACAACACCCTCGCCGGATTGCTGCTGTCGGAAATCGGCCGATTGCCCGGCGTGGGCGAGCATGTCGAATGCGGCGACTGGATATTCGAGGTGATCGACCTGGACGGTCGGCGTATCGACAAGGTGCTGGCAATCCGGCGCAAAACCCGGGAAACGCCGGCGTCATAATCGATAAAAAGTAAGAAGTTGGTTCT
The DNA here is from genome assembly GCA_913776965.1 of uncultured Xylophilus sp. Lineage (GTDB taxonomy): Bacteria > Pseudomonadota > Gammaproteobacteria > Burkholderiales > Burkholderiaceae_C > Xylophilus. The sequence goes on from CAJYQL010000070.1 coordinate 26,150, forward strand.
CGACGGGATTTTGGCGGCTCTGGCGTGTCTATAATCGCGTCTTTCATCGCGATACCCTCCGACATGACCACTTATAAAGAACTTCTCAAGCAGCGTGAAGCGCTCGAGGCCCAAATCAACGACGCGCGCCAGCGTGAACTGTCCGATGCCATTACCCGCGTCCGGACGCTGATCGAAGAATTTGGACTCACCGCAGAAGATGTTTTCCCGGCGGGCCGTACCCGTACCGGCGGTTCTCCCGCCAAAGGCAGCAAGGTTGCGGCCAAATACCGCGACCCGGCGACCGGCGCCACCTGGACCGGCCGCGGCAAGGCACCGAAATGGATTCAGGGCGAAGACCGCAGCAAATTCGCGATCTGAGCTTTCTGGCCGCCCGGCACTGATCCGGGCGCCGGTTTCGATGCCGGCGGCTGGCTTCGGATCGGACCGAAATCCCCGGCGGGTTTACCTCCGCCGGGGATTTTGTTTTGGGAACCTGCTCGCAGCCGTGCGCTGCGGTAGAGCAGGAGCCGGGCTTCCTGTCACGGCATGTTGCGCGCCGGTCATCACCCGCTGACAGAATGGGTGTAGATCACGGTGAACCCAGGAGCCCGCATGTCCCCCTCGAATACTCCCGCCCCGACGTCCACGGTCGCGGAATTCCGGATGTCGTCCGGCAAGACCGGTAAGTTCCATTCTTTACCGGCGTTGCAGCAGCGATTTCCGGGTATTGCCCGGCTGCCGGTCTCGATTCGCATCGTTCTCGAATCGGTATTGCGCCACTGCGATGGCCAGAAAATCACGGCGGAGCACGTCGCCCAGATTGCGCAATGGCAACCTCATGCGTCGCGGGTCGACGAGATTCCCTTTGTAGTCGCTCGCGTGGTGCTCCAGGATTTCACCGGCGTGCCCTTGCTGGCCGACCTGGCGGCGATGCGCAGCGTGGCCGGCAAAATCGGCAAGGACCCGAAAAGGATCGAGCCGCTGGTGCCGGTCGATCTGGTGGTCGACCATTCGGTGATGGTCGACTATTTCGGCACGCCGGCCGCGCTGGACCTGAATATGAAGCTCGAATTCCAGCGCAACCGCGAGCGCTACGAATTCATGAAATGGGGCATGCAGGCATTCGACACCTTCCGGGTGGTGCCGCCGGGATTCGGCATCGTGCACCAGGTGAACCTGGAATATCTGGCGCGCGGGGTGCATCGGGGCGACGATGGCGTCTATTACCCGGATTCGCTGGTCGGCACCGACAGCCACACCACGATGGTCAACGGTATCGGTGTGGTCGCGTGGGGCGTCGGCGGCATCGAGGCGGAGGCCGCGATGCTCGGCCAGCCGGTGTATTTCCTGACGCCGGACGTCGTCGGCTTCGAACTGACCGGCAAGCTGCGCGAAGGCGTGACCGCCACCGATCTGGTCCTGACCGTGACCGAGATCCTGCGCCGGCAGAAGGTGGTCGGCAAATTCGTCGAATTCTTCGGCGAAGGCACGCGGACGCTGTCGGTGCCGGACCGGGCCACCATCGGCAACATGGCGCCGGAATACGGCGCGACCATGGGTTTCTTTCCGGTCGACGACAAGACGGTGGACTACTTCCGCGGGACGGGTCGGAACGACGAGGAGATCGAGGCGTTCGAGGCGTACTTCCGCGCCCAGGGCATGTTCGGCGTTCCGCAGGCCGGCGAGATCGACTACTCCGAGGTGGTGAAGCTCGACCTCGGCGACGTGACGCCCAGCCTGGCCGGCCCGAAGCGGCCCCAGGACCGGATCGAACTGGGCCGGGTCGCCGACGAATTCGAAGCTCTCTTCAGCAAGCCCGCGGCCGAGAACGGCTTCAACCGGCCCGCCGATCTGTTGCGCGAACGGGCGGCCGTCAAGGCATCGGCTCCGCAGGCGCCCGGCACCGGCCGTGTGCCGGCAGGCGACTTCACCGTCGGCAACGGCGACGTGCTGATCGCGGCGATCACCAGCTGCACCAACACCTCCAACCCGAGCGTGCTGCTGGCGGCGGGCCTGCTGGCCAAGAAGGCGGTGGAAGCGGGGCTGACCGTGCAGCCGCACATCAAGACCTCGCTAGCCCCGGGCTCCCGCATCGTCACCGAGTACCTGACGCAGACGGGCCTGCTGCCCTATCTGGAAAAACTCGGATTCGCGGTGGCCGGTTACGGCTGCACCACCTGCATCGGCAACGCGGGCGATCTGACGCCCGAGATCAACCAAGCGATCACCGACGGCGAACTCGTCTGCGCCGCCGTGCTGTCGGGCAACCGCAATTTCGAGGCGCGGATCCATCCCAACCTAAAGGCGAACTTCCTTGCGAGCCCGCCGCTGGTGGTGGCCTATGCGATCGCAGGGACGGTGTTGCGGGACCTGATGACCGAACCGGTCGGCAAGGGCCACGGCGGACGGGACGTGTACCTCGGCGACATCTGGCCGTCCAGCGACGAGGTCCATGCGCTGCTGAAATACGCGATGAACGGCGACGCCTTCCGCGCCAACTACGCCAAGGTCAAGACCGACCCGGGCGAGTTGTGGGAGCGGATCGACGGCGTCTCCGGCACCACCTACACCTGGCCGGAGAGCACATACATCGCCGAACCGCCGTTCTTCGCCGGGTTTGCTCTCGAAAGCGGAGCAGCTGACGCAGGTGCGACGGGCGCTGGAGGCCAAAACACGTCGAAAGTCGAGGGGGCGCGCATCATGGCGCTGTTCGGCGACTCGATCACCACCGATCACATCTCGCCCGCCGGCTCGATCAAGGCCACGTCGCCCGCCGGTCAGTGGCTGCAGGCCCACGGTGTCCAGCCAGCCGACTTCAACAGCTACGGCGCCCGGCGCGGCAACCACGACGTGATGATGCGCGGCACCTTCGCCAACGTGCGGATCAAAAACCTGATGATCCCGCCGCGCGCCGACGGGTCGCGGGAGGAGGGCGGCGTCACGCTGTTCCAGAACCCGGGGCCGCAGCAGGGCGAGAAGATGCCGATCTTCGATGCCGCGATGCGTTACATCGACGCGGGCACGCCGACCGTGATCTTCGCCGGCGAGGAATACGGCACCGGCTCATCGCGCGACTGGGCCGCCAAGGGTACGCAGCTGCTCGGCATCAAGGCGGTAGTCGCGCGCAGCTTCGAGCGCATCCACCGCTCGAATCTGGTCGGCATGGGCGTGCTGCCGCTGCAGTTCCAGAGCGGCGACTCCTGGCAGTCGCTCGGCC
>CAJYQL010000071.1 GCA_913776965.1 uncultured Xylophilus sp.
TGCTGCTGCCGGCGGCGGGGAAGCGGTTTCACTACGAGTTGTGTCCGACCGCCCTGCCGGTCCCGTTTGTGGCGCACCATGGCCCGTCAGTCTGCGGCCGCCCGGGTCGCCGCCCTCCACTTTCGGACCGTTTCGGCCCTTGGACCCATGTTCCTGCGCATATGCCTTCGTGAACTCCGCGCCCAGCAGGAATATCTGGGCGGCGTAATACACCCAGATGAGGATCACCGCGATGGCGCCGGCCGCGGCATAGGACGAGCTGATGCCCGCCTTGCCCACGTACAGGCCGATCAGCACCTTGCCCAGCTCGAACAGCAGAGCGGTGACCACGGCCCCCACCCACACGTCGCGCCAAGCAATCGGCGTGGAGGGCATGAGCTTGTAGATCGCCGCAAACATCACGGTGCCGATCCCCAGCGACAGCGCCAGATTGACGACCTGCAGCAGCACTTCCCATCCGGGTAGCAGCCCGCCCATCCAGGTGCCGACCGCGGCGATCGCCGTGCTGAGGATGAGCGACGACATGAGCAAGAAGGCCAGCGTCAGGATCAGCCCGAACGACAGGAAGCGTGCACGCAGCAAACCCCACAGGCCGCTCGGCTTGGCCTTCTCGGGCACATGCCAGATGCGGTCGAGCGCGCTCTGGATCTCGGCAAACACCGTCGTCGCCCCGACGACCAGCACCGCGATGCTGATGCCGCTTGCGACGATGCCTTCGGTCGGCTCGCGCGCATCGGCCACCAGGCCCTGGATCGCCGTCGCGCCCTCCTGCCCGATCAGCCCGCGCATCTGCACCTCCAGCGCGCCGCGCACCGCGTCCTCGCCGAAGAACAGGCCGGCCAGCGCGATGACGATCACCAGCAGCGGCGCGATGGAAAAGACCGTGTAGTAGGCGATGGCCGCGCCCATGCTGGGGGCGTAGTCGTCGATCCACGCCATCACCGATTGCCTGGCGAGGCCGAAGAGGGTGGAGAACTGCATGGCGCCTACCGGAGTGGAAATGCTCCGGTTGTCGGCTCTGCCGGGGGCAGGTCCTGTAGGTGGGCCGGGCGCGCGGCCGTCGGCGGCGCGCGTGGGGTTTCGTCGACGGGGAGGTGATCCCTCAGGCCCGGAATGCGCGGCATCTGGAAACCCGACGGGATGGCGCCCTGCCGACGCACCGGGCCCACGATTGCCCCATGCGATGGCATCCCAAGGAACGTCGCGGGTGCCAGCGGACTGACGAAAAAGGGGGCTGATGAGGAGGAAAGTGGCCGAATCGCACTTCCCTGAAAAGGTGGTCCCGCCGCCAGGAATCGAACCTGGATCTCAGCCTTCGGAGGGCCGAATTCTATCCGTTGAAATACAGCGAGAGGTCTTGGCCGGCTGACCGGCGAAGTCGCGCATTATGACCTATTGCGCACCCGGCTGCACGGCGGAAGCCCCAGCGATTGCTGGGTCGCCCACCGGGAATCCGAGCCCGCGCAGGTAGACATCGACGGCCTGCATGCCGCAGGCGACGAGGTCGAAGCCGCGCGGGTCGAGCAGCCAGTTCTGCAGCAGGCCGTCGACCAGCGCATGCAGGCCGCGGGCTGCGACGCTCGCCGGCAGCGGGAGCGCCAGCCGGTGGCAATCCGCGGCGGCGGCCATGCCGGACTCCATCTGCTCCTGGCAGCCGTTGCGCACCGCGATGTGCTGCTCCTTGACCGCGCGCAGTTCGTCCACGTATTCGACCTGGTGGACCGCGATGTCGAACACTCGTCGCACCCGTTCGTCGCCGGCCACCAGCTGCAGGCAGTGCCGCACGGTCAGGCGGATGTCGGCCAGCGGATCGGCGCTGGGCTCCTCGCCGACCAGCCGCAGCGATTCCTCCAGCGGCAGGGTGACGCGGTCCATCATCGCGTTGAACAGATCCGCCTTGTCCTTGAAATGCCAGTAGATCGCACCCCGGGTGGTGCCGGCAGCCACCGCGATGTCGTGCAGCGAGGTGCGCGACACGCCCTGTGCATGGAACAGCCGCTCGGCAGCGTCGAGCAGCAGGGCGCGCGTCGCCTGGGCGTCTTCTTTGGTGCGGCGGACCATGGGGGCTTGGCTGGGACGAAGGGGACGGGGAAGGTGGAAACGGTTGCGCCAGGTTGCAAGACCCGCAAGCACGCCGGGCACGATCCGGCGTTGCCGCCGTCGATTTACATACATCATTGTATGTATACTGCCCGGCTGTCCGGTCCGGGTATCCGACCGGCGTGGTGCGTCTTGTGCTTGCCTCCTGCGGCCGCCTCTTTCGCACCACCCCTTTTTTTCCATCGCTTCGTCCCGCCTCCTCCGGAAGGAATCCGCATGTCGTCCCTGCGCTCTGCCACGACCCGCCCGCCGGCGTCCGCCGCATTTCGTTCGTCCTTCCACCGTCCGCTCGTGCTGGCGCTCGCTGCCGCGATGCTGGTGCTCGCCGGCTGCGGCAAGAAGGAGGCCGCACCCGCCGGAGGCGCACCGGGTGCGGGCGCCGCGATGCCGCCGCCCGAGGTCGGCGTGGTGACGGTGCAGACGGGCGATGTCGGCCTGGTGACCGAGCTGCCGGGCCGCGTCGAGGCGTCGCGCGTCGCCCAGGTCCGTGCCCGGGCCGCCGGCATCCTGCTGAAGCGGGTATTCCGCGAAGGCAGCGACGTGAAGGAAGGCCAGTTGCTCTACCAGATCGACCCGGCGCCCTACAACGCGCAGTTCCAGAGCTCCCAGGCGACCCTGGCGCGTGCCGAGGCCAACCTGTCGCAGGCCTCGGCCACAGTCGAGCGCTACCGGCCGCTGGTCGAGGTGAATGCGATCAGCAGGCAGGACTTCGTGAACGCCCAGGCCGCGCAGAAGCAGGCGCAGGCCGACGTGGCGGCAGCGCGCGCCGGCGTGCAGACCGCGAAGATCAACCTCGACTACACCCGCGTCACCGCACCGATCTCCGGCCGCATCGGCCGCACGCTGGTGACCGAAGGTGCGCTGGTCGGCCAGGGCGAGGCGACGCAGCTCGCGGTGATCCAGCAGATCGATCCGGTGTACGTCAACTTCACCCAGTCGGCGACCGAGGTGATGAAGCTGCGCGATGCGCTGCAGACCGGCCGCCTGAAGCGCGCCACCGGCGTGGAAGCCGCCAGCGTGCAGGTGGTGCTGGAAGACGGCAGCACGATGGCCCGCACCGGCCGGCTGCTGTTCTCCGACATCACGGTCGATGCGACGACCGGCCAGATCACGCTGCGCGCCGAGGTGCCCAACCCGGGCGGCGCGCTGCTGCCGGGCCTCTATGTGCGGGTCCGCCTGGAGCAGGCCCAGGCCACCAATGCCTTCCTGCTGCCGCAGCAGGCGGTGACCCGCTCGGCCGAAGGCGACACCGTGACCCTGGTGGGCGCGGACGGCAAGCTGGCCAAGCGCAAGGTCACGCTCGGCGACTCCAAGGAGGCGAACTGGGTGGTGCTCGACGGCCTGAAGGCCGGCGAGCAGGTGATGGTCGACGGCTTCCAGAAGCTGCAGATGATGCCGCCGGGCGCGCCGGTGAAGCCGGTGCCGTGGAAGGCCCCGGCACCGCGCCAGGACGCTGCCGCGGCAGCGTCCGCGACCTCCGCCCCCGCCGCTCCGCCCGCCTCGGGCACGGCACCGTCCGCGGCGACGACGCCGGCGGCCACCACGTCCGGCACGGCCGGCGGCGGTGCCGGCAGCGCCGCGGGTGCCGGCGGCTCCGGCGGCCGCCCGTAAGCAGGCAGAACAGGAACCGACGACATGGCTAAGTTCTTCATCGACCGGCCGATCTTCGCCTGGGTGATCGCGCTCTTCCTGCTGGTCGCCGGCAGCGTGTCGATCACGCAGCTGCCGATCGCGCAGTACCCGGCGGTCGCACCGCCGGCCATCGTGGTGAATGCCACCTACCCCGGCGCCTCCGCCAAGGTGCTGGAAGACAGCGTGCTCGCGGTCATCGAGCGCGAGATGAACGGCTCGCCCGGCCTGCTCTACATGGAGACGGTCGCGCAGGCCAACGGCACCGGGCAGATCACGCTGAGCTTCGCGCCCGGCACCAACCCCGACCTGGCGCAGGTGGACGTGCAGAACCGCCTGTCGCGCGCCACGCCGCGGCTGCCGTCGGCGGTGACGCAGCAGGGCGTGCGGGTGGACAAGTCGCGCAACAACTTCCTGCTGTTCATGATGCTGTCGTCGGACGATCCGGCGCAGGACGTGATCAAGCTGGGCGACTACGCCTCGCGCAACCTGGTGCCTGAACTGCAGCGGATCGACGGCGTCGGCCAGGTGCAGCTGTTCGGTACCGAGCGCGCCATGCGCATCTGGATCGACCCGACCAAGCTGACCGGCCTGAACCTGTCGGTGGCCGACGTGACCGGCGCCATCTCCGCGCAGAACGCGCAGGTCTCAGCCGGCTCGATCGGCGACCTGCCCAACACCGCCGACCAGGCGATCTCGGCCACGGTGGTGGTCGCGGGCCAGCTCACCTCGCCCGAGCAGTTCGGTAACATCGTGCTGCGCGCCACCACCAACGGCGCGACGGTGCGGCTGAAGGACGTGGCGCGGATCGAGCTGGGCGCGCAGGCCTATGCCACCTCGGCCCGCCTGAACGGCAAGCCCGCGGTCGGCATGGGCGTGCAGCTCACCCCGACCGGCAATGCGCTCGGCGTGGCCAAGGCGGTACGGGCGCGCATGGGCGAACTGGAGAAGTTCTTCCCTGCGGGCGTGAAGTGGCAGATCCCGTACGACAGCTCGGAATTCGTGCAGATCTCGATCACCCAGGTGGCGCACACGCTGGTCGAGGCGATCGTGCTGGTGTTCCTGGTGATGTTCCTGTTCCTGCAGAACTGGCGCTACACCGTGATCCCGACCATCGTGGTGCCGGTGGCCCTGACCGGCACGCTGGCGGTGATGCTGGCCTTCGGCCTGTCGATCAACGTGCTGACCATGTTCGGCATGGTGCTGGTGATCGGCATCGTGGTGGACGACGCGATCGTGGTGGTGGAGAACGTCGAGCGAATCATGGCCGAGGAAGGCCTGCCGCCGCTGGAAGCCACCCGCAAGGCGATGTCGCAGATCTCCGGCGCGATCGTTGGCGTGACCGTGGTGCTGATCGCAGTGTTCATCCCGCTCGCCTTCTTCTCGGGCTCGGTCGGCAACATCTACCGCCAGTTCTCGGTGGTGATGGCAACGTCCATCGCCTTCTCGGCCTTCCTCGCGCTGTCGCTCACGCCGGCGCTCTGCGCCACGCTGCTGAAGCCGGTCGAGCAGGGCCACCACGAGAAGCGTGGCTTCTTCGGCTGGTTCAACCGGCATTTCAGCCGCGGCGCCAAGCGCTACGAAGGCTTCGTCGCGCGCATGCTGCGGCGCACCGGCCGGTCGGCCATCGTCTACCTGCTGCTGCTGGCGGTGGTCGGCGTGCTGTACCTGCGCCTGCCCAGCGGCTTCCTGCCGAACGAAGACCAGGGCAACATCATCGTGAACGTGCAGCTGCCGCCGGGGGCGACCCAGCAGCGCGCGCTGGCGGTGATGGAACAGGTCGAGGGCTTCATGCTCAAGCAGCCGGAAGTGCAGAGCATGGTCGGCGTGCTGGGCTTCAGCTTCTCGGGCCAGGGCCAGAACGCGGCGCTCGCCTTCGTGACGCTCAAGCCGTGGGACGAGCGGACCGAACCCGGCAACTCGGCCTCCGCGCTGGCCGGCCGCGCCTTCGGTGCGCTGTCGGGCATCCGCGACGCGTTCATCTATCCGCTGTCGCCGCCGGCGATTCCGGAGCTCGGCACCGGCACCGGCTTCAAGTTCATGCTGCAGGACCGCGGCGGCAACAGCCGCGAGGCACTGGTCGCGGCCCGCAACCAGGTGCTCGGCATGGCGTCGAAGGACCCGGCGCTGGCGCAGGTGCGGCCCAACGGCATCGAGGACGCGCCGCAGCTGCGGCTCGACATCGACCGCGACAAGGCCAACGCCCTCGGCGTGAGCTTCGCCGCGATCAACCAGGCGATCTCGGCCAACCTCGGCTCCGCCTACATCAACGACTTCCCGAACAACGGGCGGCTGCAGCGGGTGATCGTGCAGGCCGACGCGTCGGAGCGGATGCAGCCGGCGGACATCCTGCGGATCACCGCAGCCAACGCGCAGGGCCAGCCGGTGCCGCTGTCGGCCTTCGCCACCACCCGCTGGGAGGTGGGCCCGATGCAGACCGTCCGCTACAACGGCTACCCCGCGATGCGCATCGAGGGCGATGCCGCGCCGGGCAACAGCAGCGGCGACGCGCTCGCCGCGATGGAGCGGATCGCCGCCAAGTTGCCCGCCGGCTTCGGCTTCGAGTGGAGCGGCATCTCGCGCGAGGAAAAGCTCGCCGGCTCGCAGGCCTTCATCCTCTACGGCTTCTCGATCCTGGCGGTGTTCCTGTGCCTGGCCGCGCTCTACGAGAGCTGGTCGATCCCGGTATCGGTGCTGCTGGTGGTGCCGCTCGGCGTGCTCGGCGTGGTGCTCGGCACCCTGCTGCGCAAGTACAACGCCGACGTGTATTTCCAGGTGGGTCTGATCACGATCATCGGCCTGTCGGCGAAGAACGCGATCCTGATCATCGAGTTCGCGAAGGACCTGCAGGCCACCGGCAAGGGCGTGGTCGAGTCGGCGCTGGAGGCCGCGCACCTGCGCTTCCGCCCGATCGTGATGACCTCGATGGCCTTCATGCTCGGCGTGGTGCCGCTGTTCCTGGCCTCGGGCGCGGGCTCGGCCAGCCAGCGTGCGATCGGCACCGGCGTGATCGGCGGCATGCTGACCGGCACGGTGCTGGCCGTGTTCTTCGTGCCCGTGTTCTTCGTGCTGGTGCGTTCCTTCTTCAAGGGCAGCAAGCGCCAGCAGCAGATGTACGCCGAGCATGCCCGCCATGCCGGCATGGGCGAGGACACCCCGCCCGGAGGTCAACACCATGGCTGATCGCCTGACGTTCCTGTCGTCTTTCCCGCTGCGCGCTGTCGCGCTGGCCGCGGCCGCGCTGCTGGCCGGCTGCAGCCTGATCCCGACCTACGAGCGGCCGGCCGCACCGATCCCCGGCGACTGGCCGGCCACGGTGGCGCCGGGCACCGCCCAGCCGGCTGCGCCGGCGGCGGCGGACCTGCCCTGGCAGAGCTTCTTCCCCGACGAGCGGTTGCAGCGCCTGCTGGCGACCGCCCTCGCCAACAACCGCGACCTGCGGATCGCGGTGCTCAACATCGAGGCGGCCCGGGCGCAGTACCAGATCCAGCGGTCCGCCCAGTACCCGGCGGTCGGCCTGGCGGCCAGTGCCCAGCGCGCGCCGAACCCGCTCACCGGCAGCCAGCTCAACACGTTCAGCCTCGGCGTGGCGGTGACGGCTTGGGAGATCGACTTTTTCGGCCGCATCGCGAGCCTGAAGGAGCAGGCGCTGGCCCAGTACCTCGCCACCGAGGAAGGCAGCCGCGCGGCGCAGACCACCCTCGTCGCGACCGTCGCCAACCTGTGGCTCGCGCTGCTGGCCGACGAAGAGCTGCTCGACCTGTCGCGCCGCACCGTCGCCACCCGCGAGGAGTCGATCCGGCTGACCAAGCTGCGGCTGGACAACGGCGTGGCGTCGGAACTGGACTTCCGCCAGGCCGAATCGCTGACCGAGGTGGCCCGCGCCACCCTCGCGGCCCAGCTGCGCCAGCGCGCGCTCGACGAGAACGCGCTCGCGCTGGTGCTCGGCCAGCCGCTGCCGGAGGACATCCGCACGACGCTGCCGTCGTCCCGCCTGGCCGACGCGCCGGCAATGCCGGAGCTGCCGACCGGCCTGCCGTCGGACCTGCTCGCCAACCGGCCGGACATCCGGCAGAGCGAGCAGCTGCTGGTCGCGGCCAACGCCAACATCGGTGCGGCCCGGGCCGCGTTCTTCCCGCGCATCTCGCTGACCGCCCAGGCGGGCCGGGCGAGCACCGAGCTGTCGGGCCTGTTCGGCGACGGCGGCCGCTGGGGGTTCACGATCGCGCCGCAGCTGCTGCTGCCGATCTTCGACGCCGGCCGCAACCGCGCCGGGCTGGCGCTGTCGAACGTGAATCGCGACATCGCGGTCGCACAGTACGAACGCACCATCCAGACCGCCTTCCGCGAGGTGTCGGACGCGCTGGCCGGCCAGGCGACGCTCGGCGAGCAGCTGCGCGCCCAGCAGGCCCAGGCCCAGGCGGAGACGGTGCGCTTCAACCTGTCGGACCTGCGCTACCGCAACGGCGTGTCGAGCTACCTCGACCTGCTCGACGCGCAGCGCTCGCTGTTCGTGGTGCAGCAGCAGGTGGTGCAGACGCGGCTGGCGCAGCTGCAGAACCAGGTCACGCTGTACAAGGCGCTCGGCGGCGGAGTGACCGAACCGCTGCGCGCGACGGTCGCCGACGTGCCGGCCGCGCAGCCGCCGCGCCGCTGACCGCAGCCTGCGCCGGCGGCTCCATGCGGGTCGCCGGCACCGGCTGCCACGGCCGGGTCGCAGCCCGCCGTCACCCCTCTGCCGGAGGGGTCGGCGGCTATACTCGAGGGTTGGATTTTCCAAGCCCCCGATACATGTGAGGACGCCATGAGCGACGCCATCCACGAAGAAGCCCACACCGGCCCGATCAAGAATCCGAAACAGCTGCTGGTCGCGGTCTTTTTCTCGTTCGTGATCCCGATCTTCATCATCATCGGCCTCGTGTATTTCGTCACCTCCGCCAACAAGCCGGCCGCCGGCGCGGGCGACCTGGCGGCCGCCGCCTCCGAGCGCATCCAGCGCGTCGGACGCGTCGAAGTGCGCGACGCCAACCGTCCGCTGAAGGCGGGCGAGGAAGTCTTCAAGGCGCAGTGCGCCACCTGCCACGCCGCCGGTGTCGCAGGCGCCCCGAAGTTCGGCGACGTGGCTGCCTGGGCCGCCCGCATCAAGACCGGTTACGACGCACTGCTGCACTCGGCCCTGGCCGGCAAGGGTGCGATGGCACCCCAGGGCGGCGGCGACTTCGACGACGTGGAAATCGGCCGTGCGGTGGTCTACATGGCCAACGCCGCCGGCGCCAAGTTCCCCGAGCCGCAGCGTGCGGCCGCACCCGCTGCGACCGCGGATGCAGGCGCCGCCGCAGCGGCACCGGCGGCCGCCATGGCTGCGCCGGCCGCGGCAGCACCGGCCGCCGCGGTCGCCGAAGCCGCACCGGCTGCGGCTCCGGCAGCCGCCGCAACGCCGGCCGCTGCCGCAGCGGCTCCGACCACCGTCGCCGCGGCCGGTGGCGGCGCCGGCGAGGCGCTGTACAAGCAGGCTTGCCAGGTCTGCCACGCCGCAGGTGTGGCCGGCGCGCCGAAGTTCGGCGACAAGGCCGCCTGGGCGCCGCGCCTGAAGGACGGCATCGACGGCATGACCAAGATCGCGATCCAGGGCAAGGGCGCGATGCCGCCGCGCGGCGGCACCAGCGCATCGGATGCCGACATCCGCGCCGCGGTCGAGTACATGGCCAACGCGGCCCGCTGACCGATCACCGTCGGCACCCGTTGCTCAAATAAAAAAAGCCGGTCCTGCAACCGGCTTTTTTATTGGGGACGCTGGCGTCATGCAGGGTGTCTAGAACGAGGTAGCGTGCCGGCTGCGGCCGCCAAGCCCGCCCTATGCAGGTGCGCTCTCAGACCGGCGCAGCCGACGGATGCAGCCGGTAGCCGAAGCGGCCGGGCAGCGTCGCCGCCTCGACCTCCTGCGGCACCCACAGCCCCTCCTCCACCGCATCGCCGACCAGCGCCATGTCGAGCGAATGCACCAGGCCGAAGCCGATGTCGGTCTCCAGGTACACGCGGCCGTGCTCGTCGAGCAGGCAGCGCTGGACACGCGCCGGCGCGCCGGTGTGCGCGGCGACCTGCAGCCCCTCGGACACCCGCCAGATCCAGGGCGTGATCTCCAGTTCCACGTACACCCGCTGCGGACCGTTCTGGAAGAACCAGCCGCCCTGCGCGTCGCACGCATAGTTGCGACCGATGAAGTCGACCAGCTTCGTGTGCTGCAGGCGGGAGCCGCGGCTCTGTGGAAACGGGCCGGCGGCCTGCACCGCGTCGTCGCGCATGTACCAGTCGCCGCGTGCATCCAGCCCGAGCCAGCCGTAGCAGGCCGGCACGTTCGGCCACTTGGCCATGGCCTGTTTCACGATGTCGTCCATCGGCCGATTATGGGGAGCCGGGCGCTGCCGTGCGGGCAACCGGATGCAAGTACCGGCAGCCAATGTGGTGCGGGCGGTCAGCCGGCGAGCCGCGCCGCGAGCCAGTCGGCGACCGCCTCGGGCATCGCCCGCACTTCGCCCGGCGGCAGCCTGCCGCGCGGGAATCCGACATGGCCGCCGGTGGCCGGCCGCCAGACCTCCACCTGCGGACCGTGGACGCCGGGGGCGGCCGATGGCAGCGACGCAGCCGGCACGAAGGGGTCGTTGCGGGCGTTGAGCACCAGCGCCGGCACCCGGATGCGGCCCAGGTGCGGCCCGGCCGAGCAGCGCGCCCAGTAGTCGGCCGCGTCGCGGAAGCCATGCAACGGCGCGGTGAACACGTCGTCGAAGGCATGCAGGTCGCGCGCGGCGTGCAGCGCCGCGGCATCGAACAGGCCCGGATGCTGGGCGAGCTTCTGCAGCGCCTTGGGCTTCATCGTGGCGAGGAACATCCGGGTGTAGACATGCCGGTTGAACCCCCGGCCGATCGCCGCCGCGCCGGCCGCGAGATCGAGCGGCGCCGACACCGCGGCCACCGCCCGGACCTGCGCACGGGCACTCTCGCCGGCTTCCTCGGCCCAGCGCAGCAGGGCGTTGCCGCCGAGCGATACGCCGACGGCGATGCGCGGCCCGGCATGCCGCGCGCCCATGCGCTGCAGCACCCAGCCGATCTCCTCGAAATCGCCCGAGTGATAAGCCCGCGGCGCCCGGTTGAGGCTGCCGCCGCAGCCGCGGAAATGCGGCACGGCGAAGGCCCAGCCGCGCTGCTGCGCCTGGTGGGCGAGCGCCTCCGCATAGTGGCTGCGGGACGATCCTTCGAGGCCGTGGAACAGCACCAGCAGCGGCGCCGTAGATGCGGGCGCGGGCGCGCCCGCTGCCGGTTGCAGGAAGTCGACCTCGATGAAGTCGCCGTCGGGCGTGTCCCAGCGCTCGCGGCGATAGACCGGCGGCGTGCGGGGCCCGCGCCGGGCGTAGAGCGCGGCCCAGATCGTCTGCAGGTTGCCGCCGGGCAACCACCAGGGCGCTACATAATCCATAGCTGCCTGCGCAGGCGCCACCTGCGCAAAACCCACTTTTTCATCTAAACCCGTACTGTCGCGTGGCCGATCAGTGCAGCGTCTGCAGGGCATCGGCCGGGCGCGGTGCCGCGGCATCGGCAGCGGTGCCGGGGCTCGCGTGGTGGGCGACCAGCCGCCAGCCCTGGGCGGTGCGGTGGTAGACGTTGGTGGCGATCGTGCAGACGGTCGCACCGCCGTCGCCCGCCTGCGCCGGCTCCCGGTGCTCGACGACGGTGTGCACGCTGGCCGCAAGCGCCTCCACCCGTCGCACGCCGTCGGTACGGATGCGCGGCGCGCCGTGGGCGAACAGCGCCTCGTAGGCAGCGCGGATCGCGCCGGGCCCGACATGGCACGGGCCGTCCGGGTGGATGCAGACGATCTCGTCCTCGTCGGCCCAGCAGGCCATGAGGGCGGCGACGTCGCCCTTCTGCAGCGCGTCGTAGAACTGGGCTTCGACCTCGTCGGCGGTGCCGCCGACGGTGGCGGCGCGCAGGGGTGGTGTGCTCATCGGACGTTCAGCCCCGGTCGGTGTTGATGCCGAGCAGCGAGAAGTAGCGCGTGAGGTCGCCCTCTTCGCGCAGGATCTCCTGCATCAGGTCTGCCAGGGACATGCGGCCCCAGGTCACGGCGCGCTTGACCAGGTAGGGCGTCGGGCTGTGCGGCTCGTTGCGCTCCAGATAGGCCGCCGCGAGTTCGAGCAGACGGTAGGCGTCGTCGCGGTTGGCGATCAGGCCGCCGTTGGGCACCGCCATGGCGGTGGAGGCGGCAGGCGTCGGCGGCGGCGTCGGTGTGTCGGTCATGGCGGGCGCGTCCTCCGGGAGCGGTTCGGGTTCGTGGTGGATCGCCAGGCTGTCGGGCTCCGCGCGAGCCAGCCGGGGATCGCGGCCGTCGAGCAGGCTGGCGACCACGCGCTGCAGCTGCTCCAGCGTGTCGGCGACCTTGCCCAGGCCCGGCGCGTCGGGCCCGAGCTTTTCGTCGAGCATTGCGTTCAGCAGGCTCCAGGCGCGCGCCGTCTCGCGCAGATCGTCGCCCATGTCGGCCAGCGCGAACAGCGCCTCGCCCTGGGCAGCATTGGCCATCGATATGCGGTTGCCGGGCAGGTGACCGTCGTCGTCGGGCACCAGCCGGCCGGTGTCGCTGCCGGGCGCGTTGAGGGTGCGGTCCCAGAGTTCCAGCGTGCCGACCGACGGGCGGTGGTCGACCATGTGGACCAGCGGCAGGTGCAGGCGCAGCACGGTCGGCAGCGTGGTGTTGGCCCAGATGAACGGGCTGACCCGCGCGTCGGTGTCGCCCTCGTCGATCAGCGGATGCACGCCGTCCCAGAACTGGCGCACCAGCACCATCACCAGGTCGACGCCGGCCTGCAGGCCGGGCATGCCGTGCAGGCGAATCCAGGCTTCGGTGAGCCAGAACGCGACCTGCAGGTCCTTGCTGCGCTTCTGCAGCACCTGGGTGCAGAGCCGCTCGACCAGCGGCCAGTCCGACTGCTTGAGCTTGCGGGTCCAGTCGCCGCGCGGCAGGTCCGGGTCCTCGCTCTCGCGCGCCTGCTGGATCTGTGCCCAGACCGGGTCGTAGCGCATCGACGGGCCGGCTGGGTTCTCGTCCCCCGGGATCGGCGCCAGGAATTCGCCCAGATTGGGCGAGAAGGGTTCATCCGGCGTCACGCAATCCTCCCGGCGCTCGTCCACTGCAGCGTCATGGCACGTTCCAGTCCGGCGCACGCACCGGGAACGGACCGGGCCAGAGCACCGGGGTCTTCTTGCCCGCAGGCGTCAGGTTCATGCGCAGGTAGACCCGGGCCTTGCCGTCGCGCGGCAGCTGGCCGACGTCGCCGGCCGACAGCGCGCGCAGCGGAAATTCCAGCCGGATCAGCTGGCTGCGGCCCTCGGGGCGCTGCGCCGGCTCGTTCTCGCGCTGGCGCTGCAGCATCGTGACCAGCGCCCAGGCGTCGGTGAAGCGCCAGGTGACGGTCTGGCCGTCGGTGGTCATCGCAGCCTGCGCGTCGGCACCGGCGACCAGGGCCGAGTCCTTGGCGAGCCGCAGGCTGATCGTGATCGGCGTGCCGTATTCCCAGCGCAGCGTGCGCGGCGTGTCGCGCCAGCGGGTGCTCTGGCCGCCCATGTCGACCGACCAGTCGATTACCCGGCCGCCCTCGATCTCGGCGGCGGTGTTCGCACGGAACTCGACCCCCACGTCGTAGCCGGGCACAGCGCCCTCTTCCGTCGGATACAGCGGCGCGAGGAAGGACCGGACCCGGTCGAACTGGTCGACGAAGCGGCGCGCCGCCTGGCCCGGCGTGGGGAAGCGGCTGTTGCTGCTGTCCACGCGAGTCTCGCGGAACACCTTGACCACCGGCTCGAAGGCCCGCAGCACCTGGCCGACGTCGTTCAGGTCGGCGACCGCGGTGTCGCGCGCCAGCGTGGCGGAGAACGGGTGGCGGCCGGCCAGCGCGGTGTTGAACACCGAGGCGAATCCGTTCCATTGTTCCTGCTGCTCGCGGAAGTGCAGCTCCACGCAGCGGGCGAACAGGCTGTTGTAGATCTGCGCGTAGCGCTCGGCGAAGAAGTCGCCCGGCCGCGTCGCCGGCGCACGGCCGGTCAGCTTCTCGGCGCAGGTCGCGCGGTCGAGTTCGGCCCCGGTGGTGGCCAGGAACTGCTCGAGCATCAGCAGGCTGCTGTTCGGGTTCTTGAGCTTGTAGCGCTCCAAGTCGCGGGCGATGGTCTGCCAGCGCTGCGCGACCGACGACGACGCCGACGCCGCATCGAGCGACGCGAGGTACACGTCGGCCTGCTTGCTGAGCGCTTCGACCCGGGCGAACTGCTGGCCCAGGTAGGCGACCAGCGACGCGGTGTCGGGCGCGCCGAAGGCGGCCAGAATGGCACCGCGCTCGCCGCGCCAGGCGGAGAAATCGCGGCCGCGCATCGCGTACAGCTCCGAGCGCAGCAGCTGGTCGTCGACCGCCCGCAGCCGCTCGAAGGCGTCGCGCGCGACCACGGCCCGCAGGCTGTCGGCCTGGACCGTGGCGCCGAGTTCGTTCAGCAGCGCCTGCACCTTGGTGACGCGCAGGCGGGCGGCGTCGAACTGCACTTCGGCGTTCGGCCCCATGTCGCTCGCGACCGGTACCGGCGTCAGCGCTTCGGCGGCCTGGTCCATCACCAGCTGCGCGAAGTGCGCATTGACCGCCGACTCGATGCCGGCGCGCAGGCCGACCGGGAAGGCGGCGAGGCCTTCGGCGACGAAACGCTTGCGCACCTCGCCGACGGCCACCGCCTGGTCGAGCCGCGCCAGGTCCCACTGCGCGACCGCGTTGGCCGGAACCGGTGGCAGGTCGCGGTTGCGGGCGGCCGTCATGAAGGGCTGGGCCAGCAGGTTGGCCAGCGCATCGCGCAGCGCGAGGCGGTCGGCCGACAGCGCGAAGCGGCCTTCCTTGTCCATCCAGACGATGCCCGGCTGCGTACCGCCGAAGGCGAGCGCGAAGTCGGCGCGGAAGCGCTGGAACGCCGAGGTGGCGCGTTCCTGCATCTGCTCCGCGGCCTCGGGGCCGAGCAGGCGCGTCTGGCCGACCCGTGCGACCAGCCGGTCGTAGGCCGGTCCCAGGTTCAGCGTGGGCTGGCGCATCCAGCCGCCGCTGCCTGAGGCGACCAGGCTTTCCTGCTCCTTGATCGCCTCGATGATGGCGCGCCAGCCGTTCTGGGCCCGCGCGAATCCCGCCGCGCTGGCGCCGGAGGCGGTCAGCGTGCCGAGCTGGCGGGCGAGCGCCTGCTCGGACACCAGCAGCTCGTTGCCGGCGAAGAGCCGCGCATCCAGCCGGCCCGCACCCTTGGCGAAGGAGCAGCGCACCGCTTCCTGCAGCGGCCCGACCGCGATACCAAGCGGCATCGCGCCGTCGCTCGCGGCCTGGCGCAGGAACCGCAGGCTGCCGCTGACGTCCGCCGGCAGTTCCGCGCCCAGGGCGTAGCGCACCACCAGGCGCAGGTCGTCGGCACCGCCGATGCCCGCGCTGCGTAGCCGGTCGAGCGCCTGCAAGGCCAGGTCGAGCTGGTCGACCGAGCCGACGTACCGCTGCAGCGCGTTGAATTCCGGCAGGTTGTCCACCGCCAGCGTTTCGCGGCGCGGCGCGTCGGTCAGGGTCTGGAAGGACTGCGGGGCCTTGCAGTCGGCGCCGGAGACGAAGTCGCCCGTCGTGTCGTCCTGCACGGCACCGGTGAGCTGCGCGGCGCGCCCGAGCAGTTCGCGGCGCAGCGTGGCCACGGCGATGTCGCCGAATTCGCGCTCGATCCGCTCGACCACCCGCTCGTTGAGGTCGTCGAAGATGCGCCAGGACCCGGGCATGAAGAACGATGCGCGCACCTGCGTGCGCAGTTCCTCGCTCATCGCGAGCAGCGCCAGCGCCTTCCCGCGGTACCACGACGGATGGATCGTCTCGCCGCGCTGCGCGGCACTGGCGCGGTACTGGGCATCGGCCTGCAGCTGGGCAAGTGCTGCCACCAGGTCGGTATTGCGCCGGTGCAGCTGGACCGTGGCGACGACCAGCCCGATGCTCCAGCCGCCGATCACCACGATCGCCGCCCAGCGCACCGCGCGGTTGAGCGCCGGCCGCGCGAGGTGCTGGTTGCGAGACGGCCGGGTCAGGCCGTATTCCAGGAAGATCTTCTTCTCGAACAGATCGCGCAGGAACACCGGCTGGCGCATCAGCTGCGCCATCAGGTCCTGCCGGGCATCGTCGTCGGTGGCGCTGAAATCGGTCGGCAGGCCGTCCTCGTCCACCGTCGCGGCCTGCGGCGTCTCGCCGGCGTCGCCGGTCAGGTAGATGCCGCGGAAGAAGAAGGGCTCGTGGTAAGCGCTCGGCCGCATCAGCTCGTCGACATAGAGCTGGAGCTGTGCGCGCAGCGCCTCGATCCGCGACGGCAGCAGCAGCAGTTCGCCGGCCGCTTCCGGTGCCACGTCGATGGTGTAGAGCTCGGCGGAGGTGTCGGACACGGTCCGCACCACGCTGCCGATCGCCTCGTCCACCCAGCCGGACTGGTAGGTGGTGGACAGGTCGTAGGGCGAGGACCAGCCGAGCATGCTGGCGCGCATCGGCTCGGGCAGCGCACGGGCGAAGGCGCCGAAGCCTTCGAGCTGTTCCACCCCGGTCACCACCACATAGACCGCGAACCGCATCGCGAAGCGGTTCTGCGCCAGCCACAGGCGGCGGTGCGCCAGCTTGGCGCGCTTGGCCAGTTCGAGACGGGCGTCCGCGCCGTCGTCCAGCAGCAGCGACGCCGGCACGGTGATGACCACCGAGTCGAACGGCCGCTGCGGCCGGTAGGCCCGGCACATGCCGAGGAATTCGTCCCAGGGCTTTTCCGACGCATCGTCGTCGTCGGGCGAGCCGAGGTAGGCGCCCTTGATGTCGATGACGATGCCACGGTCGAAGAAGTGCCACGAGATGCCCTGGGTGGCGGCGGCCGACGCGGCCTCCGAACTCAGGGCGCTGGCGACGCCCGCCTGTGCGATCGGCAGCTGGCGGTGGTCGTCCCCTTCGTTGAGCACCATGATCCAGGGGATGCTGTAGCGCTCGGCACGCGAGGCGATGTTGCCCTCGATCAGCTCGACCGCCTGGCGGAACGAGCTGCGCAGCGAATCGAACCGGATGCGGGCGATCTTCGGATCGCCGGTCGGCTTCGCATTGGTGCGCTTGGCCGCGAAATACAGGACCATGGCGAGCACGACCACCACCAGCACGGCGAGGATCGCGATCGACCAGAGGAACAGGTTGTCGGTCAGCATGCCGGCACTCCCACGGTGAAGATGGCCCGGACGGGTCGGCTCATGGCGTGACCCCCACCGTGGCGGCGGCGCCCGAACGCAGCACCTGACGCACCGGCCAGGACTGCCAGAGCCACAGCAGCTCGGAGATCACCAACAGGCCGGCGATCATCACCAGGAAGATCACCGTCCAGCGGCTGAGCGTCGGCAGCTTGCGCGGTGCGATGTGGGAGAGCGTGTTGGCATAGGCCCGCTCGGACAGCACCCGGTCGCGCCCGGAGAGGTCGGCCTGGCGCTGGTAGACGAACTGGTAGAGCTCTTCGCGCAGGCCGTGCAGCCGGGCCTGGTCGTCGGAGCCGCGGTACATGCCCTGGAAACCCAGGGCGAGTGCGAACAGGTACAGGCGCGCCAGATCGCGGCGCGAGGGCTCGCGCTCCGACAGCAGTTGCTCGATGCGGCGGAACACCAGGTCGCCCGCGATGTTGGTGCGGAACAGCGAGGATTCCAGCAGGTGGGCGGTCCAGCGCTCGCGGCCGACCCACGGCGAATTCAGCAGGATCTCGTCGGCCAGCGCGGCCTTGAGGTAGCGGGCGTCGGCCACGTTCTCCAGTTCGAAGCGGGTGCTCTCGCGCCGCGATTCCAGCGTCTGCAGCTCGATCAGGCCTTCCAGCCGCTTGTTGAGGCTGGCAGCCGCCGCCTCGGCATCGGTTTCGCCACTCTCGGCGACGCGCGCCTGCGCCTTCACGACCTCGTCGTAGAAGGCGCGGAACTGCTGCGTCATGTGGTCGTCGGTCGCCGTCTCCGGCATGTAGCGGGCCATGGTCGGTCGCGTCCTATTCGCGGGTGAACAGCACCAGCTCCTGCGGCCGCTGGGCCGTGGCGCTTTCGTTGGTGTTGCTGATGATCAAGCGTTCGCCGGCCACCGTCAGCCCCGGGCTGACCTGGATGGCTTCGAGCAGATAGCCGGAGCCGGTCCGCAGGCCGAGTTCGTCGGCATGGTCGATCGGGGAGCGCACCGCGCCGAGCACCCGCCGCTCGCGCAGCGACGGATAGGCCGAATGCGAGCCGATGATGGCACTGCCCATCCAGGCGAGCAGGTCCTTGTCCGGCTGGCCGCGGGCCCCCACCACCAGGCGCGCGCCCATCCATTCAGGGCGCAGTTCGATCTCGAACGCGCCGTTGCGGAACTCGAACTTGTGTTCGCGGTAGTCCTGGCTCACGTCGGACACTGCATCCTGCAGCGCGGCGATGACCGGGGCGAAGATCCGCGACGGATCGGCGTGGTCGTAGTCCGGCGGCACCGGCGGGAGTCCGCCCGGCCGCAGCAGGCTGAGCGATCCGAGCAGGCCGCACAGCGCCCAGTACAGGGGCAGCGGATGCAGATGCGGCGTGCGCATCACCGCTTCGCAGAACGGCAGCTCGGCCAGCAGGCTGCGCAGGCGGTCCTTCAGCTCCAGTTGGGCCAGACGGTCGTCCACCCTCGACGACGGCATCGCGGTCTGCTTGGCGACGAAGGCGGCCTTGCCCCGCAACTGGCCCAGCAGCGCGGAGACCGTCACCCAGAGCGGGTTGTCGCGCGCCACTTCCAGCAGCGGCGGCAGGGTGGTGCCGAGCTTCACCACCTCGTTGTCCTTGGAGAGCGTGCCCAGGCGCAGCGCGACATACAGGCCGGACGGCACCGCACCGACCGCCAGCCCGAGCCGCGGCAGCAGGCGCGGGATGTCGGCCGGCAGGGCGTCCGACACCTCGTCCTCCACCGGCGCACCGGACACCGAGCGGTAGCGGGCTTCCGCCGTGCGCGCGGCAGTGGCGACCGGCAGCGTCAGATACACGTCGAGCGGCTCGGCCGCCAGCTGCTCGGCAAACGGGGCGAGCGAGAGTTCGAGCGGCTGGTGGAGCGGGTCGCCGGCCGAATGGACCACTGCAGTGCCGTCCGGCAGGATCGCGTCGAGTTCCAGCACGCGCAGCAGCCCGGCCGGCAGCAGGCCGGTATCGACCACCCAGCGGCGCACGCCCCAGGCGAACGGCGCGGCCGCCAGCGTCTGCCAGGCGACGAGACCGTCCAGGCGTGCGGACAGCAGCTGGAAATGCTGCGGCGACAGCAGCATGCCTTCGTGCCACTGGATGCGGTCGGCGACGGGATTCGGTCTAGACATGGCGGGAACCTCCTGTGCGGAGGCACACGGAATGGGAAAGGCGGCGGGGCATCGGAGCGCGGGTGTCGGCGGTGGTCACGGGGCGGTCGTCACGGTCAGGTCGTCCTGTTCCAGGCGGACGACCAGGCGACCCTTGAACTCGTCGATACGTACCCGGTGGCTGCCCGGCGTCGCGTAGTCGGCGAACACCAGCGCTGCCGCGACACGCGGCGAACCAAAGGAATCGCCGTCGACCGTGAGCACCTGGCCCGGCACCAGCTCCCAGCTGCGGTAGGTGAGCACCTTCGGAAAGGTCTTGGCCAGGTCGGCCCGCGCGGCGAACCACTTGGAAGCCGGCAGGTCGATCACCTTCTCGACCACCGCATCCTCGGTCACCAGCACGATGTCGACCGCCACCGCGCTGTTGCGGTTGGCGTTCTCAGCCGCGGACAGGCTGACCTGGTCCCAACGGACCTTGGTGCCCTTGAAACTCAGGAAGCTCGGCAGCGCGCAGCCGGCGAGCTGCGTCGCGAGGACGGCCACAGCCAGCAGCCGAAGGGCGGGAAGACGGTACGAACGAGCGGTCATGGGCTTCTTTCGGGGGCCGTAGCCCCGGGATCGAGGGCGGCGCCGGACGCTGCACGCGCAGCGTCTGCGTCGGCCCGCTTCACGCCCACGCCGATGCCCAGCAGCACCATCAGGGACGCGATCACGGCACAGCAGCCGAGCAGCATGCCGAGCTGCGGCCGCGTGAAGGAGAACTGCAGCGGCACCGCCGGCGCGGCGACTTCCTCGGCCGCGACGATGCGGTCGGACGGCAGGCCGGCGGACACCCAGGCGATCAGCACGCAGGAAGCGAGCAGCGTCAGCAGGTTGCGCGGCCCCTCGCACAACAGGTCGATGGCGACGAACAGGGCCAGCGCCGCCTCGACCGGCAGCTGCAGCAGCGACAGCACCATCGCCGCGAAGCCGACGCTCGCCGCGCTGTTGTAGCCGGCCGACGCGAAAGCCGCGATGGTCGATCCGATGCAGATCAGCCCGAGGTCGGTGGGCGAAAGCGCACGGTCGTAGAGGTTGGCGACGAACACGACCAGCACCGACACGTAGAGCGCGGTGCCGGCCCGCAGGAACACCGACGAGGTGGGCACGACCAGTTCCACCACGCCCCGGCTGAAGCCGAGCCGCTCGCTCATCGCCGCGATGGTGTGGGG
>CAJYQL010000072.1 GCA_913776965.1 uncultured Xylophilus sp.
AGCGCGGCCCAGCTGGTGGGGACAATGCGGGACTGTAGGGGCTCGATGTCGGAACCGCGCCAGAGGCCCTCAATCGCGGCCAGCGCATCATCCGCACTGCGGCCGGGCGCAGTAGGCGAGAGCGGAAGAAGCTGGGCTGACATGGATATGCGTGCACCTGTAATTGCATACAGTGTAGAGCATTCGCCACGCTGGGCAACCGGGATTTACAGTCGCACGCCGCTGATGCCCTGCTCCGTTGGTACCCCTATCCACTTGGCTCCGCTGCCGATCTACTGCAGTGCCGTAGTTTCCGCGGTCATCAACTCCTGACGGCCGGGTTGAAAACACACCTCAGAGATTACGGCACTGCGCGATCAAATTGAGCCGGCGGGCTCCCTATGATTGGAAGCGATGGCAACTACGGGGCAACGGGCCAAGCAAGTGCCGCAGCCGGCCGAATGCGGCCGACAACGGCTTGGCTCGTGTCGCAGACAAACGCCGATTCAACAGCCCAATCCGGGGTATCCAGAACAGCCTGAGGCGTAATCAAGTTGGTCCAACGAGCAGCATCACACGGAACTGGCGCACGTTTGATGTCGATGCCGTGGGTCCGCAAAATGCGCTGGTGCCAGCGAGCGTAAGTGGAATCGGAATCGAAGAACTGGGCCATAGGCCGCCCGTCGATCCAAAGCGCCAGCAAGCGCCGATCTTCCTGACTGGCCAACTTCAACAACATCTCGGCATCCGTGAGCGGCGGCAGATCGGTTAGCGGCACATCACCCAGCACCCGGTAGTGCAGCTGACGTGCGCTGCCTGGCTGCCACGCACTGCCAACCGCAAGGCCATGAGTTTTGAGATTGCGCAGGTGCCGCGTCTCAATGCGGATGCCTTGGTTCAAGTGTTCGTCCATCATGCGGCTGAAGTTGAGCGCAGGCCCCAAGCGCTCCCACGACCGCAGCGGCAGCTTGCCCAGCAACGTCAGGCGGTGCTTGAGCATGCCGTCCCAGAAGTAGTGATGTTTGTCGTACATCAGCACTTGCCGCTCGCGGGAATCCGGCCAGAGCCGGACGCCAATGCCCTTTTCCGACGGTGTCGCGTGCAATGCGGCGGGGGCATGGCGACGCACCGAATCACAGAACGCGGGGATCAAACCATGCGGCATGCGGTGCAACTCCGCAACATGAACTTCAGCCACCCGGTAGCTGCGGTCGCGCAACTGCAGCCTGATGGACTCGGGAACCGGGCGTTTCAGGTGCTTAAACACCAGAGTGCTGGCAGATTCGACAAGAAACGGCAGATCGTTGGATCCGAGACCGTTTTGACCCTGAAGCCAACGCAAAGGACAGCCCCATAGACGCAGTTCGTTGGAGCGGCTGTTGAACTTCAGCTTGATCTTGGGCGCACGAGTATCGTCATAGCCAACGGATTGTTCGGTGAACGAATGCGAAAGTGCGCCGCTCGGCTGCTGTGTAGTCAAGGACTTGCCGATGAAGTCCAAGTTCTGTGCGGGAAAGCGCACATCAAAGAAGTCGATCATTGTTAAACCCCATAAATTGCTGATAGTCATGGTCATCGGCACTGCCATACAAATCGTGATCTCTCGATTCAATGGCATTGGTGATGGTGTGATGGCTATATCCATTTACACGAAAGCTTGGTGATGGTCATATCCGCTTGGTGATGGTCATATCCATCTATCCAAGTTTCAACATATCCCTATAGCTCATCTATCTATGAGCTATATATACATAGCTCTACTAGAGTTGGCACCACGATTCCAGCGAGAATCTTCCACCCACTTACGCCAAATGGACGGGAAAAGCGGAACTACAAATGCTGAGATCGGCAGATCCTGACATTGCGGTTGTTGCGCGTGTTGCGCGTGTTGCGCGTGTTGCGTCCAATACTGTCCGGACGTGCAACACGCGCAACGCACTACTGATCAAACTGCCGAGTCGACCTGCTAAAGATCGAACTCAACAGCAAGTTTCTCTTCGTTCAACGCCTTTGGACTGAGTGCTGCCAACTGCTTGAGCAATACGTCTTTCGACGTCTTCCGCGTGTCCCCGGTCCAGAGCGGTACGGACTTGAGCGATCGCGACACAGTAGATTTGTCACAACCGTACGCCTTCGCGATCTCGGTCATCGTCGCCCCCGCGGCGACAAGTTTGGCCATGAGCCGGATGTGGAGTTTCAAGGCCAGAAACTGCTCCGTGCGTACTTCCAGGCCAGATGCACCAGTACTGATGCGCACCATACGCTGACTGGTGCGCAGCGCACCCAGAGCGCTCAAGCCGGCGCAGTCGACAGTGAAGACACACTGCGTGCCCTCTTCCGCATCGCAGAGTGCTATCGTCCACAGGTCACGGCAATAGCTGGACAAGGATTCGTGATCCGACAACCCGCTGACGAAGAACATCACCCGGGTGTCGGCAGCACGCGCCATCGCATCCATTTTGACCAGCACATGGGCGGCCTGTGCAGACAACGCCGTGGCAAAAGACTGCTTAATGACAACCCACCCCTGAAACGACGTCAGCAGCGGTGACATGTGTGCCAAACCCTCTTCGGAAAGCCAGTTGATCTGCCGGCTGCTCGCGATGTAGTGGTGGCGGTGCTGGACACCGCCTTTCTTACGCTGGACGAATGCGCGCTGCACCTGCTCAACAACTTGCTTCGCGCGTTCGTTGCCGGACACCACCGTCACCATGCCTTCCACCTTCGGCATCTTGATGCACAGCCGGTCGCTTGCGATGCGCGCCTTGGCGTGGATGGCCGCCATGATGAGTTGATGCACTGCCGGTTCAGCATCCGGCATCTGCACGAGCGTCAGCCCCGTGCCAGGCTCCGCCGCGGCTTCGACCATCAGAGGCTGCCGCCGTGCTTCAAAAGTGCTGGTTTTAGACATGACTACCCCCCAACTTGCCGGTCTTATAGGCATCGATGACCGACATCAACCAGAAGCTGCCGCGGCCGCGCTTGACGGGCTGCGGAAACTGGGCCGGGACCAAACTCATCTTGCGGTATAGGTTGGCCCGCGATTCGCCAAGGTAGATGATCAAGAACTCGATGCGGACGGTGCTATCCAGACCGGCTGCGCGCTCTGCGCCGATACGGTCAAGCTCATGCATGTACCAGTCCGGCAGCGGCCGCGGGGCCTTGACGCTACGACAGCGTGCGGAACGCGCGCTGCTTTCCGCCGACCTTGCTCGAGCGTGGCCGTCATGCTCGTCAGAACGCGGCGCCGCCACAGGCTCGACCGGGGTCGGTTGCGATGCCGTCGAAGAGTTGTCGGCAGCGACCTGCTTCACCGCCGGAGGGACCAACAACGCCGCGGGCGAAAGCTCCTCGTCGATGGCGGGACCCTGTTCGAAGGGCAGCAGACGCATTGGCCCGGGAGCAAATGCCTGACCCTTACAGATCACCAACGTGCCCACGAACTGCCACACCGTGCCGTTGCTGCCGCGGCACAGCACAGTCTCGTCCAACTTAGCGTTGGGCACGTACCCGGGCACGTGATGGCGATACTTGCTGAACAAGCCCAACTTACCGTACCGCTGAATCAGCCCCACGCCCACAAGCCGACAATCGCCGTCCATGAACCTAAGCTTCCCGTTGCTGTTTTTACCGACGTAGGTAAATCGCGTGGGAACATTCAACTCACTATCACTGGTGAAAAAAAACTTGGACATCCGTCAACTCCATGTCTCTACAGCGGTTGCGGGAAGTCGCACCTGTCCCATAGAAAACTTTATTGACAGCAATCGCAGAAGAGCTTTATTTCGGAGGAAATTCGGTGGAATAATGAGAGGAAAAGAGGAGGCTTATGGCTAAGATTCTTGGGCAAGTCAAATTACGTGGTGAGTCGAAGACCGAAGCACCCGGCTGGAATGTGCGGTGAACTCGGGTCGAAGCAGTCGCAAGGTTGTGTCTACCGCCAGCCATCTATCCAGGGCCCAGTGCAGAATCATCCGATCGCGTCTTAGCCGATCTAAAAGCTGCATTCGCTGATCCAGCGAAGCTTGGAACGCAATGCGACTTTGCTGAGTGTCACCAGACAGTTCGGGACGCTATTTCTGACATCACGAAGAGGATGGGACTACTGAGGATCCCAGCCGAACACAGAATGCATGCGGTTCTCTGGTTTCGCATCCTCGAGGTTCCAGGTGGAACGGATGTCCAACTTGAGGCGATCAATGCATATGGCAAATGGCGGTTGAATCGCGAGCGGCGCGGACCAACGCTGTTTGAAGCCCGAGACGAGCACAAGCAGGCAAAGGTTAAGCTGCCATTGGACGGGATGCCCTCTAATGATCAGCGGCATTACACGATTGAACAGCTTGCAATGCTGCCTGTGTGTGAGCAATTTCCATACGGTGTGAATTGGAAATTGGTGCCCGTACCTAAAAGTCCGGCGTCCACAATGCCAGCTTCAAGCGCTGAACCTGGCTGCGATGCCGCCGGCATTGCTAGCGCCGATTTAGAACGGCTGCCGCCGAAGTTTGCGACGCCCAAACGGCACGTCCGCTCCGCTGATAAGAATCAGCCGCCGGAGATCAAGTCCAAACCGAATGAGCACCGCCGGGCGAAAAATGCCTACGAAGAAAGTTGCGGACGCGGAGTGATCAATGAACTGCGCTCCGTCCTGACTCGGGAAGCTGGATCAAAGAACGCAGTTATTCGCCATGCACGGGGCAACAGATTTCACACGGATCTCAGGAAGGACGCAGTACTTGAACTGGCGTGCATGGCGCCGCTGATGAAGAGCTACTCCGCGTCCACTCTGACCAGAGCGCTCTCGAAATTCTTTAAATTTCCTAGAGGGCGACCGATTGTGGAACTCGAGCCGGTCCAGCCGACGTCGCCGAAGCGAAAAATAAAGCGCCGCTAGAGCTTGTCCAATGTAGTCTCACAACAGCTCACTACAGCGCGACCATGACTGTATGTAGAACTGTATGTAGAAAAAGAAAAAGCCGCCTGATCGGGCGGCTTTTCTGTTCTGGATCAATAACTTAGAAGAAGCTATTGGCGGAAACGGAGGCAGTCACGCACCTAATGCTGACAACAACTTAGCGCGTTTTTTCGGCTTTTACCTACGCGCTTACCTACAAAAAAACTTGATGGCTGGGGCTTCGATATGGATCCCGCGCTGGCAGTCTAATCGCCCAGCCATCCGGCGCCAGGTCGCCGACAGGGCAAAACCCCGTTAAATCGCGTCACGCTTTCAGGCATGGCAAACCCTCGGCGAAGCCCCGCGCGGCGCCGCATGGGGCCGTCTCGGCCCTTCCCGGCACCTCCGTGAAAAGAGGGACATTAAGCGAGCAGGCGGGGCGGGGTCTCGTCTGCGCGCTGAGGGTCGATGTGGACGAAAGTGCCCAAAAAACAGGCAGGAAATGGGAGGGGTTCGGGCGTCCGGTCGAGGCGGGCCGCCCGGGGGGTCATGGGTGGAGCGAACACGCATCCCGCCCGCACCCCTGTCGTGCGGGCACTATCGAATTAATAGCACGAAAGAGAAGCTCCGCGCGAGCTTCCTGCTGTTCTATTCATGCGCGGCGCCGGGGCGCCGGCCGTCCGGGCCTAGCGCGAGGGCTTCGCCCGTGCCTATACTGTACGAACATACAGTATTGCCGGGGCAGTTTGAGCTGCCACCCGGTGCTCCCTCGGCAATCTGTCGGGAGACGCACGCCGATGAAACACACCGCCGCCAATCTGTCGCACACGCCCCGTGGACTAGGTGAGCTGCGCGTGGACTTCGAGGCGGTCGACTCCCAGCTCGACGCACTGTGCGAGCTGCTGCGCTTGGCGACCATCGGCAGCAAGGTCGAGGCCAGCAGCATGCATGCGCTGCTGCAGCCCCTGCGGAACCGGCTCGCGCAGGCGTGCGACGGCCTGGCCGACGTGCAGGACTGAAACCGCTACGCCGCGGCCGGCGTCGGCCCGGGCACCGTCGGCACCACGTACGGCCGGAAGCGCACCACCTCGTCGCCCAGCCAGTCGTTCAACTCCCGGAACCGGTCCTGCAGCGGCTCAATCTCGTTGCGCGCGAACACCTGAGCGGCCGGCAGCACCGCGCCGAAGCCGCCCGTGTTGCTCGGCACGATCCCCAGGAGCTGGGGCGGGATGCGGTGCGCCGCCAGCACGTCGTCGCGGCTCACGTTCTTGATGTTGAAAAAATCGTCCTTCGCGGCGACTTCGCTGACCGGGATGAGCTGGATCCCGTCCTTCTTGCCGTTCGGTGAATACACGAACAGGTTGCGGAAGTTGCCCGGCCCTTTCGAGTCTTTCAGCGCCTGGCGGATCGCATCCACGTCCTCCTGCTGCTGCGCCGCGTCGGACATGTACATGATGAAGCCGGCGTGGCTTCCGTTGTTGTAGTAGCGCCGGCGGAAAAGCGTGGCGCTCTCGTTGAGCCAAGCGGCCTGGAGCGCCGACAGGTATTCCGGCAGTCCATACACCTCCTGATTAAGGTCGGGCTCGCGCATGTGGAAGATCGACCCGGACGGGAATTCGTGCTCATCGCGCCAGCCGCGCACGAAGAAATAGCGGTCCAGCTCGGCGCCGCGGCGCATGTACTTCGCCAGGGCGTGCTTGAGGCCCACCGTGCGCCGGGTAAGCGACCGCCGGCTCTCCAGATAGGCGTTGCCGAAAGTGAGATAGTCGAGCGCGAACGCCGAGAACGTCGCCTTGTCGAGCAGCGCGTGGGGCTGGAACGTGCTCAACAGGATGTTTCTCTTGAAGAAGATGGAGCTGCTGTGATGCGTGCTCGCGCGAAACGACTTCGCCAGGCCGTCGAGGCTGATCGGCGGCTCGTACCACCGCCCGTTCGACCAGCATTCCACATAGTCGAGCAATTCCCGACGGTCCATCACCGCCACCGGCTCGCCGAAAGAGAACGCCTCGGTGCGCGCCGCTCCGCCGCGGCTCGCATCCACCACGGCCGTGCCCGTGCCTGCCTGTTGGTCCATCACGAAATCTCCATGAAACTTTTGTGCTGCCCGCTCGCTTCGCCTTCGAGCGGTTCGTTGTCGAGCGCGTGCATGCAGGCCCAGGCCAGGTCAGCGTGGCCGGTTTCCTCGCTGCGGCCCGCGTCGAACGTGACGCTGCGCCCGCTCGCCGTCAGCGTGCGGCGGATCGCCAGGAACGCGTGTGCGAGGTCCGTCCATCCGGCGTCGAACTCGATGCGCCCCTTGGAAAACACGCTCTTGGCCTTCAACACCAGCCGGGTCTTCACCTCGACGCTGTAGTTGATCGCCTTCGCCTGCGGGAAGAACTTCCGCACCAGTTGATAGACCCCCTGCCCGAGCCCGGTGGTGTCGATCCCGATGAACGTCACGTTGTAGCGATCGGTGATCTTCTTGATGGACGCCGCCTGGGCCTCGAAGTCCAGCCCGCGCCACTGGAACCGCTCTAGCACGCGGAACTTCCCGCCCGGCACATCCGGCGGCGCCAGCACGACGCAGCCCGCCGTGTCGCCGGTGTGCGACGGGTCATAGCCGATCCAGACCGGCCGGTGCCCGTAGGGCCGCGGTGCCAGGGGCTTGTACACATCGCCCCAGGCCGCCCAGCTATCAACCATGCACCGCTGCAGCTCGGCCATCGGAAACACGCTCTGCGTGTCATCGATGAATTCGCACATCAGCAGGTTGGCGAATTCCTCCGCGCTGTACTCAGCCCGCAGCTCATCGATGTCGAACAGGTCGCACCCGCCCTGCATCGCATCGATGATCGTGACGATGTTGCGCCAGATCCGGTCCTCGCCGGTAAACCCGCCGGACAGCCGCTCGTGCGACAGGTCCAGCGTGATCCGCTCCGCCTTCGGGCGGTTGCGGTTAAACCGCGCGCCGCTCCAGAGCGCGTATGCCTGGTGCTGGATGCTGCTGGGCGTGGAGAAATAGGTTTTCCGCCACTGCTTGTGCATCGCCATGCCCGAAGCGACCTTGTTCAACTCATCGAAGCGATGGGTCCAGAAGAACTCATCGAAGTAGAAATTGCCGTGGTAACCCTGCGCGGTCCGTGCGTTGGTCCCGAGGAAATAGATGTGCGCGTCGTTGCCCAGCACGATCGGGTCGCCGGTCAGCTCGACCCCGCAGGCCTCGTGCGCGAACTGCACGATGTACTGCTTGAAGATGTGGGCCTGGGACTTCGACGCCGAAAGGAAAATTTGATTCCGCCCGGTCTTGATCGCGTCGAGCAGCGCCTCCCGGGCGAAGTACCACGTTGCGCCCACCTGCCGGCTCTTGAGCGCGATCCGCGTGCGCTCATGGCCGTTGCGGAACCACACCTTCTGATGCCCGAACAGCGAATCGCGGAATGCGCTGTCGAGCTGGTCGACCTGTTCCTCGTTGAAATCGTTGCGCCGTGCCCGCTTCTTCGGCCCAGCGTTGCGCGCGAGGATGGCCGGATTCAGGTCGCCCTCCTTGCCCGTCTCGCTGTATTTGCCGATACGCGCCAGGCGCTCCATCTGCCGGCCCAGGAGGTCGATTTCCTTAAAGTCGCCGCCGGTCTTGGCTTCCTTGCCGATGAGCTGCACCATGCGGCACTCCAGCGCGCCCTCAACGCGCTGCACCGGCTGGGCCTCGTCCCACTTCTCTGCCTCCTTCCAGCCCTGCACCGTGCTGCGCGGGTGGCGGATGAACTCCGCGATGGACGACAGCCGCCAGCCCTGCCAGTACAGATGCCGGGCCGTGCGCCGCGCTTCCGCGATCGGGTTTTCGTCGGTGGTGATGGGGGTGTCGAGGGCGGCGTCTGACATGTGCCCCGAGGGTATGGACACGCTCCCGCGCGCGCGAGGGGACGCGTTGTTGCACAGCAGGTGCAACGCCTCAAGTCGTTGAGCTGGCGGGCCGCCGCGGCGACGATGCATGCACC
This sequence comes from uncultured Xylophilus sp., assembly GCA_913776965.1. Taxonomy (GTDB): domain Bacteria; phylum Pseudomonadota; class Gammaproteobacteria; order Burkholderiales; family Burkholderiaceae_C; genus Xylophilus. Next base: position 8,851 of record CAJYQL010000072.1, read on the forward strand.
CCCAAACGCAAGCATCACCATGCCGAAATCCTCCAAGTTCTTCCGCGTCGCCGTCGAAGGCGCCACCACCGACGGCCGCGTCATCGAACGCGCCTGGATCGAGCAGATGGCGGCCAGCTACGACGCCAAGAAATACGGCGCCCGCGTCTGGATGGAACACATCCGCGGCGTCGTCGCCGACAGCCCGTTCCGCGCCTATGGCGACGTGACCGCCCTTAAGACCGAAGAAGTCGAGATCGACGGCAAGAAGAAGCTGGCGCTGTTCGCGCAGATCGCACCGCTGCCCGAGCTGGTCGCGATGACCAAGGCCGGCCAAAAGGTCTATTCCTCGATCGAGGTCAACCCGAAATTCAGCGACAGCGGCCAGGCGTACCTGATGGGCCTCGGCGTCACCGACAGCCCGGCCAGCCTGGGCACCGAGATCCTGTCCTTCGCGGCGCAGCACCCGGACGCCAGCCCGTTCGCCAAGCGCAAGCAACAGGCCGAAAACCTGTTCACTGCGGCCACCGAGTTTTCCCTAGAGCTGGAGGACGACGACGCAGCCGAAGGCGCGATGGCCGGCCTGCTCAAGGGCATGCGCGAGCGCCTGGACAAGTTCACCGGCCGCGCCCGCAAGACCGAAGCGAATGCCGCCGACCTGGCCCAGGCGTTCGGCGACCTGTTGGGCGCCACCGAAAAGGTGGCCGACGCGACCGACGAAAACACCGATGCGCTCAAGACCCTGCGCGCCGACTTCGCAGCGCTGCGCAAGGACCACACCGCCCTGCAGGCCAAGTTCGACGCGATCGACACCACCGACGCCGCCAATCACAGCCATCGCCCGCCGGCCACCGGCGACAAGGCCGGCATCGAGCAGACCGACTGCTGATCCGTCGCCGTCCTCCCGCAATTCCCCAGGAGCACCCCGCACCATGAAGAACCCGACCCGCCTTGCCTTCAACGCCTGGATCGAACGCCAGCAGCAGCTCAACAGCGTGCCGAGCGCGCGCGAATCCTTCTCTGTGGCGCCCACCGTGCAACAGACCCTGGAAACCCGGATTCAGGAGTCGAGCGAACTGCTGCGCTCCATCAACGTCATCGGCGTGGCGGAAAAGCAGGGCCAGAAGCTCGGCCTGGGCGTCAGCGGCCCAATCGCCAGCCGGACCAACACCGACACCACCGACCGGGTGCCGCGCGCTGTCGATGCCATGAACGCGACCGACTACGACTGCAAGCAGACCAACTACGACACGTTCGTCCGGTACGGCACGCTCGACGCCTGGGCGAAGTTCAAGGACTTTCAGGCCCGGCTGCGCGATGTGATCGTGCAGCGCCAGGCGCTCGACCGCCTGGTGATCGGCTTCAACGGCACCAGCGCGGCCGCCACCACCAACCTCGGCGCGAACCCGCTGCTGCAGGACGTCAACATCGGCTGGCTCCAGCACATCCGCACCGACGCACCCACCCGGGTGATGAACGACGGCGGCGCTGCCGGTGTCGGCCCCATCAAGGTCGGCCCCGCCGCCGGCGCGGATTACAAGAACCTCGACGGCCTGGTGTACGACGCGGCGCAAACGCTCATCGATCCCTGGTTCCGCAACGACACCAAGCTGGTCGCCATCGTCGGCGGCAACCTGATGCACGACAAGCTGTTCCCACTGGTCGGCGCGCAGAATGCACCGAGCGAGCAGCTCGCCGCCGACATCGTGCGCAGCCAGCGTCGCCTCGGTGGCCTGCAAGCCATCACCGCGCCCTACTTCCCGGCCGGTACGGTGCTGGTGACGCGCCTCGACAACCTGTCGATCTACTGGCAGGAGGGCGCCCGCCGCCGCACGATCGTGGACAACGCCAAGCGCGACCGCATCGAGAACTACGAGAGCAGCAACGACGCCTACGTGGTCGAGGACTACGGCATGTGCGCGCTGATCGAAAACATCGAGCTGGTCGATTAAGCCCATGCGCACCACGCCCGCCCAGCGCACCCTGCAGCGCAAACTCGCCGCCCAGGCCAGCGCCGCCGCACCGCACGGCGGCGAGCTAGAGGGCACCGCCTACGAGCTGATGCTCGCCCAGCTCGCCGACCATCGCCGGAAGCTGAAAGACATCCAGTCGGTCGAGCGCAAAATTCAGGCAAAGCGCGAATTCCTCCCGGAATACGACGCCTGGGTCGATGGCGCCCTGTCGGCAGGTGCAGGCGCGGCCGACCTGGTCCTCACTACCGTCATGGTGTGGCACATCGACGCGGGCAACTACGCCCGCGCCCTGCAAATCGCGGTCTATGCCCTGGCCCACGACCTGCCGATGCCCGACCAGTACGAACGCGACCTGCCGACGGTGCTGATCGATGAATTCGGTGTGGCCGCCATCACCGGCGCCATGTCGCGCGGCGACGCGCTGGAGCTGCTGCCGCGCGTGCTCGAAGCGACCCAGGGCCGCGACGCGCCCGACCAAGCGCGGGCCAAGCTCTACAAGGCGCTCGGCTATGCCCTGATCGGCAAGAGCATTGCGGCCGACGTGGACTACGAGAGCGCGCCGCCCGCACCCGAAGCCTGCCGCACTGCGGCCGCCCACCTCGCCCGTGCCCTGCTGCTCGATGAGCGGGTCGGCGTGAAAAAAGACATCGAGCGCCTGGAGCGGCACCTGAAGAAGGTCGCCCCGCCCGGCGCCTGAGCCCGAGCGTACCCCGCACCCCGGCGGCCCTGGCTACCTGCAGGCGCGGTGCTCGCACCCCGCACGCATGTAGCCAGGCCACCGCCGAACTATTGCCCCACCGCCCATGTCGTTCCTGAATCCGCCCGCTCCTGCACCGGCACCCGCCGCGGAGCCGCCCATCGAGAACGACGGGTGGTTCCCCGCGATCGACCTGGCCGACCTGCGCGCCACCGCCCGGCTCGACGGCACCGTCACCCAGGCGCGGCTGCGCTACAGCGCCATGCAGGCCATCGTGTCGGTGAACGCCGAGCTGGAGCGGTTTCAGGATGCGCAGCGCGAACTCGGCTTCGCCGACTTGGCCGCGGTGCCCGGCCCGACCGTCGGCGGGCGCAAGGTCAAGGTCAGCCACTACCTGCGCGCCGTCTACAGCGCCACCCAGGCCGACCTGGTGGAGCGGTTCCGCGACTACGACACCACCGGCGACGGCGACAAGGCCGCCGACAAGTTGGAGCTGCGCGGCGACGCGCTGCGCCGTGACGTGCGCTGGGCCATCAGCGACCTGTTGGGCATCCGCCGCACCACGGTGGAGCTGATCTGATGCAGGCCCGCACCGTCCAAAACGAGAGCGTCGATGCGCTGTGCTGGCGCGTGCTCGGCCGCACCGGCGGCGTGGTCGAGGCCACCCTGCAGGCCAACCCCGGCCTCGCCGCCCGCGGCCCGCTCCTGCCGGCCGGCGTGCTGGTCGAGCTGCCCGAAACCCCGGCCGCTCCCGAGCGGCCCACCGTAAAGCTGTGGGATTGACGCCATGACCGACCGAGACTCCCGCGCCGAATCCGGCGCTACGCGCATCACCCGCGTCATCGACTTCCGCCTGCCGCTCGCGTGGGTGCTGTCCAGCCTCGGCGGCCTGGCAATGCTGATCGCCGTCATGTACTTCCAGGGCAACCGGGTGCAGGAGGAAGTGCGCGAATTGAAGATCGAGGTCAAGACCTGGAACAACCAAGCCTCGACCATCACCGCCGAACAGGCCCTGCTGCGGTTCCGCATGGAAACCGCGGAATCCGACATCCGCGCCCTCAAGGGCCTGCCGCCCTCCACCACCAGCGACCGCAACCGCCGATAGGCGAAAGGAGCCCCCATGTTCGACCGCAAGCCCTCCCTCACCCGCTGGCGCACCTGGGCCGTGCTGGTGCTGCCGGCCCTCGTCATCCTCGGCACCGCCCTCCTGTCGCCTGACGGCTGGCGCGACCCGCTGGTCAAGTGCATCGGGCTGGCCTGGTCTGCCCTGGCCGTCGCGCTCACGCACAGTGCCCGCACCGCCCTGTTCGACTACGTGCAGGCCGGCCAGGCGTGGCGCAAGTCGCTGGAGGGCAGCACCGGCGCCGGTCTGTCGTTCCTCGGCATCTGCGTGGTGACGGCCGCCCTGTTCCTCGGCCTGGTCAGTTTCGCGCGCGCCCAGCCGCTGCCGCCCGGCGCCGTGGCCCTCGGCCCGGCCGTCTTGCAGGAAATCGACCAGCACTGGCCCGACATCCCCCGGCGCTCCTACGTCGGCGCGCTTATCGAGAAGGAAACCTGCATCACCCTGCGGCACCCCTACTGCTGGAGCACCGCCGCTCGCCTCAAGACGGCGCGCGAAGAAGGCGCCGGCCTGGGCCAGCTCACCCGGGCCTGGGCGGCTGACGGATCGCTGCGCTTCGACGCGCTGGCCGAGGTCCGCGCCCTGGCGCCGGCCGCCCTGCGGGACCTGACCTGGGCCACCGTCTACCAGCGGGCCGACCTGGGCGTGCGCGCCATCCTCGTCAAGCTGCGGCACTGCGATCGCCGGCTGCAGCAGCTCGGCGTGGCCGACGACATGGCCCGGGTCGCCTTCTGCGACGCCGGTTACAACGGCGGCGATGGCGGCGTGCAGAGCGAGCGCCGCGCCTGCGGCCTCGTCGCCGGCTGCGACCCCGACCAGTGGTTCGGTCACGTCGAGCGGCATTGCCTCAAGAGCCGGGCGAAGTGGCAGGGCTACGGAGACAGCGCCTGCGACATCAACCGGAAGCACGTGGCCGCCACCGTGCCCATCGAGCCGCGCCGCGTCCGCTACGTGGCGCTCCTGGGCGTCTGACCATGCGGGGCGCCCTCGTCGCCTGCTTGGTCGGCGCCGTCGTGGCCGTCGCGTGGTCGGCAGGCCTGTATCGCCTCGGCCATGACAACGGCGCCGCCGAAGTCACCTCCGCGCGCGACGCGCAGGACCGCCGCGCCGAGCAGGCCGCCGCGACCGATCGCGCGCTGCAACACCAGCTCATGGAAACCCTGGCCGGCCAGCACGCCCGCGAGCTGGCCGCCCTCAACCGCAACGATGGAGCCGCCCGTGCCCGTATCTCGTCCCTGCCTGGCCGCGCTTGTCTCGATGCTGGCACTGTCGGCGTGCTCAACGCCACCGGCACCAGCGGTGCAGACCCTTTGCGAGCCCCTGCCCTCGACCCTGCGGGTGCGCCCGCAGCCGTTGCCACCGATCGGGATGTCGCCGAGCACATCGCCACCTGCCGCACCCGCTATGGCGAAATCGCCAGCCAACTGAGCGCCATCCTCGACATCGAGGACCGCCGCCACCCGTCCGCTGACCCGGCGCCATAGCCATGCGTAAACCCGCCGCGCTGCGCGCCCACATCACCGCGGCCACGCCCGAGCTGCAGCGCGACCCCGACAAGCTGGCGGTCTACGTCAACGCCGGAAAGATCGTGGCCGCCGCCGCCGGCTCGCTCTCCTTTGAGTACCGCTACACCCTCACGCTCACGGTGCTCGACTACGCCGGCCACCCCGATGCCATCCTCGTGCCGATGCTGGCGTGGCTGCAGCGCCATCAGGTCGAACTGTTCGACAACCCCGATACCCGAGAAAAGGCCATCCGCTTCGAGGCCGAATTCTTGAACAAGGAAACCATCGACCTGACGATCGAGGTGGACCTGTCCGAGCGCGTGATAGTCAAGGCTGTGCCCGCCCCGACGCCACCCGCCAACGGCCAACCGGCACCGCTGCCGCCCACCACCGCCACGCGCTACACCATCGAGCACGTGGGCGAGCAGCCCCGCCCCGGCACCTTCGACCAGCGCGAGCACTACAGCCTGTGGCTGCGCGACCAGTTGCTGGCCGAGTGGGACCACGATCCCGGCATAGTCCCCGCAGGATGAGCGACCCCCTCACCTCGCTCGAGGACTGGCTGTCGCCGCTGCTGGCCGCGCTGTCGGCGCAGGAGCGCCGCGAGCTCGCCCGCAAGGTCGGCCAGGACCTGCGCCGCACCCAGGCCGCCCGGATCGCCGCCCAGCGTGCCCCGGACGGCTCCGACTACGCCCCGCGCAAGGCACCACCCACCCGCGCGCGGGCCATGCCCGGCAAGATTCGCCGCACCATGTTCGCCAAGCTGCGGACCGCCAAGCATTTCAAGGTACAGGCCACCGAAGAAGGCGTGGCGGTCGGCTTCCTCGGCCGCGCGGCCCGCATCGCCACGGTGCACCAAGAAGGCCGCGAGGATCGCGTGAAGCCCGGCGGCCCCACCCACCGCTACCCGGCCCGCCCGTTGCTCGGCTTCACCGATGCCGAGCGCGAACAGCTCCGCGACAGCGTGCTGGCCCACCTGACCGGCTGACGGCAGGGACCGCCGTTGTTGCACAGCGGGTGCAACGCCGTATCCCCTCGCCTCCTGCGCGCGCGATCGGCACCATCGGTGTCGATGAACCAACTACCGCAGTCCGCCGATTCGCCGATGGACTTGGTGCGCCGCCTGGAGAACATGGTGCGCCTCGGGACCGTCGCCGAAGTGCAGCACGCCGCCCCGGCCCGCTGCCGCGTTCGGTCCGGCGACCTGTTGACGGACTGGCTCCCCTGGCTCGCCCGCCGCGCCGGCGGCGCCGTCGAGTGGCACCCGCCGACCGTCGGCGAGCAGTGCGTGGTCCTCTCCCCCGGCGGCGACCTGCTGCAGGGCGTCGTGTTCCTCGGCGCCTACAGCGACGCGCACCCGCAGAACAGCGAATCGCCGACCGAACACCGCCTCACCTGGGACAACGGCGACTTCATGGCCCACGACAGCGCCACCGGCGAGCTGCGGATCCAGTGCAGCGGCGCCGTGCGCATCGCCGGCGAAACCGTGCACCTCAACTGATGCCGTCCGCCGCCATGCACGCCACCTGCGACCACCACCACCACGCCCCACTGGCCGACGGCCAGGTGATGCAGTTCGACCCGCTGCGCGTCGCGCTGCCCGGCCACTTCCTGCGCATGGAGCCCTACCAGCCGGCGGATATCCGCATCGAGCAGGGCGCGTGCGGCTTCGCCGTCGTCGGACACTACGGCTTCGAGCTGTTCACCGGCCATTGCTTCGAGGTGACGGTCGACGGCCAGCGCCGCATGTTCGACCGCTGGAAGGACCTGCCCGCCGTCATCGATGCCGTCGTGCGCTTCCTGCCCGGCACCGATCCGCACGATGTGGACTTCACCATCCACTACCAGCACGCCGGCGAAGCGCGGAAGCTGCGCCACAACGTGCACAACGCCCCGCACGGCTGGGTCGCCCGCCTGCGCGAGCTGCTGGCGCGCGAGCGCCAGGGAAAGGCCGCGCCGTGCCCGCAGTGACCCGCGTCGGTGACGCCGACATTTCCCACTGCAGCGGCATGACCCGGGCCGAAGGCTCGCCCGACGTGTTCTGCAACGGCCGCCCCATCTCGCGCCAGGGCGACAACAACACCGGCCACCTCCTGCCGCCGTCGCCGTGCGCATCGCACGCTGCGCCCATCGCGGTCGGCAGCACCACGGTTTTCATCAACGGCCGCGGCTGCGGCCGCGTCGGCGACGCCACCTGCACCGCAGTGGCCGAAGGCTCGCCCGACGTGTTCGCAGGGGGTTGACCGTGCCCGGCATGAACGTCAACACCGGCGCGGCCCTGGCAGACATCGACCACCTGCGGCAGAGCATCGCCGACATCCTGCTGACGCCCATCGGTTCGCGGCTGCAGCGCCGCACCTACGGCAGTCTGCTGCCCGAGCTGATCGACCACCCCGACAACCCGACCACGCGGGTGCGCCTGCACTCGGCCACCGCCGGCGCCCTCATGCGCTGGGAGCCGCGTCTGCGCGTATCCCGGGTCCGCTTCTACAGCGGGCCGCAGCCCGGCCAAGCCACCGTCGAGGTGAGCGGCATCTACCTGCGCGACGGCATCGAGCGCGAGGTCGACCTGTCGGTGCCCTTGGCAACGGGGGTCCGCCCATGAGCGGCACTATCGACCTGAGCAAGCTGCCGGCGCCGGCCGTCCTCGATCCGCTGGACTTCGAGACGATCCTGGCCGGCATGCGCGCGAAGCTGCTGCAGCTCTACCCGGCCGCGGCCGATGTCATCGACCTGGAGTCCGAGCCGCTGCAAAAGCTCCTGCAGGTCGGCGCCTACCAGCAGCTCGTCCTGCGCGCCCGGGTCAACGATGCGGCCCGCGCCTGCATGCTGGCCTACGCCACCGGGACCGACCTCGACAACCTCGCCGCCCTGCTGGCCGTCGAGCGCCTGGTGCTCGACCCCGGCAACCCGGGCGCCCTGCCGCCCGTGCCGGCCGTCATGGAGTCCGATGCGCGCTTGCGCCAGCGCGCCCAGCTTGCCCTGGAGGGCGAAACCGTTGCCGGCAGCGTCGGCAGCTACACCTTCCATGCGCTGTCCGCATCGGCCCAGGTCAAGGATGTGGCGATCGACAGCCCCATGCCCGGAACCGTCCGCGTCACCGTCATGGCCGCCGATGGCAACGGCACCCCGTCGGCCGGCTTGCTCGCCACCGTGGCCGCGCAGCTCTCGGCTGACGACATCCGGCCGCTCACCGACACCGTGGTGGTCCAGCCCGCCGGTGTCGTGCCGTTCGCTGTGACGGCAAGCCTCATCGTCTACCCCGGCCCGGCCCCGGCGCCGATCCTGGCCGCCGCGCAGGCCGCGCTCGCCGATTACCTGGCCGAGCACGCCCGCCTGGGCCACGACGTCACCCTGTCCGGCCTGTATGCCTGCCTGCACCGCCCCGGCGTGCAACGCGTCGTGCTGGCGAGCCCGGCCGCCGATGTCGTCATCGCCCCCACCCAGGTTGGCCACTGCACCGCCGTCACGGTCACGCTGGGGGCGACCGATGTCTGAGCGCACCCTGCTCCTGCCGCCGAACCAGTCCGCCCTCGACGCGGCCCTGGCCGTCGCCTGCGCACCCGACGCCGATGCGGCCGACGTGGCGCGCTTGTGGGACGCGCAACGCTGCCCGCTGCCGCTGCTGCCCTGGCTCGCCTGGGCACTCTCGGTCGATGAGTGGGACGCCGACTGGACCGAGGCGCAGCAGCGCGCTACCGTCGCCGCCTCGATCGCCCTCCACCGCAAGAAGGGCACCCCCTGGGCCGTGCGCCAGGCGCTGGAGCGCGCGGGCATCGAGCAGGTCCGCCTGGTCGAGCACATCCCGGGCGCCCATTGGGCGGAATTCGATGTGGACCTCACCGTGGTCGACCGCCCGCTGGTCGAGTCCGTCGTCGCCAAGATCGCCGGCCTGGTCGATGCGTACAAGCCCGCTCGATCGCATCTGCGCCGCCTGGTGGTGTCCGTCGGAACCATCGGCAGCATGCGCACCGCCTGCGCCACCTTCGGCGGCGACATCACCACCGTCTACCCGCACAGCGTGTCCGCCATCGAGGCGCTGCCGCTGGCCGCGCGCTTCGGGCTCGCCACCCATGACCACGGCAGCGTCGCCGTCTACCCCCGGGCCGCCTGAGCCTGCCACCCCCCATGCCCACGCCAACGCCCTACTACACCCTCCTGACCGCGATCGGCGCGGCCGAACTCGTGAACGCCCAGGCCAGCGGCGTCACCGTGCCGCTGACGCACCTAGCGATCGGCGACGGCAACGGCGCCCTGCCGGCCTTCACCGAAGCCACGGCCACCCTGGCCCATGAGGTGCACCGCGTGCCGGTCAGCAGCATCACGGCCGACGTGGACAACCCGAATTGGCTGGTGGTCGAGGCGGTGCTGCCGGCCGCGATCGGCGGCTGGACCGCGCGCGAGGTGGGCCTGATCGGCGGTGTCGGCGCCGGCGGCAAGCTCATCGCCGTCGGCACCTTCCCGGCCACCTACAAGCCGGTCCTGGCCGAGGGCAGCGCCCGCGACCTGGTGGTGCGAATGATCGTGCAGGTCGGCAACGCCGCGGCGGTGCAGCTCACCGTGGATCCATCGGTGGCGGTGGCGACGAACCAGTCGATCGCCAACGCGATCGCGGCGCACGAGGCGAAGGCCAACCCCCACCCGCAGTACATGCGCGCCCTGGACGGCGCCGCCCTGCTGGTCGCCCACGTCAACACCGCCGACCCCCACACCCAGTACTACAACGCCGCGCGGCTCGCCGCGCACCTCTCCAACAAGCGCGCCCAGCGCTACTACTTCGCATCGGGGATGTGATCCATGCCTTCTGGAAAACTCGGCGCCGCGCTGCTCGCGGCTGCAGCTGACACGCTGCTCTGCACTGGCGAGCCGGACAAGGTGACGACCCTCACCGTTAGCCTGTGCAACGTCGGCGGGGCGACTGCCAAGGTGCGCCTGGCTGTCGGTACGGGCGCAGCACCGGCCGCAGCCGATTACCTCGAATACGACCCCCCGATCAACCCGGGAAGCCCGCCGCTGGAGCGCACCGGCATCGTGATCTCCGCCGGTGAGAAGGTGTGGGTGCGCAGCGACGTGGCGGCCACCATCGCCGCCCGCGCGCACGGCTTCGTGGAGGCTGCATAACATGGGACGCAACGCGAATGCAGGCGTCGCCGCCGCGGCCGTCGGGACCATCGACAGCGCCACTGCGGCCGCCCTCGGCCAGATCACGCCACTCGTCGCTGCCGAGAACTTCGCAGCCGGCGACCTGGTGTTCAGCGACATCAAGCAAAACACCTACCACCGCCTACTCGGTGCGCCTCCTACCTTGGCCCTCGCCGCCGGCCCGGCCGCGATGGCGTACACCCATCAGCTCGCGTCTGCCCAACAGTCAGCCGCGGCATCCGTGACCCTGCCCAACGGCGACACGGTGGTGGCAACCTGCGCCATCACCACGGCCGGAAATCAGTACACGATCTCTGTAGCGCGCTACTCGCCGCGAGGTGTTCAGCTCGCCCGGTACGACGTGGAGCCGACTACGGGTAGCGTACTTTCCAACCTGATGCTCACGGTGCTGTCGAACGGCAACATCGCCCTTGGCTACATCCGCAACGCGGCCGGCCGCTTTGTGATTCTGTCGCCGTCGATGCAACCGATCGCGTCGGGCAACCCGAACGGCACCTCGCAAGGGCTTATCTACTTGCAGGAAACCAACAACGGCGGTTTCATCATCGTTCACTCGACAGGTTTCACCTTCGTCAGCGCGACGGGCGTGCAAACCCAGCTCTACACCGGCGATGTCAACAACCTGGCGCGGCAGGCCGACCTGAACGATGATCAAGCGGCGCTCTACAACCCGCGCTGCCACGTCGTGGAGAACCTGGCGCCGGTCCCGCTCAGCAATGGCGGCTTCGGCTTCTTCTTCTGCAAGGGCGGGCTCGGGGTCAGCCTCCTGCAGGCCAACGCCGACGGCACCTTGCGCACGCCGGTCGCCTCGCTACTCGCCATCGGCGCCCAGGGCATCAACGGCCTTCGGGTGGGCCTGGCCGGTCAACCCGGCGCGGGCGGCAACATCGCCTGGGCTGTCCAGCTCGCCAACAACGTCGGGTACTACGGGATCGTCAGCGATGCCGGCAACATCGTTCTGGGCGCGACCGCCGATGGCACGCTGCTCGGTCCGGGCGGCAGCGAAATGAAGGTGCTGGCCGACGCAGTGGGCGGCTTCGTGTTCATCGCCAACATCTCCGCCGGTGGCTACGCGATCCACTACACCAGCGGCACCGGCGTCGCCAAGGCAGGCTTCCCGAAGAACCTGTTGCCGTCCGGCGGGGGAAACGCCAAAGCTGTCCGCACGCCGACCGGCACGGTGTTCGTGCATTCGTCAACCAGCGCCGCAACCGAAGGCACGTTCATCAGCCTCTCGGGCGTGATCACAACCTCCACACTCTGGAACTTCGGCAACGGGGTGGCGGGCATCCACGCGCTGCTGGTGCATGCGGGCGTCGCCTACGGCGCAACGTCCGTCAGCGAGGGCAATGCAAACCTGGCTGTGTTCTCGGTGTCCGATGCCGGAGTCTTCGACGCGGTGCCGGTCTATACCGCCGTGATGGTCGCCTACAACTCGGAAATGCGTGTGGGCCGGGACACCGCGGGCAAACAGCTGATCGTGGTCTACAAAGGCGTGGCGGTGACGTTCACCCTCGACGCTGCAAAGTCCAAAATTCAAACCTACTTCAATCCGTCGATCTCGGGGAACACCAAGGTCCGCTTCACGCCATTCGGCTTCCAGCAATGCGATCAGACCAACGGCAACTATGCCTCGGCCTGTCTGCTGGTGAAGTATCAGAACACCGTCCTGCGCGGCGTCGCTGCCGCAGCCGCTGCCGCCGGCGGCGCCCTGACAGTCAACACCCGGGGCGACTTCGTGACGACGTATGCGAATTACGCCGGCACCTTCGACCACAGCGCCAGCAATCCGCCGGGCGCCAAGGGCTTCATCGACAGCGGATACCTCCGCCTCAACGGAAACTGACCCATGCCCGCACTCATCGATCACAACGATGTCGCGCACGAGTTCACCTCGGTCATCGCGCTCGACCAATGCCTGGAACTCGACGGCGGCCGCTGTTTTACCGGCGGCTGGTCGGACTACCGCTTCGTCGGATACGTGCCGCCCGCCAGCGCTCCAGCGCCTGGCGTCACGGTCACCGTTACCCCGCCCGAGTTCAAGCTCCTGTTCACCGCGCCCGAGCGGATCGCCATCAAGCGCATTCGCGCGAGCACCGACCCGGAACAACAGAACCTGTCCGACGCCTTCGACGACTTCTTCGACATCCTCGATGACCCGCGGTTGACCCACGTCAACCTGTCGCTGGCGTCCACCCAGGCCGGCATCGCGCAGGTACTCACCGTGCTGCACGGCCTGGGCGTGGTCGAGGACATCGAGGCCCGCACCGCGGCCATCCTCTCGGGCGTGCTTCAGTAGCAGCATCTGCCGTTGTGGCACAGCGGGTGCAACGCAGCATCCGCTGGCCCGCGCGCGCGCGGCGCGGTGCAATGGGGGCACCTCCTACCGCAAGGCTCAACCCCATGCCCACCGAATACCACCACGGCGTACGCGTCATCGAAATCAACGAAGGCACGCGCCCGATTCGCATGGTTTCGACGGCCGTCATCGGCCTGGTCGCCACCGGCTCCGACGCCGATGCGGCCACCTTCCCCCTCAACAAGCCGGTGCTCGTCACCAACGTGTTCGCCGCGATCGGCAAGGCCGGCACGCTGGGCACCCTGGCCGCCTCGCTCGAAGCCATTTCCAAGCAGGTCCGCCCCGTCATCGTCGTGGTGCGCGTGGCCGACGGTGTGGGCGCCACCGCCGCAGAAAAGGCAGCCGACCTGAATAGCAAGGTCATCGGCACCGTCACCAACACCGGCCAGTACACCGGCGCGAAGGCCCTGCTGGCCGCCCCGTCGCAACTCGGCGTCAAGCCCCGCATCCTCGGCGCGCCGGGCCTCGACACCCAAGCCGTGACGGCCGAGCTGGTCAGCATCGCCCAGCAGCTCCGCGGCTTCGTCTATGCCAGCGCGCACGACTGCAAGACCGTGGCCGACGCGACCGCCTACCGCAACCTGTTCGCCGCGCGCGAGCTGATGCTCATCCATCCCGACTTCACCCGCTGGGACACCAGCACCAGCGCAACCGTCAACGCGCCGGCCACTGCCTATGCGCTAGGCCTGCGCTCGAAGATCGACCAAGACATCGGCTGGCACAAAACCCTGTCGAACATGGCAGTCAACGGCGTCACCGGCCTGAGCCGTGACATCTACTGGGACCTGCAGAACCCGGCCACCGATGCCGGCGTGCTCAACGCGGCCGACGTGACGACGCTCGTCAACAAAAACGGCTTCCGCTTCTGGGGCTCGCGCACCTGCAGCGATGACCCGCTGTTCGCTTTCGAGTCCGCCACCCGCACCGCCCAGGTGCTGGCCGACAGCATCGCCGAGGCGCACATGTGGGCGGTGGACAAACCCCTGCATCCGTCCATCGTGAAAGACATCATCGAAGGCATCAACGCGAAGTTCCGCGAGCTGAAAGCCTTCGGCTACATCATCGACGGCAGCGCCTGGTTCAACGAGGAATTCAACACGTCGGCCACGCTCAAGAGCGGCAAGCTCACCATCGACTACGACTACACGCCGATCCCGCCCATCGAGGATCTGACGTTCCAGCAGCGCATCACCGATCGCTACTTCGCCGACTTCGCGGGCCGCGTCGCCGCCGGCACCTGACCCGACCGCCGCCCCTCTCAACGCATCGCCCTGGAGGCCCCATGACCTTGCCCCGCAAGCTCAAAAACTTCGTGCTGTTCAACGACGGCGTGTCCTACGCGGGCGAAGTGCCCGAGGTGCAGCTCCCCAAGCTGTCCCGCAAGATGGAGGACTACCGCGCCGGCGGCATGAACGGCCCCATCAAGCTCGACTTCGGCATGGAAGCGCTCGAAATGGAATGGACCGCCGCCGGTTACCTGCGGTCCCTCCTGACCCAATGGGCCGAGCTGCGGCACGACGCGGTGCTGCTGCGCTTCGCCGGAGCGCTGCAGGCCGACGACGTGGCCGACGCGATCCCGCTGGAGGTGGTGGTGCGCGGCCGGCACTCCGAAATCGACTTCGGCAAGCACAAGGCCGGCGACGCAACGGAAATCAAGGTCAAGAGCGTCCTGAGCTACTACAAGCTCACCTACGACGGCGAGGTGCTGCACGAAATCGACCTGATGAACATGGTCGAGATCATCGCCGGCGTGGACCGCCTCGCGCGGGTCCGCACCGCCCTCGGCATCGCCTGACCGGCGCCGTCCTGCCGCGGCGGCCGACGCCGCGGCGCCTTCCTCTCTGCCCTCCCTCCTGAGCCACCACCATGCCCGACGCATCCGAAACCCTCCCCGCATCCGCTGCACCGTCCGCCACCCCGGCCGCCGGCCCCGTCATGGCCGGCACCGTCACCCTCGATGTGCCCATCAAGCGCGGATCGCAGACCGTCACCCAGGTGCAGGTCCGCCTGCCGAAGTCCGGCGAGCTGCGCGGCGTGTCGCTGGTCGCCCTGCTGCAGATGGACGTGGGCGCCCTGCAGACCGTGCTGCCGCGCATCACCACGCCCATGCTCATCAAGGCCGACGTGGACAACCTCGACCCCGCCGACCTGGTGCAGCTCGGCACCGAGGTGTCGAATTTTTTGCTGCCGAAGGCGGACCGGGTGCCGGCCTCCCCGACCGCGTAGAAGAAGCCATGGCGGACCTGGCCCTGGTGTTTCACTGGCGGCCGGCCGACATGGAGGGTTTCACCCTGACCGAACTGATGGAGTGGCGCGAGCGCGCCCGCGCGCGCAACACCCCCGCCGATGAGTAGTACGATGCGCCCACATGTCCACCGTCCTGTCCCTGCTGTTCGTCGTCCTGCTCTGCCTGGCAGTGCTGGCGTTCGTCTGCTGGCCGCTCCTGGCGCTGTCGAGCGTATGGGCGTATTTCTCCGCCCGCGAGGACGCCGAGCGGGTGCGCGACATGGAGCGCGTCCTAGCCGGCGACTGACCGGCCGCACCCCGGCAGGGGGTGCCCGTGGCGAATGACCTGCGCCTGCAGGTTGTCCTGCAGACCATCGACAAGGCAAGCGCCGTCCTGCGCAAGATCAATGCGACCGGCGGCGAAGCTGGCAAAGCGCTGAAAGAAACCCGCGACCGGCTCAAGGAACTCGACCGCGCCCAGGCGGACATGCGCGGCTTCCGCACCACCACGGTCCAGCTCCGTACCCAGGGCCGGACCTTGCAGGAGCTTCAGGAAAAGGGCGTGCGCTTCGCGGCCCAACTCGAAGAGCAGCGCACACGGCACATCAACATCAAGGCGAGTCTGAAAGTCGCCCAACAGGCACACAAGGAACTTACCGAGCGATATCAAGACGGGAAGATCGAGAGCGCGGCATACACGCGCCAACTCGAACTTGCGCGCATCAGTCTGCTGTCAAACCAGTCGGCCTATGAACGGTCCGCCGCCGCCCTGTCGAAATTTAAAGCGCAGGTCAAGAATGTCGGCGATCGCACTGCCCAAGTCGGCGCCCAGATGCGTGCCGGCGAAGATCGCCTCGCAGGCTACCGGAGGCGGTTGGAAGAGGCGGGCATCGGTACGGATGGGCTGGCCGGCAAGACCCGCGCATATCGCGCCAGCGCGGAACAGCTCAACGCCACGCTAAAACTGCAGGAGGCGCAGTTAAAAGGGGTTGCCGACAAACAGCGTGCGTTGGCCGACCTCAAGGCACGGCACGCCAAGGCGATGCTGCACACCGGCATGGCCGCCGGCACCGGTGTGGCGCTCAAGGCCACCGGCGAGGCCGGCGTGCGCACGGTGCTCGGCCCCGTCCGCAGCTACATGGCCCATCAGGACGCCATGCTCGGCGTCGCCCGCCAGGTCGAAGGCGCCCGCGAGCTGGGCCAGCTCACGCCGGTCTATCGCGCGATCGAGGAACAGGTGCGCAGCCTGAGCCATGAGCTGCCGATCCCGACGACGCAGATCGCGGAAATGGTCACCGCCGCCGCCCGGATGGAGGTGCCGCGCCAGGAGCTGCAGAACTTCGCCCGCACCGCCGCGATGATGGCGACCGCCTTCGACGCCGTGCCCGACCATGTGGCCGAGTCGATGGGCAAGGTCGCGAAAAACTTCAAAATTCCGGTGACGGAAATCGCGGGCCTGGCCGACTCCATCAACTACCTCGATGACAACGCCATCAGCAAGGGCAGCGACATCATCGACTTCCTCAACCGCACGTCGGGCGTGGTGTCCACCGTCGCCATGTCTGCGCGGGACGCGGCGGCCATCGGCTCCACCCTGCTGACTCTCGGCGAGCGGACGGAAACCGCCAGCACCGCGACCAACGCCATCGTGCAGAAGTTCGCCGCGGCGACCAAGGGCTCCAAGAAGTTCCAGGCCGCCCTCGGTGAGATCGGCCTAAAGGGAAAGGACGTGCAAAAGGGCATGTCCGTCGATGCCGTCGGCACGCTCGACAAGGTGATCGCCGCCATCGGCAAGTTGCCGAAGGACAAGCGCATCGGCGTGATGGTCGAGCTGGCCGGCCTGGAGCACTCCGACACGCTGGCGAAGCTGGTGGACAAGCCCGAGGAACTGCAGCGCCAGCGCGATCTGGCGAACGGCGACAAGGCCAAAGGCGCGATGGCGCGCGAGTTCGAGGCCCGCATGCAGAACATGTCGGCGCAACTCCAGACCACGCAAAACCGGGCATTCAACCTGGGCGCCGTGCTGGGCGAGCGGCTGGAGCCGGCCCTGGCACGCATTAGCGCTGTCGTGAATCCGCTGTTGGAGCACTTCACCCGCTTCGTGCAGAACAACCCCGCCCTGGTCAGCGGCGTGCTCACGCTGGCCCTAGCAGCCTCCGCCCTGGTCGCAGCCTTCGGCATGCTGCTGATCCCGCTCGCCCTGGTCGTCGGCAAGATGATGCTGGCGCGCTTCGTGTTCGCGTACTTCTCGGGCCCTGTCCTGGCGACCGTCGCCGGCGGCTTCGCCAAGCTCGTGGGCGTGTTCTCCTGGGTGGCGCGCGGCGCCGGGTTGATGTGGTCCGCCTTCGTCGCCGGCGGCCCTGTCGTGTGGGCCATCACTGCCGTCATCGTCGCCCTGGCCGCGGCCGCGTACCTGATCTATCGGAATTGGGGTCCGATCGCCGCCTTCTTCCAGCAGCTCTGGACCACCGTGCGCGGTGCCTTCGACTCGGCCCTCGCGTGGCTGGTGCAGCTCCCCATGCGCTTCTACAACGCCGGCGCGGAAATCATGAACGGACTAGCGAACGGCATCACCGGCACGCTCGGCAAGGTCAAGGACGCGATCGTCGGCGCCGCGGGTGCCGCGCTCGGCTGGTTCAAGGAAAAGCTGGGCATCCAAAGCCCGAGCCGGGTTTTCATGGCCGCCGGCCAGTACATCGGCGAAGGCGCGGCCATCGGCATCGACAACCGGCAGGCCCAGGTGCGCCGGGCCGCGGCCGCGCTGGCTGCCTCGGCGATGGTCGCCATGCCGGGCGCCGCGATGGCGGGCGACGCGCTCGGCGTCGATGCGCGGCCGCCGCTCACCGCCGGCCCGCGGACCGCGCAGGCCGCCGCCGCCGGCGGCGACACCATCACGATCAACATCACCGCCGCGCCCGGCATGGATGCGCAGGCCATCGCCCGCGCCATCAGTGCCGAGCTGGACCGCCGCCAGCGCGAGCGCGGCGCCGCCGCCCGCTCGCGCCTCTCCGACATCGACTGACCGCCAGGAGCCGCCCGTCATGATGATGGCCTTCGGACAATTCGTTTTCAGCCTCACCACCGCCGCGTTCCAGGAGCTGCAGCGCCAGACCACCTGGCGCCACCCGTGGCACAGCCGCGTCGGCGCCCGGCCGGCGCGCCAGTTCGTCGGCCCGGGTGACGACACCATCGACCTCAACGGCCTGGTGGCGCTCGAAATCACCGGCGGCCGGGTCGGCCTGGACCAGTTGCGCAAAATGGGCGACAGCGGCGCGGCCGAGCCACTGGCCGACGGCGCCGGCCGCATCTACGGCGAGTTCGTGCTCGAGTCGATGAACGAAACGCACAGCGTGTTCCTCGCCGACGGCACCGCCCAGCGCATCGAATTCCAGCTCAAGCTCACCCGCGTCGATGACCGCCGCGCCCAGGCCGCCACCGTCCGCGCGAACGGGCTGGACGACTGATGGCCGCGCACCCCCGACCCATCTACCGCCTGACCCTCGACGGCCGGGACATTACTCCGACCGTGGATCCCCGCCTCATCGGCCTGAGCCTGACCGAGTGCCGCGGCGACGAGGCCGACCGGCTGGACCTGTCGCTCTCCGACCATGACGGCCTGCTCGATATCCCCGGCAAGGGCGTGGAGCTGTCGCTGGCGATCGGCTGGGCCGACACCGGCCTGGTCGATAAAGGAACGTTCGTGGTGGACGAAACCGAACATACCGGCGCGCCCGACATGCTCACCATCCGCGCCCGCAGTGCCGAACTGCGGCAGTCCCTGCGGGTGCGTGCCGAGCACAGTTACCACCGCACCACCGTCGGCGCCATCGTCGGCACCATCGCCGGCCGCAACCAGCTGACGCCGCGCGTGGATCCCACGCTGGCCGCCCTGCCGGTCGAACACATCGACCAGATCGGCGAGAGCGACGTCAACTTCCTCACCCGCCTGGCGAAGCAGCACGACGCAGTGTGCACCGTCAAACGCGATCGGCTGCTGTTCCTGCCCATCAACGGCACCACCACCTCGGGCGGCCAGCCGCTGCAGGCCGTCGCCATCACCCGCGCATCGGGCGACAACCATCGCTACCACACCAGCGACCGCGACGCCTACAGCGGCGTGCGCGCGTACTGGCATGACCCGGGCAAGGCCAAGCGCCGCGGAGTGCTCGTCGGCGCCAGCGGCAACGCCAAGCGCCTGCGCGAAACCTATGCGAACGCCACAGACGCGCTGCGCGCCGCCAAGGCGGAATATCAGCGCGTGAAGCGCGGCGCCTCCACGCTGGAGCTGACCCTGGCCTTAGGCGTGCCGCTGCTCGGCCCGCAGGTGCCGGTGTCGGTGGCAGGCTTCAAACCGCAGATCGATGGCACGTCGTGGCTGACGGTCAAGACGACGCACACGATGGGTGATGCGGGCTTCCACACGCGGGTGGAGCTGGAGAACGCGGATGCGCCTGCGCCGGGCGCGAACTACACGCCCGACGACGACGCTGATTAGCCAAACATGCGCCGGACGCCGGTCAAGGCACGTCGATCAACTGTTCCACCCGCGCCACGAATAGGTCCATCGCGAATGGTTTGGTCAGCACGTGCATACGCGCCGGCAGCTCGCCTGACAGCGACTTCTCCGCATAACCGGTCACGAACAGCACCGGCAGGTCCGGCCGCTTCACCCGCATCGCATCAGCGATCTGCCGACCGTTCATGCCGCCCGGCAGGCCGACATCCGTGACCAGCAGGTCGATGCGTGCTTCCGACTGCAGGATCGCCGTCGCGCTGGGCCCTTCACCGGCCTCCAGCACGGTGTAGCCCTGTTCCTGCAGCACTTCGACCAGCAGCATGCGCACCAATGGCTCGTCATCGACCACCAGGACCGTCTGGCCGACTTGTGCGAGCGGTGTCGCCACTGTTTCGCTGGCAATCTTCTCGACTTCATGAATATGGTGCCGCGGCAGGCAGATGGTGACTGTCGTGCCTACATTGACGAACGAACGGATCCGCACGTCTCCGCCGGATTGCTTGGCGAATCCGTAGACCATCGAGAGCCCCAGCCCGGTCCCCCGGCCTGACGGTTTTGTCGTGAAGAACGGCTCGAACACCCGTTTGATGACCTCGGGGGGCATGCCGCCCCCGTCGTCCTTCACATCGATCGCGACATACTCTCCCGGCTCGATCGCCCAGCGTCCCGCCTCGGCTTCGCCCATCGGATAGTTAAAGGTCGTGATGTTCAAGGTGCCGCCATTGGGCATCGCGTCGCGGGCGTTGATGCACAGATTCAGCAGGGCGTTGTCGAGTTGGCTGGGATCGACCAGCGAACTCCACAGGTTCGGATCGAGCCGGGTCGTCAACGTGATCTCCGGTCCGATCGTGCGGTTGATGAGCTCGGCCATACCCTCAACCAGCCAGTTCACGTTCGTGGGCTTCGGATCGAGCGTCTGCTGGCGCGAGAAAGCAAGCAGCCGATGGGTAAGCGCTGCCGCACGCTGGGTGGCGCCCAAGGCGATATCCAGGTACTTGTCCAGCTGGTCGAAGCGACCCTGCGCGCCGCGTTTCTTCACCAGTTCCAGACTGCCGCCCACGCTGGTCAGCAGGTTGTTGAAGTCGTGCGCCAAGCCGCCGGTGAGTTGGCCAACGGCCTCCATCTTCTGGGACTGACGCAGGGATTCTTCCGCTACCTCACGCTTCGCCAGTTCCTCGAGCACCTGGGATGCAAGGCGGCGGTTGGCGTCTTGAACCGCTTCTTCCGCACGCTTGCGTGCGGTGATGTCGATCCCGGCACCGGTCATTCGCAGCGGCTGCCAAGCCTCATCTCGGATCACGATACCGCGTGCGGAGATCCACATGGGCTCACCGCCCTTTTGCAGAAGCCGGTATTCGCATGCGTAGTCCGCGCCGTCTTTCAGTGCGCGGTCGATCGCCTGCGCAACCATCGCCTGATCGTCGGGATGGATGCCTTCTAAGAACCGCACGAGGGGCGCCCCGGCCGCGGCCTCCTGCGGATCGACGTCATAGGCTTTGGCGAATTTCGCATCGGCGTACACCACATCGCCGCGAATGTCCCAATCCCAAATGCCGATCATGTCGGAAGCGTTCAGCGCGGCCTGCAGGCGTTCCTGGCTGCGAGCCAGCTTGCTCTCGACAGACCGCACGTCCGTCACATCGCGAGAAACTGACAGCAGCCGGGAGACAGTGCCATCGCGGCCACGGATGGGAGAGACCTGCACATCCCAGTACTTCTCGGTACCTTTAAGCGTGGGGGCGAATGCCTGGAAGCGCGCACCTTCACCGACGCGGGCGCTGTCGATTGATGCCGCTACCTGGGCTCGCGCTGCATCCGGCCAAAGGTCGGGCCAGAACTTTCCTTGGATCTGGTCAAAGTTTTCGACCTCGAGCGCAGAATGGCCGCCTTCGCTCAGGTAGACCAATCTGCCATCGAGGGTCAGTACCTTGATGCAGTCGGCCGACGACGCCAGGACGCTTTTCAGAAAGTCGGTTTCGGACCGTAGGACACCTTCGTCGATCCGTTTGGCCGTGGAATCGCGCAGGATCTTGAGATAGCCAACATGGGTTTTGTTGCTATCGAGCAACGGCATCATTTCGCCGCTGGCCCAGAACCGTGAGCCGTCCTTGCGCAGATGCCAGCGTTCGTCCGAGGCGCGGCCTGCTTCCCGGGCGCAGCGCATTTCAGTGTACATCCGACCTTCTGCACGATCCTCGCGCGTGAAGAAAAGGTTGGCGTCTTGTCCGACCATCTCGGAGGCAGACCAGCGCAGGATGTTCTCTGCGCCAGGGTTCCAGTCGGTGACGATGCCGTGCAGATCGATGCCGATAACGGCGAAATCTACGGCGCTGTTGAAGATCGACCGGAGGCGCTGATCTGTGCTTGCGCTGCCGCTTTCTTGGGCCCGCTCGTTGTTATCCATGTATGACCACCACCGTAACTACTGACAAATGTACGGCGGGGGTTATAAGGGTTGTTTCGGTTGATCGAAAGGCTGAAAAAAGTGGTTGACGTACTGGCTAGATGAGCTTGCGGGTAGTGCTATGCGATGTTAGGCAATGGGGTGACTTCGCAAGGAGCCAAGCGCGACGCCGGGGCGACTGGAGCAAAAACATTCGATCAAAAAAGACGGCGTCCGGCAAGAATGCGCGAACAGGCATGCAGGCCCGGCTCCCCAAGTCCCTCGTAATGGCACCGCTTTGCCACCTCGGTCCATTTTTGGTCGGGCATGATGAGTGCCGCGAACTCCTGGACACCTAGGTGCCTCTGCAGGACGTGCACTGCCGTATCACGTCGCACCCGTCCGCTGAGCGTCGTATGTCCATCAATCGCCATAGATGCGATCACCGTCACGGTCACCTCGTCATGATCGGTGTGCATAAAAGTCCGCCAGACGCCCCACTGAAAGGCTTGCAGCATACGTGTTTGAAGTTGCCGCGCATCTACTAAAAATTTTGTGTCGGTAATTACCAGTTGGATATGCAGCGGATCAGCTCTGATCATTCTGAATGCACCAGACTCCGGTGGAAAGTCGCCAAGGACACTGGCCATAACGGTCGGCGTCGAGAACTTCTGCGGTGTCCCTACTATCTTAGGCGTACGGTCTTCAACATCTCTGTGATAGCTCCATTCATGCCATAACCGTCCTTCGTCATGGAACAAAACTCCGTGCAACCCGAGGAACAGAGTTCCGGCCAACGTGATCAGCGCAATACTTGATCGGTGTGGCACATGCCCTGTCATCCGGCTGCGGAACCAGCGTGGGTTGAAGAGCCCTGCAATCCCAGCAATCGCAGACATGAAACCTAGCGCAAGAAGTATCCAACTCACGGTGTTCACTGGCTCCTCCATCAAGCGAGTTTTACATCAGCGCAGACTTTCGTAGTCAAAATTGCTGATGTACTTTATGACTTCTTCAGGCGGCATGGGCTTGCCGAGAAAATATCCCTGTATTGCATCACAACCCATGCCAATGAGAATATCAAAGATACCCTTACTCTCTACACCTTCAGCCAAAACCCGGTATCCCATCGCATGACCCATAGAAATTATGGATTGAATCAGTAAATTCGCGCGGGTGTCATTCTCGATATCCACGATCAGGCTTCTATCTATTTTCAGAAGCTCTGCTGGTAGTTCGGGCAAGCACGCAAGATTGCAATATCCACTTCCGAAATCGTCTAGCGACACTGAGCATCCAAGTGCCTGAATCTCACGAAGTACGCCCTTCGTCATACCGCCCGTCAATACAGCGTTTTCGGTGCATTCAATGTGCAATGATGCAGGCGATATTTCATTACCCTCCAGAATACTCCGCAGATAGTCAACAAAATTGGGTTGCTCAAGATTTTTTGACGATACATTGACAGCAACTGTCAAAGAATGCCCTTCCACCTTCCACAATCTCAACTGAGCAAGTGCATTGGACAACACCCAAGTCGTAATATCCTGAATCATCCGCGTTGCTTCAGCCAAAGGCACGAATTCACTGGGGGGAATAAATCCCCACTTTGGATGATTCCATCGCAGCAGAGCCTCAACGCCAGTGAATTTCTTCAGGCGCGCGTTGTACTTGGGCTGATAGACCAAGGAAAACTGATCCTCGCTGACAGCCAAAGGTATTTCCCGTATGAGGCTGTTGATGCGATGCTGTCTTTCGTCAATCTCGCTGTTGAAATCGAAGAGTAGCCGATGATGCAACTTGGCTTCATACAAGGCTGCAAAAGCATGTCGAATGACATCATCTCCGGATTCACCGCGTGCTATCCGTTTGAATCCTCCATGTATCCCGCCGACAATCACCACGTCCTTTGAACGCAAGTATTGCTGAACCTCAAGTATCAGCTGGTTGGCATGGACGACTGTGTCAGTTCGGCCTGCGTGATCAAAAAGCACCGCAAAGCGAGAAACACCTACATAGTAGAGGCGTACGCGATAATCGCTGGTTAGTTCTGCAATTCGCCGAGCGATCTGCTGAAAAAAAATCTCGAGAGTTTTAACGCCCATCAGGCGTGATATGTCTTGAAGCTCACCGTGGTCAATCAATTCCATGACCATCAGAGACCGCGGATGGCCCGACTCTGATTTATCAAGATCTTCAATATCTTCAACAAGCTGCGTGCGGTTATGCAGCCCGGTGATATGGTCCAACTTACCAGTGGCAAGACGGTGCTCGATCTGCACCAGAGCAAGTGCTGCCAAGTCGATGAGTTGCCCTACTTGTTGTACGGAAAACTGCCTAGGCTGGTAGTCGAGTATGCACATGCTACCGACGGCAAAGCCCTTCGAAGTTATTAAAGGCACGCCAGCATAAAACCTGAAAATCTTGCCCGTCGAATCTTGGTCACTATCGCCGAACCGCGAATCCAGCTCAGTATCTTGAATGACCATAGGCGTCGATTGCCTGATGGTGTAATCGCAAAATGCTCCATTGCGCGGAATACAGGTTTGATCCAACCCAAACCGACCTTTGGGATGGAGACTTTGAGAGTCGATCAAGTTGATGAGCGCTACGGGAACATTGAATAGCGCGGCCGCGATCCGCGTCACTTCATCAAAACATACTCCGGTGTCATCTTCCAGCAACCTCGTTGATTGCAAAACTCGCAATCGCTCCTCTTCGTGGCTCCATCCTTCATCTTTGATGGCAAATCCAGAGATTGCTGGAACCTTAATCACAACGCACCTTCAATAAATTTAAATGTTAGTCGAATACCGATTTAAATAGTGCGGGCTTTGAATAAACACCAACAGAACTCAGAGTGCTACCGCATCAGTAAGTCGATTGCACTGTCGGGTAGCTCACCCGTCGCCATCAGCACATGCATGTCCGGCTCCGTCAGCACATAGACGTTCTGCGCCCGCGATTTCTCCACCTTTGACGGCCCAGCGTTCGGACCGCAGCAGAGAAAGACCAGTCCCTGTGTCACGGTCTGCACCACCTTGAGCCCGGCGGCGTTGGCCTTGCTCTCCAGCGTCGCGCGCTGGACCTTGGCGAAGCCGGTGAAGAGGATGTGGGGCCGTGCATCCGCCGGGCGATCGCGCACCACCTTCGGCGGCGGCTGGCCGGCGGGGTCGCGCAGCAGCCGCGCGCACCCGTCGTAGTACTCGTGCACCCGGTCCTTGCGGAACGTTCGCACCTGCGGATCACCCTCGCCCCATCCGCGGATGTAGTGCCCTACCTCACCCCATTTCACCAGCGTTCGCTCGGTGATTTCGCCGACGGCGTTGCAGTAGCGAAACCGGATGGGGGAGAGGGTCACGTCCGTCATGTGCGTGCAGGTATGTCGGGTTGAAGTGAACCGCGCGCCAGGCCGGCGGCGATTTGGGACAAGCTGCGTCGGAACTCCGCCGGCGCGCTGCGAAAGACCGTCAGCATTTCCGCTTCTTCGTCCGTGAGTTGGGCACCGAGGAACTGCATCTGCAGGCTGGAGCGCGTGCCAGTGACCACGTACAGCACGTCAACGCCGGCCACCGCAAGCTTGGCGAGAAATTCCGCACTCGGCGTCTGCTCTCCCTTTTCCCAGGCGAGCACCGTCCGTCGAGACACCCCCGCCGTTTGGGCGAACCCATCCTGCACAGCACCCAGCTGCATGCGCTCGGACTTAAGGCGCTCGCCGATCACCGGCTAATACCCCCCAGCGTTGTTGCGATCCTCTTCACCACTTTCCGATCATCTTCCACACACGCTCGGAACGCTTCCACCACTTCCAGCTCTGCAGCATCGAGTTGCACGCCGAGAACCTGCGCCTGCTTGAGAGCAATGCGTTGACCGGTGACGACGTAGAGCGGGTCAAAGCCGAGTTCAGCCGCGTGCGCGATGAACTCAACGGTAGGCACGAGCGCACCCCTCTCCCACTCGACGATTGACCGCCTGGAAACTTCGCTGCGCTCGGCCAAGTCGGCTTGGCTCAAGTTGAGCCGCTGTCGCTCTTCTCGCAAGCGCGATCCGATGATTGCGCGCAATTCAGCCTTACCGAGCTTGTCTTGCGCATAATTCGGCGTCATAATTTGAAAAAGTGCATTTCTACGTTCCTCAATCGTACCCGTATGGCCCTCACCGCTAGCAGCACCGGCATCCGTCGCGCCCCGAATGGCCTGGACAGCTCCAAGCCTGTCCCCGTCCGCTTCACTGCCGAGGAACGCGCTCGGCACAAGCGCATCGCCGAAACCGAACAACGAAGCCTGGCATCCGTCGTCCGCCTGCTGGCGCTCAAGGGCGCCGAGGTCTACGACCGCCACCCCTCCAGCCTGCTCCGCGGCTCTTGATTCGTCCTTTGCTCCCATCGTTTTCTCCTGAGGTTTCGCATGTACCCCGACCCGAAGCGCGTGCGCGACATCCGGCTGACCATCCGCGTGAACGACTATGAGTGGGACTTCATCCAGCAGATGGCGAACGCCCGGGGCGAACAGCCGTCCAGCATGTTTCGGGAAATGGGCATGAAAGAGGCCCTGCGCTCCGTCGCTACCGAACAGGATCCGAGTCTGGAACAGCGCGCCGCCTGACGGAAGACGACAAAAAGCAGCGAGTCGTCGGTCGAAAAGCATCCGAAACCACCCCCATGCCTGAGCACACCCTCACCGTCAATGCCGAGCTGCAGCGCCTTCTGGAGCGGGTGCGCGTGCGCCGCGGCATGGCGAACCTTGAGCAGGCCCTGGAGTGGCTGGTCAAGACCCGCATCCGTCGCATCAGCCGCCAAGCCGGCGGCAACGTGCTCTACCTGGTCAGCGAAAGGGACGGCACCGCATGAAGCTGCACATCACCTGCCCCAACTGCGGCAAGGCGGCCTTCGGCACCCACAAGCGCCAACTGTCCGAGCTGGTCACCGAGGTCTATTACGAGTGCCGCAACCCGCACTGCTTCGCGCGGTTCGTGTTCACCGGCGAGGTGGCCCGCTGGCTGCAACTGCCGGTGAAGCTGAACCCGCAGCTCAACGTGCCCCTGTCGCCCGCCATCAACGTGCGCGGCCTGCAGGACGCCCTGCAGCACCTGCACGTCGCTGACCTGCCGCCCAGCGGCGAAGCCTTCGAGGTCGCCCGCGGCCAGCTCGACATCTTCCACGACGGCGTGGCCGCGCATGGCCCGTAACCGTCCGCCGCCGTAGCGCGGCCACCCTCCCCGCCCCATCCCGTTCCCCGTCCCGCTGCAGCGCGCTGCGCTGCGGATTGGGCGAAGCCTTGCCCGGAGAAAGCCTGATGTTGTCCCTGCTGCCCCCGTCGCCCACCCTGCGCACGCCCCGCGCCCTGCCGCAGTGGCTGCAGCCGCACACCCCGTCGCCCATGAAGCTGTGGACGGTCAAGCACACCGACATCGCCGGCCAGCGCCGCCGCATGTGCGTCGCCGCCCGCAGCAACGGCGACGCGATGGACTGCGCCGAGCGCATGTTCGGCGACGCCCGGGCGATGTCGGCCCTGCGCGTGCCGCGGCGGGGGTAACCGGTCATGGCACTGACGATCAAGAAGAACGACTTGGGCAGCCTGTTCCTGCCCGCTGAACGGGATGAGCGCGCCGCGGTCCAGTACCTCGAAGCCGCCCGGCAGCGGACCTATGGGACGCGCAACTTCGACGCGGTGTGCCGCGCTTACATCATCGTGCTCAACGAACATGAGCGGACGGTGGAGCTGATCCGCAAGCGCGGCGGCCTGTTGCTCATCGTGGACCCGGTGGTGCCCGCACGAAAGGGCCGCCGCGCGTGAACCCCTCGACCCTCACCGCGCCGCAGTACGGCGTGCTGTGCCCCCTGGCACCGCACACCGACAACCCGGCCTGCCCCGATCGCCCCCGCGCACCGACGGTCGCCGAGCGCGCCCGCCTGCGCGACCTGCGCGAATCCGTCGCGGTGGACTACCGCCGCCTTTACGCCAACCCGCCGCGTGGCGTGTGGCGGCCGTTCAAGGGCTGACCGCGTGTCGTTCGACCCGATCGCCACCTCGGCGGATCCCGTCCTCGGGCTCGCCGCTGTGCCTGCCGCGCTGCAGGCGGTCGCGCGCCGGCCGGCGCTGCCCGCAGAGCTGCAGCGGTTCATGCGCCTGCGCGATGAGTTCGTGCAGATCGCCAGCCAGGGGAAGTACCTCGATGCCGCGTCGCAGGAGTGGTGCGAGCTGCCGTCCAACTGGCGCATGGCCCTGGTGCTGCTGGCCGGCATCGGCACCGAGACCGACCTGTCGACGCTCGCCTCCCGCGCCTGGCTGGAGATTCCGCCGCCCGAGCGCGACGAAATCAAGAGCGTGGTGCGCTTCGGCAAACGTTACTTCGCCCGCGTCACCGCGCTGGCGGCGAGGGTCTAGGCGATGACCAAGGTGCACCTGCCGCAGTCGGTCGAGGACTGGGAACTCAACTACGCCAGCGCCGCAGCGCTCGGCTGCGAGGACCGGCTGACCTTCGGCCAGGCATCGGCACACCTCAAGCGTGTGGTGGACTGCGCGCCGCCCGGCTGGCGCACGGCGATCCGCCGCCGCTTCGGCCGCGAGCAGACCCAGGACATCCTCACCAGCGCCGACGGCTGGCGCCTGGAGCTGCCCGAGTGGGCGCAAGCCTGGAGCCTGCTGGAGCTGGTCCGCCACTTCGAGCGCGAACACGGCGACGCGATCGGCTGGGACATCAGCGACGACGACATCTGCGCGATGGCGAAGAAGCTGGCCGGCTATGCCGATGAGCTGGACGACGGCTCGATCGCGCAGGGCCTGGACCTGCCGGCCCGCGTCGATGCGGTGCGCCTGCTGGTCCGCTCGGTCGGCATCCAAGAGGACAAGGCCATCACCGGCGAGCCGGCAATCAAGCGCGCACAGGATCCGACATGGTGGCGCCGCCGCCTGCGCGTGCACGTGGCGCGCGTGGTCGAGGGCGGTGCGGTCGGCCTGGGCGTCGTCCACCGCGACAGCGGCGGCTACGTGAGCCACGGCACCCTGCAGCGCCGGCAGCAGCAGCTACAGCGCAACGCCGACAGCCTCGGCCGCACGCTGTACCGCAACGAGGTGGGCCAGGTCTACACCCTGCGCGACTTGGCCGCGCTCGGCACCGCCAACCCGGCGATCCGCGGCGGCGAGCTGATGACGCGCATCCGCGGCGCCGAGGAATATGCCGACAGCCGCGGCCACGTCGGCCTGTTCATCACCCTGACCACGCCGAGCCGCTTCCATGCGGTGAAGCTGGGCACCGGCGGCCGGCCGGTGCCGAATCGCACCTACGAGGGCGCCACGCCGCGCGACGGCCAGCTCTGGCTGCGCGACAAGTGGCAGCGCCTGCGCTCCCACCTGGGCCGCAAGAAGCTGCGCCTGTATGGCCTGCGCGTGGCCGAGCCGCACCACGACGGCACGCCGCACTGGCATGCCCTGGTGTGGGTAGAGAGCGAGGCCGAGGCCATCCGCTTCGAGGCCTCGCTGCGCCGCTACTGGCTGTCCGACGCCGGCAACGAACGCGGCGCGCAGGCGAACCGGATCAACGTCAAGCGCATGGTCGCCGGCGGCGGCGCCGGCTACGTGGCGAAGTACATCGCCAAGAGCGTCGGCCACATCGCCCTGCGCGAGCACCTTGACGTGGTGGAGGGCCAGGGCATCACGATGGACCTGCCCGGCATGGCAGTGGACCAAGGCGACCAGCCGGCCGCGACGGGCGGCAACGCCGGCGCCCGCCGGGTCGATGCCTGGGCGGCCACCTGGGGCATCCGGCAATTCCAGCCGCTCGGCATGCCGAGCGTGACGGTGTGGCGCGAGCTGCGCCGCGTGACGCCCGACCAGTTGGAGCTGTTCCAGCAAGAGGGCGACCGCGACACCGTGCGGGCCTATCACGCATGCCACCGCCGCGGCGCTGTCCGCGCGGACTGGCGCATCTTCATGGAGGCGATGGGCGGTCACGCGGTCAAGCGCTGCCAGTGGCGCCTGCGCACCGCCCACCGGCCGCCCGAGGACGGTCAGGTCAACAAATACGGCGAGGCCGTGACCGTCGGCCGCATCGTCGGCCTGCGGGCGCAGTGCGGCCGCATGGCCGGCCGGTGGCTGGTGTCGCGCCGGATCGCCTGGACACCGGTGGTCGATGGCGCAGGCCCGACCGTGGAACAGGCCGCGCCGGCGGTCGAGGACGCGGCCGTCCGCGCGGCTCTGCCGTGCGCTTGGACTGGTTTCAATAACTGTACGGCCCGCATCACCGGGACGCTGGCGCGCGAGCTTTTCGGCCAGCCCGAGCCCGAAAAACCGGACTGGTGCACCCCGTCCGGGGTCGCGGAAATGCGTGCGGCCTTCGCCCGCGCCACCGCCGGGGGGTTCCAGTGACACCGAACCGCACCACCCGCCCCCATCCCGCCGCCCAGGCCGGCGCCGCCGTGCCCGATCGCGCCCGCCCGGTGTCGCCGCTGCTGGCCGCGACGCTCGATGCAGCCCGCCGGCGCTGCGACGACTTCGAGGACGGCCAGGCCGCCCGCGAGGCGATGAAGCGCGCGGTGCTCGACACGCGGCCCGAGCTGCTGGCCGACCTGCTGCGCGTGCTGACCGAGCACCGCCTGACCCGCGCCGACTTCGTGTCCCCCTTCCGCACGACCGCCGCCGGCCCGGCCACGGCGGCAGTACTCCCCGCTGGCGCCCCCGCGCCGGTCCCACCCCACCGCCAGGAGCCCACCCCATGACAGCGAAACGCACCGAGCCGCGCATGCACGCCTACGCCCGGCCGATCGACGGCGATTACGTGAACTCGTCCAAGACCACCACCGAGCACCTGCGCGCCGTGTTCGACGCCGAGCGCGCCCGCATCGCCCAGCAGAACGCCCCGCGCCGCCGGCGCCGCAAGCCGGTACCGCCCGCTGGCGACAACGCGGCGCAGCTCCAGCTCGTCGCCTGACCCGATCCACCACCGACCACCCGAGGAAATCCCACCATGCTGCCCATCCCCCACGTCCAGACCCTGCACAGCTACCGCGCCACCGTCGTCCCGGCCGAAGTCGCCGCCGAGGATGTCGAGGGCGCCGCCGCCGCCGGCCTGCTGCGCACGATCCGCGTGCGCGCTCCCCACGCCTCCCACGCCGTGCGCGCCGCGCGCCACGTCACCGGCCTGCCGGTCAACCACGTCGAACGGGTGGAGGACTGACCCGATGCGCGTCTACATCGCCGGCCCGATGTCGGGCTATCCCGAGCTGAACTTTCCGGCCTTCCACGCCGCGGCCGCGGCCCTGCGCGCCGAAGGCCACCACGTCGAGAACCCGGCGGAAATCAACGCCGACCCGTCGGCGCAGTGGCTGGACTGCATGCGCATGGACATCGCCCGCCTGGTCACCTGCGACGCGGTGTTCCTGCTGCCAGGCTGGGAGCGCTCCCGCGGCGCCCTGGTCGAGCAGACCCTGGCCGCCGGCCTGGGCCTGCCGGTGCTCTACGCAGACGGCGCCGCGGCCTATGCCTCCGCGGGAGGTGCCTGATGTTCCGGGAAAAGATCGGCGACGCGATCCTCTACCGCGGCGACGCGCTGGAAATGCTGCAGTCCCTGGACGCGCAGTCGGTCGATGCCCTCATCACCGACCCGCCCTACAGCAGCGGCGGCGCCTTCCGCGGTGATCGCGTGATGGACACGCGGTCGAAATACCTGCAGAGCGACAGCGGCAACCTAGCGCTGGAGAACTTCGGCGGCGACAACCGCGACCAGCGGAACTTCCATTTCTGGAGCTGCCTGTGGGCGGCGGCTGCGCTGCGCGCCTGCAAGCCGGGCGCGCCGGGCCTGCTGTTTACCGACTGGCGGCAGCTCCCCGTTTCCACTGACTACCTGCAGGGCGGCGGCTGGGTTTGGCGCGGCGTGGTGCCGTGGTTCAAGCGTAGCGCCCGGCCGCAGCTCGGCCGCTTCACCGCCGCCTGCGAGTACGTGGTGTGGGGCAGCGCCGGCCCGATGCCGCTGGAGCGCGGCATCGGCGTCCTGCCCGGCTTCTACCAGTACACGCCGCCAGCCAACCGCGAGCACATCACGCAGAAGCCGGTCGAGCTGATGGCCGACATGGTGCGCATCTGCAGCGCCGGCGGTGTCGTGCTGGATCCCTTCATGGGTTCCGGCACCACCGGCGTGGCCGCCGTCCAGCTCGGCCGCCGCTTCATCGGCTGCGAGCAGAGCCCGCACTTCTTCGACGTGGCCTGCCGCCGCATCGAGGCCGCCCTGCAGAGCCGCCGGATGTTCGACGCGCCGGCCGCCGCCCGTTCCCTCCCCCTCGACATGGAGACACCATGACCGACATCACCTGCATCCCGGCCGGCGGCCCCGCCGCGGCCACCGCCGGCGCCGGCGGCCTCCCGCCGCTGCCCGACTTCCAGAACACCGAGCTGTGGCCGCTGCTGCTGCGCTGGTCCAACGCCGCCACCGGCGCGCCGAAGATCGCAGCGGCCGAGCACGTCGAGGGCGCGCTCGGCCGGCTGATGCGCGACTATGCCGGTGCGGTCCTCGCGCGTGTCGGCACCCTGCCGTCGCAGCCCAACGATGGCCGAGGCGAACCCGAGCGCGAAGCCTTCGAGGCGTGGGTCGTTGAATTCGACTGCGGCCCGAACCTCGACCGCACCGCGTGCTTCTACGACTCGTTCAATGTGCAGCGCGCCTGGGCTGCATGGTTGGCGGGCGTCGCTTGGCGTGCTCTGACAGCGGCACCGGCCGAGCCGGCCGCCCCTGCGGATCCGGTGCTGGTGCCCCGCCGATTCGTGCCGGTCGGCAAGAGCGAGCCGAAGTGCCGCGACTGCGCCGACTTCGGGCCGATCTGCCCGAACAGTGGGAAGCCCTGCGGTAGCGTGGCGCCAATAGGTGCGGCACAGAAGGGACGGGCCGACTGATGCGCACCCCACAATTCATCCTCGACCTATCCGACGAACTGCTGGTGGACGACTTCGCCTGCGGCGGCGGCATGTCCGAAGCCATCGAGCAGGCGATCGGCCGGCATGTCGATATCGCTGTGAACCACGACAGCGACGCCTGCAGCATGCACGCGGCCAACCACCCGCAGACCCAACACTACTGCCGCGACGTGTTCGACGTGGCGCCGCGCGACGCGACCCGCGGCCGCCTGGTCGGCCTGCTGCACATGTCGCCCGACTGCACCCACCACAGCCAGGCCCGCGGCGGCCAGCCGCGCAGCAAGGTGCTGCGCGGCCTGGCCTGGGTCGGCGTGCGCTGGGCCGGCCAGGTGCAGCCGCGGGTCATCACGCTGGAGAACGTCAAGCAGATCCTGCAGTGGGGCCCGCTGATCGCCAAGCGC